>DIVG01000021.1 GCA_002422425.1 Akkermansiaceae bacterium UBA6138 | reverse complement strand
CCGCGGTGCCGCCGAACTTTCCGGGGAGGAATCCGGTGGGTCTGTTAGGATCACTTGGGGTAATGTCGATGTAGGCGGGCAGGTTCTCGTTCATCGCGCCGAGCCCGTAGACGAGCCAGCTCCCGAGCGTGGGGCGCACCTCGATGGGCACCCCGGTATGGAGGACGCGCTTCGCGGTGACGTGGTCGTTGCTGCGGTGATTGAGCGAGTGGATGAAGCAGAGGTCGTCGATGAAGCGCCCGTTGACCTCGGGAAAGAGATCGCTCGCATAGGTCCCGCTTTTGCCCCAGTGCCGCCATTGAAAAGGTGAGGGGATCACGGTGCCCTGCTTCGCAAAGGTGAAGCTCGGCGGGCGGATTGAGTCGGGGAGAGGCTGCCCCGCATACTTCGCGAGGGCCGGCTTGTAATCGTAGGAATCGAGCTGCGAGAGCCCGCCTTCGAGGAAGAGGTAAATGATGCGTTTCGCCGCGGGCCGGTGATGCAGCGTCCGGAGTGGGCCTCCGGCGGCATTCAGTAGCCCCTGCCGCGAGAGCAGATCGGCGGCCGCGACCGAGCCTAGGCCGAGAAAACTCTTTCTCAGCCAGTCGCGTCGCGAGAGGGGATCGGTGCAGGGACTGGATGGTCTTTGGTTCACGGCCGAGGATTACTGGTATCAATAGACAAGAAGTGCGAGCAAGGCGTTCAAGATCGATCGTGCCTTCGGAGTTCTACAGATTTAAATACGACGAAGCCGGGTGATCGGAAAGTGGTTCCTTCGCACTCTGGTGCCCGAAAAGAGTAAAACCTGTCGCCGGAGTCGATTGAAATCGCCGCCTTCGCTGTTGGAACGGGATTAATTCCCTAATTGACACCATATACGGTGGCATATACGGTATCACATTGATTCGGGCCGTGATAGATACGAATGTGCTGGTCGCGGCCTTGCGTTCATCGACAGGTGCCAGCCATGAGGTTTTGCTGGCGGCTGATCGGGGTGAATTCGAGGTCGCATTATCCGTTCCTTTGCTCGCGGAATACGATGATGTCTGCCACCGCGCGGGAAGCGGGATTCTGATCCCGGCATCGGCGATCAATGACGTGATCAACCGGATCGCACAATTTGCCCGTCAGCAGACCATTCACTACCTTTGGCGCGGCATTCTTCCTGATCCGAAGGATGACATGGTTTTGGAGGTGGCGGTGGCTGCCGGGGCAACGCACCTTGTTACCTTTAACTGCAAGCATCTCAAACAAGCCTCGGAGTTCGGGATCGCCGTAGTCACCCCCTCCGAGTTTCTTACCCAATTATGAGCACACTCAGTCTTAGAATACCCGATTCGCTGCACCGGACCCTGAAAAGCGCGGCCGAGCAGGATGGTGTTTCGATCAATCAGTTCGTGAGCCTTGCGGTTGCCGAGAAACTCTCGGCGCTGCAGACCTACAATTTGATCGCGGAGAAGGCAGCAAAGGGCTCTCAGGAAAATTTCCTCAAGGCCATGTCGATGGTTCCCGCGGGCGAAGTCGTGGAAGGCGACGAAATCCCTGCGAAATATAAGAGCAGCACCTCTCCGGGGTGCAAAAAGACTTCCGAGAAGTAGGCTTGCTACTGCCTTTCAGAAAACCTCGCACTCGCGGCTCCTCCGAGAAGATGGCGTTGTTTATTCGAGACTGCGGAATCCGTTCGAGGAGAAAAGCCCGAGGCAAACACGCGCCCAAGCTTCAGCTTCGGTGAGTCCGGACTTTTCGATGGAGTCGGACGCATAGGTTACGATCGCGGTCTCTGATGCGCTTTCGGGAGGCCGACCCAGGACGATCCCGTGGAGGGCGCGGGCGCGGACGACGGGATCGGGATGCGCCTCGATGAGCTGCGCGGCGAGTTTTTCCGCGTAGTGACGGGGGAGGGGATTGTTGAGCCACCAGAGCGACTGGGCGGGGCTCGAACTGTCGTCGCGGTCGTGCATAGGCCGCCCCGAATCATCGAAGCCGAAGAGCGGAAACGTCTTCCGTATTTCCACTCCGAGCCCGAGCGGTGCGCGTGACGAGGTCAGGATGTAAAGGGCGCGGTCTTTGGAAAGGTTTGTGTCGAGCGCGGCCCCGGGCGTCTGGCGCGGCACTTTCCCGATGCTGCTGAGGAGACTGTCGTAGATCGCCTCGACCTCGAGACGGCGGGCGGGAAAACGCGAGAGGAGCAATCCGTCGGCGTCGCCGGCGAGATTGTCGGGCGTTTTTGCCGACGAGGCGCGGTAGGTGTCCGCGAGCATGATGACGCGGTGGAGGTGCTTGATCGACCAGCCGCTCGCGATGAGTTCGCTCGCGAGCCAGTCGAGCAACCCGGGATGGGTCGGCGGACTGCCCTGTTTGCCGAAGTCATCGGTCGTGCGGACGAGTCCGGTCCCGAAATGCCAGTGCCAGATCCGGTTCGCCATGACGCGGGCGGTGAGCGGATGATCCGGATGGGTGAGCCACTGCGCAAACTGGACACGACCACTCTCTTCGGACGGAATGGGAAAAGTCTCTTTGATGAGGTGATCGGCGAGCGAAGGATTTCCCCGCGGGACGGGTTCGCCCTGCGACGAGTAGGGATCGCCGCCGGGGTGAATGGCGAGATCGAGCCGGGTCTCGCCGTCCTTCACCGCGAGGGTGAGGGGGAACTCGGGACGACGCTGTTCGAGGGCGGCGAGAGATTTTTCGAGGGCCTCGATGGACGTCTTTTCCTCCGCATTGAGGAACGAACGGGTCTCGGCCACGGTCGGCTGACCGAGGGCGGAGCGCCATTCCTGCTCGACCGGACCGAGCGGCCCCTTCACGAGGACAAATCGATCAAGGACGGGAAAGGGCTCATGACGATCGACCTTGAGCCGCAGAAAAAGCGTTCCTTTTTTCAAGTCGCGGAGCGAGACCGGCCCCCAGCGGAAGTGCTCGGGTGACTCGCCGTGGGTGGGCTGGCCGAGGATGCGGGCCGACGTCGTTTCGTTGTTGAGTTCCAGCTCAACCGGAGCGGGAACGGCGGAGGCGTAGCGGACGAGCAGGGTGTAGTTGCCCGGTTCCGGAATGGTGAGGCGGTAGCGCACCCACTGGTCGAGCCGCCGCCGCGAAGCAACCGCCTCGTCCTCGCCGAGGGCGATGGTCTTGAGGTCCTTGTGCCCGTCGAAGTCTTCCGCCTCAAAAGCGAGCACGGCACCTGACAGTGTACCGTCACCGAATGAACCTTCTTTGATGACCCTCTCCCGCGCCTTCGCGAGCCGGTCGTAGCGGTCGCGGAGGAGGGCGTCTCGCTCCGCATCCAGAGCCGCCGCCTTTTTCAGTTCTTCTTCGGGCGCAAGCGGGCGAACGGCGCGGGGACGTCCGTCTTTCCACTCCTCGGAGAAATACTCGGTGATCTCCGTGCTGCGGAAGATCCCGGCGAGGGCGTAATAATCGCGGATCGAGACCGGATCGAACTTGTGATCGTGGCAGCGGGCGCAGGAAAAATCCATCGCGAGAAAGGCCCGCGTTGCCGTCGAGATCTGCTCGTCGACGATGTCGAGGCGCAGCTTGTTCGGGTCGGTGCACTCGTCGAACCATTGCCCGATCGAGAGAAAAGCGGGGGCGGTGAGCCGGTCGAAGTCGTCTTTTCCGGGCAGGAGATCTCCCGCGAGTTGCTCGGTGATGAAACGATCGTAGGGCTTGTCCTCGTTGAAGCTCTTCACGACGTAGTCGCGGTAGGGTTCGGCGAGGTCGATCTCGGCTATGCCGGGCACTTTCACCGTTCCCTGAACGTAGCGGGCGACATCGAGCCAGTGGCGACCCCAGCGCTCGCCGTAGTGCGGCGAGGCGAGGAGACGGTCGATGAAATTGGGGAAGGCGGATTTCGGATTTTGGATTGAGTCAGCTTCGAAAGCGGCGATTTCATCCGGCGTCGGCGGCAGGCCGGTGAGGTCGAGAGTGGCCCGGCGCAGCAGGGTATGGCGGTCGGCGGCCTCGTTCTGCTCGAGGTTTTTTTCAGCCAGCGCTTCGCCGATGAAAAAATCGACGGCATTTGTCCCCTCGGGCACGGTGGGGCGGATGAGCGGACGCAGGGACCAGTGGTCCTGGGCCGGTAGCGGTGAGACCGCAAAGCAGGCCAGGAGCAGAGACCACAGGCCATGACCCGCCAAGCCCATGCCTTCGGCGCGGCGAAGGGAGCTTGGCGTTGGAGTCATCATGCTGGGGAGAAGGGGGTAGGAAAGTTCGATCGTTGCGTTCGGGGCGAAGAACCCTCCTTGCTTTGACCACGTCCGCCGGGAAAAGCGCGTCACGTGATCGTGGTGATAGTTACGCGGCGGGTAAGAAATGCCGAAAAGGAAGATAAATCCAAGGCAGCGGCAAATCAAGCGGGCCAGGGTCCCTTGAACGGCTTTTGAGGGATTTCAATCTTGCTATACATGTATTGCAGAAGTATTCTCAGGGATGCTCGCCATCCGACTCGATCCCGAAATTGAAGGCCGTCTGGAGCGCCTCGCCAAGTTGACGGGACGAACCAAAACCTTTTACGCTCGCGAAGCAATTCTCGAGCATCTCGAAGATCTGGAGGACGTTTATCTTGCGAAACAGCGTTTAGAGCGTCCCGGTCGAACCTATTCCGCAGATGAAGTGAAGGATGAGCTGGGTTTATAGGTTCGACGAACGGGCCGTTTGTCAGATTCTGGACGGTGAGCTCATCGTGCTGGTAGTGACAGTCGGTCATCGACGGGACGTTTATGTTTAACGAAATCCAACCGCCCGCGCTCACGTATGGCCTGATGGAGTTACTTGAAAAGATCCCGTTACGTTTGAGGATAGGGGATCGAAGCTCCCCATTAGTTGGACAGGTGGACGGAATGATGGTTCATTAAAGGAGGTTCGAGTTCCACCCTGTGACCCTATACACTCATGGCCAGTTCCTATCATCTCCCCCGCGTTAATCCCTGCTTTGTTACCCATAACCTGGCTCTGGGCGGGGCCCAAACGGCGGTCTTGCGTTACATTAGCGCCCTGCCCGAGTGGGTGCGCGAGCGGACGACACTTTATTCGCAGTCGGACGACATGCCCCTGCTCGATGCGGCGGAGAAAAGCGGTTTTTCCTGCGGCAAGGTGACGCGCGAGGCGCCGATCGATCCTTCCTCCTGGTTTCTCAGCTACGGCGACCTCTCGGGGCTGCCGCAGCGGCCCACCTCGCTCGTGCTGCATTCGTGGGACGAGGCCGGCTGGCGTTTCATCAATCGTGCCTATGACGACCTCCGCGGCATGACCGTCGCCGGGGTTTCGCAGAAGGTCCTCGACCGCTACGCTGACTGGGCGAAAGAAAAGGGCCACCGTGTCCTCGGGGTGATGACGCCTCCTGTTTCTGAATTTGCCGCCGTGAAAGGCGACTACGAGACCCGCGGCCGCCTCGTCGTTGGCTGGATGGGGCGCCCCCTTGAGTCCAAGGGGATCATGAGCCTCCCCTACCTGCTTGAGGCCGAGCCCCGCATGGTCATTCGCGCCTGGACCGGCGCCGAGACTGCCGGACTCGAATACACCCAGCGCACCCAGGCCGAGGCTCTTGCCAAGGTCAAAGCTCTCGCCGTGAAGCTCGGGGTGGCGGATCGCCTCGACATCCGCCCGCTCGATTTCAATCCTTTCAACTACCGCCACCGCCTCGACGGCTGTCATGTCCTTCTCGGGAACAGTGAAAAAGAGGGTTACCTCCTCACCGCCGCCGAGGCTCTCAGCTGCGGCATTCCCGTCGTCGTCACGAAGACCTGCGGCGTCGCCGATCTTGTCAAGAACGGCTACAACGGCTACGTCATCGATTGGAGCGCGAATCCGAAGAAGCTCGCGAAGGACGCCCACCGTGCCCTCCTCAAGGCAGCGACGCTTTCCGGCGTTAACTGCCTCGCCTCGGCCGCGAATCTCTCGCTCGGGGCGAACTACGCCTCGGCCCACCGCCATCTCCTCGCCGAGATGACCGGCACCGGACTTTCCCATCCCGAGGCCCGCGTCACCGTCGGCCTGCGCCTTCACAAGGGGACCGACCTCGCCAAACTCGACGATGCCGTCTCCAGCCTCGCTTCGCAGACTTACCGGAAATTTAAAGTGAAGCTCCTCGTCGACGGTCCCTGGGCCTTCGCCGAGCCGCTCGCGAAGCGCTACGGATTGCCTCTCATCTGCACCGGTCTTGAGCCCGACATCGAGCATTGCAGCTGGCTCCACCGTCAGGCCGTGGCCGAGTGCGATACCGAGTTTTACAAGCCGCTCGACTACGACGACCAGCTCATGCCGACCTATCTGGAGCGTGCCGTCCACATGATGGAGCTGAAAAAGGTCGATGTTTACGGCTGTCTTCTCCTCACTCACGAGAACGGCGAGATCACGCCGCGCCTCCACTGGCCCAACAAGGGCGTCGAGACGATGTTCACGGGGAACTCCGACCACAACATGCTGCCGCATTCCTCCGTCCTCATCCGGGCCGAGATCGCCCGCAAGGCCGGCAACTATCAGGAGCGCGCCATCGGTCTCGGGGCCGACGACTACCATCTCTGGTATCGTGTCCATCTCGCCGGCGGCAAGTTCTTCCGCGACGACGAGGTGCGCAATGTCGTCTACCGCATCCACGAGGCCAATTCGCTCAAGATCCGTCGTGCCCGTTTCGGCGAGACCGAGAAAAAGCAGAAGCTCTCTCTTCTTCAGAAAGCGGCCGCTGCGGCCGGGATCACCGTAATGACCGCGCCGCTCTTCGGCACTGTCGGCTGTGCGGATGACTCCGCTTCGCCGGCATCGGGGACAAAAGGCACGTCTGCCGAGAACTCTACGGGGTCCGATGAGATCAAGGTGACACCGTCGTCGCCGGAGAAAAAGCGGACCGATCCGCCGCATTCCTGAGCCCGCCTACCGGGTGAGTTTGGGAGAGCACGCGTCGTTCGCGGAACGCAGCATCGCGATGATTGGTGCCGCCTTCTCATCGAAGGCGGGAACGTGAATGATCGATCTTTTGGAAAAAGTGTCTGGATATCCTCGCTAAAGTGGACTAGGTGAAGGGAGTAATCAGGTCATCATCAGCCCATCGGGGCATTTCTCGTTTGTTAGGTTCTTAATTCCTCTGGAATAGCTGGCTTAGGCGCGATGCTCGCTTCACGGGGGTGAACCTGTGGTGAAAGCACTAAGACATATGAAGCTATTTGTAGGAAATCTATCATACGACGTCTCCGAAGACGAACTTCGCGAGGCCTTTGCGGAATTCGAGCCTCTCCTTGAGTTTTATCGTCCTCATGACCGTGAGACAGGGAAGCCCCGAGGCTTCGCCTTTGTCACTCTGGCGGACCAGGAAAAAGGCGAGGCGGCGATCGCGGCGCTCAATAACAAGCGGCTCGGTGGCCGGGAACTGAAGGTTAATGAGGCCGAAGATCGCCGCAACCGGCCTCCGGCACGCAGCAATCACTCCGGCGACGACGAGGCCACGCTTGGCAATCTCCCGCGGATTGATGACAGACCGATGGGCAAAGACGGTCAGAAGGTCCGTTACAAGTCGATCTGAGTGGTTCGGGCAATCGCCCGGGCTCACCACTTTTTCATCTCTTCGGCAAGGCGGTGCCGGATCTCGGGCAGAGTCCCGAGAGTGAGGTAGACGGTATAGCGGAAGGAAAAGCCGGGCTCGATGACCATTCGCTTGATCGGAGCGACATACGAGCAGGCGGCCTTGGCCCGGTTGTTGGGGTCTCCTTCGGCCCGGTAACAGGTGATCGTCTCAATCCCCGGCACGACCACCCCGATACCGCGATCATTCTCATCCGTGTAGGCGATCCAGGGCTGGGCGATCTCGTAGCGTTCGTTCGGCCAGCCTGGCACGATCGTCTTTGGTGCGGTCTCGCCTCGGGCGATGAAGTGGAGATTCGGGTAGGCCGCATCGACGAAGACAGCGGGCAGCTCCTGATCCTGGAGCGGATGAGTCACGGTGCCGGTGTAGTCCATCTCGTAATCGATCCGCACGACGAAGTCGAGGAGCTGGATCTTTTGCCGCAGAGTCACCTCGCGCAGCAGTTCACCTGTGGCCCAGTGCACCGGGACGGAGACGGACTCAATGACATTTTCTGTCGCCGAAAAAGTCGTCAGCTCGGCCGGAGCGTTTTCCCAGTTGCCGCCCTGCACCGGATTCCACCGCCAGGGTTTTCCGTTCCAGTCGCTCCCGTCTTCGGCGCCATACCAGGATTGCTGGACGTAGCGCCCGAGATCGTAGCGGTTCAGCACGTTCGAGTCGCGTCCGCTCTCGGAGAGCCAGCCGATCGCCCCCCCGCCTGATTTATTGACACCGAGGCGAATTTTTCCGTTGTCGAGGTAGACCCATTCCTCGGGCGCGGCGGCGACGGCAGGAACGAGGGAGCCGATCAGAAAAAGCAGGGTGAAGAGTCGAATCATCACATGGGGAGAAGGGGCGTCAAGGCTTCAGGATGACCTTCATAAGCCCTTCGTCGTTGCGATGGAGTCGGGCGAACCAGTCGGCACCGTCCGAGAGCGAAGCCACCGCTGAAATGAGCGGCTCGACTCTGATCCTGCCCGAGGCGACCGCTTCGACGGCCTCGCCGTATTCACCGGCCGAGGCGCAGCTGCCGAAAACGTTCAGCTCGCGGGTGACGATGGCCTGGAGGGGGAAGGGGACTTCGGCCTTGAGGTTGCCGACGCAGCTGATGCTGCCGCCTTTTCGCACCGACTCGATCGCCAGTTTGATGGTGGGGCCGAATCCGACTACCTCAAGCGCGACATCGGCTCCGTCGGGATTGCCGACCAGTTCGCGGACGCGGGCGGGGACTTCGTCGTTGGAAAGGAGGACTTCATCCGCGCCGAGTTCTTTGGCGAGGGCGAGACGTTTTTCATCGAGATCGACCGCGATGACCATGCCCGCTCCTTTCGCCTTGAGCGCCTGCACAATGAGCAGGCCGATGAGACCCGCCCCGATCACGACGGCCGAGTCGCCGGGCTTCATGGGGAGACGGTTGACCCCGTGAAGGGCGATCGAGACCGGTTCGGCAAAGGCGGCGTGATCGTAGGAAAGGTCACCGGGGATCGCGTAGAGGATGTGCTCGGGCACTTTCACGAATTCGGCGAAGGCCCCGTTGCGCCGGTAGTCGCCGCAGGAAACGCCGAGTACATTCCGATTTGGGCAGAGATTGACCTGTCCTGCGAGGCACGAGGGGCATTTGCCGCAATAGACGGTCGAGTCAAAAGTGACGCGATCGCCCACTTTCCACTTTCTCACGGCGTTGCCGACCTTCGAGATCTCGCCGGCGGCCTCGTGTCCCATGATGATGGGCGGGATACGCCGGCCCGAGCTGCCGTCCATGCCGTGGATGTCCGACCCGCAGATACCGCAGGCCTTGACCGAGACGAGGACTTCGTTCTCCGAGATCTCCGGTTCGGGAGCGTCGCTGAACTCAAATTGATTATAGGCCGTGAGAGTGAGGGCTTTCATGCAAAAATTGGGACTTGAAGGGAACTCGTAACCGCAAGATGGTTCCCCTTCAATCCGAAAACCCCGCTCGTCCTCCCGTATCCATGAGAATTTTCCCCGTCGGGATCTGTGTGATTTTTGCCGCCCTGCTCCTGACGCAGTGCGAGACTATGGATGCGACCGCACCGGCCCCGGCGGTGACCGTGGTTGTGTCGGGCACGCTCTTTTATCCTGATGAGGCCGGGATCACTTACCAAGTTCCCGAGGGGGCTCAGGTAATCGGGGCGGGCGGGGTCGATTGCGTTTATATCATCGAGGCGGGGGGATCCGTCACCGCGCACTCGGGCACGGGGAACAGCTACCAGGTGAAGGCGGGCGGCCATTTCCGCGGATTCACCCACCCTGCCACCGATTGCACGATTACCTATGAGGCCGGTGCCGTTATTGAGCAGGAAGAGACCGGCCCCGGGACGACTTTTGTCAGTTCCTGACGAGGAGGAGAACGCGTTCCAGTCCCTCCCTGCCGGGATAGGCGCGAGATGGCAGGTAATTGTCCATGAGGCTGAATTGACCCGACGCGGTGAAGCATTCGAGCAAGCCCTCCGTCGTCGATCCGTGAGGCGGCCCGCCGCCGGGGCGGTGGTCGTCGTCGTAGGGATCCAGGTAAAAAACGCCGAGAAGAAAGCCTCCCGGGACAAGGGCCGAGTGCATGGCCTCAGCATAGGCGGCGCGGCGGGCGGGATCGATCGCACAAAAACACGTGTGCTCCCAGACCCAGTCGTATGCCCCGAGGTGAGGCAGGCCGAGGGCGAAAAGATCGCCCGTCTCATAGGTTTCCCGCCCGGCTGCCGGAAAGGCCCGCGCGAGTTCGATCGCTCTCGGCGAAAGGTCGAAACCTGTCACCGACGCGACCCGGGGGCAGGAGGCGATTGCCCTGACATCGTGCCCGAGACCGCACCCGGGGACAAAAACGCGGCCTTGCAACTGCCCCGGATGGGACTCGATCCACTCAAGCAGGGGCGGGGCGGGGGCTCCCTTGTCCCAGGGCGTTACTTCGGTCTGATACTGCTGGTCCCAGTTGAGGCTCATGATCGCTAAAAACGGATTTGCCCCGGGATAGTTGTCTCCGCGGGGCGGAAAGGATACGTCAGGAAAGTGGAATTGCCCGCCGAAGTGTGTTATGGAATGAGTCTATTCCATCTGATGAGCCAGTCCAAGTCCCTTTCCCCCGAGCAGATCTCCCAAATCCAGGCCTGGGCCGACGAGGGAGACGGCTTCCCCGAGATTCAGAAAAAGCTCCGCGACGAGTTGGAAATCCGCATCACCTATCTGGAGACGCGGTTTCTCCTCGAAGATCTCAAGATAGAATTGAAGCCAGTCCCCGAGCCGGAACCTCAGCCCGAGGCCGCTGCCGGGGCGGTTACAGCTCCGGAGGCCGATTCCGCCGACGGGGTTGAAGACCTGCCGCCGAACGACGAAGTCACGACTGCCCGGGTCAGCGTCGACGCCCTTCTCCGGCCCGGTGCTATCATCAGCGGCAAAGTCGATTTCGGCGGTGGCAATGTCGCCTCGTGGTGGCTTGATCAGATGGGCCGCCTCGGCATGGATCCGATGGATAATGGCTTCCGCCCGAGCGAGGCCCAGGTCCTCGCTTTCCAGAATGAACTTCGCGGTGTCATTCAGAAGAACGGCCTCTGAGCGCGAGCAGGGGATTCCCCTGTATCGTGGTCGCCTGTGATACGGCGACTTGACGCCGCCGAATCACTTCAGTTCCACCTCCGGCCGCCGCCTCAGACTTCCCAGCCTTCGCGATACGCTTCGCGGCTCCAGTATTTTTCTCCGGCCGGGCTATCCGCCAGTCGGCCGGTGGCGGGGTCGACATTGATTGCTCCGGTGCTGCGGTAGGCGATGTTTCCGAGATGGCAGAGCATTGTGCTGATCTGCGCGTCGGCGATGGTCTGGTTCACCGGGGTGCCTTCGCGGATCGCGTCGGCGAAATTGGCGAAATGGGGGACATCGCTCGGTGGGTCCGTGTTCTTTTCCAATTCCTTGCCTGCGAGATCATAGATTCGCCATCCCGATCCCCCGAAGTCCATTTTGCCGCCATCACCGTAAATTGAAACGAAGGCGTGGGCCTCGGGCTTGCGCTGGTGGCACGAGGATGCCTCCCACGAAATCCCCATCCTGCCGTCGTAGTCATAGACAGCGGTGATGGTGTCGGGAGTCTCCTGATCGTCGTCGAAGTGGTAGCGACCACCGCTGCAGGTGACGCGAGTCGGGTAATCCACGCCCATTGCCCAGCGCGCGATGTCGAGACCGTGGGGACCATTGTTGGCGAGTTCGCCGCCCCCGTAGAGCCAGTGCCAGTGCCAGTTATAGGGGACGAGATTGTCCTTGTACGGGGCGTCCGGCACGGGGCCCTGCCACATCAGCCAGTCGAGCTCGGCCGGCGGTGGCGCGATTTTGCCTTTGCCGATGCCGACACGGGCTCCGTTGTAAAAGCAGCGGGCATAGCGCAGTTCGCCGATGACACCCTCGCGCAGCTTTTGAACGCCGTCCTTCATCCCCGGGTAAGAGCGCCGCTGGTTGCCCATTACGACTTGTCGGTTTGTCTCTTTGGCGGTCTCGACGAGACGCATGGCCTCGTGGGCACTGTAGCTTCCGGGTTTTTCAACGTAGACATTTTTTCCGGCCTTCAAGGCGAGGATTGCTGCCGGCGCATGCCAGAAGTTCGGCGCGGCGATGGAGATCGCGTCAACGTCGGGATCGTCGAGGATTCGGCGGAAATCGCTCACCTTTTGAGGCATCTTCTCCTGTTTGCCTTCGATTGTGTTCGCTCCCGAGACAAGCCGGTTCGCGTCAACATCGCAGACGTAGGCGATTTCCGCATTCGGCACGTCGAGAAAGGCTTTGATGTGGGCTTTGCCCCTTCCCAGTCCCATCACCCCGACGCGCAGGCGCGAGTTGGCTCCCTTGGCTTGCCCGAGGAGGAGGTTAGGCCCGCCGGCGACGGCCCCGGCAGCGAGGGCCGTGCCAATGAAGCGGCGACGGGAGGGAGAAGGGGATGCGTTTTCCATAGAGGAATCGTAAGGAAATCGGTGCCTGTCGGCCAAAGTAAATTACGGCGTGTTTGCGGAGGGTTCTTTATTTCCCCATCCCCCGCCTCCGGGGGTCTCGATCGACAGTCGATCCCCCGGATTCGCCTCGAAAGAGGTGATGCCCGGCAGTTCGGAGCCGTTGAGGGCCTGACGTCCGCGGGCACCGGACCCGCCCCCCTCCAGGCCGTAGGGTGCCTCGACCCGATGTTGCGTCAACAGAGAAACTTCCAGTGGCTCGAGGAATTCGATTTCGCGGATGACTCCGTCGCCGCCGCGCCATCGCCCGCTCCCGCCCGATCCCGTTCGCAGGGAAAAGCGATGCAGCCGCACCGGATAGCGTTGCTCAAGGATCTCGGGATCGGTGATCGCCGTGTTCGTCATATGCGTGTGCACCGCCGCAGTTCCGTCATAGCCGAACCCCGCGCCTGATCCGCCGCAGATCGTCTCGTAGTAGCCGAAGTGCTCGTTGCCGAAGAGAAAATTATTCATTGTTCCCTGCGAGCAGGCCTGCACACCCAGGGCACGCAGGAGAGCGTCGACCACGCGCTGACTCGTTTCGACGTTGCCCCCGACCACTGCCGGGCAGAGCTTGTCGGCATCAGCAAAGGCCGGATTCAGAAAGGAGGACGGCAGCTCGAGCTTCACCAGACTCATCATGCCCTCGTTCAGCGGCACCGGAGTTTGTAACCAGAGCCGCAGCACGTAGAGCACGGCGCTCCGGATGATCGCCGGCGTCGCGTTGAGATTGCCGGCATGAGAGGCCGTCGTCCCGGCAAATGAGATCGAGAGTTTTTTCCCGTCACCGCGCACCTTCACTCGTATCGCGGTGCCGTCATCGAGGGACTCCAGCGCCTCTCCCGTGAAAATGCCGACCTGCTGCAGATGAGCCGCGAGTGCTTCCCGGCTCAGTGTTTTCAGATGGGCGAATTGTGCTTCGATTGGCTCAATTCCGTGCGCAGTGATGAGCGACTCCAGGATCGCGGCCCCGCGTTGGTTTGCGGCGAGCTGCGCGTTCAGATCGGCGAGATTATCGGCGAGACGGCGAGTCGGGTAGGGAGCAGACGTAAGGAGGTGCTCCACCAGGGGAAAGCAGGATACCCCGCCCCGGATCAGCCAGGTCGGACCGATGACGACCCCTTCCTCCGCCAGATTTCCTGCCCCCGGCGGCATCGATCCCGGGGTGATACCACCGATTTCAGCATGGTGGGCGCGGTTGGCGATGTAGGCGACCGGTGCCATCGATGGCGCTGAAAAAACCGGGGTGATGAGCGTGACATCCGGCAGATGTGAGCCGCCTGCCGCCGGATGATTCGTTACAATAGTGTCTCCCGGTGCCATCTCGATCCTCTCGCTCACCTCTCTCACGCAAAGTCCGAGTGCCCCGAGATGGACGGGAATGTGCGGGGCGCTCGTGATGAGGTCCCCGTTGCCATCGAGCAGGGCACAGGAAAAATCGGCTCGTTCTTTCACATTGGTGGAGATCGCAGAGCGCTGCAGCATCGCTCCCATTTCCCGGACGAGATTGTCGAAACGATGGCGGAAGAGCTCCCGCTCGACTTGCCCGGGACGCGATTTCCCCCCGATAGGCGAGGTTCCTTCACGGGAGAGGATGAGGGCTCCGTTCCCGACCGCCCGTGCCGTCCAGCCTCCGGCGAGATAGAGCGTGCTGAAAGGATCCTGAATCACCAGCGGCCCCTCCATCCGGTCACCGGGGCAGAGTGTCGCCCGGTCGAGGAAGCGTGATTGGGGGTGTTTCGGAGAAGCGCCGGATTCCCCCGGGGTATGGTCGCCGATGATGCGCGCGGCGCATCGTGCCGTTCCCGCGATGGCGCGGTAGCTCACCAGCTCAACGGACCGGTCCGGGGGGGATTCATAACCAAAAGTCTGACGAAAGCGTTCCCGAAAATGCTCTTCGAGGTTTGCCCCTGCGATCAGGTCGAGAGTCAGGGTTGCATCCTGACCGCTCAGCCTTAGCTCGGCGAGGCGGCGGGTAATCTTTCCCGTTTGTCCCGTCGCCTTCAGGGATGCGAGAGCGCGATCTTCGATCTCACGAAAGAGGGGTTCGGGCGTCGTTTTTCCGATCGTGTGATTGAGCTGGCCTTCGGCGAAGCGTTCGAGGCTTGCGCGTTCCAGTCCGTAAGCACTCAGCAGGCCGGCCTCTCCGGGAATCAGGATCGTGCGCATCCCGAGGCGTTCGGCGATATCACAGGCGTGCAGCGGCCCTGCTCCACCGAAGGCAAGAAGAGCGTAGTCGGCCGGATCGGCGCCATCGCGAATCGAGATTGTCCGGATCGCGTCCGCCATTTGTTCCACGGCGATATCGAGGAGGCCTTGGAGGAAGTTCACCTCAAGATCCGTCGGGGAGTAGCCGGCGGCTTCCTGCAGGGCGAGTGCCGCCCGCCTTGCCGCTTCCAGGTTTGAGGCGGTAAGTGGAATGCCGAAATGATCCGGATTGATCCGACCGAGGAGCAGGTTCACATCCGTGATCGTGAGAGGCCCCCCTTGTCCGTAGGCGGCCGGGCCCGGAGAGGCACCGGCAGACTCCGGGCCGACGTGGAGGCGGTGATCTTTCCACTGACAGATCGAGCCTCCGCCGGCCGCGACCGTTTCGATGAGCAGCGCCGGAGAGAGCAGGCAAGCGTCCCCGACCGTCTGGGAAAAAGAATACTGGAAGCCGTTGTCATAGCGGGCCACGTCTGTGCTCGTGCCGCCCATGTCGAAGGTAAGGACGCGCCGGTAACCGAGCTCCTCCGCGACTGCCGCCGCTCCCGAGACTCCGCCGGCCGGACCCGAGAGAAGAGAGTCTTTCGGACAAAAGTGTGCCATCGTCTCAAGTCCTCCTGCCGAGGTCATCGAGAGAAGGGTGCTGCCCGCACCGAATGTTTCGCGAAGATGATCGAGAAATTTCTCCATCACCGGTTGCAGATAGGCGTCGACTACGGCGGTCCCCGCCCTCGGCACGATCTTGATGAGCGGCGCGAGCTCCGAGCTGAGCGAGACGTGGGAAAAGCCCAGGGCGATGAGCCTGTCGCGCACGGCTCTCTCGTGCACCGGATTTCGGTAGCTGTGGAGCAGTGCCACGGCGGCGACGGAGCATCCGCGGGCGAGAGCGGAGCGGGCGGTTTCGTCAAAATCAAAGCGGATCGGATCGAGCACCTCCCCCGAGGCGTCGAGGCGTTCCCTGACTTCGATGACTTCGGCGAAAAGCGGAGCAGCTCGTTCGTGTTTCAGGGCAAAAAGATCGCGGCGACGCTGGTCTCCTATCGTGAGGAGATCACCAAACCCTCTGGTGACAAGGAGAGCAACCTTCGCCCCCTTTCTTTCGAGCAGAGCGTTGGTTCCCCGAGTCGTCGCGAGGCGGAAGTCGAGCGGGGGAAAAGGCCGGTCGAGCGGGGTGCCGGTGAGAAGTCGGGCACCGATCACGGGAGCTTCTTCACGGGTGAAGAGATCGACCGACTCCGACCGGGGAAGCGCTCGCGAGAGCACGACGCGACCTGACCGGGACTCAAAGGACAGGACCAGAGCGGTGATGCCGCCCGACTCCAGCTTGTAGCCGGTGAAAAACGCATCCTCGACCCTCCAGGCCGGGGGGAGCACCAGCGCGATTTCAGACGGAGAGGCCCACTCACGGACCGATACCCGGAGCCGGCCCGATGAGAGCACTTTAGCGAGACGGGGGGCGGTATCCCCCTCCGCCATCCCCCAGCAATCCGTAAAGGTCCCCCCGGTATCGACGCGAAGCTTGAACATCGAAGCACCCTAGCGGAAAACGGGAGGATTTCGAGCGGTGTGAATAATTTCCCTCCCCAAGTCCGAAGAGAGTGGCGCGTCACCCCGGTCGGTCGTAGGTTCTGACTCCATGATTCGGAAAGACAATGAATTCTCGCGGGTTTATGTCGGGTTCGACGGACGCGTCCGCAAGACTTTCCGGGGGCTCAATGCTCAAAAACGATTCGAGACCGAGGTCGCGGTTCTGAAGCATCTTGAGGCCCGCGGGTGCGAGTATGTCCCACGCCTCCTTGAGGTTGACCCTGAAACGCTCACCATTGTGACGAGTAATTGTGGTCAGCGAGCCACCTCCATCAGCGAAGGGAAGGCGAAAGAACTCTTCGCCGAACTGGAGAGAGATTATGGCGTAAGACATGAGGATGCCTTTCCCCGAAACATCACCTACCGGCATCAAGACGGTCGCTTTTGTGTGATCGACTTCGAGTTTGCTTCTCTCGTTGATGAAAATGGCGAACTTCTTCCCGGCGGTGTCAGTCTCAAGGTGCCGGGAAAAGAGTGATGCCGGGACCGTCCGCCGCAGCGTGACTGATCCCTGATCACGGGATGTCCGGAACCGGAAACGCTCTCGCCATAAGCGCACGGCCTGTGTAGGGCTATGGCCATGACCTGGATCGACTTTGCCGTCCTTATCGTTTACTTCGCTGTTATGATCGCGATCGGCCTCTGGGCAATGCGCCGGGTCAAGGGTCAGGAGGACTATTTCATGGGTGGCCGCGGCTTTGGCAAGCTGCTCCAGACCTTTGCCGCCTTCGGGGCGGGAACCGGTGCACACGAACCGATCACCGTCGGCCGTACCTGCTGGACGAGCGGACTCAGCGGTGTCTGGTCGGCTTTGATGTGGCTCTTTGTGACGCCCGTCTACTGGATCACCGCCGTGTGGTACCGGCGCATGCGGCATCTCACTCTCGGAGATTGGTTCGTCGAGCGCTACGACTCACGTCCTCTTGGCGTGGCTTACTCCCTTTTTGCCCTCGTTTTTTACATGTTCTATCTCTCCACGATGTTCTCCGCCATTGCGAAGTTCGCGGTGCCTCTCCTGGGATTCGAAGTCGTCGCCGGGGTGGAGGTGAAATACTATATCGTCCCCGCCATTGCCCTCATCGTTGTTCTTTATGGCGTTCTCGGTGGACTCACTGCCGCCTACTACACCGACCTTATCCAGGGCATCTTCATTATTCTCCTGTCGATCATGCTCATTCCGTTCGGCCTTCTCGCGCTGGTAAAGGAGTTCGGTGATCCTGAGACGATGGGGATCATGGACGGCTTCCGCATCATGCATGAACGCGTCGCTGACGATTTTTTTGGGCTCTTTTCGGGACCGGCGGCAGGTGAATTTCCGGTGCCCTACATTATTTCACTTACCCTGCTCGTACTCGTCGGAATCGTCGTGCAGCCGCACTTTATTGCGACGGGCGGAGGCTCTGCGAAGGGTGAGTTCGAAGCCCGGGTAGGACTTGTCGCGGGCAACTTTCTGAAACGCCTCTGCACCGTCGGGTGGGCCCTCACCGCCCTTATCGCGCTCGCTCTGCTGGCCGGCAGTCCTGAGATCGCCGGCGATCCCGATCGGGTATGGGGTGTCGCCGCACGGGAAATTCTCGGGCCGCTCAACCTCGGCCTCGTTGGTCTGATGCTGGCCTGCCTTCTTGCCGCGATGATGAGTTCAGCCGACACGTATATGATCGTGACCGCCGGCCTTTTCACTCGAAACGTCTACGCGGCTTACCTCAACGAAAAAGCCAGTGAGCAGGAGTGCCTCCGGGTTGCCCGGTTCTCCGGCCTCGCCATCATCGTCGGGGCGACGGTGATCTCCCTGACGGTCGCGGATGTCTTCGGGCAGTTTAAAATGGCGATGGAGCTCCCCATCCTTTTTGCCGCGCCTTTCTGGATCGGGATGTATTGGCGGAGGGCGAATCAGCGCGCTGTCTGGGCGACGATCGCTTTCTCCCTGGTATTTTTCTTTATCCTGCCGCCCCTGCTGCCCCGTCTTTTTTCCGGGATGCGGACAAATCAGGGTTTCGCCCAGTCCTCTTATCTCGTGACGAAAACAACAACCCGGCCGGCGATGCCATCCGATGCCGCGAAACACGAGGCGTGGTTGAAGGCCACACAGGCGGCCGCCGGAAGTCCAGACTTGCTCAAGCAGATCGGTCCTGAGCCGCCAAGCGCGCCGCCGGGTGAACTTATCTCGATCACGACACAGTCGGGCGGGCTGCCGCTGTTCTGGCAGGGCGGAGTAAAAGCCGTCGGAGAGACCACGCTCGAGACGGTCGCGGACTACCGTGAGGAGGACACCGTCATTCTCATCCAGCGACGGGTCGGGACCTTCGAAGGCTCGGGGGCCTTTAACCTCGATTTTCTTCTTTATTACTGGATGGGCTACGACCTTTCCTCCGCTTCGAAGTCAACCATCGAGACTCTGCGACTTCCGCCCCGGCTTCTGATGCCTTTCCTTGTCCTGGTGGTGGTGAGCCTTTTCACCCGGCGGGAGCGGGACGAGGTCCTTGACCGCTATTACACAAAAATGCGCACCCCCGTCCATCCCGATCCGGAGACAGACCGGCGGCTCCTTGCCGCGGCGTTCACCGATCCGCAGGGAAACGAGTCGCGGCGTCTTTTTCCCGGTTCGGACTGGCAATTTGTTAAGCCGACAGGAACAGACGTGGCGGGGTTCCTAATTTCTGTAGCCATCTGTTTTGCGATCGTCGGTCTCCTCGCCTGGCTCGCAGGGGTGGGAGCATCGTAAAAAACAGGGCACCGGCGAGGGCTTTATTCAGTCAGGCAGGACCCGCGACACTTTCTGTTGAGACCGGATGAGGTCGGCTATCAGCAGCATTCCTCGCAGATGCACATCATCTTTCACGATCACCGATTCGATTCCGAACCATGCAAGCGCTCTGGCGGTCGCGTCGGCGGCAGGCGAGTCACCGACAAGGTAAACAGGCGGCTCGGGGCAGGTTTTTACCGCCTCACGAATCTCATGCCCGATGAGGATCCCTGAGATCAATCCCGGAAGATCAGCGGCATCAGCGCGGCCGCTGAGCATCTCCGTGCGGCCGAGAAAAAGGTGATTCAGCAAGCCGCCGCCATGACCGGACAGTTCAAGTCCGCGGCTGAAGGCGGCGCTCCCGTAATCGGGGGTGGCGCCATTGCCGGCGATAAGACTGTCGCGAAGGAGGAGAGCAAACGCCTCTCCGGTGAGAAAGGTGCGGAAGCTCTCGATGCGTCCGTCGCGGCAGCGAACCCACTTCGAGTGAGTCCCGGGCAGGCAAACCGTCGCCCCATCGTGCGGAAGATCCGTGAGAAGTCCCGCGATCTGCGTCTCCTCGCCGCGCATCAGATCGGTGGTGGCGGCGGCGGGATCCTCGTGACGCACGCCGGGCACAAGGCAGATTTCGCCGAAAACGGATCCGGTCAGTGCGAGAACCCCTGCTGCCAGATCGGGAATTCCCGCCGGCGTGTCGACATAGGGAGTCTCGCGCCAGCCTTCCCGACTCCCTACCATGCCGCTCATGACGACACGAAGAGTCGGATGCGCTGATTTCCAGTCCCCGCAAAGAGCCGTGAGGATCTCGTCGAAGTCTCTCCCCCGGCAATGTCGGATGCCGTCGGCGGATTGCCGCGAAGCAACAAGACGCTGGTCGATCAGCAGCTTGGCCCTCAGATTGGTCGAACCCCAGTCGAGTAGAAGAAGTGGAGAATTTTGCATTCTGTTGAAAGCGATGACGCACGAAGTTCGCCTCCGACAACGGATTGCCGTGTTGGCACCGCCTCCTGAGAGACTATGATGACATGACAACCGATTTTCGCTCAAAGGCAAGTGTCACTTGCCGGTGGAATCGGTCTCCCGCGATCGAGTCCCGGCGACAGCGCTCCCATGCCCGACCGGGACCCCGGGTAGGTTTTGCGGGGCGTGGAGGGGTAGGCCCCGTCCGGCAAACGCCGAGTCGATCGGGGCCGAATTCGCCCGGAGAACAGTGCCTCCTTTTTCCCGTGTAGGCGGGGATGGGGGCGGAACCGGGCAGCTCTCTGCTCTGTTCCGCCCCCCCGGAGGACGATCTTTAGCGATTGAGGACGTCGTCCTTCGTGCCCGCGACGATCGTCATGATTTGCGCGATAAGTTTCTCATCGATTTTCAGTTCGGTGAGGGTGTTCTGCAGATTCTCGGCGATGGCGTTGAAATCCGGCTCCCTGATATCGAGATTCGCGTGGGCCGTTCGCATGTCCCTGCCCTTCCATGGCACTGGTGCCCCAAGCGCTGCTGCGAGGAAGGCCATCTGCTTGCGGTTCTGCGACGCCATGTGGGTGTCTTCGAAAAAATGATTCACTCTGTCATCCGCCAGAACTTTCACGTAAAAGAGATCGACCGCCGCCTTGAGGGCGGCAGCCCCGCCGATCTGCTGGTAGAGGCTCGCCGTCCGCTCCTGCGCAAAGCGGGCTTTTTTTTCCTCTGATGAAAAGGCGTAGGTCACCCCTTCGTAGTCGATCGTCAATCCCGGCTTGGCGGGCGCTCCTGTGTAAAAGCACACCGCAGAGGGGCTTTCCTGCGCTTCGGTGAGAGAAAAAAGGAGGACGAATGCGAGGGCCGGGAGGGAGAATTTTCTAAAGTGCATGGAGGTGGGGGTTGCCGATTTGAGTCGGGAAAAGAGAACTGTATTACCCGAAAAGGGGAATACGCTTGTATAAGGTGTAAATTAGATATAGCTTTTAAAATGAAAGTCAATAAAACTCCTAAAGTTTTTCATCCCGGATTTTTTGCCCCCGGGGTCATCGCTTGTTTATGGCTGACTGCGCCGGGCCTCGGCGAGCCCTCGGTTGTGACCGGAGAAACGTCGGACGGGGAGAGTCTCGCCGATACCGTTCGGCAGGTCAGCTTTCCCACTACGGTTGAAGAAGCCCGGGGGCGGGCCCGTTGGATCCACGAGGGATTTCACGGGGCGCTGCAGGTGATGCATCGTGATTTTTTTGAGGACGAAGATACCGGCTCGTTACCTTCGCAGTCACTTGATGACGTCTTCGCGGAGATGGCCCGGAGTTGGGGTGTCCAGATACGTTGGCTCGGAGTTAACGCGACGAAGGGCATCAATCACAAGCCGAAAGATCGTTTTGAAGAAAAGGCGGCTGCGGCGCTTCAGGGCGGCGCGAAAGAGTTTGAGCAGATCGAAGCGGCGCGATACCGCTACGTCGGAATGATACGGCTGCAGAATGAGTGCCTCAAGTGTCATGTTCGTGATCGCGCCACGCTCGAGGATCGAGTCGCGGGTCTCGCGATTTCTTTTCCGCTGCGACCTGAGTGATTGATAGACCGGCAGCGTTATTGTGTTAGTGTGATTAATTTATCAAGGCGTCAACTCATGGAACTTAGCCGCTTCACCGATTACTCACTGCGCACCCTTCTCTACGCCGGGATGCATTCCGGCAGGATCGTCACGGTATCCGAGGTTGCGGCCGCCTTCGGTATCTCTGCCAACCATCTCGTGAAGATCATCCACAAGCTCGGAAAGCTTGGTTATCTGGAGACGAAGCGAGGGCGCTCGGGCGGGTTTCAGCTTTCCCTGCCGCCCTCGGAAATCAATATCGGGGCAGTTATCCGCCTGACAGAATCATTCGCCCTCGTTGAGTGTCTTGGGACGGAAAAAGGGAGCTGCCCCATCGTCGGGGCCTGTATTCTCAAACGTGTTATCGCTGAGGCGCGCGATGCGTTTCTCGGGACTTTTGACCGTTACACTTTGCAGGATCTCCTGAAAAATCGCGACGCGTTGCTGAAGAGTCTGGCCAATTGATCAGACGGCGTGGCAAGGGAGGGTAGGGATAGACCCACTGGTGATGTCGGGCCGGGTGACCGATTATCGCAGTAATGAAAACCCTCTCAACAGCCTTTGCCGCCGCGCCCTTTTTCGCGATGGCGTTACCCTCCGCCCGCGGGCAGGATTCGATTTCGGTCGATTTCTTTTACGAAAACCTCTCACCTCATGGGGACTGGCTTGACGCTGCGGGCTACGGCTATGTTTGGCAACCACGCAACATAGACAACGATTGGCGTCCCTACAGTCACGGTCGCTGGGTCTATACCGATGCCGGTTGGACGTGGGATTCGGCCGAGCCCTATGGATGGGCTCCCTTCCCCGAATCGCGGGGAAGGGGAAAAGGGAGCACGCCCTGACCGTTTGGCACCCATGCCTCGCACGAATCCGCCGTTACCGCCGGTGAGGCCGACCGAACCGGATGCCGGAGACCCGCAACCTGATAGAAGCAAACCCGGCGTTAAGAATCCCGGAGGCCGCCCGCCCCGCCCGATCCCTGACAAAAATACAGAAGGTCCCGCTGGTGATTCGTCCCGTGCTGAGGGGGAGGCGCTACGGCCCGCTAATGAGGGCAAAGGTCGGCCCGCCAAGGAGATGGCTCCCGAGCCCGAGAACGACGAAAAAGGAAAAAAGAAGAAGTCAGGTAATTAACATTCCCGACCATTGCCGGCGCTTCCTGAAAAGGGGGCGCCATTTTCGTTTTGGGGTGTCGTCGCAGGCCGAACGGGCGGAGGCCCAGCTCTTTCTTAGCTAAGGATTCCTTTCACAAGGTGTGATTTCTCCACGCCGGTGAGACGGACATCAAGTCCCTGGTGTTTCACCGAGAGTCTTTCGTGATTGATGCCTAACAAGTGTAAAATGGTCGCGTTAAGGTCGCGGATGTGCACGGGATTTTCGACGATGTTATAGGAGAAATCGTCAGTCGTGCCATAGACGGTGCCGGGCTTGATCCCGGCTCCGGCGAGCCAGACGGTGAAGCATCGCGGATGGTGGTCGCGTCCGTAGTTGGTCCGCGAGAGGCCGCCCTGACAATAGATCGTACGGCCGAATTCACCGCCCCAGACGACAAGCGTATCGTCGAGCATACCGCGCATTTTCAGGTCCTTGACGAGGGCGGCACAGGCCTGATCAACGTCGCCGCACTGCAGCGGCAGGTCGCCGGTGAGATCCCCGTGCTGATCCCAGCCGCGGTGGAAGATCTGCGTAAAGCGAACCCCGCGCTCGGCCATGCGGCGGGCGAGGAGGCAGTTGTAAGAAAAGCTCCCCGGCCTTTTCACATCGGGCCCGTACATCTCGAGGACGTGGGCGGGTTCGTCCGAGAGATCGGTCAGGTCGGGCACCGAGGCCTGCATGCGGAAGGCCATCTCATACTGGGCGATGCGCGCCTGCGTCTCGGGATCGCCGACTTCCTCATACTGCTGGCGATTGAGCTCGTTGAGCCCGTCGAGCATCGTCCGCCGCACGTCGCGACTGACGCCTTTCGGATCGGAGAGGTAGAGGACGGGATCCCCCTGCGCGCGCAGGGCGACACCCTGATGTTTGGACGGCAGAAAACCGGCCCCCCAGAGCCGCTGATAGAGGGCCTGGGCGTCGCGCTTCGCCGACCAGGTCGAGTTCAGAACGACGAAGGAGGGCAGGTTTTCGTTCTCGCTGCCGAGCCCGTAGCTCAGCCAGGCACCGAGGCTGGGATGACCGGGGATCTGATTACCGGTCTGGATGTAAGTGATGGCGGGATCGTGATTGATGGCTTCGGTCCACATGCTGCGCACCACCGCGATGTCATCGACGATGCCGGCGGTGTAGGGGAGAAGCTCACTGACTTCGGTCCCGGCCTGACCGTGCCTTGAAAACTGGTAGATCGAGGGGGCGACAGGGAAGCGCGCCTGGCCCGAGGTCATCGTCGTGAGCCGCTGCCCGTCGCGAATGCTCTCGGGCAGATCCTGATCGTAGAGAGCCTCCATCTTTGGTTTGTGATCCCAGAGATCGATTTGCGACGGCGCCCCTGACATGAACAGATAGATGGCCCGCTTCGCCTTCGGCGTGTGGTGAAAGGGCTGATTTCCGGACGCGGCGGGAGTCGCGGCAAAGGTCGCGTCGCGTCCCAGCAGCGAGGCGAGGGCGGCGCCACCGAGCCCGGCCGCCGATTGGCGGAAAAACTGGCGGCGGGTTTCGAGGGTGAGGTAGTCCTGGATCGTGTTCATGACTGGCGGGGAAGAGGGGATCAGTTTTTGTTGAGCACTTCGTCGAGATTCTGGAGCTGGTTCGCGACCATCGTCCAGGCCGCGATCTCCGCTGCAGGGGTCTCTGCGGACGGCCGCACCGTGAAGGTTTCGTTGACTTCATCGACGAGCAGGTCGGCGGCGGCACGGGGATCGGAGTCGTAGATGTTGCGGAACTGGTCGAGGGAGTTCACGACGACGAGACGCTCCTGCTCTGTGAGGGGGCGGCCGCGCAGCAGCTTCGCCATGCGGTCGAGACGTTCATCGCGATCCGATGCCTCGCCGAGGACGCGCAGGGCGAGGTAGCGCGAGGCACGCACATACTGTGGGTCGTTCATCAGCACGAGGGCCTGCAGCGGGGTGTTGGTGCGCTCGCGCCGCATCACGCAGCTCTCGCGGTTCGGGGCATCGAGGATGGCGAGATTGGGCGAATGGGCGGTGCGTTTCCAGAAGGTGTAGACCGAGCGGCGATGCTCGGCGGAGGGACCATAGTCCTGCAGGAAGGTCTGCGTGTTCGAATTTGTGTAGCCGACCGCTTCCCAGATCCCGGAAGGCTGGTAGGGTTTTACCGCCGGACCGCCGACGACCGGATCGATCAGACCGCTCGCGGCGAGGGCCTGGTCGCGGATCACTTCGGCATCGAGGCGGAAGCGCGGACCGCGTGCGAGGAGGCGGTTCTCGGGATCGCGTTTTGCCATTCCTTCCGGGATATGGGACGACTGGCGGTAGGTCCCGGAGAGCATGATGTTGCGGTAGAGTGCCTTCACGTCCCACCCGCTTTTGACAAAGGTGTCGGCGAGGTAGTCGAGCAGTTCGGGGTGGCTGGGATTCTCCCCCTGCGTCCCGAAGTCGTCCGAGGTCTTCACGAGTCCGATCCCGAAGAGTTCCTGCCAGATCCGATTAGCGGCAACCCTTGCGGTGAGCGGATGCTGCGGATGCACGAGCCACTGCGCCAGCCCGAGCCGGTTTCCGGGCAGCTCGGCCTCGAATTTATTGAGAAAGGCAGGCACCGCCGGGGAGACTTCATCACCCTTCTGCTCATACTCGCCGCGGAGAAGAAGTCTCGCCTTCGGGGCTTCGGGTTTCTCGGCCATGACGAGGGTCGTGGGAGTCGTCGCGTCGATGCGGCTCAGCTCGGTCTGAAGACGTGAGAGTTCGACAAGAGCCTCACGATAGGCGCCGGGGGTCCGGGTTGCGAGGTAGCGCCGGAGTTCGTCCTTCTCCTTTTCGCTGCGTTTTTCGTCGGGCTTTTTTTCATGGGAGACTGCGGCGGCAAAAGTGGCGATGCCCTTGATCTCCTCGTCGGTGAGGCGACGGTCGATCACGAGGAACTCAGTCACGGAAGGGACGAGACCGCTCTTGGGGTCTTTCCCTCCCACGAGGAGCGAGGCCCCGTCAGCCTTGAAGTCATCGGTCAGGGAATCGTGCCAATGGTTCACAAAGCGGCTCGCCTGGTATTCCCCGTTGGTGTAGAGCCGAATTCCCGCCGAACTGCCCGAGCCGTCATAGGTGAAGGTGAAATGGCCCGACGATCCGGCCTTGAAGCGCCGCGTAATCCCTGTTTTCAAGCTCTTGTTAGGATGCGACTCGGTCAGCTCGATGCTGATGCCCTGATTCTCCCAGGTGACAGACCAGCCGCGTCCCTTTTTCGCCGGATCGGTGCGGCGGGCGAGGACGGTGCTCCCCTCGACTTCGGGCAGAGCGAAGCGGAAGGCGACGGTAAAGGGATCGGACTTTCCGAAATTCCCCGCCGTGCCGAGGTCGGTCGGTCTTTCCCCTTTGCCGTGGTTGACGTGATCGGGAGCGACCGCCGTCACCGTCGCGCCGCTCAGGTCAATGGCGGCGAGGGCTTCTTTGGCCCGCTTTTCCGCCGCGGCGATGCGGGTGCGGAGGTCTTTTGCGGTCTGTTCCTGCGCGGGGCTGTCGTAGACGCGCAGGACCGGCGGCGAGTCTTTGGCGTTGCCGTCCATGCCTGGTTGGGTCGTATTGTTGAAGTAGGCGAAGAGGGAATAAAAATCCTTCATCGAGATGGGATCGAACTTGTGATCGTGACACTGCGCGCAACCGGCGGTCAGCCCCATCCATACCGTCGCGGTGGTGGCGACGCGATCGACCGCGTAGCGCACGAGGAACTCCTCCTCGATCGATCCTCCCTCGGCGGTCGTCACATTGCAGCGGTTGAATCCCGTCGCGATCCGCTGATCCTGCGTCGGTGAGGGGAGGAGGTCGCCGGCGAGCTGCTCGATCGTGAACTGGTCAAAGGGCAGGTTGCGGTTAAATGCCCCGATGACCCAGTCCCGATAGGGCCAGATCTCGCGGTAATTGTCGAGGTGGAGCCCGTGGGTGTCGGCGTAGCGGGCCGCATCGAGCCAGTAGCGGGCGCGGTGTTCGCCGAAGGCGGGACGGGCGAGAAGATCGTCGATGAGACGGGAATAGGCGTCTTTGTCAGGATTTTCGACAAAGGCGGTCACCTCTGCGGGAGTAGGCGGCAGTCCGGTGAGATCGAGGGTGGCGCGGCGGATCAGGGTAATGCGGTCGGCTTCGTCGGACCGGGTGAGTTGATGTCCCGCGAGCTCGCGATCGACAAAATAATCGATGGGATGTCCCCCGATGTCTTCGGGCAGGGTCGGGATCACCGGGATAAAGGACCAGTGGTCCTCCCATCTCGCCCCCTGCTCGACCCAGCGGGTGAGCAAGTCGATCTGTTTCGCGTTGAGCGCCTTGTGGGAGTCGGCCGGCGGCATGAGGTCGTCGGGTTCGGTTGTGAGGATGCGGGCGATCAGTTCGCTATCGGAGGGCTTGCCGGGAATCACGGCGGGGGATTCTCCACCGGTCGCGCCCTCGAGGGTGTCGAGTCTCAGGTCGGCCTTGCGACCGGCCTCGTCGGGACCGTGGCACGAATAGCAGTTGTCCGAGAGGATGGGGCGGATATGCCGGTTGAACGAGATCTCTTCGTCCGTCGCCGAGGGCTCGACTTTGAAATGGGTCGGCGGGCGTTTCTGCGAGCCCGAGCCGAGGGTCGCGAGAACGGCCCGCTTGTATTGCTTCTCGGGTTCCTCATCGACGGATGCAGGTTTTTCCCGGCCGGTCGCTTCGTCGTTTTTGCCGCCGTCGTTGGCGGCGATGGTCATGCTATCCCGGGGCTCGTCTCCTTCGGGACCCGGTCCGACCGGACCAAAGACTCCCGCCAGAATGAGCGCCGCCGCTCCGAGTGAACCTGCCGCGAGCCATACCGCGACGGCCCGGGAAGATTTTTTCCCGCCCTCTGTGGCCCCGCCTCCCGTCATCTCTGTCATGGACGTGTTGGCCGGATGGTAGGAGGAAAGACCGCGGCTCCCGGGGAGGGGGACGACGTTCGCCGGGACCGCATCCGCTCCGAGCCCGTCGCGGATTCGCGGTTCGGACTCCAGCATCGCGTGCAACTCGCAGAGCAGGACAAAGTGCTCGCGCCCGTCCGGGGTCGAATCGATAAGAGAGGCCAGGGATTTCATTTCACCGTCACGCAACTCGCCGTCGAGAAAGCGACTCGTCAGCCGGGTGAGTGCATCGAGAGGGTCGGGCGAAGCGTTCATGATCGGGAAATTGAGGGAAAAGGAAAAAGAGAGGGAGTGGTGAGGGTGAAGAAAACGGGAAGGGAAAAGTCAGTGCGGCGTGCGGGAGGTGACGCATTTCAGGAGAGCGGCGCGGGCACGGAAGAGCAGCTGGGAGGCGGCATTGGCGTTGAACCCCATCTCTTCGGCGATCGACTGGACCGATTCGGCTTTAAGATAGCGGCGCTCGATGATCTCGCGCTGGCGCTCGGGGAGCAGTCGCAGGCATTGACCGAGGGCATCGAGACGGCGGTCGTAGCCCGGGGCGACTTCCTCGACCGAGGCGGCGAGTGATTCCACGAGAGCGTCGTCAAAGTGGAGGCGGCTGCGGCCCATGCGGCGGCGCCAGGTCAGGACCTCGAAATAGGCGATGCGGAAAGACCAGGCCGTGAAGTTGGTCCCGAGGGTGAAGTCCTTCGACTTCTTTAGCATCGTGATGTTCGCCTCCTGCAGGATATCTTTGCTCGAGTGCTCGTCCCCGATCAGAGAACGGATGTAGGCGCAGAGGCGGGGCTGATGGTCCGCCATGAGGTCGGCAAAGTCGGCGGAGCTCTTCTCGGGGGGATCGTTCTGTTTCAACGGGAAATCCATCGGGGGTTCTTTCTGTGACCAGATCGAGGGCAAACGGAATCTCCGGCCGGAGATCTTACGGGAAAATGAATTTTCGCGCATTTTCCCCTTGAATTCCATGACGTGAGCGCGCAAATTCGCGACCCGCTCGTGAGGTCGCCTAAAAACGCTCCCCGGCCGGTTTTTTCAAATTCCTCTGTAGCTCAGCGGTAGAGCGGGTGGCTGTTAACCACTAGGTCGTTGGTTCGATCCCAACCGGAGGAGCTCTTTCAAAAGCCTGAAGATCAACGAGTTAGGATTTCGGCTCTTTCAAAAATCCAATCGTGTAGACACCTTTTGTAGACACTTTCGTGTCACGAGGCGAATCCTTGGTAATCTCCAAGTACGGCTGGGACGCGAGGGGGCGGGAGAATGCCTCCGTGATCTTATTTTCGGGCGGACATGCTCGGATTTGTAGATCGCCGCAAACTTGCTCCATTTTAAGAAATTGAATTTTCCCGAGAGAGGCGAAAAAACTCGACATGTTGACCACAGAAACACGATTCGTCTGAAAGCTCTGATCTTGCAAAATTTGGCCCATTCTCCCAAATCCGACAAAGTTCCCCTCAAAGGGTGGTTTCGACGGATTCGATCAAACACGAGAGGTTTCATCTTTTCTCCTTAAGAGGACAGATTTCTGCCATGCGACTCACATCATTGAAGCCAAAAAAAAAATTTGGCAGGATACACGGGTCTACTAAATCTGCGTAACGAGCCCCTCCAGCGGATCCGGTTACGATAAATTCTCCGATATGGTCAACCACCCATCGTAGAGACCTCGACCGGTCTACATTCTTGATTTCCATATCCAAAATGATTTCTGTATCTGGGGCGATAGATGATAATCCTTCCCAGTCACTTTCGTGAACGACTTCAAGAAGTTGGCTCTCTCGTCCCTCACACCAAATTCGTGCGCGGACCCTAGTTTTGTTGTAACTCGTTGACTGTCAGTTCGGGATCGCGATACACAAGCCGTATCGCGTCCGAACGGTAGTTTGTATGTGCTTTATGCTCAAGAACTTGCAGAGGCAGCTCGATACACGTAGTGTATCTTAGAGGCCTATTTAGGATACACCAGAGCCATTTCTTGGAGCGCACGCGCTCTCTGCCCAGCTCCTCAGGGGGATGGGAGCGACGCCTCCCGCGCTGTTGTAGGCGCCGTAGCACGTCAGCTTGTTCCAGCCGCTGTAATCTCCGTGATCCCACTCCCTGGAGTCCTTGTCGATCAGTGGCACTACCAGTAGCACCTCCCACTCGCGGGACCTCCGTTCTCCCAGGGCTATGTCCTGCATCTCGTGCAGACGCTCCAACAGCCACTCACGGTGATCTACCAGCGGCTCTCCACTGGGATGGACGATGTCGAAGCCCGTCATGGGGAAAGCTCCGTAGAACGCACGCCCTGTGCCGGCATCCACCCAACAGAGGGGAGCTGTCAGTCCGCGGAGCCGGGTCTTGGGGAGCAGTGGTGTCTCTCCGTCCGGTGCTTCCACTACAGCCCCACGATGGCAGGTTTCGGCTACGCCGTCTCCATTCTGGAGGAATCGTGGGCTATCAGGTGTGCTTCACCAAATTGCTGAGAATGTCTCGGTAATTGACAGTTTCCCTTGCCAACCTCCTTTCAATCAGGGTCCTACTTACTAGGATGATAGGATGACCCGATTAAAGTTCACCGGGCCGATATCAAGGCCTGGAGGGAGGGAATCGGCCAGCCGCGCAGGTGGGTCGTGGGAATACGGGATCCGGAAGTGAGATCCTTAAACTTCGGAAGTCAACCGCAAGGCGAGGAGGCGATGGACAGGCAAGGAATCCTTCCCCTTGTCAGAGATTATTCACCAGGGCGGATCTAGAATGATTGACTTCGACTCTGCGGTTAGATTTGATGCAGGGAACCACTGATTTCTTGAAAAGATGACAAGCGTCAATGCCTCATTCTGCGAACCAGCAATCCTTCCCTTCCCGCTACCTGAGAAATTGAAGGAGACCCCGGCTCCCCCTGGTTCATGACATGCCCACTCAAAGTCGAAGTGGTGACGCACTGCTTCCGCTATTCAACCCTGTTGCGCCATCAGCTCAGCAGTCTGGTGCTGTGGCCACCACCCGAATCGGTCGAAGTGAAGGCGACCGTGTTTCATACCTTGGAAGACAAAGAAACCACACAAGTGCTGGAGTGGTTCGGAATGCTTAAGCCTCCCCGGGTATCCTGGAACTGGCAGGCACTACCGACCGCCGAGCTATGTCGACGATCGATCGGCCGCAACCGCGCGGCGCTGGCGACGGAGGCCGACTGGGTCTGGTTTTGCGATGCCGACTATTGGTTCACCACAGCCTGCTGGGAAGGGTTCACACAACTTGGGAACACTCCCGCTCCTCTGGTCTTTCCCCGGCAGGTCAACGGGCACCGCTCCCATGATCTCGGCGACCGCTCCATTCAATCCGCCAGAGACACAGAGGGGCTGGTAAGCGTCGATGCCTCCGAGTTCAAGCCGGAGAGAATGACCCGGGCGATAGGCGGCATCCAAATCGTCCTTGGCAGCTATTGCCGCGAACAAGGGTATCTCAAGAACAACCGCCGGGCGCAGATGCCGCGAATCGAGTGGCAGCGCACGCATGAGGATGTGACGTTCCGCCGCCACCTAGGAGGTGGGGGCCGGGCGGTCAACCTCCCGGGTATCTACCGCATTCGCCACAGCCAGGCAGGACGTTACGTGCCGGGTTTAACACTATGAGACACGAAGACATCACTCTTGTTCTGGGTGTCGACGCTAAACACCTGAGGGAATTACTCCGGGTGTGGCCGGAGTGGATGCGGCTGAAGCCCGAACTGCGAGAGATGCCTTGCGTCGTGTTTTATGATGAAGAGCAGGTAGATCCCACCGATCTGGAGTTTCTTAACGAGCACCCGGCGGTGCGACCAGTGGCATGGAATCTACCCAACGCCCGCAACCAACGGGAAAAGATGTTGACGGGTTTTGTGCAGATTCCCGCGCGGGAGGTGCAAACTCCGTGGTACCTCAAAATCGATACGGATGCGATGGCGACGGCACCCGGGCAATGGATAGACCCGGAGTGGTTTGCCGAGGACGAAGAAGGAAATCTTCCGGTGTTCATTGCCTCCCCTTGGGGTTACTCGAAGCCGCGCTATATAATGGATGTGCTCGATGATTGGGCGGACGGCATACCCTTGCTGGCGGAGAGGCCGCGTCTCAACCTGCCTTACTCCAGCAAAATGTCGAAGATCAGACACCCGCGCATTATTTCCTGGCTCTTCTTTGGCCGCACCGACTGGACACGGGAAATGGCAGCGCTGACTTCGAAGGACGGTCGCTTGCCCTGTCCCTCCCAGGACAGTTTTATGTATTATTGCGCGGAACGGCTCGGCTGCCGTTATGTGAGAACGCCAATGGACGACCACGGGTGGAAACACCGGCGTCATCGGCGCATTCGAGTGAAGGAGGCGGAGGCAGAAACGAATCCTACCGAACCCGCCGTTCAGCGTGGAGTGATCTACTACAACACGGGAACAGGCTGCCTCGTGCGACTGCTCGTGTCGCTCAACTCGCTGCGCCAGCATTATGCGGGGCCGATCACCATTTTATCGGAAGGCGAAGCGTCTCACCCTCTCTGCGAACAAATCGGGAAGACACTCAATGCCGAGGTGCAGCGATGGGAGTCAGGCGTGGCACCGGGCAAGAATGCCCCGTTTCTCGCCAAAACACGACTGCACCTGGGAACACCCTACGAGATTACCGTGGCTATCGACTCCGACACACTGGTGGTGGGGCCGATCGAGGAACTTTTTGAAGCGGCGGAAAGAAAAACGTTTTGTGTGGCACAGCTCGGAAAACGGGGGACAGCCGGGAGGGTCATCCAAAACAGACTCCGAAGATGGGCGACCATTCTCCCGGATGATCTGGAGCCAGCCATGAAGTTTGGTCCGGCGATCAATACCGGAGTGATCGCCTTCCGCCGAGGCGCCTCCATTTTTGACGAATGGTATAACGTGACGCTGAAGGGCCGCGAGAGTTTCATCCCTGATGAAGTTTGCTGTCAGATGATCCTGCACCGGCATCCTCATCAAATTTTGGACGGGCGCTGGAACCGTTCCTGCAAACATGATGATCCCAATCTCCCCGAGACGCGCATCATCCACTACCACGGGAAGAAGCACTGCCGGGCCGGGTTGCCTTTTCACGGAGACAAGTGGATGGCGGCGTATGAAGCGTTGCTACAACACAACGTGGCTGACGTTACTTCATGGACACCCGTAGGCGACCGCTATCTATCCCGTTATCTCAAAACGAACGGAATGACGCGCTCACGGGTCGGCAGAGCCACTCCGGTAGCGCCAGCGAAGAAAGTACCTGTTTATAAAACCAATTTGTGGTGTCGGCGAGGGCATCTCAACAAAGATCAGGCCGACAAGTACGCCGAGATTTGCGGGCAGCTGCAACCCAGATATGTGATTGAAACCGGCTTTTGCACGGGGCGCTCCGCGGCCTGTGTCCTTCATCATTCCCCGGCGCTCGTTCGCATGATCAGCATCGACATCAACCTCGACTACAAGGCACCCCACGGCCGAGACATGGCGGGCTTGTTGGGAAAACGTTTCCCACACTGGCAGATTATTGAAAATTCCTCACGCATTGTTTTCAACCGATCGTTTTTCCGTCGTGAATTCCCCCATGGCGTCGACCTCGCCACGATCGACGGAGACCACACCTACGAGGGATGTACCTTCGATTTGGAGGCGGTGGCCCCGTTCCTGACACCGAGCGGCGTCATCGTCGTCGACGACTACCGCTCGGGGCCGCCCAACGGCACCCGGATCGACAGTGTGACCAGGAGCGTGGACGATTTCCTGGCCAGGCATCGTGGGGTATTCGAGGGAGAGCGGTGGCACAAGGAGGGCAAAGGGTTTTGCCTCATCCGCCGACCCGCCTGAAAGGCGGGGGCCAGGGGGAAGACTGAAGAAACCATGAGCGCCACGGATAGTTTGCATTTGAAGAAGGTGGCGGACGAAGGGGAGGGCTGGATCGCCACGCTCATGAGCGCCTCATGGTCGGGAGATCTGATCCTTTCCCCCTCTCCGACAGGCTGGGGGGGAGTGGTGCAAACCAGACCGTCCCCCCGTGAGGAGATCTCCCTGAATTTGAGCTTTTCCTCCTCCGGGGAATCTCAATTGTCCCTCCATCATACGCGGGGTGGAGAAATACTGTCGAATGTCTCAGCGGGACCCGAGCCAGAGTATCGCGACTTCCTCCGCTTCGAGATCGCCCTGCCACGACTCCATGACGGACTTCGTCAGAATGGCCTCCTCGATCCCTCCAGGTTGACCGTCCAGATCGACCGTCGTGGGGAACTAAAAGGGAAATTTGCCAACTCCCCGCAAGGCCTCTCCTATTTTCCCGTGCTGCGTCATTTTCTGGAGTCCTACACTAATCCGAGAATCCTGGAGTGGGGTGCCGGACGTTCGACGCTCATGATGGCGGAATGGTCTCCAGGGTCCAGGATCTTGAGCGTGGAGCATCACCCCAAGTGGTATCGACGCTGCCTTGGAATCGTGGCGATCTTTCCGAGGGTGGAAGTTTCCCACCAGCTAATCTCGTTGAAGCCGGGAGTGTCCGGTCACTATGTCACCGTTCCGTTTCATCGTTCCGATTCCTACGAAGTGATCTTCATCGATGGACGCCTTCGCTGCGATTGTCTTGCCGTTGCGCGAAGAGTGGTTTCCCCGGATGGGGTGGTGCTGCTTCATGATGCCCCCCGGCGCAACTACGCCGCTGGGCTAAAGCTTTTTTCCTCCTGTGAAATCGTTTGCGGGACTGCGATTCTCCGCCCGTGACCGGTTGGCCGTGGGCGCATTCTTACTCAATCGCCTGGTATTGGGAGCTGCTGACGAAAAAGGAATACCAGGGATTGGAGTGAGGCATCTGTTTTTTTCACAAAAGATCTCGATTTGTTTTTTGGGAATTGATAGGGCTTTCCAGAACCCATTTCAAAGGGGAGCGGGTTTGTCGTGACAAAACACAGAAATGAAGACCGTCTACAACAGCCACGTCCTGAAGATGAAGGATGTCCGTCTTGATAGAGACCAGGCACAAGTCTCGGAAACACTTCGTTCCTGCCGAGGGGAATCCGTAATTGTCCGGCTCCGCCATCGGGCGGGCACCCTTGAAGTCAAGGGCACTTCCCCGAACCTGGTGGAACGACTGAGGCAGGAAAAAGTTGATCCGGCTCTCCCCGTCGATTTGGAGATCATCACCCGTCGGCCATCCCAGCTGATTGACCCCCCCCTCAAGGAAGTTGCCCATGAGAACCACGAGGACCGCAACGACTTCAACACCCTGCAGTGGAACGGAGATCGGGGCACCGGCGAAGTAGTATCGGGATCGCTTCGGCACACGCCGATGTTCTTCCGGGAAAACGGCATGAATGTCGATCTCATCGATCTCTACCGTGGCCAGTCCTTGTTCCTTGTCCTGAATGGGGCGAGCTTGGCGACCTTCGACTGGTCCCAATTGCAGCAACCCGGCATACTCACCTTCGGGATCAACAACGGGGCTCACAACTTTCGACCGAATCTCTGGACTTCGGTTGACGACCCAAGTCGCTTCATGGCCTCCATCTGGAAGGACCCGACCATGACCAAGTTCATCCCCATGTCGCATTTCCAGAAACCAATCTGGGACACGGAGCGCAACGACTTCTCCAAAACCCTGGTGCGCGAATTTCCGAATGTGGTGGGTTACCGTCGCAACGAGGCCTTCGTTCCGGAAAAATGGCTGCTTGAGGACACCATCAATTGGGGAAACCACTCGAAACGGGGCGGAGGTCGCTCAGTCATGCTCGCTGCTCTTCGCATTGCCCACTTGCTCGGTTTTCGAAAAGTCTACCTCTTGGGTTGTGACTTTTATATGGATGAAAAAGCGCATTACTGGTTTCCGGAGCAGCGCAGCGCCAACGCCATTTCCAACAACCTCAATAGCTATTCGCTGATGCGTGGCTATTTCCAGAAGCTCCAACCAAAGTTCCTCGAAGCCGGCTTCGAGGTGTTCAACTGCAATCCCCAAAGTAAACTGGAGGCTTTTCCTTTTGTCGGTCTCAATGACGCACTTGGGGCGGCCAAGATTGACCTTAGTCCGACCACCGATGGCATGTACGTGGATCGCCACCGGGAAGCGAGACGCAAACAGGAAGAAAAGGATCGGGCCAAGGCGAAACCCCTTGAGGCGAAGGGAGGAAGACGGACGCCAGCAGGGAAGAGAAACATGACCGAGCGTCCCCGAACAGCACCTCCAAAGCCTTTGCCGCTCAACCAGCCAAACGGCCTCCTTCTGGAACATCTCTTGGCCTCGGTCGAGTCGGCGACCTTGTCCCCTGATCCCTTTTTCCACATCCGTCTCCAGAATGTGTTTCCCGAGCCGCTCTATCGCGAAATGCTGGCCCTCCTGCCCGAGGACCGGCACTACAACGAGTTGCAGCACCGTGACGCTATGCAAAGTGACGGGCACAGCGCCCGTTTGAAATTCGACTTCTCCGCCCGCGAACTCGCCGACCTCGATCCGCGTCGAAGAAAACTCTGGTCGGAAGTTCGCTCCGCGCTCATGGACCGGCGTCTCGAAACGGCCATGAGAACCGCCCTGGGCCCCGCCCTCGAATCGCGCTTTGGAGCGAAAAAAGAAAACATCCTCCTCCGGCCCATCCCAACCCTAATTCGCGATCTCTCCGGCTACCGCATTGGCGTGCATACCGATATTTTCCAGAAGGCAATCACCTCACAATTTTATTTGCCGGAGGACGATTCGCGCCCGGAGCTGGGAACCACCTTCTGTCGGCGGGATGACGACGGCAAACCCTCTCCCTCCATGACCCTGCCCTTCCTGCCCCGGACAGGCTATGCCTTTGTCGTCACCAAAGACAGTTTGCACGAGGTGCGTCGTCTTGACCTGGATGATCGACCGCGCAATTCACTGATGCTTACCTACTATCTCAAGGTGGTGTGAACGAGCTGCCTCACCCGCGGAAATCGGTATGCTCTATTATCACCAATATGCAGGGGCGATGAAGAAAATTTTCAATAGTCATTGACACCTACCTTCCGAATTCCCTAGCCTCGCACTCGCTGCCATTTCCGCTTTTTAAGTTCAGTCATCGAACCATGAGTGAGTCATCTTCTAGCGAGTCATCTTCTAGCGAGTCATCCTCGATCGACTCCTCCTCCAGCGAATCATCCTCGAGTCAGTCTTCCTCCAGCGAATCATCCTCTTCGAGCTCCGAACCCTGCAATGGAAACACCTTCCAAATCCGGGAGCGCCTCACCGATCTCCCCGTGGTGGATAGTGACGAGAACGGCACCGGTTTGCAGTATCGACGGAGAGAGGTTTTGGACCGTGATGGGAGACGGATCTGGTCGATGGACCCGCTTGGATTCATCACTCGCTTTGTCTACGATCTCGCCACAGGTGCGATGGTGCAGCGAATTGACGACGTAGATACCGCGTTGGCCTACGACCCGCCTCCGGGGTGGAACACTCCTCCCGGAGGAGGTCTGAACCTCATTACCGACTACCGCTGCGACGGGCTCGGACGCACTCTCATGGAGTTGGGACCCGCCCACGAGGCTCAGATCCAAGTGGAGGAAGCCTGCGCCGAAGCGCTGTGGGTGCGGGCGGTACGATTCACGATCTATCGGGACGACGAACATCAAACATGGAACGCCAACGGTTACGCCCGTGGAAACGGCCCTGAGTACACCTACGTCACCGTGGGCACGGTGCGAATGGTCTGGCGTGATTATGCGGGGCGGATCACCGACGAGATCGAAGCGGTACGGAAGTGCGAGTGCGGTTCGCTCGCCTCGGAGGAATCCTTTCCCCGTTCCACTTGGCGTCGCTGGACCCACTACCGCCACGATCTTTGGGGGAGGCCGCAATCCACCCGGGTCTACCACCGCATCCCGCTGAGTGGTGATGGCGAAGAAGGAAGTGACTACGACGAAACGCGCTACGGATATGATCTGATGGGGCGGCAAAACCGCACCGTCACTCCCGGCGGAACCATCACCCGCCTAGTGCGGGACTCCCGCGGGCTCGTGACCGGTCAGTGGGTAGGAACCAACGACCATGGGGCGAGCGATGACGATCCGAGCGGAGGCGGAGCCCCCGGCAACAACATGGTCGCGGATCTCCTCAACGAATACGACGAGGGAGAGGACGGCGGCAATGGCAATCTGACTAAGCAGATTCGCCCCGTGGATGACGAGAGCGGAAGCGACCGTGTCGTGAATCATGTCTACGATTTTCGTGACCGTCTGGTACAGACCTATGCAAGCGATGGCAGCGCCACCTTCATTTCCACGATGGGCTTCGACAACCTCGACCGGCCAACGGGCGAGGACAGCTACCACAGTACTGTTTCTTCCGGTAACCTGACCGGTCGCTCCCGCCGTTACTACGACAGTGAAGGGCGCGTTTACCGGGAGGAGATCTTCGCCGTGAATCCCGACACGGGCTCCGTGGGCCCTGCTCTGGTGGCGGAGCGCTGGTATGATCCCTCCGGCAAGCTCGTGCAGGGAACCTCACCCGGAAGCGAGCTGATCACCCTGCTGAGCTACAACAGCCTCGGTCTTGAGACGATGCGATATTTCGCGTTTGAGCCACCTGTGCCACCGCCTTCCTCCTCATCCAGTTCCGGTTCATCGAGCAGTTCTTCCAGCCTCTCATCCTCTTCGTCTTCCAGCTCAGACACGTCCTCATCGTCGCAGTCTTCGGACTCTTCGGACTCGTCTTCGACTTCTTACCTTTCGTCCTTTTCTTATCCCACTTCTTATCCCTCCTCCTCCACCTCCTTCCCCATTCCCACGTCTTCTTCTTCCTCGTCTTCAACCACGTATCCCCCGGATGATTCAAGCGAAAGTTCATCCACTTCCTACGGTCCGTCTTACCCCCCTTCCTCATCCTCATCTTCCTCGTCCGAAGAAGAAATCATCGTGATTCCTCCGGAGACGATTACATGTCCGGAGTGCCCCAGTGAAGAGGAGGGTGGTTATTGCTCGATGAGCAATAACCCAATTCGCCTTGCCAACGGTCAGCTCATTCTGGTCGAAACGGATCTCGCCACGGCGGGCTTTGCGGGATGGAGCCATTCCCGCTCCTATGCCAATCTCCTCTCGGACAATGCTGTCGGAAGGAACGGGGCCTCCTGGCTCTTGCGCGAGCTGGCCAACCTGGGTTTCGACAGCGGGGAAAACAACGAAGACATCGTCGTGGTCAACGGAGCCAACACCAGCCTCTGGTTTGAACCCGACGGCTCGGGGGGATGGCGGCCCAAGTTCACAGCGCGTGACTCTCTCGTCCACGACACCGTCCAGCGCCGATTCGTACTGACAAGTCCAGATGGAAGACGCCATGTCTTCTACGACAACAGCAGCGAAAATCCCTCTGCCCTGCGTGGTCGACTCGACAGCACCATTGATCCCTACGGCCAGGTCGTGAACATCGACTACGACCTCAACTTCCGGGTGGCGCGGGTCGAGCAAAGCGACGGAGCGCAGCGCAACACCTTTCTCTACCAATACTATGGCGTGGAGGCGGGCGACAATGCGGGTAAACTGGCCGAGGTGACCCTCGAACTCAACGGCAACCCGCTGCGCCGGGCCCGCTACGACTACTACGATGGCATCGCTGCGGGCGGCAGTCTCCACGACCTGCGGCGCGTGCGTCACCTTGAATTTTCACCCTCCCCCGGAATCTGGCGCGAACTCCGCCAAACCCTCTATCATTACTACCTCGATGAAGAAGTGGGAGGATTCAAACACGGACTCAAACATGTCCTCGGCCCGCAGAGCTGCGCCCGGCTTATCGCCGCTGGCCTCAATCCTTTGACGATTTCCGACGCCGTCGCAGCCGCCTACGCTGACAAGTCATTTGCCTACGACGAGGGACGACGTGTCATTCATGAGGACGTCCACGGTGGAAGTGAATCCTACCTTCATACCTATGACTTCAATCCCGAGGAACCGACCTTTGGGGATGTCAACGTCTGGTATTCAAAGACCACTGAGACCCGTCCCGATGGTTCGGTCCGAACCGTCTACGCCAATCGATCCGGGGCCACCATTCTGAACAAACTCTTGGCACCGGAAGCGGGCGGAGTGTGGTTCCACTACTTCCACTACAACTCCGCCGGTCGGCTTGATCTCGCAGCGGAGCCTTCGGCAGTAGAGTCCGTCGACGAACCAGGCGGTGGAAGCGATGACTTGGACGTTTCTCTGCGCAGCCATTCCGGCCTCGTCCGGATCTACAGCTACTACACCACCAACAACCCCACCGAGGGTTACGTCGCCGGTTATCTCGCCACCCGTGGGGTGCGCGAAGGCGAAGATGGGGCCACCCTCGTCGTCACCCGATTCACCTACGCCACCCACACCGTGGGGGAGGTCAGTATCCACCCTCTCGCTTCCGAAGCGGTCTACCCGGTGGCCGGGGGGGCGGGGGACACGACCCGCCACTACTATTGCTGGTACGACAACGACGACCCCGGCAAAGGCTGGTTTGGCTACCTCACCGTGCTTCCGGGAAATGAAGCCGACGTTTCCGAACTGATCGTTGCCGAACAAACCCGCACCACCTGGAACGAGGCCTCCCAAAACGTCGTCACGACCCAGTGGCAACGCTTCGACGATGCCGAAGGATTTGGCGAACTCCAGGGTCCGGACGGACCCGAGCCGAAGGCGCGGCGGACCTATCAGGCGCAATGGTATGACGGCATCGGACGCCCCCTAGCGGTGGCCGACTACGGCACCCTGGGCGGAGCGGAGCTGGTTCGCCCCGCCACCTCACCGCCCCGCAGCGACACCGTGCTCGTCACCCGCACCCGCTACGGCGGCGACAACCTCGCGGGAGCGACGATTGGACCCGACGGAGTCGAAACCCGCTGGGAGAACGACCAGGCCGGACGCCGCATCCGCCTTTACGAAGGAATCGGCGGACCGGCCGAAGGCGAGGCGCAGGCGGCCGCCTGTGCGGGGGGCACCCCGCGCATCACTGAGTATGCCTACGCCCCCGACGGCGGCCTCGCCCGTCTCACCCTGATCAACCCCGTCACCGGCGACCAGGTGACGCGCTGGGAATACGGAACCACCCTGGCCGACAGCGCCATTGCCCGCAGCGACCTGATGCGGGCCAAGACCTATCCGCCGGGAGGTCCCGGCGACGATCTTTCCGGGGTTCCCTCCCGCACTGAATACCGCTACAACCGCCAGAAGCAGGTCGTGGAATCTCACGACGCCAACGGCACCGTGCATGCTTTTGACTTTGACAAGCTCGGACGACCGGTTCAGGACAGAGTGACCTCGGCCGGGCCGGGGATCGCAGACGATATCCTCAGAATCGAAACGACCTACGATAGCAAGCGTCTCCTCCGTGTGGGCGTGACGAGCTACGACAACGCTACCGTGGGTCTCGGGGAGGTGCTCAACGAAGTGACCTTCGCCTACGACTCCTTCCGACAGCTGGCTCTGGATCAACAGGAACACCAGGGGGGCGTCAATGAATTGACCCTGGGCGTGGCCTACGGCCATGAGGACGGAACCCACGCCAACACCTCGCGGAAGACCTTCATGATCTACCCCGACGGACGTCGGCTCGACTATGACTACGGGATTCCGACCGAGGCGGACGACAGGCTCAGCCGTGTGGGATCCCTCTTTCTCGACGGCGACGGGGAATTGCCCGGCGAGGAAATTTGCCGCTACACCTATGCCGGGCTGGCCCGTTTCATCACCGCCGCCTATCCCCAGCCCGGCGTGGAACTCACCTACCGCAAGGCTGCAGGTGCTCCCTTGGGGGATGCGGGGGATCCCTACAATGGCTACGACCGCTTCGGTCGCACCATCGACATGCGATGGCTGCGCGGGGAAGGAGCGGAAGCCGTCGTCCTCGATCGCATTCAGTATGGCTACGACGCGGCCAGCAACCGCACCTGGCGTCGCAACCTTGCCGCCGAGGAAGGAGGACAGGACCAGGCCTATGCCTATGATCGCCTCCATCAGGTCAAGACCGCCGCCAAAGGCACCCTCAACCTCAACCAGACCGCGATCGGAGCGATCCCGGCGCAGGAGGAGCGCTTCAATTACGATCCCGTCGGCAACTGGACCCGCTACCGGCTCGCGGCAGCGGGGGAAGAGGAACTCGATCAGGGCCGGGTCAGCAACCAGGCCAACCAGCTCGTCCAGATCGACGGTTCCGGCGACGGGATCGCCTACGATCTCGTTGGCAACGCCACCAGCCTGCCTCCCGACGCCTCGGGCGATTGGCTGGCACCCCTGCGCCTGACCTGGGACGCCTGGAACCGGCTTGTCGAAGTGCGTGACGCGACTGAAGTGATCGTGGCCCGTTACGAGTACGACGGTCTTTACCGACGCATCGTGCGCATCGCCAACGGCGAGGTGCGGCATGAATATTACAACGACCAATGGAAGGTCGTCGAGGAACGCGGGCCGCTCCCGCCCTCCTCCTCTTCCTCTTCGAGTTCGTCATCTTCCTCCAGCTCCTCCACCTCTTCCTCTTCCAGTTCCTCGACGACGTGGGGGGCGATGCCGCCACCGCCCACGGCCTACTACGACTGCAACGAGATCGACTACGCAAGTCCCCTTTACGACTCCGTCGGCGGGCTCACTTTCAGCGCGATGGGGTCTTATCCGGGAGTCGATTACTACGGGATCTGTCACGAAGCACGGACCCTCGAATCCGGCAAATGGTTCGAGCGCTCGCACAACGCCGTCTTCAACCCCGGCACCTCCGATCCGCTGAGCATCTCCCTCTGGTTCAAACCCTCCTCGCTCACGGGCACTCAAGCCCTCTTCTCGAAGTCGGGCGAGTATGAGCTGCTCCTGGAATCGGGCAGGCTCATCTTCCGTATCGCCTCCAACACCGGAGGGGGTGCCTGGGACAAGGAAGTCGAGATCACCCACAGCTTTGGAACGACCAACTGGTACAACGCGGTCCTCTGGATCGAACCCGGGGTGGAGATCGGCCTCAGCCTCAACGCGGGCACTCCGCAAACGGAGTCCCTGGCCACCGGTCAGGCCGCACGGGTAATCAACGGAGCTGTCTACATCAGTCTGCCCGTCTACTCTTCCTACTCCTACCCCTCGTCTTTATCTTCCTACTACTCGTCCTATTCCTATCCCAGCAGTTTTGCGATGATGGAGGAGTCCGAAGAATCCCTGGAACTCGTGCCCTACTACGGGATCGTCGATGAAATCGCGGTGTTCGACGCGGCCCTCAGCGGGGAACAACGCGACACTCTCTGGTACTACGGCTCGGGGTATTTCTGGCACAGCGAGCACGATGCCTGGGGACCCTGTGGCTATGTGTCCTCCTCGTGGTACTCTTCGTTTTCCTACCCGTCCAGCTACCCTCCGTCGAGCAGTTCCAGTTCGTCGAGCAGTTCGGATTATTCGAGCTACTACTGGTCAAGCTGGATGGGCCTGGTCGGCGACGGGCACTCTTCCAAATCCGCCCCGGTCCCGGTGACAGAGGGCTTGCTGTCGCTGGCGGTGTCGGAGTTGCCGGAAGTGACGCTCTGCCAGTATGTCTGGGGAGCGAGACCGGGGCACCGGGATGAGTTGATCTTGCGGGACCGTGACACGAACTTCGGCGGTGAATTCAACGAGAGGCTCTATTGCCTGATGGACTACTACGATCCGACCTCAACGGTGGATACCAACGGGGAAGTGGTGGAGCGCTACGGGTTCAGCGCCTTCGGGGTGAGAACAGTGATGGGGCCGGATTGGGCAACCCGGGAGGAGAGCCTGTTTGACTGGAGCTTCGGGTTCCACGGGCAGTTCCTCGACTCAGAGACGGGCTACTATAACTACGGCTTCAGGTATTATGTGCCGGAGCTGGGGCGGTGGATCAATCGGGATCCGATTGGAGAGGAGGGCGGGGTGAATTTGTATGGATTTACGAGAAACAGCCCCATTAATGCTGTGGATAGGCTTGGGTTATATCCTCCGATACCGCTGTGGTCGACTTACTCGTCTGGACTGCCCTGCTCACCTACATCATCGTTTTCGACATCCGAACTGAATCAAAAATGCAATGCCTTCTGCAAAGCTGAAGGGAGCCCCTACGGTACATGCGCCATGGAAGTCATTACCGAGTGGTTTCTTGATCCATTTCCTGCGAAGGGGCCTTCTGGTAGAGTTTTTCTTGGCTATGTTACAATAATCAATCGCTATTGTGTTTGCTGCAAACCCGAAGGGACTCCTTTTTGGATCCATCCATACATACAAGAGATTGACGATCCCGTGTGGGAACTTCTACCGGAGGGAACCGATCCGCCAGATGTTATCCCTAAACATCCATCTGGACCGAACCCTCCGCCGATGGGGTAAAATTTATGAAAACTCTTATCTTAATTCTCCTGTTGTCGCTTTCTCATGTGGCACTCTGCACAATAATGTCGATTGCTTTCCCCCGTAAGGTATCACTCACCGAGCAGTCGTATGATGAGCCAGTGTCCACTCCGAAAGGTCATTTGATTTCAACTACAGTATCAGCCGGTGGCGAGCCGATGATTGTGCGTTTTTATTTTATTTTCGGATTCATCGGGATTGTTTTGGGAGCCATTTACCAATTTATTTATGAGAGGTAACAGCACTTCATTTACGGCTTCAGGTATTATATCCCCTGGCTGGGAAGATGGCCGAATAGGGATCCGATTGAAGAAGAAGGGGGGTTGAATGTTTATGGATTTGTCGGAAACAATGGACTAAACCTAACCGACAACCTGGGGCTAGAATTTTGGCCGTATGAAAATTGCGAATGGATCGGATGGAAGCCGAAGTCAACTCAGGAAGTGAGACCCACGAAATGGAAAATTCCTGTATTTACAAATGGGCGTCAGGTATTTTATGTAAATCCACAGCGGCGAACGTATCCCCGAGTTGAGTGCCAATATAGGTGCTTCTGTGCCAGTGAGCGCCCAAGGTGCCACAATATACCCTGTACGATCCCAGGTTGTTTTGATCGCAAGGAGCACGGGAATGAAGAGGTGTTGATCGTAAACGAAGCGGCCCCCGGCTTAGGCGCAGACTGCAGCCTAGCTGGCATTCTAGCACAGGCTCGCGGACGGTGCCCGAATCCAGAAACGACTAATTGAGAATCAAACATGCTTCAATGGTTTCATTTACTTTTAATTTTGTTTTTGGGAGCTTCTGGAGTTTTCCTAATACTATCGTTGAGTCGAGATTGCTCAGTTAGAGCCAATCATCCATTCGGTTCGGCTGTTATTGGCATTTCTTGCGGATCGATTTATTTAAGCCACAGTTCGTGGCAAGGTCCAAAACCGATTGCAATTAATTGCAATCCCATTTCCGGTGAAGATCGCCAACTTTCTGTTCGAATCCGCTTCATCAAGCAAATGGGGTTCAAGACCGTCACAATTCCTATTTTATATTTCTTGATACTTGGGATTCTCGTTTTGGCCATCACTCAGTTATAATAGTGCCAACCTGCTTTTGGAATTGAAACCGAACGGGCTTCTTGGGGAACGGTCCGAACGCAATGGCGGCAGTGGCCCCTCTCGTATCAATCCTGACGCCCCAGCCCAAGGTCCACCCACTCCATGAGATTTCTCCGCCAACCGCAGCCCGCGCTTCCGGCTGAGGTGCGCACCAGAGCGTCCGTGTCTTACCGGAGCCCGGGCCGACAATGATAGGGGGAGGTCCCTCAGTAGTCTCGACGGCATCTCTCTCCTCGGGGTCCAGTTTCGGGCCCGATTCAGGCTCGGGGGTTTAAATTGAATGCGCACTTCGAACGCTTAGCGGTTCGGCCGTAACCGTTCAATTACCATAATCTCAAGACTGTAAATAAAAAACCACACCTCCCGAACGTTTCCTTTTTCTCTCCGAAAATTTCCGACACTTTTTCCGACGGCAGGGTGATGCTGAATATTCTCCTGTTTAGGAATAACTTACTCATAATCAATGCATTAAGTCGCATCATTTCAATTTCCAGAATAACGCCGTAAAGCGGACTTCTCCTACCAAGCAACGATTTCCGACGATCGAACGCACCGCAATCGGTCGCCTTCGTGGTGCAAACCTTCCCGAACTGCACCTTCTCGCGCAGTCCCTTCGCAGGACGAAAAATGCCAATCAGTCCCAGGGGGCGCAAGTGAGCCACGATAAAAAGGCAGAGACCAGCGATGCTCGAATCTAATCCTGCCAACGAGTGCTGTTCGTATTCCCGGCCCGGGAATTCTTGTGGCCGTTGCGACCTTGCCAGAAGGGCCTGTTCAAGGCCTCGTACTCTTCCTGCAGTTTCTGCGCTTCGCTCTTCCGAGGCCTGCGCGAATTGATGTTCCTGAATTTCCCGAAAATCCGCCCGACCACACCCAGCCCTAATGGCTCGGTGAACACCACCTCGCGCTGTCTCCCATCTCGCGAGACTTCGGTGACTTCGACAAAGATCCCCACGGTCTCCTCCTTAAAATCGATCCATATCATATCCTGGCTCTCCGTGGACATCCGGAGACGCGCGGGAGGAGCATCAACAGGATTTCCTCCGTTAAGATCCTTCGCCATCCGGAGTAAGTCGGGATAACCACCCAGCGCCCGATGGCAGTCGAGGATTGACCTATTGATCCGTTTGAAGGACGCGCATAGGTCTCGATAGAGTGTCGAAGCCGCCAACACGCAGATGCCGTGGCGCTCGTCAGGGTCTCGCGAATCCCGGTAGTCCTGCTGCATCAAATCGTATTTGTCCGAGAGTGTTTCCGTCTTCGCGATAAGCCTTGTCGGAGCTAGCCTCGACCTATCGCAGATATCGTAGAACGAACGAACGCTCATCGGATCTCCGTTCTTCCACCTCTTCAGGCAGTTCCGGCCGACCCCGATCGAGACCAAGTAGCGGTTCAACTTCGAGCCGTGCCGTCGCCGCAGCCTCTTGAGGAGCTCTTCCTTCGCTTGGTCAGTAACTGTTCGAAATCTAGCCATATCCTCAGGGATTGGATTCAGGTCAACTCAAACAGGCCTCAGTGACGCCTGGGTTTCGGCAATTGGCAAGTAGCAGTTCCCTCCCCGGAGAAGCCCATCCCGATTCCCTGTCCGACGGAAAGCGCCAATTTACCCCGCAGGCTAGCGAGTCCCGCAACCGCCCGCCCCGTCTGACCTGGAGCCGATCAGGCATCTCGAAATCGGATCATTACCCCGCACCCTGCGGGGCGCTCGAGCGAATACACGCCTAAGAAATCACCTCTTTGAGTCCCGGCGGATCATCTCCTCGAGGAGTTCCTTGGTCGCTGCATCCGTATTCATCGACCCGTCCGGATTCAGCTTACCCCCGTAATATTTTTCAATCAACGGATCGACCGGAGACCGGCACCCCACGCACCGGGGGATGAAGAGGAGAAACAGGAATGCGACGGCGATGATTTTGTTCCAGTCCCCCGAAGCGGATCCTCTCGTGGCGCTTCGGCGAAGTGAATGACTGGGTTTCATTTGGAGTGCCGGGGGGGTGGCTTCACTTTCGCCTGAGAAACAGCACCAGAAGAAAGACCATCACCAAAGGAACGACCGCGATAAAAAACGGATGGATACTCTTATGCATCACCCGAGCGAAGGTGTGAATCAAAACGCCCACGACGACCAGAATCGCAGTGGAACTCCAACCGGCCGTCACCTCCTTCGAGTGGCGATAGCCCTCAGACTGGCCCGAGATCAACTGG
>DIVG01000032.1:35975-54943 GCA_002422425.1 Akkermansiaceae bacterium UBA6138 | reverse complement strand
GACAAAAAGGATAGCGGGAATGAGGCGACTGGAGGAAGCGGGTAACATGGCGGCGGGACAAAGCGCTCATCGTAACCCACCGGTCCCGAGTTTCCAAGCGGCGTAATTCGTGCTTGAACCTTCCCCCAATCAGGGCGTTTCTTGCGCGGCCCGGCACCTGACCCAGTCAGGTCGGTGGCCATACCTTATCACCTCCGACGCCGATACGATGACTTATCCTGAAATCCTCCAGAAGAGAATGGAAAAGACCGGGAGTGCCCTCTGTGTCGGGATCGACCCCCGCCTTGATCTGCACGATTCCCCGGCGGGGATTCAGGCTTTTTGTGAAAAGGTCATCGACGAGACGGCGGAATACGCGGCCGCCTTCAAGCCTAACATCGCCTATTTTGAAGCTCTCGGCGTGACCGGCTACGAGATGGTCGGGACTCTTATCGCCCGGATGAAAACGACCGGTGTCCCCGTCATCCTCGACGCCAAGCGTGGCGATATCGGGACGACGCAGGAGCACTACGCGAAGGGTTATTTTGAAAACTGGGACGTCGATGCCGTCACCCTCAGTCCCTACATGGGTTTCGACTCGGTCGAGCCTTTCCTCCAATACCCGGGAAAAGGCGTCTACCTCCTCGGGGTTACCTCGAACCCCGGTGCGGTCGATCTCGAGATGCACGAACTCGCCAATGGACGCCGCGTTTTTGAACTCGTTGGCGACATGACCGGACGCGCCGCCTCGACGCCGTCGGGGGAGGGGAGCATCGGGCTGGTTCTCGGTCTCACGAATATCTCGGCCGATGTCCTTGCGCGCCTGCCCGATGTGCCGCTCCTTATCCCCGGACTCGGTGCCCAGGGGGGCGATCTCGAGACCCTGCGCGGCGCGGCCCGGACCGCTCCTTCGGTCATCAATGTCTCGCGCGGTATCCTCTACGCTGACGAGCACCTTTCCTTTTCCGAAAAAGCTAAAGACTATGCGAACCGAATTGCCAGCCTCTCCTGAAGAAACGATCGAACTGCTCAAAGACTACGGGGCGGTCGAGCAGGGTCACTTTATCCTCGCGAGCGGGAAGCATTCCGCCTACTACGTGAAGAAGGGCAAGCTTGTGCAGCACCCCCGGGAGCTGCAGCAGATGATAGAGCAGCGCGTCGGGGCGATGCGCGCGCTCGGTCGTATCGATGTCGTCCTCAGCCCGGCCATGGGCGGAGTCCCCGTCGGGCAGCAGGTCGGTCTCGCCCTTCATGCGCGGACTATTTACGCCGAGCGCAACCCGGCGACCAATCAGCTTGAGCTGAAGCGCGGCTTTGAAATCCATCCGGGCGAAAGGCTTCTTCTCGTCGAGGATGTCATCACGACCGGCGGCACCTTGCTCGAACTGACTGACTTCATCGAGTCTCAGGGCGGCGAGGTCGCGGGTGTCTTCGTCGTGGTGAACCGCTCCGGAAAGACGACGGTGGGGAACTACCCTGTCGTCTCCTGCATGGAGATCCAGTTCCCCGTCTACGATTCCGACCAGGTCCCGGTTGAGCTCAGTGCCATCCCGGCGTTGCGCCCGGGGACAAAAAAGGTTGAGTGAGGGGGGAAGTCCGGCAGTCCTCCTCCATTTTAAAGTTTATTTTTTCCTTTACAGTTTTCGGGAAATGCGACAATTACATCCCCTCTCAACTCACAAAAGTTAATCAACCCTACCGATGTCCTTAAACATGTCCTTTTTCCGACCCAAGCGTCAGTTCCTTGCTCTCGGCGGTGTCGTGCTCTTATCCCTGATCGTTCCCGAGCTTTGGTCTCAGGAGGCTTCCGCCGGAGGCGGCGAGGAAGCGGTAGCCCCGACCACTCTGATGGACATGATCCTCGGCGGCGGTATTTTCATGCTTCCGATCGGCATTCTCTCAATCTGGATGATTACACTCGCCGTTTTCATGAGCCTGCAGCTCTCGAAGAAAAAGTATATCCCTGCCGGTCTCAGGGATGAAATCCTCGGCTTCATGTCAGAGGTACGCGTCCGTAGTTCGATCGACGCCGCCGCGCAGGATTCCTCCTACCTCGGGCGCCTGGTGGTCAGTGCTTACCCCATGGTCGACGCGACCGACCCCGAAAGTCTCGGGCGGGCGAAGGTGGAGGACGCCATTGCCGACTTTTCGACCCGCGAGAACCTCGGGACGATGGTGTTTGTCGGCTACTTTGCGGTTATTGCCCAGGGGGCGACCATGCTCGGTCTGTTCGGCACGGTTTCCGGGATGGTCCTTGCGTTCGACTCGATGGGCCTCAGCGGCGGTTCCGACCCGGGCGCTCTCGCGAAGAACATCTCGATCGCGCTGATTACCACGGCGGGTGGTCTCGTCGTGGCCATTCCCAGTATCTTCCTCTTCTACTTCTTCAAGAACCGCTTCAATCGCATGGTCAGTGATGCCCAGCACATCGTGATCCAGGGGCTCGAGGCTGCCGTGGCCACGGTCAATGCGGACCAGATGCTGGCCCGTGTCCCTGAAGGTATCGCCGAGACCTGATCGTCAGACGCGTCGCTTTCTTCCTAACCCCTTCCTAACTGATACGGATCAAGATACATGGCCTCTCAAAAATACAGAAGCGCCGGGGCCGGCATGACCGAGGATCTTGAGATGGACATGTCGCCGATGATCGACCTGACCTTCCTGCTCCTGATCTTCTTCATGGTGGCTTCGCACATCATCACGGTCCAGATTGATCGCCGCGTCAATCCTCCTACCGCCACGAATTCCCAGGTGGCGAAAGATGCCGCCGGGCGTGTCGTCGTCAACATCCTTGCCGACGGCACGATCTGGGCTCAGGACAAGATCGAGCTCACTAGCACCGAGTCAATCACCGCCTATGTCGATGAGGCCCGGGTGCGGTTCGAAGAGGCCGGGGTTCCGACTCGCCTGAACCTGCGTGCGGATGAGGACGTTGACACCCGTGTCGTGAAACGCGTCGTGCAGGCCGCTGCCGAAGCTGGTGTCGTTGAAATCATTTTCGGCAGTTTCGCGGTCGAAAAATAATCCTTCCTCATCCCTTTCCATGGCACGCAAAAAAAATACTCCCGATCCTGATCCGGTTCTGGACATGTCCCCGATGATTGACGTGAGCTTCCTCCTGCTCATTTATTTCCTCGTGACTTCGACCCTTGAGCCGACTGAGGCGGATCTCGCCATGACGATGCCCTCGACCCAGTCGAGTGCTTCTTCCGCGCAGGTGGAGATCGATCAGATGACCGTCGAAGTCAACGGTGCCGGTCACATTGTGCTCAACGGAGAGGTTCTCGACACCGATGCCGGGACCCGCGATGTGCCGCTCCTGCTCGATCGTCTCCGGACCTACGCCGAGAGCGCGAAGCTCACCGATTCCAAGCCCATGGTGATTATCGCTGCGGACGATGCGGCAAAGAGTCAGCGGTTTATTGACGTATTGAACGCGCTCGCCGATCAAAGCGTGAATATCCGAAACGTAACCATTACCGGTTTCAAGGAGGAGTGAGGCCTCCGGAATCGTCCGCGCAGGTGAACGAACCATGACCAGAGAGTATACCGGAGCTTTACGGGAAATCGATGGTTTGGTTTTCGGCCGTTCTCCGGCAATTTCTCTCCCGCCGCCGTCATGGCCGGAGATCTTTTCCGTTTCATGTCAAAAAAAGCGTGAGGTTCTGCGGCCTTTTCGATAACCTCTTTAACGCGGCTCCACGACGGGACTCGTCGAACCCTTTTTCCTTTTCTTCAGAATGAAAACTGAATTCCCCCAAGACCCTTTTCGTCTACTACCGCTTCTCGGTATTCTTTTCCTCGGTTTCGTGAATCCGGCTCAAGCGCAGGATGAAGAGGATGCCAGCGTCGAGGGGCTTTACCGCAAGGCGGTCGAGCAAAATATGTCCGGTCAGGCGGAAGAGGCCTCGAAAACCTTCGAGCGGCTCTTCGATCTATCCGGCGGACTGGAAACTCTCTTTGAGGATTATGGTGCCCAGGCCGGCGGGATCATCTTTGATTACGGCATGACGCTGTTGCCGCAGCAGAGATGGGAGGATGCCAAAAAGGCCTTCACCGACTGTCTCAATGCCGCAAAGACCGCCGTTGAAGTCGAATCGCCAGTGAAATCGACGAATCCCCGCGAGAATATCGCCCGTTTTCAGCTTGGGTTCTGCGAGGCACAACTCGGGAATCACGGCGAAGCTATCCGCCTTTACGACGAATACATCGCGGCAAAACCGGCTCCGGACGAACTTGCTCAGATCCGCAACAGCTTCAAGCTTCGCTATGGCGGGTCGCTCATGAAACTCGGTCGCGTCGAGGAGGGTATTGCCGCCATTCAGGAGCTCTTTGACAACCGCGAAGCCTGGAAAGTCAGTCCCCAGTTTCTGATGCAGGGCGTCCTTGAGCTCGGTCTGGCCTGGGTCGAACAGGCCAATGCGGCAGGTAGTGACGAAGTCGCCCTCGACAAGGTGTCGGACCGGGGGCACGAGTTCCTCGATAAGAACGGAACGCTGATTCACCTTGAGCCGCTCGACCAGTTCCGCTTCGGCTTCGTCGATCGCCTTCGCAAGCTGGGTTTTGAATCCACCAAGGCCGGTCTTTATTCGCTGGCTCTTCGCTACTTCTCCTACGTCCCCACTATCGAAGACGTGCGCAACGACCTTAACCTCAGTCTTGCTCGGCAGCCCGCCGGTATGGGCGTTCCCTCGCAGTTTCAGAACATCATCGACCAGCTCGCGGCCCGGGAGAAGGCCGAAGTCCATCCCGATGCCGAGACCTTGCGGCTCATCGCCAACTGCTATGAGAGGATGGGCAATGTCCATGGCCCGCGGGCCATTTACTGGCACCTTGCCGAGCAGTTTCCCGACCTCCCTGCAGCGATCCGGGGGGAGATCCTTCACGAGGCCGCCCGCCTCTCCTCGATGCTCGCCGACTTTCCGGCCGCTCAGTATTTCGGGGAGAAATTTGTATCAGAGATGCCCGATGAGCATCCTCTGAGAAACAATGTCTCGACTTTCATGCTTCAGTCTCTCTTCACCGCGCGGGAGTTCGGGGAGGTGATCCGGATCTCCGAGCGGGTCAGAGAGCTCTTTCCCTCCGGTGAGCCGCAGCGGGAACTGGCCGATTCGCTCTACCCGTTGGCGCTCTATTCGCTGCAGAAGCATGCCGAGGCAGAGCCTGTCTTTTCCGAATATGTGAAAGCCTACCCGCAGGGCGGGAACCGCGAGATTGTTCTTTTCCACCGGGCAAGTAATTCGCTCATCCTCCGCAAAATGCGCGACGCGGCCGAGCAGTATGAGGATTTTCTTAAGGAGTTTCCGGCCTCGGAGCGTTTCCTGGACAACGTCCTCGCGGATCTCTCGATCGCACGGTTTAATCTCGAAGACTATCCCGCCGCCGTCACGAATGTCGACAGGCTCGCGGCGGAGCGGCCCGGTTCCATCCAGATCGGCCGCACCCAGAATGTGAAGGGGGACGCCCTGGTGATTCAGTCAGGCAATCTCAGTAAAGAGCAGGAAGAGGAGAGGGTGGCAATGCGTCAGGCCGGTCTCGATGCCTACCTTGAGGCGGTCAAAGGCGGGACAGCCGCTCTCTCCAGCGATCCTGATCGCGCCGATTTCCACCGTGAGACGGTTGCGGAAGCAATCTGGAAGGCAGCCGATCTCTATTTCCAGGACGGGGTTCTGGAGAAGGGGCTGGCCCAGTATGATGCCTTCTTTCCCGATTACGCCGGGACCTTCTACGAGCCGCAGATTTCCATTTTTTCGCTCGAGTATCTTGAGGGAGCCGGTCGAGGAGAGGAAGGACTTGTGCAGGTAGAGAAGATGATCCTTTTCCTCGGGAGCAAGCCTGCCGAGGAGCAGGACCTCACCCTGCTGCGCCAGGCGATCGGGTCCTACTCCGAGGCCTCTGTGCGGATCCGCGGTGTTGAGAAAACGATTGCGACGCTGGACGCTTTCCCGGGAATGGACCCCGCAAATCAGGCTCTCCTCACCTGGCTGAAGATCCAGAAAGTCATTGTCCTGCAGGAGTCCCGCAAAGGCATGGACAGGGAATCGGCCGAATATGCCGCGATCGAAACGCAGATCGGGGCTGTCTTCGAGGAGTTGCGCCTCTTCGAAAAGCGGAATCTTTCCGAGTTCGCGCTGCAGCAAATCGGTTTGTATTTCTCCGGCACGGACAACCCCTTTCTCGGCGTGCCCTACTTTGAGGAGCTGCTCGCCCGGACCAATCCCGAAGCCGCCCCGTTCAAGGGGCCGGCCGAGATGGAGCTCGCGAAAATCGAGATGCGTGCGGCCGACCCGGCCAAGGTGCAGTCGGCGAGGGAGCGTTTCCGCCGGATCATTGCCGATGAAAGCGACGACGCGAAGCCCCTGAAGGCGCAGGCTCATCTCAACCTCGCTGATCTCTACATGAAAACGAAAGAATGGCGCGACGCTCTCGCCGCTCTCGATGTGATCAACAAGAATAAAAACTTTTTTGCCAAGGAGCGCGAGAAACGGGCCGAAGCACTCTTCAAGATGGGGGTCGTTCTCGATGAACTCAAGGAGCCGGTTGAAGCAAACCTGGCCTACCTCGGAGTCGTTTCGACCTACGCCGGGTATTACGACTGGGTCACCCAGGCCTGGGAACGTTACATCCCCAACAGTCTCGCCGACTTTGAGAAGATGGAGCTCACTGATCCGATCACGATCGCTTTGAAGCGTCAAAAGCAGCTGACACTCTACAAGCTGTCAGTAAAGAACATTTATCAGTGGCAAAAGCTCGACGAGCAAAAAGACGCTCCCTCGGGCGCTCTCACCCGCCTGCGTCGCGGTATTGTCGAGATGAAAGACAACCTCAAGATCACGCCACTGGAAGAGCAAAAGGTATTGCAGGAGCTCGGCATTGCCCCGGCTAACTGAGACTGCCAAACGGAACTGAATCATCACCATGAAAAAGATCACACTGACGCTTCTCTCCATTTTCGTTTTTTTCCCCGGATTCCTTGTCGGGCAGGTGCGTGAGACGCCCGTTACCCTGGGCCTTCTCGAGGGAGGAAATCCCCAGGGTTACATCCAGAACTCGAATGAGCAGGGCATCCTCTTCGCTACGGCCCCCGGTGGCCCGGGGCAGCTGGTGCCCTATGCGAGGCTCCGCGGCGAGGGGCTCGACAAGCTCATTCGCTACGAGGAGCGAAACGAGGTTCTCGGCACGCCGCGGGCATTGTTCGCGGCCGGAAAATATGATGAGGCTGCGGCTGCTTTCGGGAAGGTGGCCAGGGATTATGCGATTCTCTATTCCGCCCCGCAAAATTTTGCCAGCGAGGCGCTGTTCTATCAGATGGAAAGCATCAAGCGGTCAGGCAAGTACAGCCTCCTCGGCGATCTCGTGAACTTGCCGGCCGCGGCAACGATCAATACCAAACTGGCTGACAGCTACAAGCGGCCTTTCGAATTCGCGAAGCTCTGGGCTCTTTTCGGGGCGAATGATCTTGCCGGACTCAAAACGGCGCTCGAAGCCTATCAGGAGCCTGTCACCGGCCAGGCGAAGTTGCTGAAGTCACCCAATTTCAGGAAACTTCCTTCCAATGAAATCGCCCAACTCTCCTTTCTCAGGGGTAAGGTCTTTGAGTCCGAAGGAACGAAAGACAAGGCGCTGGAGGATTATTACCGCACTTTTACCCTTGCAAACGGGAATGACATCCTCCTCTCGAAGCTTGCGATGGGTGCCGCTATGTTGATTCAAAAAGAGGACCCGCTCCTCGCGGCGGGGAACGCTGCGGCCCTCTCTCAGATGCAGAGCATCGCTTATGTGTTTAGTAAGCGCTTCGGCAAGGACACCATGCCTGCTGAATACCAGGCCTTTGCGGTGCGTCCGGTTATTCCGAAGCCAGCGGCCCCGGCCCCGGCCGCCGGCGAAAAGAACGAGCCCGCGCCCGCGCCCGAAGAGGCCAGCAATCCTCTCGGCGGGGAAAAGCCGGCGGCGGATGCGGCGGCCCCGAAACCCGAGTGAGGGAGGCTTGTCGCGCCGTGAGGCGTCCGTGATTTTCGTAGCGGGAGGTTCTGCCCGCGCCGACTCGTGAGTTTTGAACTCGGGTTGTCGTGGCTGCCGATCAGGAACCGCCGGGTCCGCACGAGGAAGCCGCTGTCCTGGTCTCATCGGGTGTATTAAGGAAAAGCGACTTCTCCGCGCGCCAGGGCAAAGGGGCGGTGGCGGTGATTGCCCGCGCCATCACCGCAGGCGGCCGGTGCGCTGACAAGCAAGGGCAGGGCATGGCTTTGCCAACGAATCAGCCCGAGCCCCTCGCATGGCTCGGGATGGACGGCTGAGGCGCGGGCTGAGGGAGGCAGGGGACCCGGAGCATCCCGCGCGAAGCAGGTTGAATCGGATCAAGGACTTGTGTTTCCTTCAAAATCCCTCGGTTAAGCTCGCTGGATTTCCGAAAATCACACTTATTTGCCACAAAAGCGGGTTTTTGTTTAGACGAATAATCAAAAAACGGCTTTTTAGACCAAAAGAGGCTCTAATAAGGCTTGCGGATAATCTAAAAACGGCGATTTTATCTGTAAATCGTGTATCAACCAAATATGGCCTCGAAAAAAAAGCAGCAGGAATTAGACGGTGCGCAGGCGCTCATCATGACGCTCAGCAGCCTGGGGATCGAATATGTCTTCGGCTATTCAGGTGGCGCCGCACTTCCCATCTTTGACGCCCTCGAAACCGTCAAATCGAACATCAAGTTTGTTCTTACCCGCCACGAACAGGGGGCGACCCACATGGCCGACGGCTACGCCCGCGCCACCGGCAAGCCCGCCGTGGTTCTCGTGACCTCGGGCCCCGGCGCCGGCAACACCATCACCGGTATCATGACCGCCCAGATGGACTCCGTACCGATGATCATCGTGACCGGCCAGCAGGTGACCTGGATGCTCGGCAAAGATGCTTTTCAGGAGGCTGACATTTTCGGCATTACGATTCCTATCGTGAAGCACAATTACCTCGTTCGGGAAACGAACGAACTCCCCCGTGTTGCCCGCGAGGCTTTCCACATCGCGACGACGGGCCGTCCCGGTCCTGTCCTCATTGACGTGCCGAAAAACGTGAGCCAGTCTCCCTTCACCGGCGACCTCGAGTGTGAGATCGACCTCCCCGGTTATAAGCCGGAGAAAGGCTTCGACATCGACAGCGCCAGCATCGAGGAAGCGGCTCGTCTCATCAACCTCGCGAAGAAGCCCGTCATCCTTGCCGGACACGGTGCGATGCTCTCGGGGGCCGAGCGCGAACTGATGGAGATCGCTACGAAGCTTGACTGTCCGGTGACCTCGACTCTTCTCGGCAAAGGCGTTTTCCCCGAGACTCACTCCCTCTCCCTCGGCATGCTCGGCATGCACGGGACCGCCTACGCGAACAAGGCTATCTGCGAGTGTGACTTGATTTTCAATATTGGTTCGCGTTTCGACGACCGTATCATCGGGCAGGCTGACAAGTTCGGGGCCAACGCCAAAATCATTCACATCGATCTCGATATCTCGGAGATGGGCAAGATGATCGTGGCCGATGTCGAGGTCGTGGGGGATGCCAAGACCGCGTTGAGGCAGCTCATTCCCCTGGTGGAGAAACGCAAACGTCCCGAATGGAACGAGCACCTCAACGGTTACAAGAAGAAGTATCCTCTTGCCTACAAAAAGCAGGGCGGTCTCCGCATGCAGCACGTTCTGGACGAGATCAACGACCTCACCGGTGGCAATGCGATCATCACGACCGACGTGGGTCAGCACCAGATGTGGGCTGCCCAGTTCTGCACGAACGATGAATCCTTCAAATGGATCAGCTCGGGTGGAGCCGGGACGATGGGCTTCGGCTTCCCCGCCGCGATCGGAGCCCAGTTCGCTTGTCCGGATGAGACCGTTATCGCCGTTTGCGGCGACGGAGGCTTCCAGATGACCCTTTGTGAACTCGCCACCGCGGTGATCCACAAGTTGCCGGTCAAGATTCTCGTGCTCAACAACCACTATCTCGGGATGGTGCGCCAGTGGCAGGAGCTCTTCTTCGACAACCGCGAGAGCGGGGTGGATCTCATCGGTAACCCCGATTTCGTCAAGCTTGCCGAGGCATACGGTTGCAAGGGCATTAACATCAAACGCCCCGCCGACGTCCGGAAAAAGCTCCAGGAAGCCCTTGATTACAACGAAGGTCCGGTCCTCATCAATGTCGAGTGCATCAAGACCGAGAACGTCTTCCCGATGATCCCGGCGGGCGCCGCCCTCGAGGACATGCTCACCGAGCCGCCGAAGTACAAAATGGCCAAACCGGTCGGATCGACCTGATGGTCAGCTCCGCTGACAGTAATCAGCTGTTCAGCCGCAGCGACCAAAAGTAAACGACAGAAAAGATCCCAGTCTTTAAATCCATTTTTCAAAACCCGCTAAAAGCTAAAAAGCACCTCGCTCTTCCCCATGGCCCGACTCATTACCACCACTGATAAGAAACCCAAGCCGCGGCCTGACATCGTCGATGGCCACACCCTCAGCATGTATGTGAATAACAAGCCGGGTGTGCTCATGCGCATTTGCCAGATTTTTGCCCGTCGTGCTTATAATATCGACTCGCTTGTTGTCTCCCAAGGACGCGATCCGCGCTTTTCCCGACTCACCCTCGGGATCAGCGGCGACCCGGCCGGTCTTACTCAGATCATTCTGCAGTGCGACAAGCTCATCGATGTCATTCATTGTTTTGAGCACACCCCGGAAGACGCCGTCGTGCGCGAACTGGCCCTCATCAAGATCAAGGCGGAGAATGCCGAACGTCGTACTGAGATCCTCCAGATCGTCGAGCACTTCGGCGGCAAGACCGTCGATTTCGGCGAGGCGTCCATCATTATCCGGATCGAAGGCGCGAGCGACAAGGTTGATGCCTCGATCCGTCTGCTGAATAACTACGACATCGTCGAGACCGTACGCACCGGCAAGGTCGTGATGGCACGGGGTGAGCAAGTGACCTGAGTGGTCCTCCGTATCTTCTTCCGGGAAATGGCAGGCAGCGATGCCTGCCATTTTCGTTGGGAGTAGGTTTTAGGTTTTGTGGGTCATGTTCCCGATTCTCCTTTCCTCCTAGAGGAACTTGCAAAAGTTCCCTGCGATGGACGCCCAATGGGAACAGTGGCCAATTCCGCTACCGTTCAAGCAAAGAAAGATTTTGTGTGAGAGCGGGGGGGCTGCTAGGGGGTGGGATTATCTCATTCGCTGGCGCTCACGAGATCTCTTCGCTCGCTTGAGGCTCGCTGCGAGTCGAACGGCGTTCGAACCCTTCTCCCAATATCAAAATACCTCAGCCCCGCTTCGCTGGGGCTGAGGTATTTTGAAAGCGGAGGGGGTGGGATTCGAACCCACGGAACCTTGCGGCTCTGCAGTTTTCAAGACTGCCGCGATAGACCACTCTGCCACCCCTCCGTGATTGGATGCGATTGAATCGCTGTTCCGCAAATACTACACGCTTTTGGAGGGCTTTCAATCGCCGGTTTTCATGGACGGGAATCGAGCTGGAAGACCTGACCGGAGAGGTTCTCGGTAGTGGCAAGAAAATGGATAAAGCGGGCGGCTTCCTCGCAGGTGTTGAAGCGCTTGAGCGCGTGTCGCTCAAGTGCGGCGGCGCGGGCGGCTTTGCTCAGAGCGGCGGTCATGCGGGTCTCAAGGAAACCCGGGAGGACACAGTTAACGCGAATATTTCGCCCTCCGAACTCTTTGGCATAGCTTTTCGTCAGCCCGATGAGGCCAGCTTTGGCGGCGGCATAGGCGGTCTGTCCGACGGGCGGGCGCAGGGCGGAGTAGGATCCGATATTGATGATGTGTCCATCCCGCGTCTTCATCATCCGGCGGGCGGCGGCCTGTGAGCAGAGATGGGTGCCTTTGAGGTTCGTCTCGATAACATCGGCCCAGTCCCCGGGGGACTGCCGGGCAAGGAGGGCGTCACCGGTGATTCCGGCGTTGTTGATGAGCACGGCCACTTTTTCCCGGGACTCAAAGTATGCCTCGACGGCATCGGCGCGACGCACGTCGAGTTCGTCACGTCCCGGGCATTCGACGAGATACCCGGTTGCTTCGAAGGGCCCGGCGATGGCGCGGGCGAGGTCCCCGCGGCCTCCGGTGATGATGACAAGGGGCAGGCTCAAAATAAAGGAGTCGCGTCGTTTCGGCGGAGGTGATCGGGCGCGTCACTCGAAGGTGGATCCGGCGGCCGGCGCTGCCTGTGCCGGAGTTTCCTGATGCGGCTCAACGACGACGGCGTGCTCCTCGTATTTTACTTTTGACCGGCTCAACTGGGCGACATACTTGATCGCCTCGGTGAGCGGAACGCTGCGCAGGGAGAGGGTGATGAGGGTGTTCTGCCGCTGCTCGGGGGTTCCCTTGTAAATGAAGTTGGCTGCGACGGAACCTCCCGAGAGTTCGGTGGCGCGGGCGGCGAAGTAGTCGAGGACGTCGCCAAGGGGGGCGTCGGCAAAATTGATTTCCGGTATGATGAGGCGCGCGAGTCTGCCTTCGAGGTCATTTTTTGGCCCGGCCTCCCTGGCGAGCAGGGTCTTTGCTTTCGCTGCGTAGTTGCGCGCATAGACGAAGTCAGGTCTTCGGGCGAGAACTTCCTCGAAAACGATGAGCGCTTCGCCGTATTTTCCGGCATTATAGAGAACGACTCCTTCGTTGTATCTGCTTTGTAGCGAGCCCTGGCCCGAGGCGGCTGGAGAGAGAAGGGCCGCAGCGAAGAGGAGGAGGAGGGCGAGGGCGGGGAACGAGACGCGGAGCGGTTTCATGGATTACTTGATCTTGCGGGTTTTACGTTTCAGAAGCCTGTATTTTCCGACATCGGGGGCCAACAGGAGAGTTCCCGTTTCGTCTGCGGGAGCCTGCGCTGAAGCTTTCCAAGGCGGGAGTCAGCCCATATGGGTATCTCAACATGGGCCGAGGGTATCAAATTCTCTAAGAGGTGTAAACGCAAATGCGTTAAAGAGACCGGGATCACCGAAAAGTCTTTCGCCTTTTATGAGAATTATTCTCGAAACTGTTCCTCATCTGTGACGAACCGTGCTAAAATAGCGGGCGCAACGGCGGTGATCCTCAGCAAAATACGTTTTACTCGATCTTCATTTTCGAAAGTTATGGCCAGATCCCAAATCCTTCCCGCCGGAGCGCTTTCCCCTTTTGTCACCGTATTTCCGGGGGGCATTCTGGCGGGTCTCTGCTGCATCGGACTGTGGGTGCCGCTTCAGATTCGCGGGCAGGCACCGGCTGCGTCCACTTACCCGGTTGATCCGGCGGCGGCGGCGGGGATGACGCGGGGCTTGCCCAACGGGGTGACGGGGCAGCAGGCCGAGATGATGCAGGTCCGGACTTCCGCCCAGAGTGCCCAGGGGGAGGCGGCGGCGGCACTCATGGCGCGTTCCGCTGACGAATCGATCGAGCAGCGCAATCAGGAGGTCGCCCTGCAGAGCGCCCGGGAAAAAAAGTCGATCAAGGAGTCCATGACCGAGCGACTCAAATTTGAGCGTGCCGCCGCTTCCTACAATAAAATCTCGGCCAATGACATGTCTACGTGGAAGACCGAGGGCGGCGGGGTAAGGGTGGAGCGGAATGTACCCGATGCCTTTCTTGTCTCCTTGATTGAGGAAGAAGAGCAGGCGTCGGCAAGGGCTGCCGCGAGCGGTGAGAAGAAAGGGTTCGGCCTTTTCAGGAGAGATGGTGATGTTTCGGACCCGGGCGGGAGCTTTCTCGCTGCGATCCGTCCGCCGCGGCTTCCCTTCATGGGCGGGGGCGGTGATTCGGGGCCGGTGACCGGTGCGAGCGTGTCGGCACCGAGTGACACGACTGAGCCGTCGTTTGCCCGTCCGGCCGGTTCTGTTGGAGGGGCGGCGCCTGCATCGGCCCCGGCGCAGGCGAGTGCCTCTCCGCGGTCGGGAGTAGTTCCCATGATCTCGGGAGCGACTCTGGTGGACGGACGTTCGCCGGTGAATCAGCGGGAGACTCCCGCTTCCGCCGACCGTGCGCCATCTCAAAATCAGACAGTATCGTTCTCCAGTCAGATTGCCGAGCCGGAAAAAAAGCGAACGACTCTGTTTTCACGATCTTCGTCTGCGGATGACGATGACGATGGTTCGCTCGTTCCGTTGAGTAACTCCGGCAGTAGCGGGGGAGGCGGCGGGTTTTTCGGATTTGGCAGGAAAAAGCCCGTGCAGGAGGTCGGGAAGATCGATGCCGGCCTCTTTCCTGCAGGCGCGGCCGGCGCGGTGTCTGTCGGGCCGGGGTTAAGAGGGGGTAATGAATTCTCCGCTTCGGGCGGTGGAGACTCTTTTGCATCGGCTTCACCGGGGATGGTGGCTCCCGTGGCCTCGTCTTCATCGGTCGAGTTGCCCGGCCAGGCGCGGGCGGCGGAGAAAACGCGGGGTTTCACGATACCGAAGCCGACTTTGTCGGTTCCGTCGATCACCAAATCGGGCGGCGGGGGCGGCAGTGTACCGACCATGACGACGGTAAACAGTGCCGGCTCCAGCTACTACACGGTCGCGAGCACGGCACAGTTCATGGTCTATGGAGAAAATCAGATGCAGTCCGAGGTCCGGGCGCTGCCGGCTGGTTCGGTCGTTCTGATGACCAAGCCCGGAGACCAGTGGGCTTCGGTGAGGCTGCCTAACGGCACTGAGGGAATCGTCCAAAACAAGCACCTTCGCCCCGCTTCTGCGTCGGAATCCGGGGGCGATTTCGCTTCCCCGGGAGTGGCGGAGTGAGGTAGGCGGTTCGACTGGCCCACCTCCGGCACAGGATCTCCACGAAAAAATCTTCCCCCGATGCGAATACCTCTTCTTCTCCTCCCCGGCTTTTTTTGCGTAATCTCCGTGCTCACCCCCGTTCGTGCCGGTGAGAGGATTACGGTGGCGGGCACCGACTACCCGAATGCGGAGGTGACGGATGTGTCACGCGACGGCGTCATTTATAAGGTGGAGAATGGAACCTTTGTCACCCTGCCCTGGGCCGACACCACCGCCGCCCAGCTCTCGGCAGTGCGAGCGAAGTTTCCCGGGGCGATGGAAAATGCCCTCTATGATGCGCATTACGTAAAAGGCTCCGTCTTTCAGGTCAACGCTGACGGGGTCGTCATCCAGATCGATCTGGACGAGGGAGACACGGGACCGGAGTTTAAAAACGGGGCGCGGGTGCTCACCAACGGTCTCGTCATCGTGAAGGATCTCCCCACGAATATCCCCCAGGGCGAGGGGGCGCCCATCGAGATCACGGCGCACAAGCGCCAGACATACACCTATGACATGGGCATCGCCGCGAAGGAGATCCCGCTGCTGACGATGGCGAAGCCGCTCTGGGGGCAGGAGCAGGAATGGAAGAATACCGAAGGCCAGTCCATCTACGCGAAGCTCGTTGCGGTGAAGGGTGACAAGGTCATGTTCGAAAAAGGCGGCAAACGTTTTGTTTACGATCTCGCGAATCTTGATGATGAGGGACGCAAGCGTGCCGCCGAGATCGCGGAAAAGCTCGCCGGCTTCCCGCTGCCCTGAGAGGCGCGAATCGACCGGTGTGGTCGGCGTTTTCCTCCGTGACAGGGGCCGGGAAAATCGCTAGATTTCTCTCCGTGAAAGCCAGTTTCCTCTCTCTCTGTCTCGCGCTTGCGGCGTTTTTCCCACTTTCTGCTTTCTCCGCGCCGACGCCCGACGAGATCGCAGCGGCGATGAAGCGTGCCGCGACCTACTACGCCGGCGAGGTCGCGCTGAAGGGCGGCTACGTCTATTATTATTCGACGGATCTGACGAAGCGACTGGGCGAGGGGCCGGCGGTGGCGACGGAGATTTGGGTGCAGCCGCCGGGGACCCCGACGGTGGGCGAAGCGTTTCTCGTTGCTTACGAGGCGACTGAGGATTCGTTTTATCTTGAAGCCGCCCTCGAGGCCGGTCTGGCCCTCGCCTACGGTCAGCTCAAGTCGGGCGGGTGGCGCAACTCAATCGACTTCGATTCCTCGGGGCCGCGGATCGATGAGTATCGGAACGGGAAGGGAAGGGGAAAAAACTTCTCCACTCTCGACGACGACATTTCCCAGGCAGCCCTTCGTTTTTTGATGCGGCTAGATGCCGCGACGGACTTTGCCGAGGTGGAGATCCATGGAGCGGTCGAGTATGCGCTGCCCCGGCTTCTGGCGGCGCAGTATCCGAACGGTGCCTTTCCCCAGGGCTGGACTGGGCCGGTTGGGTCACGCCCGGTGGTGAAAGCTTCGTTTCCCGATTACGACTGGCGCAGTGACGGGCGCATCAAGGAGTATTGGAATGAATACACCCTCAACGACGGGCTCGCCGGTACGGTAGCTGACGCGCTCCTGGTGGCCCATCAGGTTTATCGGGACCCCGTTTATCTTGAAGCTCTCAAAAAGCTCGGGAGTTTCCTGGTCCTTGCCCAGCTGCCAGAGCCGCAGCCGGGCTGGGCGCAGCAGTACAACACGGCGATGCAGCCGATCTGGGCGAGGGCTTTTGAGCCTCCGGCGGTGAGCGGACGCGAGTCCGAGGATGCGATGCTGGCGCTGTTAAAGATCGCCGCCGCGAGCGGGGACAATTCTCTCGCTGCTCCGGTCATCGCCGGGGTGAAGTACCTCGAGCGCTCCCTCCTGCCCGATGGGCAACTCGCCCGCTACTACGAACTGGGGACAAACAAACCTCTCTACATGCAGCGGGCCGGTAAAGGCTACGAGCTGACTCATGATGACTCGGCGCTGCCCGATCACTACGGATGGAAGAACCCCGCGCCGCTCACGCACCTCAAAGAGGCCTACCGCGCCCTCATGGCGGGGCGACCGATTGCTGAGGTGACGGGACCGGCGGCGATCGGGGGAGGGACTGTCGAAAAAATCATCGGCGCTCTCGACGACCGGGGACGCTGGATCACCGTCAACGATAGCGGTTCGACGCGACTCGTCGGTCAGCCGAAATTCGCGGAAGGCGAAGAGTATCTCAGTAGCGCGACCTTTGCGGAGAATCTCACGATTCTCAGTCGATCTCTCGTCGCTCTTAATCCTTGATTTCCCAGTGCGCCTGACGGAGCTGCGCCATGGGCGAGTCGGCCATTTTCTCGCACCAGACACTCACAAAGCTTCGGGAGGTGGGAGGAACAAGGGTAGTCCGTGATCGTGGGGGGCAAGAGGCCTGAGATTAAGAGGGAAAAGAACACTTCCTTCGAGAGGGGGGATTTTGTATCGTGGGGCATGAGCACGGGCGAACAACGAGTCGAACGCGACACGATGGGGGAAATGGAGGTGCCGCAGGACGCTCTCTGGGGGGCGACTACGCAGCGGGCGGTCCTCAATTTTCCGGTATCGGGAGACTTGCTCGATCCGGCAGTGATTCATGCCTACGGTCTCATCAAATGGGCGGCGGCCCGGGCGAACCGGGAACTCGCTACGGTGCCGCCCGAACTGGCGGATTTGATCGAAACGGCAGCGGTCGAAGTGTTCGAGGGAAAGCTCGACGGCCATTTTGTCGTGGATGTTTTCCAGACCGGATCGGGCACGAGCACAAACATGAACGTCAACGAGGTCATCGCGAATCGCTGTTCGCAGCTTTCCGGGGAGGCGCTGGGCTCCAAAACACCGGTGCACCCCAACGACCACGTGAACCAGAGCCAGTCCTCGAACGACACCTTTCCGACGGCGATACATATCGCGGTGGCGATGAGCCTGAAGACGGATCTCATTCCTTCGCTGGAGCGGACGCGGGACAGCCTGATGGCGAAGGCGGAGGCCTTTCACGACGTCTTTAAAATCGGTCGCACCCACCTGATGGACGCGACCCCGGTCCGTCTCGGGCAGGAGTTCGGCGGGTATGCGAGGCAACTTGACCTCGCCGTGGTGAGGGCAAAAAAGGCCCTTGCGAGCCTCTCGGAACTGCCTCTTGGCGGTACCGCCGTCGGGACAGGTTTGAATTGTCCGCTCGGATTTCCTGCGCTGGCGATCGCTTTTCTTTCGGAGAAGACAGGCCTTGCCTTTGTTGAAGCGGAAAACCACTTTGAAGCCCAGTCGGCGAGGGATGCGATCGTCGAGGTGAGCGGCCAGCTCAAGACGATCGCGACGAGCCTGTTTAAAATAGCGAACGACATTCGCTGGCTCGGCTCGGGGCCGCGATGCGGGTTGGGGGAGATCGCGCTGCCTGCCACGCAGCCGGGCTCATCCATTATGCCCGGCAAGGTGAATCCGGTCATGGCCGAAGCGGTCATGCAGGTCTGCGCGCAGGTGATCGGAAACGACACGGCCGTGACATGGGGCGGCGCAAACGGCAATTTTGAGCTCAATGTGATGATGCCGATGATGGCGCAGAATACGCTGAAATCGATCCGGATTCTCAGCCGTGTCCTCGATCTCTTCCGCGAGCGCTGTCTCGACGGCATCATCGCCAATGAAGCGCGCTGCTTTGAACTGATCGAGTGGTCCACGGCCATGGTCACGATCCTCGCTCCCCGAATCGGTTACGAGTTGGCGGCGGAGATCGCGAAAGCGGCGATGGAGGGGGGGACGACCGTCCGCCGGATCTGCGAGGAGAGGAACCTTTTGCCCCGTGAGGAACTCGATCGTCTCCTCGCGCCGCGCGCCTAGCCGATCATTTTCGTTTCCGCCTTATTTCGGACTGTGCTAATCTCCGGGGTTTGTTGTAGAATAGCCTGAATTTGAATCATGCCGAGAAGAGCCAGCTCTGGAGTTAATGTCGGGCAAATTGCCGGGATCACCGCCGCCGTCCTCGGTTTTGTCGTGATTGCTGCCCTGCTTTTCAAATTGATCGCCGGCGGGATTTTCGGGGGAGGCGGACAATCCGCGGCCAAGCGAACGACCGGCAAAGCCGCCCTCCTCAGTCTTGAGACCTATCGCAGCAATGGCAACAGTCTGCGCGGCAACGTCTACCGGGTTGAGGGCAAGGTCGAAGAGACCCTGCGCTGGACCGCCGAGCGGGGCCGGCTCATCAGTTTCGAGGCCACTGACGCAAACGGGGCGAT
>DIVG01000032.1:9220-35939 GCA_002422425.1 Akkermansiaceae bacterium UBA6138 | reverse complement strand
TCGCGGGCAACGACGTGCCTTACTTCGACCCGACCACGGATGTTTTTTCTTTTGACGGGAAAAACTTCAACGTGAACGACAATCGCGTTTTCCGCGCGCGTTTTGAAAAATATCTCAATGCCGGGGAAGCTGATTCGGAGGCCGATCTCGCCTACCGTGACTCCATTCGGAAGATTCTCGACACTCTCTCGCCTCACAATCGGGAAGCGGCGAAGTTTCCCAAGGCGGTCGCGATGCTCCAATACACCGCCCAGTTTCCCCAGGATGCCCGTCTCTGCGAATCCCTCGCGAACGCGGTCTATCGCGTCTATCTTGCCCAGCGTTCCCAGGCCGAGTTACGGACTTTGAATAGCCAGCTCGATGAACAGCGCCGCCAGCTTGACTGGAGCTTTGACACCTGGACAAAGCAGTCCAACGTCCGGAGGGAGCGAAAGCTCTCGGACGATCCCCAGGCGGCCGAGCCTCCCGTGACGAATCCCGCCAACGCCGGCCATATCCAGCGCTACGTGCAGCGCATCGCCGAGGTCGAGGCGGAGCGGGTCGCAAACAAGGCCAAGGGTCAGCTCTCGGAGGTCGAGGCCAAGCTCGAGTTCCAGGCGCTCGTGGTGCAGTTTTTCCTCCAGCGCCGCTTCGAGCATGTCGTCATGGCGACACGATTTTACACGGAATTTTTCAGAGACGGAGCCGGCAAGCTCGAGTTCGAAGAAGGTTCCGAGGTCGAGCAGTCCTTCAGCAAGACGATAGGATTTAACCCTACCATCACGACCCTTGACGCCTTTGCCAACGAGGCGATCCGGGACGTGGGCCAGTCGGTCGAGTCCTTCGGTTTTCTCCTCGACCAGGGCGAGATCGACGGGGCGATGCGCCAGTTGCAGCAGGCCTTTGTCACGGGGGAGCACCTCCCGCCCGTCCAGAGTGTTCCGCGCGAGCGCAAGCGTATGGTCCTGACCTACGCGCAGAATTCCTTCCAGCTTGTCAATGCGATCGAGGTGAAGGATTACGCTCTTGCTGAGAAACTTGTCACCGATATGAAGACCCAGGCGGGAGACTTCGATTACTCCAAGCCGACCGCCGCGATCGAGACCGCCAAGCTGAGCAGCAATATGCGGATCCGGACGGCAAAAAATGCCGCCCTCCAGGGAGATAACGAAGCCTACGAAACCAATATCCTCGCCGCGGCCCAGATCTGGCCGACCAACCCGATGCTACAGGAGCAGTTTAACCTCATTGCCGACTCGGCTGACTTGCAGCAGCAGGCGAAGCTTGAGTTCGACCGGCTCCTCAGCACGCAGAGCTATCGCCAGATTTTCACTGACAAGGCCCGCTACATGGCGGCGACAGCCGAGGATCCCGAACGGCTCAAGGCGCTTGAGCAGATTGTGGGGAACATTCAGGAGATCGAGACGGTCATGAAGCAGGCCGATACCCTCGCCAAGGCGGGGAATAATTACGCCGCCTGGGAAATCGTCGAAAAAACCTTTCAGCGTTTCCCCGACGATGTGGCGCTTAGTGCCAAGCGCTCGGATCTCGCCACTGATGTGGCACCGTTTGTCCGAGCGCTCAAAAACGCGGAGAATCAGGAGAACCGCAGGCAGTTTGGTTCGAGTCTCGCGTGGTTCCTTTCAGCCAGGCAAATATATGCGCAGAGCGAGTTTGCCGAAGAGGGTATCAGGCGGCTCATCGACAATATTCTCCCGGAAGAGGGAGGGGCGAACCCGATCGGCGCAAGCGCGGGTGCGGATGAATAATCGAATTGACGGGACGGTGTTTGAACGCCATCTAAAGCCGGTGTCCCCCATCAATTTCCAATGATACGTAGATATTTTCGTCAGAGCTTTTCGGCGGTGCTCGCTTTGCTCACGGCTTCGGTTCTCAGTTCCTGCATGGTTGAGGAAAAGGCCTCGTTACTCTCCCCGGTCAGCCTTTCGGGCGGCGGACGAAAGGAAAAAGCCGCCGGATTCAGGATTCTTCCGGCTCCCCTTTCGCGAGTGGAGAAGATGAAAGAGGGCGGGGAGCCCAAACGGGAGGAAGAAGCGGCCGGAAAGACAAAGCTCGCCGGGGTAGAGGCTGAGGCAAAAGCGAAGGCGCAGGAGGAGGCGCTCGCCGCGAAGGCTCGGGAGCGCGAAGCGTCAAAGCTCGCGAGACTTGAGGCGAAGAAAAAGGCGGAAGCCGAACGGGCCATGCGTCAGTCTTCACGCGAAGTGGTCAGCTCCGCCAGCCCCGGTCGTCGCGCGGTGGGCTTTTTCTCACTTCTTTCGCCCAGGTCCGCCCACTCGCCGTATCAGAGCGAAGGTCACGACATCTATGTGAACGAGTTTCTTCTTCCGACTTTGAATCCCGCCAACGCAAAGATCGAAGTGAGCCTTGGCGAGCAGCGGGCCCGGGTCTACCGTCGGGACGGCGGCGAAAAGTGGCTCGTTATCGACACTCAAATTTCCTCCGGCAAGCCGGGTCACGCCACCTCGACAGGCACCTACCAGATTAAGGAAAAGCTCGTCGCGAAGCAGTCTTCCCTTTACGGCACGTGGGTCAATTCGGCCGGAGAGACCGTGGGCAGCAGCAGTGACAGCCGTTCGCGGCCGGCGGGGGCTTCGCAGTTCGTCGGTGCCGAGATGCCTTACTGGATGCGGATCAACGGCGGCATCGGAATGCACATCGGCCACGTCCCCGGATACCCGGCAAGCCACGGCTGCATTCGTGTGCCCGAGGCGATTCAGCCCCTCATCTACTCGAAGGTCGGTCTCGGTACCCAGGTGACGATTTTCCACTGAGCGGCAACGGTCCGATGGGGGCACGTGGCCCCCGGCGTGGCGGGGGGGGCGGGGAGCTTGTTTTTGTTCGGACGCCTCAACTTTAGGGCTTACCCCCGGGTGAATTCGTAATACATTTCATTTCATGACTGAACTGCCGAATCCGATCATCAAGCTGGGCGTCAATATCGACCATGTCGCAACCCTGCGTCAGGCTCGCTACGCGACGATGCTGGAGGCCCATAATGCCGAGCCCTCGCTTCTCGCGGCAGCTCATGCGGTCGAGGCTGCCGGTGCTGACTCGATCACCCTGCATCTGCGTCAGGACCGACGCCACATTCAGGATGCCGATGTCTTCGAACTCAGGGAAAAGATCCATACGAAACTGAATCTTGAGATGGGGAACACCGCTGAGATCCTCGCGATTGCTTTGCAGGTGAAACCCGATTTTGTCTGCCTCGTTCCCGAGAATCGCCGTGAAATCACGACGGAGGGGGGGCTGAATGTCGCCAATGCCGATACCTCGCTTGAGCGCACCATCCGCCGTCTCCAGGATGCCGGGATTGGGGTGAGTCTCTTTGTCGATCCGGAGATACGGCAGATCGAGGCTTCGGCGGGGCTGGGGGCGGACATGATCGAGCTTCATACCGGTTCCTTTGCCAATGCGGCACCGGGGGGAGGGACGGCGGAACTCCTTCTGCTCCGCGAGGCCGCTATCCTCGCCAGGGGTTTCGGACTGCAGGTTAATGCGGGCCACGGGATTACGCTCGCCAATTTGCCGGCACTGATGCGGGTGCCTCATCTTGCCGAACTGAATGTCGGGCACCATCTCGTCGCGCGGGCTCTCTTCGTGGGCCTGGCTCATGCTATTCGAGAAATGCGGGCCATGATGGACACCTATCCGGCGGCCGCAGACCTTTGATCGCGCTTCCCAAGGGAAGGACTTGACCGGGGCCCTCCCGGGGGTGTTCACTATTCCGGATTTGAAATTGTTTGCTGAAACCTACCGGCGCATCGGGCGCGATCTTTTCAGAATGTCCAGTCTGTGGCTGGCGGAAGATCATCTTGTTTACGTCAAAGGATGGGGCTTCCTGATGCCCTTTCTTGAGGAATACAGGCGGTTCCGGTATGCCGACATTGAGGCAATCACTGTTGTGAGGACGTCGCGTTTCGGGAAAGGGTTCTTTTATCTTTTTTTCGTAGCGGTCAGTTCCGCCTCGGTTGCCTTGATTTTTTCTTTAGCTACGACGATTCGCCCCGTGACGATTGCGGTTGCGGCCTTTTTTATTCTTATCGGTCTGGCTGCTCTCGCGATGTTGCTGCGGCACCTCATCCTTGGACCCACCTGTGTCTGCGAGTTGCAGACGGGCTTGACGCGGGAGCGTCTCCGCCCTCTGACCCGCTACCATCGCACGCTCCGGACGATAGCCGCGATCGAGCCCCTGGTGCGTGAAGCGCAATCCGAACCGGTCGGTCATTTATCGCCGGACGAGGGGGGCTCGCGCGATCCGGTCCGACAGGACGGATCTTTCCGGAGCGATCGTTTTCAGGTTCCGGTGCTCGTCCCGACGGCCTTCGGCCTGTTTCTCGTCCTTGGTCTGACCGGGCTCGCGGGGCTTCATCTTGAGAGTGTCGCTCTCACCGCCGGTGTTCTTCTAATGATCCTGTCGGGCAGTCTTTTGCTCACGATGACGCTAGTCCTGGCGGTGAGAAGGGTGATTCCCGACTCTCTACGGATCATTCTATGGATAACGATGGGAATTCACTTTCTCGTTGTCGCGGCGGGAGGGGTCTATTTTCTGATGACGGCGATCAGTGAGCCTGCCTACACAATCGGACTGGTTGGCCCGCTCGAGGCTTTCACCGGGATTGCGACGAATGGCGGTGCGGTTTTTTACACTATTTTTGCAGTCCTTTTTCTCGGGTTTTTTGTCGCCGGTCTCTGGGGGCTCACCGAGGCGGAAAAATGGCGTCGGCTTCTTAAACCGGCGGGCGATCGAGCTCCGGGAGCGGGGAGGCGGAATGAGTAGCCCTGTTGCTAAAGCAATCTGTCTGATTCATTCGGACAGGCCGGCGGTGGCGCGCTGCCCCTCATGCCGCGAGTTCTTCTGCGGCGAGTGCGTCACGGAGCATTCCGGAAAGTTCATCTGCGCGGCGTGTCTCGTCAAGGGATCAGCCGGGCATCGGTCAGTGAAAAAGAAGGCGAGTCTTGCCGGCGTCGCTGCCGTGATCCAGTTGCTCCTTGCGCTCGCGCTCTGCTGGGGGCTTTATTATTCCGCCGGACGGTTTCTCAGCGAGATCCCCGATGAGTTCCACGACGGAACGATCTGGGAATAGGATGACGTCATGAGCAAGGTGATTCGCAGAACAACCCGCCGCCGCCGCGAAAGCGGTTCCCTGCAGATCCTTGAAGAGGCTTTTCATCTGCTGCGTTCCGCCGGCCCCGCCTCATTCTGGGTCTACTATCGCGGAGCGGTCCCTTTCGCGCTCGGCAGCCTTTATTTCGTTGCGGACATGAGCCGGAGCAGTCTCGCACGGAGCGATGCAGCGTTCGTGGCGCTCGTAATGACGGTGATTTATTTCTGGATGCGCTATTGTCAGGCTGAATTTTGTGCCTCTCTCCGGGGAACGCTGAGCCCCGAAGGAAAATCGTTTCAGGGTCGCCGCGGCCGTTTTTCCGCCCTTGCGGCTCTGTTCTTTCTGCAGGCGCTTCACTTGCCAATCCTGACAGCGGGAGCTTTTTTTGCGATTCCCCTAGGGTGGGTCATCGCGATGCAGCAGAATTTCAGCGTGCTAGCCCTGACAAACGAGCATAGAGGCCGGCCTCTGCGCGATCTGCTCCTGAAGAGCGTTCGTTTTTCGCATTATGAATGGGCGCAGAATCACGGCATTCTCCTCATTTTCTTTTTTATCTCGCTCTTCACGTGGATAAATATCGTTGCTACGTGCGTTCTCGTGCCCGGTTTCGGGAAGTCATTTTTCGGAATTGAGAACATATTTACCCTCAGTCCTGTCGCGGCGGTGACGAATACGACTTTTATCTTCGGGTCTTTCCTTCTGATGCAGCTCGTGATGACTCCGTTGATGCTGGCGGCCTACACTCTGCGATGTTTCTACGCGGACTCCCGCAGCTCGGGTTCAGATCTCATGAGCAGGCTCGCCTCCTGTCGAGAGAGACGGAAAAGAGGGGAGGGGCAAGAGCATTTTCCGGGAGGGGATAGGCCCATCGTGCCCGCACGAAGCCCGCTCATGGTTCTCGCCGTGCTCTCGCTTGCGACTCTCGGATTGGCGGAGCGGCATGCTTTCGGGGAGGAAGTGACTTCGTCCGCCGGAGTCGTTTTCGAAGACGATCCTATCGGGCCGGAGCCTTTTGCGAGGGAGATGGCAGAGCAGCTACGCAACGGGATCTCCGGGACCCTGGCGCAGAAAAAATACCAGTGGCAGCTCTCGCGTCGCGCTTTCGCGGGCGCTGCGGAAGAGGATCGCTCCTGGATCAGTCAGCGCCTCGAAGAGGTGGCCGCCTCGGCGAAAAAGCTCGTCCGTGCAGCGGGGAAGCAGCTCGACGAAATGATACGCCGTTTGACGGAGCGGAACCGCCCCAAAGGCGGGAGCGAAAGAAATGCTGATTTCCGGTTTTTCAAAGGTCTTAGTTCCGGTATGTCCCTTGTCTTTGTTGCCCTGATCCTCGGGCTATCGGGCTGGCTCGGCCTGATCCTCTACCGCAAGCACGCCGGCCGGGGAAAGGCGGAGTCCGTTAGTGAGGGCGGGCGGAACGGTGTCATCGACCTGGAGAGTGAGGACATCGTTGCAACGCAATTGCACGAGGAGGAATGGATGAGGCTCGCCCGGGAGCAGATCGGTAAGGGTGACGAGCGTCTCGCGGTGAGGGCACTATTTCTCGCGACCCTGGCCCATCTCGGAGACCGCGGTCTGCTTAAGATCGCCCGATTTAAATCCAATCGCGATTACCGCTCCGAACTGGCGATGCGGGCACGGAATCTGCGCGAACTGCGGGAAGCTTTTGATCAGAACACGACTCTTTTTGAACGGGTCTGGTACGGGATGCATCAACCTGGTGCGGGATCCGTCGATTATTATTTGAAAAACCACGAAATGATCTCCCGCGAGTCGCTCAAGGCGGCCGGGGTGGCACTATCGACTGCGGGTCGGGAAAAGGGGACATGGTGACGGGGCGTTACAGGATCCGGCTGGGATTGGTCGTGCTCGGGTTGGTCCTGACGGCGGGTTTTTTCACCATCCTTGAGCGCCGTTTCATTGAGGGTGGGCTCTACCCTCACTATGCCAGTTTCCGGACCGATCCGATGGGAACAAGCGTCTTTTACGAAACGCTGGATCGTCTGGGCGATTACTCCGTCACCCGGAATCTCAAGCCGCTTCACCGCCTCAAAGGGCTTGACGGCGAATCCGTCATCCTGCTTTTGGGTTATCCGAGGGGGGAGCTTGAGCTTCTGCGCGCTCCTGGTGATTCGGAGCTACTCAGGGCGGTCGAAGCCGGGGCTCGTCTCGTCATCACCCTGAACCCCGAACTGGTTCCCGAGATGTTCAAACCATCGGTCCCGGAACCGGCGGAAGAGTGGCTCGAGGAACGTCGACGTATCCGTGAGGAGCAACTTCGGCGAACCTCCGGTGAGGAAAAGGAAAAGGGATCGCCGGATGGCGGAGCCGGGAAAGAAGCTTTGGAGGTGGCGGAAGAGGAGTTGGAGCGTCTCGAGGAGGAGATGCCGGAGCAGGTCGGGCCGTTGTTCACCACACGAACGGGATTCGATTTTTCGATCCCGGAAGGTTTCGAGCGTCCTGCGGAAGGATGGAAACTGACGGCGGGGGCGTCACTCTCGCCGGGTGGCGTTCCCCTTGAGCTTCCCTTCTGGCGCTCGCAATACAGGGCCGAGATCCGTGACCCGGCCTGGAAGGCTGCCGCCCTCGTCGGGAAGAAGCCGGTCGTGATCGAGCGGCCCTGGGGCCTGGGCCGTATCGTGGTGACGACGGACAGCTATTTTGTGAGCAATGAGAGTCTCCACTTTGAGGCCGGGGCGGAATTTCTGCTTTGGCTCCTGGGGGACAAGCGAAAAGTGGTATTTGACGAGACGATTCACGGCTCGGTGGAGAGCGGCGGGGCGATGAAGCTGATAAGACGCTATCGCGCTCACGGGGTCTTTTTTGGTCTGTTCGTCTGCTTTATCCTCTGGGCCTGGCGCAGCGCATCGACGCTGGTGCCGGGTTATGCCGGTAGCGAAACGGGCCCCGGCTCTGCGGGTGGCCAGGTCGCGGCCGAGGAGACCGCTGCGGGGTTTATCCGTCTCTTGCGGCGCAGTGTGCCGCCCTCGATGCTAATGCTTCAATGTGTTAAGGTCTGGAAGGAATCGCTCATCACGGAGCCTCCACCGGACACGATTCGGCAGATTGAAAAATTCGTCGCCGCTCATGGCGGGGACCCGAAACGCCATGGTATTGTTGAGACTTATCTTGCGATTAGCGGTCTCCTTCGAAAACGTTGACAAGCATGGCAAGTGCCGCGAAAGAACCTTGAAATCCCGCCGTGATGCGGTCGCAGAAACAAAATAAAAGATCGGAATGACTATTTGGTACTGGTTGGGACATACGCTCTCGAAGGGGTTTGCGAAACTCGTCTGTTCTTATCGCGTCCAGAACCGCGAAGGGCTCCGGAACCTGCCGGGAGGGCTCCTCATTGCGTCGAATCACGTGAGTTTTCTCGATCCCCCTTTCATCGGGGCGGCTTTCCGCGAGCCATTGCATTACTTTGCGCGAAAGACGCTCTTCGATCATCCGGTCGCGAACTTTCTCTTTACCCGGGTCAATGCGATTCCGGTGAATCAGGATAAGCCTGAAATTTCTTCTCTCAAGCTTGTCATCAATCTTCTCAGGTCGGGGGAGAAAGTCCTCATTTTTCCGGAAGGGGAACGTACCCTTGACGGAAAGATGAAGACGGAAGGGGAACCCGGTATCGGCATGATCGTCAGTAAGGCGAACGTTCCCGTCCTCCCTGTCAGGCTTTTCGGGCCTGAGAAAGCGCTTCCGCGCGGCAGCGGGAAACTGAAGCGGCATCCGGTGACGCTCGTCGTGGGCGAGCCCATCGATCTAAGCGATTTGCTTGAGACGTCCGACCTTGGCACGAAAGAGCGCTACCAGGCGATCGCGGCCCGTATCATGTCGGCTATCGCAGGGCTTGAGATGACGGACAGCCGTGGGGAGTGAGACGGCGAACTCACTCACCGAGGTTGCGGAGGATCACGAGATTCTTCGTGCTGCGCCCGGCGGCGACGATGTCGGGCCGTCCGTCGCCGTCGATGTCGACGACCTTAAGGTCCTCGGTGGCGACGAGGTCATTCGCGACCGGGGCACCCTTCTCCCAGGAGCCATCTTCTTTCTGCAGGAAGAGTTGGATCCCGACATGCCCCCCGGCGTCGGGTTCGCGCCAGCCCGCGACGATGTCCTCGCGTCCGTCGCCGTTGAAGTCACCGACCCCGAGGGCGTGCCCCTGGTTCAGCGTATCGGTGAGGAGGGTGCGGGTCCACCCGCCTTCTCCGTCCTCCCGGTAGACGGCGAGGTCATTTCCGTGAAAGGGTTCGATCGTCGCGAGGAAACCGTCGCCTTTCGCGATCTCGCCCACGCCCCTCGTCGGCGGGTTGGAATTATCGGGCGAGATGAGCCGTATCGACTCGCGTTCCCCGATTTTTTCACGGACGATCCCTTCGGCTCCGCCGATGTAGAGGTAGCCGTCGCGATGGTCAAGATTGTGGGTGACGTGGAGCTTCGCCCCGAGGATTTCGTGGGTCCACGCGGTTGCGTCACCGGCTGCAGCCGGATCAACGCGGTAGGACCTGACATTGACATAATTTTCCCCGGCACCGTTTTGGTTGCCGATTCCGTGGAGAGGGAGAACGAGGAGCTCGTGGCCGCCTTCGCCGGTCGGGACCCAGCGCATCCGGTGCGTCGTGGGGTCGTGATAGAGAGGGACGGGAATCCACGAGCCTTCCGGGCCGTCCGGACGATGCAGGTAGAGGACGGCTCCCGACTGGGTTCTGTCTGTCGTTTCGCCGGGATTCCACTGCGCCCCGACGACGAGTTCGACCTTGCCATCGCCATCGAGATCTGCAGCGGTGAGGCAGACGTTGTCCCGCAGGGTAAGGTTTCGGGCGATGACACCTTTTTCCCAGTTCGGGCTGCGATACCACGAGATCTGGCGTTTGTCGGCGAGGAGGATGTCGGCCGCGCCGTCGCCATCGACGTCCCCGATGGCAACGCCGTAGCCGATCTCGACCGCATCGTCGATGACGCGGGATTCGAACTTCGGCGGCGTCGTCTGACTGATCCCTGAGGAAAGAGGCGGGAGGAAGACCGCAAAAAGAGCGGTCCGGGCAAGGGTGGCAAGGCCGGGGTGCATGAGTGAGGATAGAGTTATCGCGACCGCGCCGCAGGAATTCAGTCAAGAATGAGGGTGCCGGCTCCGGGAGGGGCCGCCGGCCGCGGGGGCGGGGCGTTGGGATTAGGCGGCGGTGCCGGGGCGCTCGGAGGCCCGGCCGCGACGAAGGTGCGGATGTGAGGAATCTCGGGGGGATGCTCCTCAATAATAATTTCAGTCTCCCCCGAGGCTTTCTGCGCGGCGAGGGCCGCTTGAAAGATCGCGAGGGTATAGGGCTGGAAGCGGGTCGCTCCCCAGTCTTGGCGCTCGGCGGTGAGCTTCGTGACAAATTCAGTACGGGCGGGAGCTTCGGTAAGGGTGGCAGGCACGGCGGCGGTAACGCGAGCCGCCAGTTCCGCGTGCTCCTTATTGCGTTCCTCAACCATGGCCGGACCCACGAGGTTCGCGATTTTCATGTATTCCGCGTCCGGGATGCGATCGAGATTGTAGCGCACCGTCTCGATTGCCGGCGAAGCCCTCGGTTCGAGTTTATCCCCTTCCCAGACCGACCAGCCTGCGGGAACACGGAACTGCTCGGACTTGGCGCGGGCCTGGAGGTAGGTCTCGAAGCTGTCGGGTGCCACATGAAAGTAAAAGAGGGTCCGCCGATTCGTTGCGGCCTGCTTGCAGTGCTGCTCGAACTCGGAATTGGCGGCGAGGAACTGTTCGGCGGTCCAGCCGCCATCGGCCTTCATTTCGAGCCCCATCTTGATCCGTTCGGTTCCCGATGGCGCGATGTGGTATTTGAAATCTTTCGGTCCCATTTTGCCCTCTCCAAAGAAGGCGGCGATTTTTTTGAAGTCGTAGCGGAATTTGGAAACGGCGAGCTCAGCTTCCTCCTGCGCCCCGAAGAGGCGCTGCAGCACGGAGGCTTCGTTCGCGGCGACCCCTTCGCGATTGGTCCAGACGGGTTTGAGGCTGTCCCACGCGGAGAGATCGTCGCGATCGCGTCGGGTGAGACGATATTTTTCGGTTTTGGGCAGAAAGGCCCCGGCATCATTCTTGCGGGTGCCTTTGACTTCGTAGGTGTAGGAGCCGATCGCCTTCCCGGTGTAGGCGAGGTCGGTGAAATTCTGTTCGATGACATCGCGGATCTTGAAGGCGTGTTCGTAGGGGTCACCGACGAAATAAAGCCGCCCGAATTTGCACACAAGATAGAGCGCGCGGGATTCCTTGTCGGCGACACGCGGGTTGGGCATGAGCACCTCCTTGGCCTGCGCTACTTCGACTTCGGGGATGGTGGCAAGCATTGCGGCGAGCTCGCGGTTGCGGGCGTCGGCGGTCTGGACTTTGGTGTCGTTTTCGGTTTTGGCGGCGAGTTCCTGATCGACTTTGGCCTGCCATTCTGCGATGTCGGAAGTCTTGTCGGCAAGTTCTTCGTTGTTCTTTTCGAAATCCTCCAGTTCGGCGACCAGTTGGGTGGCCTGCTCTTCGGTGGGGAGGTTTTTCAAGGTGTTGGTGTGAGTCTGTTCGAGCTCCTGAAGGTTCTTCAACGTCCGGTCACGACTCACCCGCATCGCTTCCAGTTCCTCTTTCGAGACTTCGGGTAGATTTTCCACCACTTTTTTCACCGCCGCGCTGATGCCCAGGCTGCTGATGATGAGGATGAGCAAAAGGATGCCGACGACGTTCGTCAAGGCATCCATGAGCGAGTCCATGCTGCGCTCTTCATCGGCTCTGGGTCGGCGGGCCATGGTTGGTCGAGGGGGGAAAGGATGAAATTAGGGGAGCTTTGTCAGGGCTCAAGAAACTGGGCGAACATTTGCAGGTCGACTTTGCCTTCGCCGGGGAGGGGGAGGCGCCCGGGAATCAATTCAGTGCCGTTCGCACGGTTGTAGCCCGAGACGAGAGCGGAGGCTTCGTTGAGCGTCTTGACCGCCCCCGGCGAGCCCCTGACGAGGAAGATGAGGCGATTGTAGGGTTGCGAGGCGATGAGCTTGAGGAAGTTGATAAAATCCTCGCTCTGGCTGAGCGAGGCGATGGGAATGGAGGTTGGCTCCTGTGTCAGGCTCCGGTGGAGGTAGACGCCGCGGTCGGAGATCTCGGCAAAGAAGGGGCGGGTCGAAGCGCTGCTGCCGCTTGGCCGGACGCGCAGGGCGGCGGGCTCGGGAGGGGTGCCGCGCTTGGCAATTTCTTCTTCCTTTTTCTTGATCTCCTCCTGCAAAAACTTCTCGTCGGCGACGAGCTTTTTGTTGGTGGTCTGGAGCAGGTTAAACTTGGCAATCAGTTCCTCGCGGCTTTTATCGATCTCCTCCTGATTTTCGAGCATCTTCTTGAGCATTACGAGCTTGTCGCGCGCCGTAATGATATCTTTGTTCTGTTGGATGAGGTTCTCGATGAGCTGACGGAGCTTATCCTGCTCTTTCTGCTTTTCTTCTTTCTCTTTCTCCAGCAGGACATACTCGCGGGCACGCTCCACTTCCTCACTGGTGCGGCCTTCGCCCTTGCTCATCGCGATGAGGTTAATCACCACGATGATGAGGGTGAGGCACCCGATGATGCAGATGAGGATACTCAGGAAAGGGAACAGATTGACGCTTCCCCCTGAATCTCTTGCTCGTTTAGCCATGAATGAAAGAAAATGGGGACAGAATCAGCCGCGGCTGAACCAGCTTTTCTTCTGGATCACAATTTGTTTGCCGTTTAATTCACCGAGAACGGCATTGAGATTGCGAATGCCTTCGGCAAGAGATGAGACCTGCGAATCGAGGGACTTCTCAAGCTTTTTCTCGTACTTTTCAGTGCGATCGTCGATTCCCTGCATCTGCTTTTCGATCGCGGCGGCGACTTTCTCGTATTGCCGGGTCTGGTTGCCGAGGCTCTCTGACATGCCTTTCTGCACGGTCTCGAATCGGCTCATGATGTCTTTCTGATTGGCTGCCATGGCATCGCCGATGGCCTTGAGAAGGCCGGGGTCGGACCCGGCATTGGAGGCACCACCGCCGTCATTGAGGCGCTTGAGAAAGTGATCGACGCAATACTCGTCGACATCGGAGACGAGGTCGTCCTCCTGTCCCTGCAGCGAACTCGCGGGGAAGCTGAGCATGATGCTGAAAACGAGTGCGAGGAGAGTGGTGTCGAAGGCCACCCCCATGCTCCCGAGAACGGTCAGAAGGGGCTCTTTGATCTGGCTCATATCGCCGCCCTCGCCTGCTCCGAAGACGGCCCCGAAGCCGCCGATGGCAGCTCCGATTCCGACAACGGTTCCGATGAAGCCCATAATGGGGATGGCCCAGAGGAAGACTTTTACCATGCCGTAGCTGCCGTTCGCCTTGGCCGCATCCACTTCGGAGAGTGAAGTGATCATTTGCGCCACTTCCGGGTTGTTCTGACGGACGTAAAAGAACTCCAGGGCTTTGCGGATGCGGTTGACGATGTAGGTGTTGCGAAGGGGTTTGGGGAAATTGATGACGTGGTCATGGAACGTCTTGAGATTTGAGGTATTGATCTCGCTGGAAATGTCGGTGGGAAGCGCCTGAATCAGCATGGCACGCCTCTGCTGGCGCAGGTTGAGCCACTTCAGGACGAGAAGACCGCTGCACCAGAAGGTCAGAAGAGTCGTGAAATACTGGGTGACACCCCGCTCGCAGAAGAGCTGTCTCAAGTAACCGGGAAGGCTTGGGTCGACACCGGCCTCGGTTTTCGGGAAGAGGAACATGATGACATACCAGACGAAAGTCAGGCCGAGCCCGATCCCCCCGGCGATCCAGACATTGACGTTTGAGGGGTGCGCTCCGGCGTGGCCCGAGTGCACCGTCAGTTCGGGCAGCTGGTCATAGTACTCATCTGCCATCTCCTCGCCGGCGCTGCCGTCGTGGGCGGCATCCGGTGGCGGTGGGGCGAAGTTATCGGGGATCTGAATTCGGGTGGAACATCCGGGACATTTAACCGTTTTTCCTGCAAGATCGGCCTCAGCCTGGAGCGTAATGTGACAAGTGGGACAAGCAAAATTCATGAAGTCGGTGATGTATCGAAACTAAAGAGAGGTCGGTTTTTACCCCCCACCGCAGTGCGGGAGGGAAACGATGGCGCGTGGTCGGGGAAATTTCGAGGAAAAAATGGCGAAAATCGTTGAAGAGGGGCGTTCGCTTTTGCAACGGTTTCGATTATAGCTGGTGTAGATGATTTCCAGACAGCGAAAGATGGGGGCTTTGATCGCGGCGGTGGCGGCGTTTGTGTTGCTGCCGTCCTGTGCCGTTCGGGTGAAGGTGCGCGAAGAGTGGAACAAGGTTTCACGGCAACCCATTGAGTTGGGCGAGGCATCGCTGACCTGGGATGCCATTCGGAACGGGGGATCGCCCGGGGCACAGGGGCTGGACGCTTATAACGAAGCGGTGAGGCGGTCTGTCGTGCAGATCGGCGACAACTGGGCTTCAAACAAGGTCCGTCCCTCGGCGGTGAGCACCAGCTCGGGGGAGGTGAGTCTCCGTGTTAATTCGCTCAATGTGCAGGATGTGCACCTCATTGAAGAAATCGTGCCTGCGGATATTGTCAGGGTGAGTCGCGGTCTTCGCTCGGAATCGGTCGTGAAAGGGGTGGGGGCCTCGCTCCTGGTGAAGCACCGGCGCGACGAATCAGATCCGATGATTCGGCCCTCAGGTCTTTGGTATCCTGTCACGGCAGTGTTGAATCTGGATCAGCCTGCGGCACCGGTGCTGGAGCTTATTGACCCCACGAAACAGGGTGCTCTTTCCTTCCGCGGGCAGGTCTTCCCGCTTTCGGCCAACTACACGGCGGCGCTGGCGCGGGATTTCCGTGACCGTCAGTTCGATTTCGAGAGGCTCGGGGCGCTCCTCAGTTTTGACAAGTATGCGGACAGGATCGGGCTTTACCGGGTCTCCTCCTTTGACCCGGCGAAGCAGCCCTGCCTGTTTGTTCACGGCATCAACTCTAGCCCCGCAACATGGAATGAAACCATCAACCGGCTTTACGGTGACGAGGCGATTCGTGAGAGCTATGAATTCTGGAACTTCGGCTACCCGACAGGCGCTCCCATTCCTTACCTGGCGTCGCATCTTCGTGACTCCATTCTGCAGATGATTGAGTTCCGCCGCTCGCGGGGAGCGCCGGACGCCCCGATCACGATCGTAGGGCACAGCATGGGCGGCCTGCTCGCGAAAGCGATCACTGTCTCAAGCGGGGACGCCGAGTGGAATCAGTTTTTTAAAGTGCCGATCAGCCAGCTTCAGGTCTCGGAGGAGGATCGGGAGGTTCTTCGCAAGATGATCTACTTTGAGCCTGTCAGTCAGGTGAATCGGGTCGTTTTCTGCGCCACGCCGCATCGCGGCAGCAAGATTGCTGAAAACCCTGCGGCGAGAATGGTCGGGGATCTCATCGAGGTCCCCTCGCATCTCCTCAGGCTCTCAAGCGAGATCATCAGTCAAAGCGCTTACGCGCTGACTCCGCTGGGAATGGAATTCGCGAGGGACCGCATGACGTCGATCGAGCAGCTCGGTTCGAAAGCGAGGGCCACATCGGAAGTTCTTAACAAGCCCCTTAACCCGGCGGTGACTTATCACTCAATCATCGGGAACAACAGTGGCCCCCGTGTCGCTCTTGAGAAGTCGAGCGACGGCATCGTCGCTTATACGAGCGCCCATCTGGAGGGAGTCGCCTCCGAGGTGGTCATCCCGAGATCGGATCACGGGGTGCATCGCTCCGACGGTGGGATTGCGGAGATTATTCGGCTTCTGAGGCTTCCCTAGGATCTTTTTCCTGAGGTCTTAAAAAACGCGATTTCGCTGTTTTAAAAATCTGTGGAGGTGGGTAATCTTTCACCATGAAAACTTTTCCGCTCAGGAAGCCGGCCTTTGCCTTTCTTACCGCAGCCCTCATCATCGCTACTACCCCTGCAGTAACGTGTGAGGAAAAGTTGAAGGTCCTCATCATCGATGGACAGAACAACCACGCGTGGAACGAGACCACACCGGTTATGGTTTCCATCCTCGAAGCATCAGGACGTTTTGCCGTGAGTGTCTCGACCAGTCCGGCTTCGGCTCCGCGAGGTCCCAGGGCACCGCAGGATCAGAGCGACGAAGCGAAAGCCACTTTTGCCGCCGCGATGAAAGCCTGGGAAGCGGACCTGGCGAAACACAAGGAGGGGTCCTCAGAGGCCTGGGAACAGTGGCGTCCCGATTTTGCGGCCTATGATGTAGTTGTCTCGAACTACAATGGAGAGCTTTGGCCCGAGCCGGTGCGCGAGGCCTTTGAAGCCTATGTCAAAGGCGGGGGCGGGTTCGTTCCCGTTCACGCGGCGAACAATGCGTTTCCGGAATGGCCAGCCTACAATGAGATGATCGGAGTGGGCGGATGGGGCGGCCGCAGTGAACTCTCGGGGCCGTATCTCCGGATTCGCGGGGGTAAGTGGACAAACGATCCCACCGCCGGGCGGGGAGGGGCGCACGGTCGGCAGCACGAGTTTATCGTTGAGACACAGGTGGAGGATCATCCGGTTACGAGAGGACTCCCGGGGAAGTGGATGCATGCCCAGGATGAACTTTACGATCGCCTTCGCGGCCCGGCCCGTGATCTCACGGTGCTCGCGGCTGCCTTTGCCAGCGAGGAGACCGGTGGCTCCGGAGAGTGGGAGCCTATTCTGATGACGATCACCTACGGTAAGGGGCGCGTGTTTCACACGACTCTCGGCCACAGTGTCGTCTCCATGTCCGGAGTGGGATTTCGGGAAACGCTCAAGCGCGGCACGGAGTGGGCGGCGACGGGCGAAGTGACTTTTCCGGGGGTTAGTCCCGAGGCACTTCCGGCCGACCGTGCCGCCGCGAGCGAAGCGGAAGTGGCGGGGAACTAGTCGCTTGCTACCGGTGTCTTCGGCTCGTCCGTCGCCGGTGCAGACAACCGAGAGCGGGCTGGGGGTGCTTCGAAAGAAAACGAGGTGCTGATCGCCTCTTTCATTCGAGACCAGTGGGGCTCGAGTTTTTGAAGTAGCCCGAGCTTCACTCCGACCCAGAGGACGAGGAGAAGGAGCGTCACTTTCCGGAAATCCGAGCGCCATTTTCCACGTTGCTTTTTCAGTTCGATCTCCAGTTTATCGAGGCGGGCCGACTGCAGATCAAGCCTTGTAAGAATGAGTCCGAAATCGTTTGCGCCGCTTTCCCTTCCGGCTTCGCCGTTTTCTTCTTCGCCGGTCTCCAGAGCCCGTTGTTGTGCCGCGACGACTTCATCATGCGCGGTCAGGATAAGGTGTTCCAGTTTTTCGAACTGCACCGGCTTGGCGATGAATTGGGAAGTGAGGAGGTGTTCCGTTCCGAGGGAGCGGAACTCGGCCTCAAGTTCGTCGGAAGGATAGCCGGTGATCATGAGTGCGGCGAGCGGCCGATCCAGGAAGCCCCGCAGGGCTCTGAGCAACTCGATCCCGCTCATCCCCGGCATGCGGTAGTCGACGCTGACCAGGTCGATAGAGGGTTCCCTGCGGATTAAATTGATCGCTTCCTGTCCGTTGCGGGCGAGAAAGATTTTCTCAAAACCAACGTATTCACGAAGGAACGTTTTTAGTCCAAGCTGGAAGGCAGGATCTTCATCAACGATCAGAATAGCGGAATGGCTGGTGAAGGGCGGGGCCTCGAGAGGGCTTTCGTCGTTGGGGAGGTTTAAAGTCATGGGAAGAGCGACGGATTATACTCTCTGTCATCTTTGATACAAGAGGACTGATGTCCAGCGTTGAATGACTGATTCGGAAGTTTCCCGAATCGCACCTCGCCTCTTGCAATGGCGGCCGGTATGGATTCCCTTCCGCGATGCGATTAAAACACGGAATCGATCTCGGCTATTGCACTAACATCCATCGGGGCGAGACCTGGTCGGAGACTTTTGCCGGCCTCCGGACCTACACGGACGCGGTGCGCCGACGAGTTGCATCTGATGAGCGATACGGGATCGGCCTGCGGCTCAGCGCGGTCGCTGCCGAAGAGCTGTCCGCCGATGCGTCGTTGCGCGATGCGTTCCGCCGCTGGTTGGAGGAAACGAATTCCTATGTCTTCACGATCAATGGTTTTCCTTACGGCACGTTTCACGGTAGCCGGGTCAAGGAGCAGGTCTATGCCCCGGACTGGACTACTCCGGAAAGACTTGCCTACACCAATCGCCTCTTTGACCTGGTCGACCAGTTCGCTCCCGAGGGGGAGAGTGTCAGTGTCAGCACCCTGCCGGGATCGTTCAAGGAATTTATCCGGCCCGGGACCGCCACCGCGCAGCGCGGGGCAATCTGCCGTCATCTGCGTTTATGCAGCGACCACCTCGAGCGGCTTCGCGACCGGACCGGCCGTGACCTTCACCTCGGGCTTGAGCCCGAACCGCTGGGCCTCTTTGAAACGAGCGGTGAAACGGTCGCCTTTTTCGAGGAACTGGTCGATGGCCTCGGGGCAGAGGCGAGGGGGCGACTTCTTCAAAACGTCGGGGTGAACTATGACACTTGCCACCTCGCGGTGGAGTTCGAGGAGCCGTCCGCAGCCATCGGCGCTTTGCTCTCGGCCGGTATCCGTATCAGCAAGATCCACCTCAGCTCGGCTCTGCGGCTTCAGCCCACGAAAGAGGCCGTGGGAAGACTAGCCGCGTTTGAAGACGGGGTCTATCTGCATCAGGTCGTCGTTTCGGACGGGGAGCGGGTCATTCGTCGCTTCAAAGATCTGCCCGAGGCTTTTGCCTGGCATGAGACGACGCTGGATCCGGGGAAAGAGTGGCGGGTCCATTTCCACGTCCCGATTCACTCGCATCCCGAGGCCCTTTTCGCCGATACCCGGGAGCATATCAGCGGTCTCCTTTCCCTGATGGGCCAATCTCCCGGCTGGTGCCGGCACTTCGAAATGGAGACCTACACATGGGAGGTCATGCCTGCGGCGATGCGCAGTGGCGACGTGGTTGATCAGCTCGTGGCCGAATATGACTGGTGCCTCGGAGAATTTCGCCGTTGGGGGCTCGCCTGAAGAGTTCCCCGGAACCGCTTCGCGATCCTCCCCTCTGACCGGGGCCGATCACGGTAAAAAAAAACCGGAGGCGGCTTTGCTGAGCCGCTCCGGAAAAGGTTCCAAGGGGTGGTGGGGGAGGACGGCGGCTTACTCGACCACCTTCATGACACCGTTCATGATCGCCCAGTGGCCGGGGTAGGTGCAGATATAGGGGTAGTCACCCGGTTCGGTCGGAGCTGTAAACTCGATGGTATCCTGTTCACCGGCCTGGACGAGCTTGGAATGGTGAAGGATCTCCTCTGAGTCAGGAACTGCCTGCTTGGTCGTGAGGAAAGTCGGATCGGCCATCGCGTTATTGGCGGCCATTCCCACGACGTCTTTTTTGCCGGGTTTCACGATGAGGACGTTGTGAGGTTGGCGGGTGACGCTGTCGGCGGGATTGATAAGGGTGAGTTTCACCTTCTGACCGGGCTTCACGGAGAACTCCTTGATGTCAAAGATGAATTGAATTTTATCAGCGGTGAGGGTGATTTCGGCCACTTCCTCCGCGCGAGTTGTGGTGGATGCGGCCGAGAGGGCCGTAAGGGCGAGAGCAAGAAGGATTTTGTTCATTTGGTATCGGTGGAGTTTAAACGAGGCGTTGCCCCGGATTAGCTTGCAAAGCTAATTTACGTCAGCGGCTTCGCAATGGACGATTTTTTTGGGCGTTCAAAATTTTTTTAAAAATCTCTTGGAATAAACTTAAAAAACTGTATTTTTATGGAAATTTGATTATTTACCACTAATTCAGGAGTTTCACTTAGAGGATTGATGAATAGAGTTTTGATTGTCGCGTGCGAGCGCGAGACCGGTGAGCGCTACCAGCAGGCCCTGGGCCAGGATGGCTTTCAAACGGCTGTGGTCTGGAGTCCTATTCAGATGGTGGAGTTTTGTCGACAGCACACGCCTGACATGATGATCCTGGACCTTGATCTCGCTGAATTTGGTCTCTGGAGTGCAATCCAGGCGATACGCGGCATGGGAACGCTTGCGAACATTCCCTTCGTCGGTCTCGCCGCCTCCGCGAACCGGGCGCTTTTCGAGAAGGCGGAAGCGGCCGGTTTTCTTGGCGTATTTCCCACTCATGAAGGTCTTCGTGAGGTCTTTGAGATTCTCCGCCGGGAGCGGAGCCGTGAGCAGGTGCCGGGCGAAGAGGTGAGTCATCTCCCGTTCAGCCGCGATCCCTCGCTGAACCGGCTTCGCGAAATTGCCCGCAACATGATCCGGACGGCAGCTTCGCTGCGAAACCGCCTTGGCGAGTATGGCGAAGACGGCCCCGAACTTTTCAGTTATATCGAAAACTCAGGGCAGGAAATCCGTGCGAGACTTAATCGTGTCTCTGATTTCTCCCTTCACGACAGAGAGCTCCGGCACGACTTCCGCAATATGATCGGCGCCGTCACCGGTTTCGCCGAATTGATTCTCATGGAAACGGGGCTTTCCGGCGAGTCAACTGAGGGGCTTACCAGCCTCCGCCGCGATTCTAGGGAGTTCGTCGAGATTCTCGATATACAGAAGGCCGGGGCGACCGCGTAACCTCGCTTTTTAAGCAGAGAAGGCGATCCTTACGGCGTCTTTCTTCACCGCGAATTTCATCTACTTATTTCGCTGCAGGCGTTATAGGGTTTGGTATGAAAGTCGGCATTACCGGAGCGAGCGGATTCCTTGGAACCGCCATCATGGCGGAGGGCAAAAGCCGGGGCTGGACCGTGGTCGCCTACTCACGCGGCGGGCACCCCGTGGAACGTGCTGACGAAACCCGTCCCCTCGTTGAACCCGAATGTATCGATTTGGCAGGGATCGATGCCCTCATCCATCTCGCGGGGGAACCGATTGCGGGAATCTGGACCGAGGATAAAAAGCGCCGCATCCGCGAAAGTCGCCTTGATCTCACGAGCGGTCTCGTCAAGGCGATGGGTCGTCTCCCGGGGGGCTCTCGACCCGCTGTCTTTGTCTCAGCCTCGGCGATCGGCTACTACGGGGATCGCGCCGATGAGTGGCTTGACGAGGAGAGCGATGTCGGGTTCGGGTTTCTTCCGGCTGTTTGCCGCGACTGGGAAGGCGCTTCGAGCGCGGCCGAAAAGCTTGCGGTGCGGGTCGTCAATCCGCGTATCGGTCTTGTGATGGGCCGCGAGGGGTTTCTAAAGCGGATCCGCACGATTTTCAAGCTCGGGCTCGGCGGTCGGCTCGGGCGGGGAAACCAGTGGATGTCGTGGATCCACGTGCGCGACCTCGCGTGCCTTTTCGCCGAATGTGTGGAAAACGGCAGTATCCACGGGCGGGTCAACTGTGTGTCCCCCCGACCTGTCACCAATCGCGAGTTTACGACCGTCTATGCCCGCGTTCTCGCCAGACCGGCGATCTTCCCTGTGCCTGCTTTTTTGCTGAAGCGTCTCCCCGGCGGTATGGGGAGTCTCTTTCTCGACAGTCAGCGGGTCGAGCCGGTCGTGATGAGGTCTTTCGATTTTGAGTGGTCCTTTCCCGATCTGGAATCCGCCCTGAGAGACATTGAAAGGAAGTCCCGCGCCTGAACCTTTGAACTTTCCCTTTTAACTCGTAACCTCACTCATGGCCGCGCCTCAGAATATCGTCGGGATCGTCTACGACTACGATCAGACTCTCAGTCCTACCTACATGCAGGATGAGGTGCTCTTTCCGAAATTTGGAATTAATCCTGCCGAGTTCTGGAAACGCTGCAAGACCCTCGTCGAAGAGCAGGGTTATGAGAGCGAACTGGCTTATCTGAAGGCCATCATCGACTACCTGGAGATGGACGGGCCGAGCAACGCCGATCTCACCGAGTTGGGAAAAGGCCTGCAGTTCTTTCCGGGGCTCCCGGAAATGTTCGACGAGCTCGAAGAGCTCCTGACGGACGAACATCGCGCCATGGGGGTGAAAATTGAGCATTACATTGTCTCGAGCGGGATGAAGGCGCTCATTGACGGGAGTCGCCTGCGCCCCTACATCAAAGAGATCTTCGGTTGCGAGTTTGCCGAGAACAGCGCCGGCCGTATTTCTTTTCCCCGCCGCGTTATTTCACACACTGCCAAAACCCAGTATCTGTTCCGCATCAACAAAGGCATGCTCGACCCGTCCGAGGATGTCAATGACCATATGCAGGATCACCTGCGTCCCATTCCGTTTCCTAACATGATCTACCTCGGCGACGGTCCTACTGACGTGCCCTGTTTTACGGTGATGAAACGCTTCGGCGGACACAGCATCGCCGTCTACAATCCCGGGGACGAGTCGCGTGTCAGCTTTCGGAAGGCCTATCAGCTTTCCGGTGTGGCGGGTCGGATCAAGCACATCGCTCCGGCCGACTACCGGGCGGGAAGTCACCTGCGTCTCATCCTTGAGGAGACTATTCTCGACATCGCCTCGCGCATCGTCGAGACAAGGCGCCGCGAATTGATCGACGGAACTGTCGCCGCACCGACTCACTGAGGTCGACGGCGGGGGTCAGACCTCCGCAACCAGTCTGGAGAGGTCCTCCGCCGACCACTGCCCTGGCGCATTCGGCCTCAGCAGGTAGCCGTAGTTCAGGCACGAGCCTGCCTTCGCGAGGACAAGGCGTGAGAGTTTCCCAAGCGGTCCCATTCCCATCGCCGAGACGAGCCGCCCGCGGCTGTGATGATATTCGACGAGTTCGACGAGGGAGAAAAGATCGCGCATTTCCCCGATTACGACGGCGACCTTGGCGATGTCGGCACCGAGAGAAAAGGCTTCCGCGATTTTGTCAGCGAGAAGATCGCGCCCCGGGAAGCCGTTAAAATCATGGAATGATCCGATGAGAAGAGCCCCGGCCTCATGCGCCGCGGCAGGAAATCCGGAAAAGGCGGCCCTCTTGAGCGATGCAATCTCCGTGTCCACCAGGGTGGCGTGCGGGAGGAAGCGGTCGTATAGGGCGAGCCGCCTCTCATCGGTCAAATTTCCGGCACCCCCTTCTTCGGGTCTGCGGACCGTAAGCAGAACAGGGGAGGGATGCGCGCTCATCATCGCGGCGGCCTCGTCGGCGACAGGAGCAAGATCGTCGAGGCGATATTCGAGCAGATCACCGGGCACGGTGGCACTTGAGGCGAGAAAGGACAGGTCTTCCGGCCGGGTGGCGGTCGCGACGATGCGCGGGAATGATAGATCAATACTCACCGAAGGAGAGACAACGACGGGATGACCGGAAAATCAACGGGATACTATCGACCTGCCGCCGGGTAATGCCGGAAAGGCAAAAGAGCCCCGGCGTTTCCGCCGGGGCTCGTCCAGTCAATAAGTGGCCGGGCCGTATCAGGCCTTCTGTGTGTCCTCGGGGAAGATCGTATCCTGAGTTTCCGGCACTCCCGGAACGCGGAGCGGACGGATCGGGAGGTCCCCTTTGATGTCGATGTTGTCTGGCACAAGCTTCTGCTCAGCCGCCCACATGTCATCCCAGGTAATGCGTTTGCCCGAGTAACAGGCAGTGCGACCGAGGATCGCGAGAGTCGTGGAGTTGCCGATCCACTCGGCGTCGTCCTTGCGCTCGCCCGAGCGGATCGCGGCGAAGAACTCCTCGTGCTCAAGATCATACATGCTCTTGGGAGTCCTTGGTTTACGCCAGTTCCAGGCATTTTCGCCGAGAATTTCGGCGGAGCTGGTGCCGAATTTGGCGATGCCCCTGGTCCCGTAGATCGTATCTCCGGTGAAGTTGTAGGAATCGAGATACTGGCGCCACTCGACATGTGCGGTGGCGTTATTCGCATATTCGTAGGTGATGCTGAAATGATCGTAGATGTTGCCCTGATTGTTTTGGCGGGTCCGACCGCCGGTGCCGAAAGCGGCGACCGGTTTGGCATCCTGAAAGGCCCAGGCGACCCGGTCGACATTGTGGCAGCCCTGCTCGACGATGCCGTCACCGCTCAGCCAGGTGAAGTTATACCAGTTGGCGATCTGCCACTCGGTGTCGCTCATTCCGTCGGGGCGGCTTGACGGATCGGGCATGGCCTTGACCGGACCGGCGTTGTAGATCGAGTGAATGCTCACGATGTCACCGATGGCACCGTCGTGGATGCGCTCGAAGAGTGCCCGGCCCTGTTCGCTGTAGCGATAGCAGAACCCGCAGAGGACCGAGAGGCCTTTCTCCGCCGCGATCTTGCTGGTGGCGAGGAAGTCCTTCACCCCGGCGATGTCGGTAGCGCAGGGCTTTTCGACGAAGGCGTGGATCCCGGCATCGACGGCGGCTTTGAAATGCGTCGGGCGGAAGGCGGGGGGCGTTGTCAGGAGGATGACATCGACGCCCGAGTCGATGACCTGTTTGTAGGAGTCGATCCCGCTGAAAACGCGTCCGTCGAGACCTTCGGCAAGTTTGTCTTTAGCGATGGGCGATTTGCGAACCATCGCGAGCTTTTTCTCGGCCTCGGCGAGATAGAGATCGCCGGCCGCCCAAAGCTCTATGTTGTCATCCGCCGCCAGCGCGTTGAGCATCGCGCCGCCACCGCGTCCGCCGGTGCCGACCACACCGATCTTGAGTTTTTTATCGTTGGGTGCGCCGAAAGTCACGCTGGGAAAGCCAATCGAGGCACCCGCCGCAGCGGCCATGCCGGCAGTCTTTACAAAGCCGCGTCTCGTTTTATCACTCTGGGGGGGGGCTGTTTTATCACTCATAAAAAAGGGGGGGGGATGGCGTCTCTGCGCACCGGGAATAAACCGTATTTTGACGCACGATAACGATGGTGTCAAAAGGCCTTCTTTACGTGATTAGTCCCCCGGTCCGGTTCCGCCGCTTCCTCGTCCCGGTCCACTGCCAGCCGGATTTCTGATCTCTACTAAATCTTCAGGCGAAAAGGCCCGGGAGAGGGGGAGGTCTTTGACTAGGGGGCGTTCAGAGGCGGCGCAGGGGCAGGTCAGGGTACCGGGACGGCCGACGATCCCTGAAGGGGGACTAATTCCGCGAGGATCCGGTCGAGCCCCTCAAGGTTTTCCCTCAGAACCTCTTCGACATCTCGGGTCGCGACGTGACCGATAATACCGAGAGGGCCCGAATAGCCCGAGGCGATGACCGTCTCGATCATTTCTTTCTCGTGAGCGCCGCTCCCGATAGTTTTCACCCGATACTCTTTTTTCGTGACGTCGTCGACCGCCGGATCAGCCATGCCGTTGAGGTTTAGGCAGAAGAGGAAGGGTTTCATTTTCCTGAGATCGCTTTCAAAGCTCTCGATGCGCGGATGCGCATGGTGGAAGTTGTAGACGATTCCGACATGATTAAATCCCTTTTCGCGCAGCGTTTTACAGACTGCGACGAGATTATCGGGCAGGCCGCCCCATCCGCCATGTCCGTAGAGGCCCAGGGAAAGTCCTGCTTCCCCTGTCCGGATCGCAAGAGGGATGAGGGATTCCGCTGCGCTGGTAATTTTGTCCTTGTTGGAGAGTCCCTTACCAGTTTGCAGAGAGTGCCAGATCTGCGGTTTAATTCCGTGCCGGGCGATGAGCGGATAGGCGGTCTCATGGCCTTTCCAGAAAGCGAAGAACTCGATCCCGTTTTCCTTGTAGGCGAGTATTTCGCTCTCGAACTCGGGCAGGTGGACGTCGCGCCAGTCATAAGCAACCCGTCGCAGTCCGAGCTTTTTTACCATGTTGGCACGGGTAGCAGAGTCGCGCTGTTTCGCGTCAAAGGGGACGATGCACCAGGCCACGAGATTCTCCCGTTGAAAGTTTTCCGGCAAGGCGGAGTCTTGCGTCGTGGCGGGAACGGCTGAAAAGGTCAGTAGGAGGATTAGTCCGAGCGGGGAGAGGGCGGTGGCGTTCATCGGGACAGAAGGGGCGTTATCATGGATCCTTCATTGCGTATACGGTTTTTCACCTTCCTTGGCAAGCCTTTGCGACAGGCCGTGGCCTGAAGGCAGGACTACCGTTGAAAAGGGCTCGCAAAACGCCAGGGGCGCCAGCCGGAGCCGAGTTCCTTCAACGGCCCGCCGTTAGGGGGCGCAATCCTGCCGGATCCGTCACTAACCTCTTAACAAGGCTACCACTTCATCCCGCAGGGCCGCGTTCGTCGCGAGCGCTTCACCGCCATCGATGCATCCCTCGTTCCCTGACCAGTCACCAAAATAACCGCCCGCCTCTTTGAAGATCGGAGGAAAAGGCCCGCAGTCCCACACCGCCATGACCGGGTCGAGCATGATCTCGGCGCGGCCCGTCGCGACGAGGAGGTAGCCGTAGGCATCGCACCAGCCGGCATTGTAATAGACCGCTTTCTGGAGGCGCTCCCACGGCTCGCCTTTGCCGTTTTTTCCGAAATAGGCGGTGTCGATGTGGGCGCAGACGGCGCGGTCGATCGAGGCCACGTCGGAGACGCGGCAGGGTTTCCCGTTCCAGTGCGCCCCGAGACCGGTCGCGGCCGAGACGATCTCGTCGAGGGCGGGGAAGTAGGCGCAGCCCACCTCCATTTTCCCTTTGATCTCGAGGGCGATGAGCACGGCGTAGAGCGGCACGCCGTGGACAAAGGACTTTGTTCCGTCGATGGGATCGATGATCCAGCGGTAGTCCGAAGTGCCCTCGGTCGAGCCGTATTCTTCGCCCACGATCTGATGATCGGGATA
>DIVG01000032.1:0-9155 GCA_002422425.1 Akkermansiaceae bacterium UBA6138 | reverse complement strand
CGGCCGGTGCGGCCGGTGCGGCCGGAGCCTCGGGGGCCGGAGCGATCTTCACCTTCACGGTGGAAGAGGGCGCCGCATCGGCATCGATGTCACCCATCGCATACTGGATGCCGTCGAGCATGTGCTGCAGCACCGCCTTATCGGCGAAGGTCATGTCGTTGTGCCCGAGGTTGGTGAAGAAGAGGCGGCCTTTGCCCACTTCGCGGCACCACGAGACCGCCACGTCGGTTTCCGCCGGCGTCTTGCCGCCTAGCTTGGGGATTTCTTTTTCATTCTCGATCGGTTTGCGATTTTCAGCCTTCGACATGTCGAGGCTGAGGAGGACGCGGAGCTTGTCGCGGCCCTGGAAGTTCTCGGGCTTGTACCAGTAGATCTCGTCCTTGTGCCAGAAGCCCTCGCCTTTGAACGCGGCATTGAGCGGGTGTTCGGTGTCCTCCACTTTGAAGGCCCAGGTCCCGCCCGCATTCCAGGGGTGACCGTTGAAGATCCCGCCGATCAGGGCGATGCCCTCTTCCCACTTGTTGAAGTTGTCGGCGGCGGCGTGAAACCCGACGATGCCCTTGCCTTCGTTGATGAAGTCGAGGATCGCGGCGCGCTGCGACTCGTCGGGATTCAGCGCGGTGGTGTTATTGAAGATGATTGCGTCATACTGAGCGAGATTCTCTTTCGTGAAGACCGCATACTGATCCGAGAAATCGGCGGTGAAGGCCTTCGTCGTTTCGGCGAGGCGTTCCATCGCGTAGTTGCCGAAGGGGATGGAGGTGTGGATGAATCCCTCGCAGCGATAAAAGACGAGGACCTTGCGGGCCGCCTTCGGCGTGGCGGTGGCGGCGGGGAGGCCGGCGTCGATTGCCGCCTTGTGTTCCGCCGTGGGATTGTCACCGAATCGTTCCTTTGCCTTTTCCTCCCAGGTTTTCGGCTTTTCGGGAGCCGATTGGTTCTGGGCGACGAGGAAGCAGACCGAGGCGAGGGTCAGGGTGGCGGCGAGCAGGGAGCTTTTTTTCATAGGGGGAAATCTTTCCGTCGCGAATGTAGCGATTCCAGCGGTGAAGCAACAGGCTAAAGGCCTTTTTTTGCGCGATTAAAGCGACTTTTTCTCGATCCGCCGGGGGCCGAAGGGGCCGGATCAATCGGAGCGACCGTCGCGGGCTCCGTCGGCGCGACCGACGTCGTCGTCACGGCTTCGGTCGCCGAGAGGGGCGTTTTCACCTTTTTCGCCCGCGTCTTTACGAGACCTGCGAACCGAACCCGGGGGAGACGCCAGCCTGTCCGCGTGACGAGGGCCTCGAGCAGGAAGAGGAGTAGCGCCGCGACGAGGAGCGGATGCCGGATCGATTCGAACCCCGGGGCGGGCGGCTTGCGCCAGGCTTTGCTGAGGTCGAGCAATTCCGATCCGCCGCTGGCCCGTGCCGTCTCGCGCAGCTCGGTGACGCGGTCGCGATCGAATTTCCATTCGCTGCCCGATCCTACCGTGACCGGGCCGAAGGGAATCGCCGCGCCCGCGACTTGCACCGCACCGCGCGCAGGGGCGCCCTCGTTCAGCCTCGTCGTGACCTGATAGTGTCCGGGGGAGAGGCGCTCCCAGACCAGTTCCTCGCTTTTTCCCTCGCGGAAGCCGCGCTGCATCATGACGCGGGGCGGCGAACCGGCGAGACGGCTTTCCCACTCGTCCATGTCGTAGAGCAGATCGATCGAGAGCTCCGATCCCGTGAGCTTGTGCCGTATCCCGATGCCCGGGGGCAGCTCGTCGCCCATGAGCCAGCGGGTCAGGGTCTGGACAAAATCCCCGACCTTGTCCCAGTGGCGCACCCGTTCCGAGAACTCGCCTCCGAGAGGGAAGGCCACCGCCGCGGTGCGCCCGATCCCGCGACGGCCGAAGGCCACGAGCGGGGCCGTGTAGGTGTCGGTTGAGATAAGCGCGGCCTCGTCGCCGTCGCGGAGGTAGCTGAGATTGTATCCGTCGATCTCCGCCGCCCAGTCCACATCGCGGCGGGCCAGCTCATACCAGCGTCCCGTCGCACGGGTGCCGGTGACCTCTTCGACAAAAGAGGATCGCGCCACGGTGACGGTCTCCTGTGCGAAAATGTTTGGGATTTCCCCCGGGATCTCGGTGAAAAACATGCGCCCGTCGCCACGCTTCGCGATGTCTTCGATGAAGTTCGCGTCGGGATCGGCGCGGGACCCCAGGCCGATGACACTCACAGTCGTGCCATTGGCCTTCATCTCCTCGATCAGCTTCTGATAGTCGCCGGGTTCTTCCGAGTCGGCTGCGTCGGTGAAAAGGAGCATGTGGCGCTGGCCGAGGGGCGCCTTTTTCAGCTCATCCCACGCCGCTTTCATTCCCGTGTAGACAAAGATCCCGCCGCCCATGGACTCGATTCGCCGGATGCGGGCATTCAGCTCGCCGCGACTTGTTCCGACATTTAAAAGAGGCGCGATTTGGTGGGCCGAGCTGTCGACCGCAAAGACGGTGACCGCGTCCATGCTCCCGAGCAGCTCCACCGCGCGTGCGGCTCCCTCGTTGGCCAGTTGCATCTTCGTGTGGCCGCTGCTCGTCGTCATCGCCATCGACCCCGAGCGATCCATCACGATGGCCATGGCCACGCCGAGCTTGCGATGCTCGCTTTTTAATTCCATCGAGACGGGTAGCAGGGGATCGACCGCCGATTCATAATACCCGCCTGACCCAAAGCTGCGATGCCCACCGGCCATGAGCAAGCCGCCGCCCTGCTCGTTCACATAAAACGGGAGGGCGTTGAGAAAATCGCCCGGCAGATCAAAGGCCGGGACATTGTTGAGGATGACGGCCTTTGCCCCCGTCAGCGCGCCCGGCGTGAGGGAGAGCGGATTCCCGGTCACCGAGACATCGAATCCCTGCGTCCGCAGGATCGCCGCGACCGGATCGTCCTCGTAGCGCGTCACGAGAAGAACCCGAGGGCCCGCCGTGATCTCGATCCAGCGTTCGTTGCGGTTGTTTCCCGCGTGGGCATCGACCGCCGGATGGATCACCACCTCGTAGCGATGCGCCCCCGCCTCGGTGACCCGGTCCGAAAAGCGCAGGCGCCCGATCCCGTTCTTCACCGTGACCTCCCGCTGAAAAAGCCGTCCCGACCCGCGGCGCACCTCGATCGGGACGAGGCCGTCCGTGGTGCCCGAGACCATCACATCCACGACGAAGGGTTCACCCGGCTGGGTCCGCAGCGGCATCGTGACCTCCGACACCTGGAAGTCCGTCTCGTCCGGTGCCCGTAGCAGCCGATAATCGAGCGGAGCGCCCTGTTCGATCAATCTCCCCGCCACCCCCGTGAGCGGCTCGGTGCTGTAGCCATCGGTAAAAACGAGGACCCGATTGTGCCGCTGCGGGTCCATCCGCGAGAGCGTCTCATGCAGGGCGAGGCCCGTCCTCGTCATGTCCCGATTCCCAGGGTAGACCGTCGTCTCTGCGTTGCCGACCGGGACCACCTCATCCGCGTAGTCGAGGAGGTGGAGACGATGACTCTCACCCGGACGCGAGCGCTCCAGGAGCGTCCGCCACTCCTGCTCCCCTGCGTCGACGAGACTCTGCGCCGAGCGCGAGCGATCGAGCAGCACCCACAGATCGATCCCGCCGGTTTTGAGGACAACTCGGGGATCGCAAAGGATTACCGTGATGAGCAGCAGCAGGATCGTCCGGAGCGGACGCCACAACTCCAGGTGCCGGAAGATCCAAGCGACGAGGAGGAGGAGCGGGAGGAAGAAAAAGAACTGGGGCGATCCAAAAGACATCCGCTTAAAGCGTTTAGTGTAGGAGAACCACCGCCCCGTAAAAGGGAAATTTCGCGAGAAAGCGGTCATCCTGCTGAAAAACCTTTCGTGGGACTCACCCCGCGAGTTAGCGGCGGAAAAGCGGTATACAAAATCGCGTTGCCATCAGAGCGTATCCGCGTCAGGATTCGCTCATGTCTCAACTCGTTAATAAAACCGCGATCATCACCGGAGGAGGTTCCGGGATCGGCCGCGCCATCAGTGAATCGTTTGCCGCCGCCGGTGCCGCTGTCGCCATCGTCGACCTCGACGAAGCCGCCGCCGGGGAAACTCTCGCCGCGATCCACACGGCCGGGGGGCGCGCCCACTTCTGCCGCTGCGATGTGGCCGATCACGATTCTGTCACCGCCGCCGTCGCCGCCGCCAAGGGTGCCTTCGGTAAAATCGACATCCTCGTCAACAACGCCGGCATCGCCAACATCGGCACCGCCACGACCACGAACGAGAGCGACTTCGACCGCGTCATGAAGGTCAATGTTAAAGGTGTCTACCTCTGTCTCCAGGCTGTCCTCCCCGAACTCATCGCCGCCGGCGGGGGCGTCGTCCTCAACATGTCCAGCATCGCCGCGATCACCGGGCTTAAGGATCGCTTCGCCTACTCGGCCAGCAAAGGCGCCGTCCACACCATGACTCTCTCCATTGCGGCCGACTACCTCAAGGACAACATCCGCTGCAACGCGATCTGCCCCGCCCGCGTCCACACCCCCTTTGTCGACGGCTACCTCGCCCGCAACTACCCCGACAATCGCGACGAGATGTTCGCCAAACTTTCCGCCGTGCAGCCCGTCGGCCGCATGGCCCGCCCCGACGAGATCGCGAAGCTCGCCCTCTACCTGTGCAGTGATGACGCCTCCTACATCACCGGGCAGAGCTTCAATATCGACGGCGGATACCTCAATCTCCGAAACTAAAATCCCATCCCAATCGTTCTATCCCCAATGAAAAAGCAACTCGCCTACCTCCTCACCACCGCCCTCCTCTTTACCGGAGCCCTCATCGCCGAAGACTCCGTCCATGAGTTCAAGGTTAAAAACATCGAAGGCAAAGACGTCGACCTTTCCGAATACAAAGGGAAAGTCCTCCTCATCGTCAACGTTGCCTCGAAGTGCGGCGCGACGAAACAGTATGACCCGCTCCAGGCGCTCTACAAAAAATACGAAGACAAAGGCCTCGTCATCCTCGGCTTCCCCGCCAACAACTTCGGCGGACAGGAGCCCGGCAGCGACGAAGAGATCGCCGAGTTCTGCAGCAGCAAGTATAGCGTCGAGTTCCCCATGTTCTCCAAAGTCTCCGTGAAAGGTGACGACAAGGCGCCCCTCTTCACCTACCTCACCACCGCCGGGAACCCCGACAAGCAGGGCGACATCGGCTGGAATTTCGAGAAGTTCCTCATCGGCAAAGACGGCAAACTCATCCGCCGTTTCGCTACCAAAATCGACCCCTCCAACGAAGACCTCGTCGCCGCAATCGAGACGGCGCTGGCCGAGTGAGGGAGTAGACTAACGTTTCACTTTTGAGTGAAGAGGGTTGGGTCGGTGACTCAGCCCTCTTTGCTTTTCCGGAGGGAGCGCGATCACCCCTGATTGCCGGCGCGCAAGGGGGCGGCCTGCAAACGGGGAACATCGGCATGTTGACGTTTCAGCGGCAACTCTTTAGTTCGACGAACCGTCCGCCGTTGATCTTGCGCGCTCAAAGTGGACGTCCCGCGAGGACGAACGCAAAGCGTCCCTCCTACCCCTTCATCACTCCATCATTGCTTCCGCTTTGCGTGTTCCCGCATCATCCCCGCCAGAAACGTCGCGGTTTCGCGCGCGATGACATTATACCCCGCCTGCGTCGGATGCCGGTCCGAGAACCAACCCGGAAGATGTCCAAAAAAGGGATCAAGGCGGTTGTCGAGGACCACGATATGCGGGTCTTTACCGGGCTGGAGGTAGGGCGTCGCGAGAGGGCGGAGGGCTTCGGGGACTTTGGAAAGGGCGTAGCGGCGGTAGTTGAGGCTGTCGGGCCCTTTCTCAAGCTCGGCGAGGTAGCGCGGGGCGATGTCGAAGAGGGGTAGCTTTTCTTCGGCCGCGACACGGGTGATGAGGGCGTTGATCTCGGCGTGGTTGTTCACTGTAGAGTAGGGGATCGCAGTCATGGGGATGAGGACGGCGTCCGGGTGATCCTGCCGCAGGCGGCCGAGGAGTTCTCGGAAATCTTTCGGGAAGTTCTCCGCGAAGTTCTCCCGCTTCGAGGCGTCGTTGAGGCCGTAGCGGATGAAGATGTAGTCGGCCTTTGGTTTCGTCGCGACGGACTTGTCGTAGCGTCCGCTGTCGAGAAGACGCCGAATGTATTCTCCACTGAGCCCCTCGTTGTAAACATCGGTCGGCGACAGGTCGGGTTCGGTCGCGAGGAGGATGCGGATGAAGTCCTCGAAGTGCGGCTCGTCCGGGGCGAGTTTTTTGGGAATGCCAGCTTCGGTCGTGCTATCGCCGATGAGGAGGATTTGCGTGCGCCGCGGCCCGGCAGTGGCGGCGCTGAAGGTGAAGGTCTTCCCGTCACCAAGGATCTGATCCGAGGTGATCGTCGGGCAAATGTGTTTCTCGATGTGCTCGATAAAGAGTTCGGTGCCACGTTGATGACTGACAAAAGGCCAGCGTTTCGGGTTATACATGGCATCAGTCATGTCGCGCATGAGGACGACATTTTTGCCGTTCTTCGCCATCTGCCTCAGCCCGAAGGGCCGACCCGCGACGCACATATTCACGTGCACGCCCAGGAGGATGACGTTGTCGATGAGCCGCGATTCGAGCAGATTCCAGATCTCGACGCCCGAGTCGCTGATCGCGTCGCGTTCCTGATCAATGCGCAGGATTTCGATCTGCCTCGTCCACGGCGCGCGGGGGTTGAGCCCCTTTGCCGCTAGCTCTTTCGCCCAGGCGGCATGTTCGGCGGGGTCGTCGTCCTCGCCTCCGTCGGTCTGGTCGATGGGGTAAACGGCCGTCTCCTCGGACGGGATCTGCTTGCACCAATCGGCGATCTGATTGGGAATACGAGCGGCAGTCGGTGCGGTCTTCGCCCGTTCCCGCGCTGCGGTGCCTTCGTAGGCGGGCATGCAACTGCTCGGGGCGTGAATGATGAGAACCCCGGCGGCGCGCGCCTTTTCAAGGACCTCATTCATGCGCGACGCCATCTCGCCTTCGCGGATGACGGCATTTCTGCAATGATGCAGATCCCACATGTCGCAAACGATGATGGCGCTGCGCGAAGGCAGCCACGATTCGGTTGCGACCCGCTTGGTCCCCGTCGCGGCTCGGGTCTGCAGGGAAAAAGGCAGGGGAATCTCTGCTGCCCCGGCAAAGGCGGTGAGGAAGAGCAGGGAGAAGGGCAGGAGTTGACGGGTCATGGGTTCACGGGAAAGTCGCCATTTGGCGAGCTGGCCGGCGGTGAGTCAAGGGCAAAGGGGGCGCATACAAGGAAAGGGGCTTGCCAAGCCCCTCCCCGACGTCGGCGACGCGGCGCTTCGGCACTTCTCCGCGCGTTCACTGCCGACCTGCCTCAAATCGCGCCCGCTCGTGCCATGGAAGGCTGTAATTTCCTTTTCCAACCCCGCGGCTCCCTTGCCGCCTAAGGCCCGGGTTCGGAGGGGGGCGGTCGTTGCGCAACGTCCCAAGTCTGACAGCGTTGGCGCGAGACGAAGACGGATCGAGAGGCTCCAAAACTACTGATGCACCAAAATCTCTGGGCGATCCAAAGGAGAAGTCACCCCACGTCACACAAAGGGTGTGACCGAGGCGGCATGTAGCTAAGTCGTACAAAAGATTTGGTTTATGTCAGGAATTCTCCCGGTCGGCATCGCTGATTTGTATCAGAGACCGAGCAGGCCGAGGCGGGCCCAAAACGCTTCCCAAGCACCTTTGGTGAGCCGTTTTGATCGGAGCCGCAGAACGGTTGCCGCCCCCGAATGCTTCCACTTCATGCCCGATCCCCGCATCCGCTGTTTGACCGTAAGCGTCCGACCTGGACCATCTACCGTCCTGCGTGATCCGCGCGATGGTGCCGCATGAGCCGCACCCGCACTCCCCGACAATGGCGCGAGATTCTCGACGCCTTCGACCGCAGCGACCTGAGCCAGGCCGCATTCTGCCGCCGCCGCGGCCTTGCTCTCGCCACCTTCCGCTATCATCGCGCCCGTGCCGCAGCCCCGCCGGTGGTTCTCGAAGCGCCCCAGCTCGTCGAACTCTTCGCCGAGCCGACTTCCGAAACTCCCGGAGCCATTCGCCTCGAACTCCACCTCCCCGTGGGGCCGGTCACCATCCACGGCCATCCCGCCACCATTCGTGTCAGTCCTAGAATTTAGAAATTCTCCATCTCTTCTCCCACGCCCGCTCCTGCTTCGACTTGTCCTTCGTGAGCCTCAACCGGTATTGACGGACCCGCTGGCTTACGTTGCTAGCGCTCTTCAAGTTCAGGCATTCGGCGATCCAGTGCTGCCGCACCGTGGTTCGCTCGCTGATGGTCGAGGCGATCGCCACTTTGCGCCAATCACCCTTGGCGGTCTTTTGCAGGGACGCTTCGTTAAGGTCGAAGTGTTTCAGCCCGTCGGCGAGGATGCGTCCGGCCTCCGCTTCCGCGAAGGCCTTGCCCAACTCACTGCTGCGGTAGTTGCTGTTGGCCGACGCGGACGGTTCTCTCGTCTCATCCGGACCAAAGACATCGAGCACGATCTCGCGGAAGGTGTCACTCCCGTGGACCCAGCCGCGTTCGAACAGTTCGGATAAGCTTCGCCGTGGAGGCAATTCGGACGGAACGGTCTCCAAGTCCGCTTCTGCCGCCGCGATCTCGTCGAGTCGACGGATAAAAGCTTTGCGTCCGGCCGTGGTGTCTTCGAGATCGAGTAATGCGAAGGTGTCGTCGTGGAGGTGAGTCGGGCGTTTCTTCGGAGGCAGGGCGTAGCCCATCGCAACGCTCGACCAGGGGTAGTCGCCGATGCTGGGGCGGCTTTCGTGGCCCGGTCCCGCGAGACGGGCTCGAATGGGATTGAGATGCACGTAGTCAATGACCTCGCTGAGGTAGTCGCGCTGCCACTGCTCGGTGTAGCCCACCGCGCTGAGGTTGCCTTCAATGAGGATGGCTTTGTAGCGTCCACCGAAGAGATGGCCCCAGAGGCGGTTGCGGGCATTGATGCGGCGGGTAATCGTGTTTTGGAACCACGTCATGCCCTCGACGAGGTTGGCCTTGGGCGTTTCGAGAACCCAGTGGTAATGGTTGTCCATCAGGACCCACGCGTAGGTCTTGAATTTCGCCAGGGCGCAGGCCTCGGCGAGGGTCTCAGCGAAAAGCTCGCGGTCGGAGTCGTTGAAGACGAT
>DIVG01000061.1 GCA_002422425.1 Akkermansiaceae bacterium UBA6138 | reverse complement strand
CGAACCTGTATCTAAGGTTTAGGAAACCCTTGTTCTATCCGTTGAACTACGGGGACCGGAAGTCAGTAGATTACACGGGAAACGCGTTGGCTCAAGCTGCAGTTTGCGGGCGTGAACGATAGCATTCCCTTGTTGCCTTCGATTTGCAATTCCGATACAGTGCGCCGCATGAAACCCGTCCGACTTTTGCTTTTCCCGCTCCTGCTCGCCGCCTCGAACCTCCGCAGCCAGGAGGCGGAAACGACGAATCTGCCGCCGGACCCGTTCGGGGAACTCGCGGCGGTTGAGAAGGCTCCCGACTTCGCCATGGTCGTGGACCGGACTCGCGGCACCTTCACCCTTGAGGCGAAGGACGGCACCTATGTTCCCGGCAGCCACTTCGGCAACTGGCACTGGAACATGAAGCTGGATCGCTGGGGCAATTACTACGCAGGTCTCATTTACGATTCGGTCCGCCCCAAGCTCGGCGTTCAGCTCAAGATCGGCGCGGATGGCATCCTGAAAAGTTACGCGCCCCGGACCAACAGTCTAAGCAACGAGAAGCCGCTCATTCTAGGGGCGCTTTACCTCGAAAAGGGCGAGCACCCCGTCATGCTCCTGACCGGTGACCAGTCGAATGTGCCGGCTTTCCAGGTGAAAGGGATCCACTTCCGTCCCGCCCCCGAGTCCGAGCCTCTCGGCCAGTCCATCGACGGGACCATTCACCTTGAGGCTAAAACCGCCACGACCTACGCGGAAGAGATGCGCTATGAGCCCAAGCCCGAGAAGAATTGTCTCGGTTACTGGAAGCACAAGGAAGACTGGGCCGAATGGATCTTTGACGTGAGCGATCCCGGCGACTTCGACCTCACCCTGCACTACGGCTGCGGACCGGGAAATGAGGGGAGTAAAGTCGCGGTGCTCCTGAATGACCGGACTCTCGAGTTTTCGGTGGAGGATACCGGCGGCTTCCAAAAATGGAGGGAGCTGAAGCTCGGCAAAGTCACTCTTAACACCAAGGGTGAAAACAGACTTGCGATTGTGCCGCTCGACAAGAAGGGGGCGGCGGTGATGGACCTGCAAAAGGTGCTACTCGACCCTGTTCAATGAGCGGCCGGACAGGGGCACGAGCCTCTCTCGACGCGCTCCTGCCTATCTCGGAGTTTCCCGACGGGCTTAATCCAGTTTTTGTCAGGGATCTGCGCCAGGGGCTGCGGGCCCCCTTTTTTATGTGGGCATTTGTCCTCCTGCACGGCTTCGCGATTATCGCAACAATGGCAGCATGGGCGGCAGCCCGCGTTCTCGGGGGCAGTCTCGTGGTGTCGGCAGCTGCCTCGGGTTTCGTCACAAATCTGATTTTCGGCTTTCTTCTGCCGCTTTCACTTTTCCACTCTCTTCAACCCGAACTGGGGCGGGGACGCAATGCGGAATTACTCCTCACTTCGCGACTTTCCCGCTGGCAGATCGTGCGAGGGAAACTACTCGCCCACACGACACTGAGCGGCCTGCTCCTCGTTTCACTCTCTCCCTATTTTCTGATCCGCTATTTTCTTGGCAGTGTCGGGCCGGCCATGCTGTTTATCGAAGTGATGGCTCTCATCGTCGCCAACGCGACGATGAACGCCATCGTGATCGGGGCTTCGGCTTTTAGCAGCTACCTCGTGCGCTTTGTCGTCATTTTTCTCCTCGGAAGTCTCCACTCGGCCACCGCTGTGGCCTACACGATGAAGAGGGGGTTCACCGGATCGGTCCTCCCCGGGTTTCTCCCCGACCACTTCGCGGGGCAGTTACTGGTCCCGGTGCTCTACATTGTCCTGAGCCTGCAACTCGGTCGGGCACGGCTGCAACCCGCCCGGCAGGTCGTTGATCCAGTGGCGAAAATCCTCGCCGTGGCGTGTCTCGCACCCGTCGCTCACGCAGCTCTCGTCGCGAGCGCTACCCCTCTTTCTGCGATCGTTTTTCTCTGCCTGATGGTAACGGGGGCGCTGCTCCTCGACCGGGATGCCCCGCAAAAAAAGAGTTGAAGCCGTCGCGGGAACCGCCTCCTACTAAACAACCCATGGTCTTTTCCGAACTCTACTCCACCGTGCTCGCCGCTTTCAACGAGGCCGGCTGGGCTTTTACTGAAGTGGAAGGGAGGGAAGTGATTCGCGCGGGCTTCGAGGCCCATCACGCGCGCGTCGATCTGCACCTCCAGGTCTTCGAACCGCTCGCGGCGGTCTCGGTCGTGTCGGAGTCCCCCCGCCAGGCCGATGCCCCGCTCCATCGTGATCGCCTCGCCGAGCTGGCAATGCGGGTGAATCAGACCCTCACGGTGGGAAATTTCGAGATGGACTGGGAGGCCGGTCGACTCATCTTCCGGGTGACGAACCTTTTTGCCACCCCCGGAGGCGATGTCTCCATCATCCGGGGACTCATTCATACAACAGTCGGGGAGATGGATCGCATCGCCCCGCTTGAGGCGATCGTGCTGAGGACGGGCGGTCCGGCTCTCGCCTCTCTGGACATCGCTAGCCTGCTCGAACGTAAAGATTTGCTGCCCGAGATCCCGTCGTCCTCCGCATCTGTCTCGTGATGAAGGACTGTAATCCGGCCGCGACAGCGGGTTTTACCGATTCGGCTCAGGTCAAATAACCGGAGCAGACACCGCAAGGATGATACGTAGCGTGATTCGGAGAATCGGGAAAGCCATGAGGACGGCATAGACCCAGTTTACGACACTTGAGATATTTGATCGCTGCAACTGCCGACGGTAACGCTCCGCGATCCAGATAAACGTGACGAGAATGGGGAGAAAAAGCGATGTCGTCATCGGGCTGTTGGGAATCACAGGGTTACCCACTCCGGTATGAAACAGCGTAATCGCAGCCACCACCGAAAGGAAGAGAAGCATCCAGGGCGCGCTGGCACCGCGCAAACGCCAGACTTCGTTTTTCTGACGGGACGCAGCCCATCGATGCATCGCGGCGATAACGAGAAAGACAAAAAAGCCATAAAACAGAATCCACCCGCCACGACTGAGCGCGCTCGACTTTACCTGGGCGAGAGCCCCCTCCCAACTGCGCCCCCCCAGTGCACCCCAGCCTTTTTCACGAACGAAGCGAACAAGCCCTGGGCGGTTATCAAAAGTCAGTGCGGAGAGTTCTTCTTTCCCGGGATGTTCCTGCTGGAAGCGCAGGGCATCCTGAGGCGAATCGAACCAGACGAGGTACTTTTGATAGTGATGAAACGGATCTCCGAAAACAGCCGCCGCATAGCTGAGACGAGGGCCTGTCACGAGGAGAAAAGCCGCAATCATCATCGCGAATCCGACCAGTTGATTTGAGGGACTCCAAAGCCCGTCACTGCCGCGATTTTTCCGGGAGGCGAATCCGATCCAGATTGACCGAACGATGGACACCACAACAAAACCCGTAACAATGGGCCAGACGAGCGGCTTGGCGAGATAGCTCAACCCGAGGAGCACCCCAAAAGCACCGTAAAGCCATAGCAGATTCTGCCGAATGAGGCTAAGGGCGCAGAGCCAGGTCAGAACAAGGAGCAAATAATAGAGCGCGTCGGGACTGAAATAGGCGGATCGTTCGAGGATGATCCCGAACCCTCCCATCAGGACCATCGCAGTCGCCCCAGAAAAGGAGAAAGCCTTAGCCGCGGCCAGTCCGAAGAGGATGAGGATGCTGCCGGAAAGAATGAGATTCATCCACTTCCCCCGCTCGAAGACGACATCGGGCGGCTCGGAGGAGAAACCGCTCATCAGCCAGGGAAAAAGCGGATCGACGACTCCGTCGGTGTATTGAGGAAACGCCCTCGTGACAGTCGAGGAGATCGAAGTCTCCCCCGAGTTGCGCCCGCTGCGAAGGGACGCGGACTGGTAGACCGCATCAATGAATCCCGCCTGCGGCGCCCCCGTCCTTACGGTGTTTTTTTCGAGGATAAGAATCGCACCGAGGTAGCTGTATGCCCAGGCGTAGAAAACCAGCGCGGAGAGAAAGGCAAGCCAAAGCGCGGACGACTTGCGCGCTGCCTCAGGCGGGACATTCTCGTGCGTCGTCATGAGTCGCCGCGGAGCCGGTTAAGTCTGTCCTCAGACTCGGCCACAAAGGCCTCAGACTGCTTAAAGCGGATCAGGTCCGCCACTTTGCCGGCCTCGCGAACGGAGGCGGGAATCACCTGCAACTCGACGCGACCCGCTATCGACCCCGGAAAACCATCGAGCTTGTCCGGGGACCGGGTCTGGAAAACAATAATCCGGGGCCGAAACCATCGCGCCATGAGGCGGATCAACTCCACCTCGGCGTAGGTAAAACGCACCGTCACGCTCTCGTTCTTCCGAAAGGCCCGATCTTTGACCTTATAGTGCAGCGCCACCTCATCGCGTCCGCAGTAGAGCTTACCCGCAACCTGGTTATACCCGAGCGGGTCAGTCGCGGGGTTTTCAAAAGATATCGAGAGTTCGTCGTACACGGTGACGTTATTCCGGAGGTTCTGAGGGGGAAAAATGGGCGGGGGGCAATGCCTCTGCAAGGGCCTTCGACCAGATCTCAACCTCCCCGTAATCAAGGGGTTCAACAAGGGAAAAGCCGACAAACAGACCGCTCTCAACGCAGGCGATGAGACAACGCCATCCGCCACTCTCGTCAGCCACCTGCATTGCCGTCGCCCCCTCCAAACCGAAAAGACGGGTTACCCTGTCCGACACCGCCACCAGCAGGGCCGCCTCGAGCCCACCCTCGTCCGACGACAACGATGATCGATACAGGAAGAGCCCGTCACGATCACATACCGCCACCTCGCGGGCCCCGAGTTCCCGCCGGGCGCACTCGCCATACTGGGACATGCGCTCATGGAGAGCACCGGATGGCTCAAAGAGAAAAGGAAAGTTGAGGGAGCGAGGCTGATCCCTTTTGACCGGGGCTCCTCCCGAAGGCGCCGCTCTGATTAGCTGCCCCTTATCCACCCTTGCCCTGGCCTCGGCAAGGGCGAGCAACGAGCGATCCGTCTCACGCTCGGAAACAAGCGGCAGGGACGACTCCGAAATCCCCGGATCGTCTTCAAGGAAAAGCGGAACTCTCTGGGAGATAGCCGCCTCGTCCGGAGGATCTTCCACCACAAAATTCTCAACTCTCCCCATCCCTGTGACGAGAGGGGGTGAGCCGATGTCCGGCCCAGGCGCAAAGAGCGGCGGGAGCCCGTCGCTGATCGCAACCGCCTCGTCTCCCCATGAGTCAGAGGTCTCTTCAAAACACTCTTCAAGCGGTTCCTTATCGCCACTGGGAAAGGGGCCTATCGGCTCCCCCTGCTTCCCTTCATCAACTATCCCGGAAGAGTCGCCTTCGGAAGGAACGGGAAACTCCCCCATCAAAGAGGAGAGGCGATCCGGCCCCTTCGTTTCCTCAACCGGATTGAGAATGGTCAGCCCGACTGCCTCGGCAGAGGCTGCAGGACTCCCGGGAAAACCTCCCGCCTCCTCTGGTAGCGAGACCTCCCCCCCGGGAAGACTGGGGGGGGCCGCCCCCCCCGCCAATCCGCTCCCTCCCGGAGTATCCTCTCCCGCAGCGGGGCGAGCATCCTCCTTTTTCCGGGGGGGTGCCGGGAGACGCCGTCGAGCGCCCTTTTTGGGAGACGTGAAGGCACCGACCAGTTCTTCGAATTCCTCCTTGTCAATCCACGAGTCTCGCATAATCGTCCCGCTCCTGGATGGGGTTCTCTTCGTCTTCGTAAAGGCTTAGCCGCACTTCCAGCTCGGCCGCCAGCTGGTCGAAAATCAGAGCTGAGGCAGAAGGCCGCTCCCGCATCATAGCCACCGGAACGCCCAGGCGGCTGGCTTCGCGAAAATCCCGGTGAACCGGCACAACGGTCTCCATGACCAGTTCAATCGGAAGAAGATCACGAAACTCCCTCTGATCGACCAGGTTCGACGGGTCGTCAGGATCCGTCATCGAAAGAACAAAACCGGCGAGGCGAGGCTTTTCTTCTCCGGGATTTGAGGCGCGGGCAGCGGCGACCATTCTCAGAATCTGAGGAAGACTGCGAAGGCAAAGCGGGCCGGGCTGCTCAGGAACGAGCAGCGAATCCACCACCCTCGAGATACCCGTGGACACGTTCGTAATTCCCGTCGGGGTATCGTAAATTACCAAATCGTAGTCGAGGCCGGAAATCAATTCATCAAGAGCCTTGATCGTGTCGAAAGGAGTAAAACGGTCCCCCTCGGGCGACAGCAGAAAATCCAGCGCCGCGCGGGAGCCCCTTGTCAGGAGAGAGAGGCCGGGGAGGCGCGTCCGTATAATGACATCCCCGAGTCTAACAGGGTCCGGAGTTTCCAGGCCGGTGAGAAAATCGTAATAACCAACAGCATCCTTCGATTTTTCGGTCAGTGAAAAACCCACTCCTCCCTGCATGTCAGCGTCCACCAGCAAAACCCGCCATCCGCGCCTCGCAAGTGAATAACTCACGTTGACCGCGATGGTAGTTTTGCCGACTCCACCTTTTTGACTGATCAAAGATAACGTTGCCACGACAGAATTGTTAAGTGCGCAATCATACCCCAATCTCAGGCGCGAACGACAAGAATCGCTCCGGCCCACGAGCTTTTCAAGCCAAAAGCGTTGTGTCGCAGGGCGAGATCCTGTATGATGGCGAAGCAGTAAAATCGATTATTGAATGAACACGCGACTCTTTTCCACCTGCCTCCTTGTCGGACTTTCCCTTTTCCACCCCCTCCCGCCCTCGCATGCGGACGAGGTGAAACTGAAATCGGGCGAATCCTTCACCGGTCGTATCACCTACGAAGCCGACGATATTGTGAAAATCGAAATCGCGGTGAACGCTTCGATTAAAGAAACCAAGATCATCGGAAGGGCCGACATCGCCGAAATCACCAAAGACGCCCCCGACGATGTGGAATTCAACCGGGTCCAAACCCTCATCCCGACCCCCTCCCTCATGCCCACAAGTGCTTATCGGCAGTTGCTCGAAACGGGGCCGGACTCGTTCTTGAAAGCTTTTCCCCAGAGCGTCCACGCTCCGAAAGTGCAGGAAATCCGCAACACCCTTGCCGAAGAGCTCGACAAGGTTGAGAGGGGCTTTCTTAAAATCGAAGGGGACTGGATCAGCCCTCAGGATAAGATTGACTACAAAGATTTGATCGACTCGCGGATCCGCCTTCTCAGCCTGTCCAACCTCTCAGAGTCGCGTAACCCGAGCGGGTTGATCGGGGCGATGCGCGAGTTCGAGATCATCGAAAGAAACCATTACGGCTCCCCGGCTTACCCCAGGGCGGTCGAACTTGCCCGCCAAATTATTCCCACCCTGGGACGCCAGCTGCAAACCATGTTACGAGATGTCGATTTCCGGACCGCAGAATATGAAAAAGCGCTCGCCAACTCCAAGCCCGAGGCCCGCGAGCAACTTCTTCAAGCCCGTGCGAGAGAGGAGAAAGCCTACCAGGACAGCGTTACGGCGGACAAAAAAAACGGAATAAAGTGGATTCAATTGAATCCCGGAATCAAAGCCTCGATTGAAGGCTACCTGAAACTCGCCAGTTCCGAACTCGCCAGAATCAATGCGCTCGACCTCGAGACGCTAACGCAGCAGGCGGAAAAATTGGTGGAAGCAGACAAATTCATCGCCGCTGGGAACCTGGAGGCAGCGCGCGCCAAAATTACCGAGGCGGCCGCCCTCACCGGGCAAAAGCCCGATACCAAGTCAAAAGGCAAATCCACCTCCAAAGGAGGGGCACCCGGAAGCACTTCCTATCTCGCCTCCCTCAATTCAAAAGTAAACGCTAAACTCGCCGAAGAAAAGTCCAAAGCCGATGCGAGAAAGGCTGCCGCCCAGTCCGAAGCGCTTACCGCCAATCTAAGCAAAACGTCCTCCGGAAACACGGCTCCGGCAGGTGGCGCATCAGATACCGCCGAAACGGACGCCGAAGAAAAGCCCTCCAGCGCGGAAGACCCCGCCTCCGCCGTTGAACCAGTCTCCCCTAACATTCCGAATGCCCCCGAAGTAGATGATTTTGCCGCGCTCGCCGGATCAAAGAAAGGTAGCGCTAAAGCGACCACCGAGCCGAAACCGGTAGCAAAAAAAGGCAAGTCAAAGAGCAGTGACAGCGGAACCGACCCCGAAGAGGAGGAAGAGAAACCCAAAGTCCGGCCTGCAATTGTGGTTGAAGAAGAAGGCGGGTTCCCAATCGGCCTAATCGTTCCCGTTATCACCGCGCTTCTCATTGTCACCGCCGTTCTCCTCAAAGTTTTCGGAATTGGCGGCAAAAAGACCGAGGACTAGGCGACGAATGCCCCCAAACGCCGCCCTCCCCGATTCGGGAGCCGGTTGCCGGAAGGCTCCGGGAAGGAAAAGGCCCCCTCCAAAACGGAGGGGCACTTCCGGAGAGTCAAGAGAGGCCAAAAGCCGCGTCCATCGCTTTGGACACGCCCCGGAGATGGTTCAGGTCACCGCTCTCGACTTCGGCGGCACACCATCCGTGAAAATTGATCTCGAGCAGGGCCCGGGTGACGTCGGCGTAATCGATATCACCCGCATCGATCGCGGTGAATTTGTTTTCCTTCCGCGAGAAGCCTTTCACATCGAGTTTGACGATACGCTTGCCCAGACGGCGAATCCAATCGCCGGTAGCCCCGTATTTCCAGTGATTCCCGATATCGAACTGCATCCCCACCCAGGGGGAGTCAAATGCATCAATGTATCTCGCGTAGGCATCGGCCGTCTGGTCACTACTCCCGGAATGATCGTATCCGAACTCGTTCCACACATTCTCCACGGCAATGGCCACCCCCAGTCGCGACGCGAGCGGAATCGCCTTTGATATGTTTTCCACGCTGCGCTCCCATACTTCGGACTCGCTGCCATCTTTCCCGTGTCCTACCACCAGAAGAACCGTATGCCCGCCAACCGCCCGCGTATCCTCAAGCGCCCGTAAAAGGGTATCAAGAGCCGTTTTTCTAACGGCCGGATCAGGATCCGAATGACGGACGGCCCAGTGGTCCGCGCAGACCGTTCCATCGATCGGAATCCCCGCCTTTTCAGACGCCATCCGCGCCTCATCGATATGGTATCCGGGGGCGTTCAACTCGATCCCGTCAAAACCGGCCTCGCGGGCTATGAGAAATTTTTCCTCAAGACTCTTCCCCTCCCTCACCATCCCGATTTTCAGGGTTTTATAAAAACGGCCGACCAGACTGCCTGCCGCAACTCTGTCAGCGCCCTGAGCAAGGGCGGAAGTGACCGGCAGGGTGAAGGCCGCCGGCAGGAAAGCACCGGCACCGAGGAAACGTCGACGGGAAGTTTTTTTCATCCTGCCATTAGGACCCGAAGCGGCTCGCTCGTCAAGTCTTAGGCGATACGCGATCAACCCCGGCGGAATGGCGATTCTGATCTAGACCCCTTGCCAAAAAGACTTACCGAAAAGATCGAGTCAAAATTTCCTGTGGCAAGGGGCGAACGAGGGAATGCAGCGGCGGGGAATTTTTGCCGATCTTGATACGCGCTACGAGCACAGCGAGCAAAACTATCCCCGAAAAATCACCTTTTCGGCAAAGATTTTT
>DIVG01000081.1:24289-36841 GCA_002422425.1 Akkermansiaceae bacterium UBA6138 | reverse complement strand
ATGAAGTAGCCCTTGGTCTTGATGGCGTCGTCCTTGATCTCCGGCGTGATGACACTGTCGGCCAGCTTCGCGTAATGGATGTCCGGATCACCCGCCTCGATGTAGGTGGCGAAGTTTTCGCTGATGAAGCGATAAAACAGAGTGCCGAGGACATACTGCTTGAAGTCCCAGCCATCGACCGAGCCACGCACGTCGTTGGCGATCTGCCAGATTTGCCGCTGCAGGGCGGCGCGTTGTTGGATGCTTGTCATTCGGAAATCGTGAGAGTTTGTGCCGCTTTGATGTGATGGATTCTGAATCTACGTGACGTTCATCGCGAGGAAAGTCAAAGCATCTGTGATTTTCGGAAAGTCGATTGAAGCCGCCGCCGCGTGGGTCGTGCATATCGCCGAGATAACGGGGAATTACATAGATAAAAGGCCTCGCTCAACGCCATGTTCAGCAGGTAACGGGACAGGGTGAGACTGGAATCCGCGCCCCCCGTGCGGGGGGCGACGAGGCGCTCCGTGTGAAGGATGCCTTCGATTTGCTGGAACATCACGGGAACGGTTCGTTGTTTCTGAGCACGAGGATGGGCATGTCGGTAAACAGTGGAAAGTGGTTCGGCGTTTCGATTCCCCCCGGGGAAAGGGTTGGAAGCGGTGCAACCTTAGTTTACCCCAGGGGGTGGGACAACCGCGGGCCCACGGACGAACTTTTTTTCGTTTTTTCCAGAAAGCCCGCCGCGCCCGCACCGTGGCGGCCTTTGCGGCGATCCGGGTGAAGACACGGGTCATTCCGGGGCTCCGGGCGGAAAATTGGCGGGATTGAGTCCTCGCCTTGCCGCACCGGATTCGCTACGATGCGCGCATGACGACGAGAAGACGTTTCCTTACCGCCGCCGCCACCCTGCCGGCGGCCGCCTCGGGGATTGCCGGGGCCGCCGCGGCCGGTCCGGTCCGCTACCTCCAGATCGGGACGGGGCACGCCCATGCCGACAAGCTCAGCGTTTATGCTGAAAGCCCGGACTGGGAAGTCGTCGGCATTGTCGAAGAGGACCCGGTCCTGCTCGAGGCCGCGCGCAACAGTCCGCTCTACGGGACGTTTCCCTTTCTCTCGCTGGAAGAGGGGTTGAGAACACCGGATCTGAAGGTCGTCGGCGTCGAGACCCGGGTGCGCGATCTCCTGCGATACGGGCGGCTCGCCGTCGATGCGGGATATCACGTCCATCTCGACAAACCGGCCGGGGCCTCGATCACGGAATACCGCGAACTGATGAAAGTCGCCGACGAAAAGGGGCTCGTTGTCCAGATGGGTTTCATGTATCGCTTCAATCCGGCAGTGCAGTTGCTCCACCGCCTGCTGCAGGCGGGATGGCTCGGTGAGGTCTTCGAAACCCACGCGGTGATGTCAAAGGTGATTCCGCCGGCGGACCGCCGGACGATCGATGAATTTGCCGGAGGGACCATGTTCGAGCTCGGTTGCCACCTCATCGACCTGACTGTTTCCGTCCTCGGCAAACCGGACAGGGTCGTGCCTTTCCCGCGACGCAGTCTCGAGACGCCCGATGACACGCTGATGGACAACATGCTGGCGGTCTTCGAATACCCGAAAGCCACCGCCACGGTGCGCACTACCGGGCTCGAGGTGGAAGGTTTCTCGCGACGGCATTTCACCGTCTGCGGCACCGAAGGCACTTTTCACCTTCAGCCGCTCGACCGTCCTGTGGTCACGCTTTCGCTCTCGCGGGCGCGGCGTTTCGCGGAAGGTGAGAGGGTTTTTCCGAAAGGGACCAGCGAAGTCACCTTCGAGCCCCCTTATCGGCGCTATGTCGGCGACGCCGCCGACCTCGCCGCGATCGTCCGCGGGGAAAAGAAAAATCCCTATCCGGCGGCACACGATCTCGCCGTGCAGGAGACCGTCCTCGCGGCGGCGGGAATGTGAACCGCAAAAGGGTCAGCCGTGGGTCCCCTTTCGTGCCATGAAGAACGGAAAGAAGCCTCCCTTCTCCGTTCCCCCCCCTCACGCGAACCACCATCCCGCCAGCCCGAAGTAAATAACCGACCCGCTCATGTCGACGAGGGTGGTGATGGCGGGGGAGGCGACAACGGCGGGATCGAGGTTTACCTTTTTGGCGAGGAGAGGCAGGCCCGCCCCGATAAGGGTCGAGGTGAGGACCTGGGCGGTCAGGGAGACACCCACGACGAGGGCGATCTGCATCACGCTGACCGGGCCGGTGTCGAAACCGGGCGGAAGAAGGAAATTAATCTGGAGGGCAACGCAGAGACCGAGGAGACTGCCGAGCATGATGCCGACCCGGCCTTCTTTCCAGATGACCCGCCAGAACTCGCGGGTGTCGAGTTCGCCGAGCGACATCGCGCGAATGACCATGGTGGCGGATTGGGCTCCGGTGTTGCCTCCGGCCGCGACCACCATGGGAAGGTAGAGGGCGAGAATGTAATAGGAGGTCAGGACGGATTCGAAGGCATGGAGGATGAAACCCGAGGAGAGCGCGAGAAAAGCGAGGGCGAGGATCCAGCCGAAACGACGCTTGAAATGGGCCACGGCCGAGGTCTGAAGGTAGGCGAGGTCACTCTGGCCGCCGATCCCCGAGATGCGTTCCATGTCCTCGGTCGATTCCTCTTCGAGAATCTCGAGGGCGTCGTCGTGGGTGATGACCCCGAGAAGACGGCCGTCCTCATCAACGACCGGCAGCGCCATGAGATCATAGCGGGCAATCATCTGGGCGGCTTCCTCCTGATCGGCCATGGCCGGGACGGAGATCTGGTCCGAGTCCATGAGGTCCCGGATCGCGGCGCTGCGGGGGTTGAAGGCGAGATCGCGGAGGCGCACTTTCCCGAGGATGCGCCGTTCTTCGTCAACGACGTAGATGCGACTGAGAAGTTCCGCCTGGTCCTGGATCTCGGCGAGCTGGGCGAGCGCCTCGCGCACGGTGAGATTCTCGCGAATCGTCGCCATGGCCTTGGTCATGCGTCCGCCGGCGGTCTCCTCGGGGTAACGCATGAGGTCGGCGGAGATCCGCCTTTTATCCTCGCCAAGCAGTTCGATGTATTGGGAACGGTCTTCCTCTTCGATCTCCTGCAGGAGGTCGACGAGTTCGTCGTCGGAGAGGGCCTCGAGAACCTCGCGCTGCTCGGGAGGACTCAGGGTCTCGAGCCGTTTTTCAACATCGGTAGCAGGGAGGTAATCAACCCAGGCGGAGAGGGCCCCGGCCGGAAGGCGGGCGAGGATCTCCTCGCGCTCCGAGTCCTCGAGACGTTCGAAGGCGACCGCGACATCCCCCGGATGGGCGTCGTCGGCCATGGCGAGAAGTCGTTCGGGAGAAAGACTCCGGAGCGCCTCCAAAATCGTGTCGACCTCAAACGGCTGCTGGCCTGTGACTTCCCCCTCCCCCATAGTCGGAACCCTCGCCGCCCTGTCTGAAAACGCAAGCTCCCCGTGGCCGGGAGAGCAATCGCCCTCCTTCCCCGCAGCGGAAGTTGCCAAAATTCCCCGGTGTCGGTTCGGCAGCGCGGGGGAACATTGGCCTCTACCCTTCCTCACCTCCGGTGATCTCAAGAAAGAGGGCTTCGAGTGATTGACCGGAGCCGCCGGCGACTCCGCAGCGAATTTCTTCAACGGTGCCGAGGGCGCAGAGTTTTCCCCGATTGATGATTCCGACCCGATCGGCCAGTTCGTGGGCCACGTTGAGGAGGTGGGTGGAGAGAAAGACGGTCACCCCCGCCTTGCTGCGAGCTTTGAGCTCTTCCTTGACGACGCGGGCGTTTTTGGGGTCGAGCCCGACCATGGGTTCGTCAACGATGATGACCTCGGGCTCGTGGAGCAGGGCCGAGGCAAAGGCGAGGCGCTGACGGGTCCCGTGGCTGAGGTTCTCGATGCGCTGGCGGCCGCAGGGGAGCAGGGAAAACTGCTCCATCAGCTCGGGGGTGCGCTTTTTCGCGATGGCACGTTCAACCTGAAAAAGCTCGGCGATGAAGGCCATGAACTCGATCGGGGTGAGTTTGCCGTAAAATTCCGCCACATCGGGAATGTAGCCGATACGTCTTTTGGCCTCGAGAGGATCTTTCCTGATGTCGTAGCCGCAGATCCGGGCGGTTCCCGAGGTGGGCTCGATGAGCCCGGTGAGGAGCTTGATCGTGGTCGTTTTGCCCGCCGCGTTCGGTCCGAGAAAGGCGAAAAATTCCCCCCGCTCTATCGTGAGATCGAGGCTTTCAAGGGCGATGAGCTCGCCATAGCGCATCGAGAGGTTGCTGATTTCAATCATTCAATTTTCGGGGGCAGGGACGCGGCGGTAGGCGTCGAGGGGAACGAGAATCTCGGAGATCGCCTCGAATCCAAGGTCTGACTCGATTTTCAGGGGTTCCCCGGCCTCGCTGAGGAAGACCCGGATCTCCTGATCCTGATCCGGCTGGCGAAAGGTGATAAAATAAGCCCGCCTATCGCGTCCGCCGAAATTAAAACGCCCTATCCTCGCGGTGGTCTCGACTTTCATCATTGCGGGGTGAAACGCCGCGAGACCACCGGGGATTCCCGCGGCACCGATCATCGCAGGCAGGGACGGGAGCAACCCGCCTGTCCCTTCAAGAGTCCCCGGCTGAGCCCCGTCAAAATGCAGCACTTCGCGTCCCGCCATCATGACACGCACGTTCCCCTCCCCGGTGGCGGCGGAATACCCGATGTGCGCGCTGAGTTCCTTTCCGGGGAGACGAACCGAAAAATCGGTCTCCCGCAGCACCATCGCCGCGGAGAACGCGACGGTCCCTTTCCAGAAAAGGTCCACTAAATTCGAGTCACCGACGGAATCGTAAGTCTCGAGGGTCCCTGAAAAGGAGAGGTCGCGGGAGATCTCCCCGGTCCCGGGCTCAAGGCCGGAGCCACCCGAGACGGTGAGCTGTCCGCGTCGGGTGCCGTTCTCAAGCAGGGTCATGTTGGCGGAGTCGTTCCAGGAAAAAAAGACGCGATAGACCTCGAGCGGATCGACCAGGGCCATCCGCGACCCGGGCGGGGCCCAGACCAGGGCACAAAGCCACCCGACGCTGGCCGCCCAGAAAAGAACGATGGCCGGGGAGATGATTCGGGAAAACATTCGAGGGAGTCTAGCACCGCTTCGCGAGGCTGTTCAATCGCTTAGACGCCTTGCCAAAAATCTTTGCCGTCGGCAACTCTTTCCGGCAGGGGGCTATGCGGCCGGGCCGTTCCCGCCAACGCCGTAAATGCCGCGCGCGAGTAGCGCCACCCCCGGGCTGAGCCAGCCGCTGCAGGCGGGGAAGTTCTCCCGGATCGCGGTCGAAGAGGCGGGATGCTCAAACTCAACCGGAGTGAAACGCCAGCCGGGACGATCCCTCACGGGGGCACCCGCGCGGGTGAAGACGATGAAGTGAAGCCGGTTTCGCAATTCCTCCGGGGCGGCCCACGACTCGATCCGATCCCACTGATCCGTCCCGAGGATCCAATACCACTCAACCGCCGGATCGCTCGCGGAGAAATGTCGCGCCGTCTCCCACGAGTAGCTCGGGGCGGGACGATTAAGCTCGAAGTCCGAGACCACGGCCCAGTTTATCCCCGCTTCGCGGATCGCGGTCACCAGCATTTCAAGGCGTTGCGCCCCGTTCGCGACGGTCCCGCTTTTAAAAGGCGAAACGGCACAGGGCATGAAAACGACCCCGTCGAGGGCGAACCGCTCGCGCGCGACGGCGGCCATGGCGAGATGGCCGCTGTGCACGGGATCAAAAGAGCCGCCGAAGATCGCCAGTCGCGATCCGGCCGGCAGGGCCTGTGAAATTTCCGCCATGCGGGATACTACGGGTTCTTTGAAAAATCCTGCAACGGAAAATCAATCGAGGCTGACAAACCCGGGCCGGGCGCTATGCTGCGAGCGCTTCCCATGAAACCCGCGCGCCCCACCTGGTCCCCCGTCGCCGCCACCACCAAAAAGAAACGGCCCGTCGCCCAGTCACCGGGCTCGCTCGTCCACCGCGGTGAGCGCCGCACGCCGTCGATCCACATCCGGCTGATCCGCTACAACGAGGAGCACTCGTCAGAGACGACCTTCGACACCTTTCCGGAAGAGGGGCTGAAGACCGACGGCGACTTCGTCACCTGGCTGCACTTCACCGGGCTGCACGATGTCGCGGAACTGGCCCGCATCGGCGGGGCCTTTAACATTTCCCACCTCATTCTCGAAGACATCCTCCACACCGGAAGCCGATCGAAGATCGAGAATCACGAATCCGAGATCTTTGTCGTGACAAAGCTGGTCACGATCGACGAGAAGGAGAATCTCATTGATGTGCAGCATTTCTCCCTGCTGCTCCTGCCGGGGAACACCGTTCTCACCTTCGCCGAAAGTCCGACCCCGGCTTTTGATCCTGTCCTCGAACGGATCAGAACAAGCGGGGGAGGCCGCATCCGCCGATTCAAAGCGGATTATCTCTGCTGGGCGATCCTCGACATGCTGGTGGACAATTACCTCTTTGTCACGGACGAACTCGACGAGGCCGTCATCGCCATGGACGAACGGCTCCAGATCGATCCCGCCGAGGTCGAGGTTGGCGAACTCTACGCCCTGAAACGGGACATCAATCAGTTCCACCGCATCATCCGCCCCATCCGGGAGATCGCCGCCTCACTGATGCGGGACAACTCGAGCCTCACCACCGTGAACTCCGAACCCTTCTTCGTCGATCTCCACGACCACGCCATTCAGGCGATTGAAAAGACCGACGACCTTCGCGAAAACAGCGGCTCCCTGCGCGAGTTCTACCTTTCCGAGATGAGCAACCGCATGAACGAGGTCATGAAGGTGCTGACTTGTTTCTCGACCATCTTCCTGCCCCTGACCTTTATCGTCGGGATCTACGGGATGAACTTCGACAACATGCCCGAGCTCTCGATGCGATGGGCTTACCCGGCGGTCTGGGGCCTCTTCTTCGTCTGCGCGGGCGGCATGTTCTGGCTCTTCCGGCGCATGAAGTGGCTCTGAAGAAGAGCCGCCCCCTCTCAGAAACAATAGGAGGTGCCCCTTGCCCACTGGCGGAAGGAACGGAAAGTGCGCCCCACGATCGTCGCGGGACCGCCTTCGCGGGGAGGGGTGATGAGCGTGGCGCCGACCGCTTCGACCGGAGCCCCGGCTTTCACGCTGATGCGGCTGGGACTTTCCCCGCCCTGATAGCGCACCAGGGTCTCACCCGCCCAGAGAGAATTCCCGGATCGGTAAACCGGGAGATGGGCCACGCGCAGACAAATCTGGGTGACCCGCAGCACTTCCCTCGCCTCATTGCGGATAAGAATGGGAGCCTGCACGATCGCCCCGTCGGGGCCCTGAGTCGGGATCAAACCGGGCGATTCACCGAGAAGATAACAGGACTCCACTTTATCCGGCTCGCCGAACTTCACTTTAGGGAGAGCTTCGGTCGGGAACTCGGCAAGAATCCCGCCACCCCGCCCGACCCCCTGCACCAGGACCGTCACGGGAAGGCGGAGAAAAACCCTCGCCTCGGCCCCGGGAAACACCTCGAAAACGGGTTCCTGGCGGGCGAGGACGGGCAAATCAGGGAGGCCCGGGAGCACCCGAACATCGCGGGAACCGGTGCACATGATCCAGCTGGTCCACTTGACCGGAGCGTCGGCGGGAATCCCCTCGCGAATCTCCTCGTCGCTGAGACATTTCGAGGCGAGGCGAATCTCATCGCTACCCTGGCTCAACTCGACGAGGAGATGGCCGCACTGAAGCCGGGAACGGGAAGCCGTTCCCTCCGAGCGGGTCCCCCACTCAATCGCTTCATTTTGCATAAACATGTCTGGAATATTCCACCGGATCGTTGTGAAATAAAGGGCGGCATCAGGTATCGCCCGTTTAGACCATGCACAAAAGAGGTCATGGCCGGGTTCGGTCCACTCCCTTATGAAAAAACCCCTCCTTTTCACCGTCGTCGCGGGCGCAGCTCTCGCGACCGTTCCAGCGCTGATCATCGGGACCCGCCTCCTCGGCCCGAACCTCATCTATGTCGCGGCACCGGGCGGCACTCCCATCGGGGAATACGATGTGCCCCGCCCCGAGACCTCCCTGCTCGCCGTCAACATCGCCACGCCTATCTCCCTGCTGAACGAGATCGCCAACGCCGAAGTGCCGTCGCGCTTCGAAGGAAAGGAAGAAAAAAACTTCCACAAAAACGTCAAGAAGGGCTCTTATGCCTGGGACGTGACACGGGGCGGAATCGAATTTCAAAGCACCGGGGATCAGCTCGTCTTTTCGGTTCCCTTCGCCGGAACCGCCCGGGTCAGCGGGAATTTTGATGCGAAGATTCTCACCGTGCCGATTGACGGCAGTGTCGATCTCGGAGGCACCGCCGGCGGCAGCCTCCTCCCCCGGGTCATGCCCGACTGGCAGATCAATCCGAACCTGACTCCCTCACTGAATCTCGACAAAGCGGCCCTCAGTCTCGGGCAATTCGGAAAGTTGGACATCAGCGACCTGCTCGGCAGCAGCCTGGGCCAATACCTGCAGCGCGAAATCAGCACGATCACTCCGGCCCTGACAAAGACTCTCAATCTGCGGCACGAAGTCGCGCGACTCTGGGACCAGGCCTACCTCAGCGACATGGTCTCGGATGATCCCCCTCTCTGGATCCAGGTGACACCGCAGCGGCTTCTCGTCGCTCCGATCGACTGCAGCCGGCCCGATCAGGTCTCCGTGACCGTTGCAGTGGAGGCCGCCACTTACCTGACGAACCGCGAACCGGTGGCGGCGATCCGGGCCCCGCTCCCCGACATGGTCCCGCTCGAAGGACCGACCGGAACCGACCTGAACCTCCCCGTCATCCTCTCCATGAACGAACTCAACGAAGTCCTCAAATCAGGATCGTTCGGGATCAACACCGGCCTCGGGACAAAGGTCGCCGTCTCGGGACTCGAAGCCGAGGTTGGTCAAGGCGGCTTCCTCAACCTGAAGCTCAATCTTGAGGCCGACAAATCGCTCCTCGGGCGCGGCGTCGCCGGCTCGATCTGGGTGCGGGGAAAACCGGTCATCAACTACGTCGATCAGACTCTCGGATTCACCGGGGTGGAACTTACCGTCGAGACGCGCGACAAGCTCACCGGCGCGGCCGCCTGGCTCCTCGAGGGATTCCTCGTCAAAGGGATCGAGTCCGAGTTGCGCGTCGATCTCAACGACTACAAGAGCGAACTCGACCGGGAAGTGCAGAAGGCCATCGTCGGTGCCGACCTGCCGGAGGGGATTGACCTCTCCCTCAAGAATCTCGAAGTCAAGCTAACTGACATTTACACCATCACCCGGCACTCGCCCGAAGGCCCGGCCGATCCCGGCATCGTCCTCGTGATCCGCGCCACCGGCGAAGTCGACACGCGCCTTGACCAGCTCGTCATCAAGTTAAACAAGGAACCATGATACGCTTTCCCGCCCTTGCCATCACCGTTCTCCTTCCCTCCCTGTCGGGTCTGGGTGAGGACATGTCCACCTTCCCCGGCACCGCGCCGCTCGACTGGACCGACGAGGACTTTTCCGGGCGCCTCATGGACGGCGCGCACCACTTCATCGAAAAGAAGATCGAAGCCGTGGCCGCCGCCACCGTCAGTCAACCGCTCGATCCTGCCGAACGCGCCGTCTTTGTCGACGCGTCCCGGCTCGCGCTGCGGGGAAAGCTCGGCGTCGTCGATGAACGGCTCGCGCCGGCTCTCGAGTTTGTCTCCTTTAACCCTGTCGACTACGACGGGGAACCGTCATCAATGAAGGTTGCGGAAGGTCCCGGCTTCCGCGTCCATGCGGTGCGCTGGCCGGTGCTGCCCGGCTTCACTGCCGAGGGTCTCTACGTCAATCCTGTCAGTGAAGAGCCGGGGGCACCCGCTCCGCCGCTCATGGTCCTGATGCCCGACGCCGCCGAAACGCCCGAGGACGTCCTCGGCCTGACCGCTCACCTCCCCTCGCACCGGCAGATCGGGCTGCGTTTTGCCCTGGCCGGCTTTCGCCTCCTCATTCCCGCCCCGGTAAATCGCGAGCGCTACGGCGGTCCCGACGGAAAAGACGAAGCCATTCTCAAGACCGACCAGACCCACCGAGAGTGGATCTATCGCCAGGCCTTTCAAATGGGCCGTCATCCCCTCGGCTACGAGGTGCAGACGATGCTCGCGGCACTCGACTGGTATGCGATGCAGTTCCCCGGCAGCGAGGTCACCGCGGCCGGCTACGGCGAAGGCGGGCGCGTCGCGATGTATGCCGCCGCGCTCGACGATCGCTTCAGCCATGCCTTTATCAGCGGAGCCTTCGCCTCGCGGGCGAGGGCGTGGGAAGAACCCATCTACCGCAACCTCTTCGGCCTTCTCCCTGATCACGGCGATGCCGACGTCGCGGCCCTGATCTACCCGCGTCCGCTCCTGCTCGAGCACACCGCCTTTCCCGAGGTGAAGGAACAAAAGGGTGCCCTCACCACTCCGCCGTATGGGGAAGTCGAAGCCGAATTCCAGCGCCTCGCAAAAGTCCTCAACTCGCTCTCCCCCCCGGCCGGATTTTTCCTCAACGAGGCCGCCAACGGAGCACGCGGTGACTACCCCTCCGTCGCGGGATTTCTCCAGGCGATCGGACGCGAGCCCGACATCAGCCGCACCCCGCCGCTCGCGCTTCTCATCGACGAACGCGTCGGCTTCGATCCGGCCGCCCGTGAAGCGAGGGTTTTCGCGGGGATGCAGAACCACGTCCAGAGTCTCCTCGATGGATCGGACAAGGCGCGCGATGAGTTCTACTTCTACCTCGCCGAACCGGGACTGCGACGCGGCTCCTGGTCGACGGAGAAGACGCACGAACGACTCAGCCCGCTCGACTTCATGACCCGCAGTGAGGCGTGGCGCGAGCGATTCGAGACCGAGATCATCGGTCGCTTTGACGAAGAGCTCCTCCCGCTGCGCCCCCGCTCCCGCAAGGTGCGCGAGACCGACGCCTGGACCGCATGGGATGTCGTCCTCGACGTGTATCCCGGCTTCGAAGCGTGGGGCACGCTCGTGATGCCGAAGCACCTTCCCGCCGGAGAAAAACGTCCCGTCGTCGTCTGCCAGCACGGCCGCAACGGCGTCCCGCTCGACACCATCGACGCGGGCAAATCGGCCTACAGCGACTATGCGGCACGACTCGCCGAGCGTGGTTTCATCACCTTCTCCCCGCACAATCTCTACCGCGGTGAGGACCGCTACCGCTGGCTCGACCGCAAGGCCAACCTCATCGGCGGGACGCTTTTTACCTTCATCACCGCCTCGCATCGGCAGACCCTGACATGGCTAAAAACCCTGCCCGAAGTGGACGGGAAGCGGATCGCCTTTTACGGACTCAGCTACGGCGGCGAGACGGCGGTGCGGGTGCCCGCTGTCATCCCCGACTACTGCCTCTCGATTTGCTCGGGTGATTTCAACCAGTGGACAAGGAAGGTCGCCGATCCCGATTTCCCCGGAGGGTTCATGAAGAGCATCGAGTGGGAGATGCCCTACTGGAACATGGGGCTGCGCTACGACTACGCCGAGATGGCCGGGCTCATTTTTCCCCGACCCTTCTTCGTCGAACGCGGCCAGCACGATCTCGTCTCGACCGACGAATGGGTCGCCCACGAGTATGCGAAAGTGCGCTTCCTTTACTCGCGCTTCGGGATGGAGGACAAAACGGGGATCGAGTTCTTCCATGGCGGTCATTCCATCAACGGGGAGTCGAGTTTTGAATTTCTCCACCATCACCTGGACTGGCCAATGCGGGAGTAGAGACCATGCAAATCAAACAACGGCGGCCGTCGGGGCCACTTGCCAACGTTCTTACATGCGTTATAATTCACGCATGACCAAAGTTAAACTCACGACGGTTGGAAACTCGGTGGGAATCGTGCTTCCACGCGAAGTTTTGACCCGACTCCGGATTGGTAAGGGCGACGTCCTTAGCGTCGTGGAGACTGCCCGGGGCGTCGAATTATCCCCCTACGATCCCGAATTCGAACGCCAGATGGATCTAGCCGAAGAGATCATGCGCGAAGACCGCGACGTGCTCCGGAAGTTGGCGCAGTAGCCCGATGAGCGAACCGGTTTGGATCCCGATAGAAGTAGTTCTGGCGCTCCATGCCCGTCAACTGGCTGAACATGGAGGCACTGATGGTTTACGCGATGAGGGCTTGCTCGAGTCTGCGCTCGCTCGTCCGCAGCAACGCTGGGCTTACGGAAGCCCGCCCCCCGACCTATGCTCCCTCGCTGGCGCCTATGCATCAGGGCTCGCGAAGAACCATCCTTTTCTCGACGGAAATAAACGCACTGCTCACGTCGTGTATCGCCTTTTTCTCAAACGGAACGGGATGGATTTGACCGCCTCGATGGAGGAACGCTACCTTGCGATGTTGCGTCTTGCCGCGGGAGAGATCACTGAGGACGATTTTGTTGCTTGGCTTCGGGCGAACACCGCACCGATGGATGCGAAAGCCTAACCTCCGCGCCACAGCAATCCCCGGCATGGCGGCATCACGGGCTGGTTTCTTCCATCGATCTCCGTCACTCTCCCTCAACCCCTCAACCCCT
>DIVG01000081.1:15148-24163 GCA_002422425.1 Akkermansiaceae bacterium UBA6138 | reverse complement strand
CTCGAGATGCAGGGACAGCTCGTGCGCAAGCCCGAGGTCTTCGATGCGATTCTGCGCAAATGCATCTGGGAAAACGGGGGCGAGATTCCCCCGGTCGAGATGGTGACGCGGCGGGCCATTGTCATGGTCGCAAACATCCCGAAGATAGGCTCGCACATGTCTGGCTCCGCGATCGACATCTCGGTCTTTCAGCGCGATAGCGGCGACGAAGTCTGGCGCGGCAATGCCTACCTCGAGATCAGCGAGCGCACCCCGATGCGCTCGCCCTTTATTGCTTCGCAGGATCTCGAGAACCGTCTCGCGATCACGGCGATGATGGAGGCGCACGGCTTCATGCATTTCCCCTTCGAGTTCTGGCATTACAACAAAGGCGACGCCGGCGGTCACATTCTCACCGGTAATCCGGCACCCTGCCGCTACGGACCGGTGCACTGGGACCCGCAGACGAATGAAGTCACTCCCGTGACCGATCCAATGGAACCGCTCAATCCCCTCCCCGTGATGGACCGCGAGATCGCCGCCGCGATGGAACGAGCGGCACAGACCGCGAGTTGACAGACACTTTTCGGGAAATCATATTGCTGTCGTGACGACCCTCGTTGAGATCGAAGAAGCCGTGGCGAATCTGGCGCACCATGATCAAAGGGTCCTGCTACAGTGGCTTCAGGATAGGCTGAAAAACGCTGAACCCGGCGCTCCCGATACAGCGGAATGGCTCGCCGAGCTTGCCGAATTAAGGGCGCGGACAGGGACGGGAGTCCCCGGAACGCCGATAGACGAAATAATTGATGATCTGCGGGAGGAGCGGACCTGAGTGAGCTACCCATCTTCATCCGCACGAACGACGCCCTCCATCTTGCCGCCGCCCGCGTTGCGGGTGAAATCAATTTTGTCAGTGCGGACATCCGCCAGCGGTTCGCTGCGGAAGCGCTTGGATTTCACGTTCTTCCGGTTCAATATGACCCGAAATCATCGTGAAATGAAACGCCTCATCCTCACCCTCCTCGCCCCCGCCGCGATCCTCAGCGCCCAGACGAGCACGCCTCCGCCGAAGGCACCGGTCGTTCCCGACGAGATCCCGCCGAAGATTCAGACGCTCGTCCCCGGAGTTACTCTGACGATGCTCGCGGAGCATCCCGATCTTGTGACGCCGACAGGAGTGGATGTCGCGGATGACGGCAGCATTTACCTGATCGCCTGTCACACCCACTTCCGTCCCGAAGGCTACGTCGGGCCCGAGCACGACGAGATCCTCGTCTTCGACAAGGACGGGAAAAACCGCCGCCTCTTTTACAACAAGACCACGGCAACAATGCAGCTCATCCTCGGTCCCGACGGCTGGGTCTACCTCGCCGAACGGGGACGCATCCTGCGGATCAAAGACAGCGACGGAGACGGCACCGCCGATCTCGAGGAAAACATCGCCACGCTCGACACCGTCGCCGACTACCCGCACAACGGCCTCAGCGGGATGGCCTGGCATCCCGACGGCGGACTCGTTTTTTCCCTCGGGGAAAACTTCGGTAAAGACTGGACCCTCACCGCCCGCGACGGGTCAGAGGTGAGCGGTCGGGGCGAGGGCGGTGTCTTTCGCAGCACCGCCGAGGGCAACGAGATGCGCCGCATCGCGCGCGGCTTCTGGAATCCCTTTGGTCTCGTCGTCCGCGCCGACGGAGAAATCTTCGCCGCTGAGAACGATCCGGGGAGTCGCCCTCCCTGCCGGCTCCTCAATGTCGTCGATGGCGCCGATTACGGGTTCCAGTGGGTCTACGGCAGCGCACCGATACACCCCTTCGTCGCATGGAACGGCGAGCTGCGCGGCACCCTCGGCATGGTGCATCCGTCAGGGGAAGGCCCCTGTGCCATCGTCGAACTCGGCGGGGGCGTTCTCATTCCCTCGTGGAGTGATCACCGCATCGACTACTTTCCCCTCACCCGCCAAGGGGCCGGCTTCACCTCCGAGAGGGTCGGCCTCGTTCAGGGGAGCGACTTTTTCCGTCCCACGGGGATGGCGCCGGGACCGGATGGCGCCTTCTACTTCGCTGACTGGGTTTTCAGCTCCTACCCCATCCACGGCCGCGGGCGTCTTTGGAAAATGGAAATCGACCGCGCCGCCGCAACCTGGATAAAGGAAAAGAACGATCCCATGACCGATGCGGCCCGTCATGCCAAGGTGCTGCGCGGCGGTCAGACGAAGGTCTCCGAGACGGAACTCTTCGCCCTCGCCCGGTCCGACGATTCCTATCTCTCCGACGCCGCTCTCACCGCCCTCGCCCGCCAGAGCGAGGCCTGGACACCCGAATCACTCAAGGCTCTGCCCGTCGAAAACCGGGTCTGGGCGCTCGTCGCGCTGCGCCGGGTCGACATGAAGGAGGAGAAATGGGTGCGGGCCCTCTTCGGCGATACCGATCCCGAAATCCGCTTTGAATGCCTGCGCTGGATCGCCGATGCGGTCCTCACCGGATTCAGCGGCGAGGTGGAAAAACTCCTTTCCGACGCGTCGCTCGACTACCGCCTTTTTGAAGCCACCCTCGCGGCCTGGAACACCCTGCGCGGCGAACCGGGAGCAGGCGTGACCAATCCCGAAGTCCTCGTCGAGCGCATCACGAACGCGACGACACCCGCCCGGCTGAAGGGTTACGCCCTCCGCCTCGCACCTGTGACCCACGCCAAAATCACCCTGCCGCTGATGCGCGAACTTCTAGCGGAAAAGGATCCCGTCCTCTCGCTCGAAGTCGTCCGCACCCTCGCCGCGCAGCAGACGGACGAGGCCCGCGTCCTCCTCGCCGAAGTCGCCGCCGACAGCGCCAGCGAGAGCGGGCTCCGCGCCGAAGCGATCACCGGTCTCGCGACGACGACCCTGCCGGAGCATCAGAAATTGCTCCTCACTCTGGCGCAGGAAAAAGACGGCGCGATCCGTGACGAGGCGCTCCGCTCCCTGCGCCTCACGACCCTCGACGATCCCGCTCGGGAGACCCTGCGCGGTGTCGCGACTTCGTTCCCCGACTCCGCCGGCCTCGTCGATGCGATCCTCGATGTCGCGACGATCAACGCCGACCGCCCCGGCTTCGAGGACACCGATGCCTGGGTGAAACGTCTCGCCGCCATTCCCGGCGAAGCCGATCTCGAAGCGGGGCGTCGCGTCTTTTTCCACTCCAAAATGGCGCTCTGTTCCTCGTGTCATCGTCATGACGGACGCGGCGTGGTCCTCGGACCCGATCTCAGTCTCATCGGAAACCAGGGCGACGAGGCGAGCCTGTTGCGATCCATCCTCGAACCCCATCGCGAAGTCGCCCCGCAGTTTTACCCCAGTCAGGTGAAGCTCGTCGACGGGACCGAATTCGTCGGCATTCTCCTGCGCTCCTCAAGCACGGAAGTGTTCCGCGACCTCACCGGTAAGGAACGTTCCTTCCCCAAACCCGACATCCTCGAACGGACCGAACGGCGCACCTCACTGATGCCGCCCGGCCTCGTCTCGACCATCACTGATCGCGAGCTGCGCGATCTCCTTGCCTTCCTCGCCTCGACGAAGGGGTCTTAACCCAACGCGAATTTTTCATTCAAATGAACTTCAAATCACTCTTCCTCGCCGCCCTTCTGATCGGCAGCCAGGCCGCCGCCTTCGTCAACGCTGCCGAAAACTGGCCGGGCTGGCGCGGACCGCGCGGTGACGGCACGGTGCTCGACGCCCCGAATCTTCCGGTCGCCTTCTCGGTCGGCGAGGACACCGTCTGGAAAACGGAAATCCCCGGGATCGGCCATGCCTCGCCCGTCATTTGGGGCGACCGCATTTTTCTCGTCAGTGCCGATGCCACGACGCTGGCCCGATCGCTCCTCTGCCTTGATCGCCTCAGCGGAAAGATTCTCTGGAGCAAGGTCGTTCTAGAGGCGCCGCTCGAGGAAATTCATCGGCTCAACAGCCATGCCTCGAGCACGCCGGTGACCGATGGCGAGACCGTCTACGTGAGCTTCCTTGATGAAGCCGGAATGTTCGTCGCCGCTTATGACTTTGAGGGAAAGGAACTCTGGCGGGCCAAACCGGGAACCTTCTCAAGCAAGCACGGTTACTGCTCGTGCCCTATCCTCTGGAACGGCAAGGTCATCATCAACGGCGACCACGACGGCGATGCCTACCTCGTCGCCCTCGATCAGAAGACCGGCGGGACGATCTGGAAGACGGACCGCCCTAACAAAACGCGAAGCTACTGCACGCCCATCATTCGCGAGATCGACGGGCGCGTCCAGATGCTGCTCTCGGGCAGTCTCTCGGTGACGAGCTACCATCCGGATACGGGCGAGCTGCTCTGGATCATCGACGGCCCCACCGAACAGTTCGTCGCCTCTCTCGTCTACCACGAGCAACACAAACTCCTCTTTCTCACCTGCGGCTTCCCGCAAAAACACATCCTCGCGATCCGCCCCGACGGGAGCGGCAATGTCACGAAGACGCACATCGCCTGGCGCGACACCGTCGGCGCCGCCTATGTCCCGAGCCCCATCGTTATCGGCGACTATTTCATCGTCGTCGCCGACAACGGCGTCACGAGCTGCTTCATCGCCGCGACGGGGGAAAGACTCTGGCGCGAGCGTCTCCCCGGAGGGCACAGTGCCTCCATTCTCACCGCAAACGGACTCGCCTACTTCATCTCGGACGAGGGCATCGTCTCGGTCGTGAAACCGGGCCCGACTTTCGACGTCATTGCCCAGAGTGAGATGGGGGAGAAAGTCTCGGCCTCACCGGCGGTATATGACAACCAGCTTTTCATTCGAGGCGAGAAGCATCTCTTCCGGCTTGCGCGGCCGCAAGAGGCAGCGAATGTCGTGCCGCGCTGAACCCTACCCTTATTCCTCCCATGCTCAAAGGCATCTCCCCTCTCCTCTCGCCCGGGCTCATTGCCACTCTTGCCCGCATGGGCCACGGCGACGAAATCGTCCTCGCGGACGCCCACTTTCCCGGCGAGTCGATCAATCCTCTCTGTCTGCGAGCCGACGGTCTCCGCGTCGCCGACCTCCTCGGCGCAATCCTGCCCCTCTTCGAGCTCGACGCTTATACCGACACCCCCCTTCAAATGATGGCCCCGGTCGAGGGCGACTCGCTCGACCCGGCGGTCGAAGAAGCCTACCTTGTCCCCATTCGCAAATATTCACCAAACGCCTCCGCAATCACCCGCCTGGAACGTTTTGCCTTCTACGACCGCGCCAGGGCGGCCTTTGCCGTAGTCATGACCGGCGAGACCGCGAAATACGGCAACATCATTCTCACCAAAGGGGTCACCTCCTGCTGAAACCCGATGGCCCCGCCCCCTGCCACGAACCCTCTCGCCTGGCCCCGCATCGTCTTCGGAACGACGCCTCTCGGGAACATTTACCGGGTCGTCGAAGCCGGCGTGAAACACGAACTCGTCGCGAACTGGTTTCGCCATGGCAGCACCCCTGTTTTTATTGATTCCGCAGGCAAGTATGGAGCCGGGCTGGCTCTCCAAAACCTCGCGGAGAACCTCTCCTCCCTCGGCATTTCCCCTGCCGACGTGGTCATCAGCAACAAACTCGGCTGGAGGCGGGCGCCGCTTCGCACACCCGAGCCCACCTTTGAACCCGGCGCCTGGTTCGGCCTTGAACACGACGCCGTCCAAAACATCAGCTACGATGGTATTCTCGAGTGCCATGCCGAGGGTAACGCGCTCCTCGCCCCTTACGGGACGCAGTTACTCTCGGTTCACGATCCCGATGAGTATCTCGCCGCCGCCACCTCGGAAACGGATCGCGAAAGACGCTACCGGGATATTCTGGACGCCTATCGGGCGCTCTTTGACCTGAAGGCGGCAGGCGGGGCGGGGACACGGCCTAACTGCGTCGGGGTCGGCGCGAAAGACTGGAAAGTCATCCGGCAACTCTGGAACGACGGAGTCGCCCTGGATTGGGTCATGTTTGCGAACTCTTACACAATCCTGCGCCATCCCGCGGCGCTCCGGGCTTTCATGGACGAGCTGCATCGCGCCGGAGTCGCGATCGTGAATTCGGCGATCTTTCACGGCGGCTTTCTCACCGGAGGCGACTTCTTTGACTACCGCAAAGTGACACGGGTCAGCGACCCCGCTCTCTTCAACTGGCGCGATCGCTTTTACACCCTCTGCGCCCGCCACCGTCTTTCACCCGCTGCGGCTGCGGCCCAGTTCGGGCTCTCCCACCCCGGCGTTGTCGCCCTTGCCCTCAGCACGAGCCAACCCGAGCGGGTCGGTTCGCTCATCGAACTGACAGAGGGGTCAATGTCCGAAGAGTTCAGGGAGGCACTGACGCGCGAAGGGCTCGCGGATTTTGAAGGGGAGGAGCGGTGATCTCATCCTGACAATCACCTGGCCCTCACGCCACGATATCTTTCACCACTTTTCCGTGAACATCGGTGAGCCGGAAATCGCGCCCCTGGAAGCGGTAGGTGAGCTGCTCGTGATCAAATCCCAACTGGTGGAGAATGGTGGCCTGGAGATCATGGACATGGACAGGGTTCTCCGATACCGAGAACCCGAGTTCGTCGGACTTCCCGTATTCGAATCCGCCCTTCACGCCGCCCCCGGCCATCCACATGGTGAAGGCATCGGGGAAATGGTCGCGGCCCAGCACCCCCGAAGCGGCGGTGCGACCCTCCTGGAACGGGGTGCGACCGAATTCACCGCCCCAGACGATAAGCGTTTCATCGAGGAGCCCGCGATCTTTCAGATCGCTGATGAGGGCCGCAACCGGTTTATCCATCGTTGCACATTTGTTAGTAAGCCCAGACTTGATCCCGAGCGCCTCACCGGTGCCGTGAAAGTCCCAGCCCCAGTCGAACAGTTGGACAAAGCGCACTCCCGACTCGACGAGACGACGGGCGAGGAGACAGTTGTTCGCGAGGCTCGCCTCGCCGGGCTTGGCGCCGTAGGCCTCGAGGGTCGCCGTCGATTCTTTGGAAATGTCCATGACCTCGGGCACACTCGTCTGCATGCGAAAGGCCAGTTCATACTGCGAGATGCGGGTAAGGGTCTCCGGATGTCCCATCTCCTCGGCCTGCAGACTGTTGAGGTCGGCGAGGGCGTCGAGGGTTCTTCGACGTACGGCTCGATCCATCCCGGCGGGATCGGAGGAGTAAAGAACGGGATCGCCTTTTGAACGACACTGCACGCCCTGATAGACCGAGGGCAGGAAGCCCGAGCCGAAGGAAGCCTTGCCGCCGTTGGGCTGCACCCCGCTGGAAATAAGAACGACAAACCCGGGCAGGTTCTCATTCTCGGACCCGAGCCCGTAGGTCGCCCACGACCCCATCGAAGGCCGACCTGCCCGCGGTGAGCCGGTGTAAACGAGGAGCTCGGCGGGCGCGTGGTTGAACTGATCGGTGTGCATCGAATGGATCACGCACATCTCGTCGGCGATACGATGAAGGTTCGGAATCGCATCCGACAGCCACATCCCGCTCTTGCCGTGCTGCGACCACTCGCGGGGCGAACCCATGAGCTTGGGAACTCCGGTGGTGAAGGCGAAGGTCTTGCCCTCGATGAACTCATCCGGGCAGTCTTTGCCGCTGTATTTCGTGAGCTCGGGCTTGTAGTCAAACATATCGAGGTTCGGCGGCGAACCCGTCATGTGGAGGTAGATAACCCGCTTCGCCCTGGCGGAAAAATGCGGTTTTTTCAGCGTAAGCGGATCACTCAGACTTGAGGGCGAGGCACCGCGGGCGAGATCATTCGCCATCAGGGCATTAAGAGCGATCCCGCCGATCCCGGCGGTCGAATGACGCAGGAAGTGGCGGCGGGTGTGGAACTGGAGACGTTCAAGTTCGGGATTCATTTTCGCGGGAAATAAAAAGGGTTTGTCAGGGTGAATTCAGCGTTTCATGAACACTTCGTCGAGGTTCAGGATCACATTCGAGACGACGGTCCAGGCGGCGTGTTCGGGGAGATTGCTTCCCTCGGGCAGCGGGCCGAGGGGCTCCTGCGCGAGCTGCGCGGCCATCTCCGGTTTTGCGGTGTAGTCGGCGAGGGACGATTCGTAGAGGGCGGCGAGTCGCTCGACCTCGGCCGGTCTCGGCTCGCGGGCGAGGCTCTCACGAATCGCAAAGGTGATGCGCTGCGGCAGGTCGGCCCCGCCTCTTGCGACTATCTTCCGGGCGAGCGCCTGGGCCGCCTCGACGTAGACCGGATCGTTGAGGGTCACGAGCGACTGCAGCGGCGTGTTGGTGCGACCGCGTCGGACAGTGCAGACTTCACCGTTAGGCGCGTCAAAAGTCGCCATGGAGGGGTAGGGATTGCTCCGCCGCCACGAGGTGTAGAGGGCACGGCGATAGCGGTCTTCGCCCTTGCTGTCGACCCAGTCGGTCTTGCCACCGAAGGCGGCACTGAGCCCCATCTCGGGTTGCGGCGGATTAACGGGCGGGCCGTGCATTTTGTCGCTGAGGAGACCGCTCACGGCGAGAGCATTGTCCCGCACCTGCTCGGCCGAGAGGCGGAAGCGCGGACCGCGGTTGAGGAGGCGATTGTAGGGATCGCGCTCCTGCATCTCCGCAGTCGTCTTCGAGGACTGGCGGTAGGTCGCCGACATCGCGATCTGTTTGAGGAGCCGCTTGATGTCCCATCCGTTTTCCTGGAAGTCCAGCGCGAGCCAGTCGAGCAGGTCCTGATGGGAGGGCAGTTCTCCCTGCGAACCGAACTCTTCACTCGTCTCGACGATGCCGATGCCGAAGAGCTCCTCCCAGTGCCGGTTCGCCACGACGCGGGCGGTTAGCGGATTGTCAGGATCGACGAGCCATTTCGCGAGGGCGAGACGGTTCGGGGTGACGCCCTTTTCGAGCGGATGAAAGACCGCCGGGACTCCTTCGCTCACCTCAGGTCCGAGGCTCTTGTAGTTGCCGCGCAGTTGCACAAAGGTCTGGCGGCGCTGATCAACGGGGCGGTCGCGCATGATGGGAACGGTGGTCTCGGGCTTCGCTTCAGCGAGCTGTTTCTCGAGCTTCGCGAGCTCGGCGCGCTCATCGTTGAGCGAGGGGGC
>DIVG01000081.1:11974-15113 GCA_002422425.1 Akkermansiaceae bacterium UBA6138 | reverse complement strand
TAAGAAAGCGCGACGTGGGTGATGAGATGCTCTTTGAACTCCGACGTCTGTTCGAGGGTAAGGACGAGCTTGCCTCCGGCAATCTTCATCGGCGTCTTACGAATGAGGGTGAGCTCCTGCCGTTCCCCCGTGCCGCCGGCGATGGCCCAACCGGTTTTGGGGTCAGCCTTCGCCGCCAGAACGGCTTTCGCAGGGAAGCCCGATTGCTCATGAGTCGCGACGGCGACTTCAAAGTCCACCGCCGCCGGTCCGCCGGGGGCGAGGGCCGTGCTCGGGGCGGGGATAGCGGAGGGCGACTCTTTCCAGATGACTTCGCGGGCGGCATCGAGCAGGGAGACCTCGAAGCCTGCGATGCGCTGCGAGGTTCCCCCGTCGGTGCGGTTCCAGATCACGATTTTCTCAACGGGAAGTTCCGCACCGAGATCGACTTCGAACCAGGGACTCGCCTCGGTCCCGGTGTGGGAGACGGAATTTTTCTGATAATCGCCGTCGGTGTTGCCGTCGATGGCGCGCTTCGCGTCGCCGCCCGAGCCGAGGGAGCTCTGCGTGGCCGTTCCTTTGGTCGCGACATTCGCTCCGCCCGAAAAAACTTCGACTTCGGCGAGGTGGAGGATCTTGTCTTTCCCCGGAATCTCAACTCTGACAAAACGACCACGACGGGGTGACTTATCGTCAGGCTGCCACGTTGCAGCGAGGCGGGAAAGGACAAAATTCGAGGTTTGCTCGGCGGGGATCTCAAGGCGCAGGGCGGTAAGATCGGCGGCAGCGTCGGGCACGGAAACCTCGATGCGGTAGGTATCGGTCGGGGCTTTCTTACCGGCGGCGAGGAGTCGCCCGGCTTCGTCGATCTTCAACTCCATCGCGCCACCCTTCGCGGTCGCGGGGTTGAGCGCAGTCCAGACGGGTTCCTCGTGGAGACGCTGCACCCAGGCAGCCTGTTCGGCGACAAGCGCGTCGGTTGGTGTCGCGAGGGTTTTTTTCAGGGAGGTGATCTTTTCGCTCCAGTCGCGTTTGTCTTTTTCCTGCTGCGCCGACCACAGTTCGAGAACGGGACGTTCGTCTTTCAGGTCGGCGTCTTCACTCTGATTGAAGAAGGCAAAGAGCTGGAAGTATTCGGCGTGGGTGAGCGGATCAAACTTGTGCGTGTGGCACTGGGCGCAGGCCATCGTCGTGCCCATCCAGGTGGCCATGGTCGTGTTAACCCGATCGACGACGGCTTCGTTGCGGAACTCTTCGTCATTCGTGCCGCCTTCGCTGTTGGTCATCGTGTTGCGATGAAAGGCAGTCGCGACGAGCTGATCCCGGGTCGGCTTTTCGAGAAGATCTCCGGCGATCTGCTCGATCGTGAACTGATCAAAAGGCATGTTCCGATTGAAGGCACCGAGGACGTAGTCCCGGTAGGCCCAGATCGTACGCGGGGGGTCGTCGGCATACCCGGCCGAGTCGGCATAGCGGGCGAGGTCGAGCCAGACGCGGGTCCATCGCTCCCCGTAGGCGGGCTTGGCAAGGAGCCTGTCCAGGTAGGCCTCGTAGGCATTCGGTGCAGAATCGTTGACAAAGGCGGTGACTTCCTCCCACGTGGGGGGCAGCCCCGTAAGATCGAGGGCGGCGCGCCGCGCGAGGGCGTAACGATCCGCCTCGAGCGAGGGCTCGAGCCCTTCGCTCTCAAGACGGGCGAGGACAAAATGATCGATCTCGTTCTTCGGCCAGTCCGAGCGTTTCCCTTTCGGGACCTCAGGCCGGACGGGCTTTTCGTAGGACCAGTGATTGGCGTAGGGCGCCTCCTGCTCGATCCATTTTTTAATGAGCGCGACCTCGGCATCGGTGAATTTTGACCCCTTCCCCGCCGGGGGCATGAGATCCTCGTCGCCTTCGTCCAGCGTGATGCGATGGAAAAGCTCGCTCTCCTCCGCCTTGCCCGGGGCGAGGGCCGCGTAACCGCCGAGATCCATGAGCGCCCCCTCACGCGTGTCGAGCCGCAGGTCGGCCTTGCGTTCCTCCTCGTCGGGACCGTGACAGGCGAAACAGCGGTTCGAGAGGAGCGGCCGGATTTCGCGATTGAAATCGATCTTTTCTTCAGCCGAGACGAATCCGCCGAGGGTCGCGGCCAGCGCGGCGAGAGCCGGTGAGTAAATGGGGGGTTTCATCATCTTAGATTATGTGTCAGGGAGAATCCGGGCGAGACCGACCAGAGCGGAGCAGGCTGACCGATTTTCATTATCTCCTTAATTTCCTTTTCGGACAATGGCCTGTTCCAGACCGCAAATTCGTCGATGCGCCCCCGCAGCGCCCGCACCGGAGCATGGGCCCACTCGGGATCACGCAGCCAGTTGCCGAGACGACAGCGTCCCGGGGTAACAACGGTCCCCTCGGGAATCTCACCGCGATTGACGGCGACTCCATTGACGTAAACTTCGGCGCGGTTCTCCTTCGCGGACATGACCATCACGACATGCGCCCACTGCCCCGGTGCGATGGGATTGCCCGTGAATTTCCGCAGAACCGAAGTGTCATTCAGCCCGAACCACGGCACCCCGACACGACTGATCTGCCAGTGGAGGTCGCCGGGCTCCCACTCGTTCGAATTCAAAATCGCACTGAGTTCGTGGTCAAACCGGTCCACCTTGATCCAGATCGCCATCGTCATTTCGGAGAACTCCCCCGGTAGATCGAACTCAACGTAATCACTGTCCCGGTCGAAGAGCAGGGCCTTCTTTTCGGGCCAGCGCCCCGCGACCCAGCGCGCTCCGCTGATAGTGCCGTCGGACATGGTACGGTTTCCCGCCGAGTTGACGATCTGATCACCGGCCTCGGTGAAGGAATAAAATCCGATCAATCCCGGTGAAGCGGCGAAGGCTTCGCGCCAGCGATCCCATCGCAGATAGCCGATCGCCCCGGGCGTAAGGAAGTCATTTTGCCCGGCTCCCTCGGCGCGGGTCAGGTCACTGCCGTCAAAGCGAAAGGAGTCCCCGACTTCGGCGGGCTGTAGGAGCTCCGATGATTCCGGGTCCCGCACGTTCACCTGACCGTCGAAGACGTGCAGCTCGCTGACTCCCGTCTCCCCGTCGACAATGACACCGAACTCGGTCCCGAGATCCTCGTAGGCTATCCCGGGCGACCCGATCGTAAACCCCTGTGC
>DIVG01000081.1:0-11940 GCA_002422425.1 Akkermansiaceae bacterium UBA6138 | reverse complement strand
CGCGCCATCAACAAGGTGGTAGTCCCCCGCCCCGAAACGGATCTTATCTTCCGGACTGCGGCCCTGTTCGAAGACGGCCGAAGCCTCATCGACGAGCAGGGCGACCCATCCCTCTTCGCCGCGAGGCGGCACGACCTCGGGCGGCTTCGTGCGCGATTGCCAGAGCAGGGTCAGACACGCCGCCGCCGCGATGCCCCAGGGGAGCACCCGGATCATCGGTATTTTTGTCAGGGCTTGCCGGATCGGAATAATCTCCGGACGCGCCGGGGCAAGGTCACAGAGGCCCTCGTCGATCGTGGCGAGGAGTCGAAGGCGTTTCCTCGCTTCGACACTGCTTTCGAGGAGCGCTTCGAGCCTCGCGAAGTCGGCGTCCGAAAGCGCCCCGTCGAGATAGGCGGCGAGTAATTGATGGTCGGATGCCGTCATGTCAGTCGTGCCTCCTCGCGTTCGACACACTCGGCCAACTCCTGCCGGATCCGCCAAAGCAATTGATAAAGGGCATTGCGGGACTTCCCGATACGGGTCGCCATTTCCGTAATCGAGGTCCCCGAGACGTGGGCATCAAGGACCAGCTCGCGCCGCTCTTCGGGGAGCTTTTTCAGACAGGTCTCGAGCGCGGAGAGCTGGGACTCACGACCCGACGCTTCCTCCAGCCCTTCCGCATTGATCATCTCGACGATGTTTTCCCCGAGAACGAGACGATCCCGCGCCTTCATACGGCGGAATTTCATGATCTCATAGCGGGCAATCACCGTGGCCCAGCGGGCAAAGTCGGTCTCGGGATTTTCGAGGTCGGAAAACTTCCGCCAGGCGATGAGCGAGACCTCCTGCATGACCTCGGCGACATCCTGGGACGAAGGCAGACCCGCCCGGATGTAGGCACGGATTCCCCGCTCGTGCCTCGTCAGGAGCTGCACGAACCGCTCGTAGTTTTTCGGATCTGTCGTTGAATCGTCCACGGCTCTGTCACCCCTTCACTCCCGCCCGGGCCGATATTTTACGAAATTTCGTCCGGGCGGGGGAATAGCCTGACTGCGGCGCGGTGGACAGGCGGGGCGCTTATTTTACGGTCGCGCGATGGAGACGCGAGACACTGATGACAAGATTTTCCGGGGTCGAGTTCGCGGCAACGGTTCCCTCCGCCGTCAGCCTGTCCATCTCCGCAAGGCCCGAGATGCCTTTGAGGCTCTGGGCGACGGGGCGGCCCTCCGCATCGGTGATCTGGAGGGTGAGACGCTGCCCTTTGAGAACATCGGGATCGGCACAGCAGGCATCCCAGGGGGTCGGGCACTCGTCGCCGGGGATCTTGTCACAGGTCTGCATGGCGAGGTCACCGAGGACGACCGAGGCAAACCCTTCGGCAAACGGAGACATCGTCCCCGCGACGACGCCCTCGACCGTGATCTTCGCCCCGGCCTGCGCATTCTTGCGCGCCTCGACGACGGAGAGAGCCCCGGCAGGCGCAGTTTCGGAGAGCACCGCGGCGATTTCCGGGCGCGGAGGAACGGCGGGCGTCACCTCAGCCGACGACTGATCCGAATCCCCGCAAGCGGCGAAGAGGGAAGCGGCGGCGAGGAGAGTCAATTTCACTGAGGTATCGATTTTCATGTTCATAGTAGTTGGGTTTGGGTTTGGAAAAAGTCATCGCGATCGCAGCGCGACGGGAATGGTTGCCATCAGACACCGCCACGCGGGCGGCAGCGCCCCGAGCGTCCCGAGGAGCAGTCCCGCCCCGAGTCCGAGCGCGAGCACCGCCGGCGAGAGTGTGAGACGGAAGGTACCCATGGCAAAGGGAACCCTCACTCCCTCGAGAACCGCGACAGCGAGGAACGACGCCACGAGTGTGCCGAGCAGGGTCGAGACAAGACTCTCCTGGACCAGAGAAAACAGGATCGCGGGACGCGAAAAGCCGACCGCCTGCAGCGTCGCGATTTCCCGGAGGCGTGCGGCAAAGGCGGCATAGAGCACATTGATGCCTCCGAAGATCGCTCCGGCGGCGACGAGGATCGCGGTCAGCCAGGTCATCAGGCGAATCGGTCCGTAAAACTCGGAGAGTTTCGCGTAATAGTCCGCCTCCCGGATCGCGACGAGTTCGAGATCGAGCCGCTGCTTCGCAAAAAGATCGGCTTCGGCGAAAGACTGGGGCGACTCGAGACGCACGACGACACACGAGAGGGTGTCGCGAAGCACGAGCGTCATCAGATCGGTCCGGTCCATCCAGATCTCGGACTCCATCACCGTCCCGGGGGCTGCGAAAATCCCCGCAACGGTGAGATCCGTTCCCTCGAAACGCAGGACTGCCCCCGACTTTAGCGCCCCCTCCCCCACCCCGAGCGCATGGGCGGCGAGTCGCCCGACGATGACCTCCCCCGATCGTGGATAGCGCCCCTCGACCAGCCTGACCTCCCGATGCACCTCGAAGGCGGCGGGACTGACTCCCCTCGCGAGAGCACGGGCCCCGGTCTTGCCCGCAACATCGAAGAGACCCATGTAGTGTATCTCGCCCGAGACCGCTGCGACTCCCGCCCGCGCCGCGACCCCCCGCACCCCGGCGGCGATTTGGGATTCGGCATCGGCCCTGACCTCGCTGCGCTCCACACTTTCCTCCGATCCGGCTCCGAGGAAAATCACGTTCCGCGGGTCCCCGCTCCCTTGCAGCAATCCCTCCATTCCACTATTAAAGGAGCCCGCCGCAAAGAGCAGAAAAACGACGAGGGCCGCCCCGCCGAGCTTCTGGAGGAGACGCGCCGGATCCCGGAAGAGATGGCGGATGGCGTAGGAGAAAGGCAGCATTTTTGCGGAAGGAAATGGATCTAGGCGGAACGCAGCGAGGCGACAATGGGCAGTCTCGTCGCGACCACGGCGGGCCAGAGCGAGGCGATGAGCCCGAGCAGGATGGCAATGCCGAATCCGCCGAAGATCGTCGCGGGACCGGGCTGGAGCGCGAGGGTGAGGCCCTCGTTGCCGAGGGTGAAGCGCTTCATTTCAAAAAAGACCCAGGCAGCCCCGCTGCCGCAGAGACCTCCGAGCCATCCGAGGATCGCGCCCTCACACAACATCATCATAGCGATCGCGGCGCGGGAGAATCCTATTGTCTGGAGCACCGCGTTTTCCTGCACCCGCCCGCGCACGACAAGGAGCAGCGCATTCGCGACGAGCGCCACAACCGCGAGCACGGCAGCGTATCCGAGCCAGCGCGTGAACCCGACCATCTCGATGAGATCCCCGGCCGCCTGGGCGAAGAAGGCCTTTTCGGGCTTCGTGTCGGTGGGGGCGGCGTCGCTTTTAAAGAGTTCGTCGATGGCCGAAGCGACCGCGTCGGGATCGGCCGACTGATCGACCCGCACACTGAACTGCGTCACCGTTCCCAACCCGAGACGCGAAGACTGCTGAAGAAAGGGCAGCGGGACATAGGCGACGCTTTGATCCTGCGCTGAAGGCGAACGGACGATCCCCGAAACCTTCACCCGCACCCCGACCGCTTCGAACTGATCGCCCGGCTTGAGTCCGCGTCGAGCCGCGAAATGCTCACCCAGAAGAGCCCCGTCGCTGCGAGTCATCCAGTCCTCGAGACTGCCGGCGACGAGTTCGAGATCCGGATTGAACGACATCAACTGCCCGGGCGGCACCCCGCGGAAGGTGATGACATCGAGGCTGGCACCGCAGTTATTCACCACGATCTGGACCGGGATGGCCTCGACCACCCCCGGAAGGCGACGGATCTCCGCGAGGTAATGCTCGGGAAGACGCGATGTCGCGGGACAGTAGCGGTTCTCGCGATAGACGATCAGGGTCGAGTCACCGGCGCCCTCCTTCGTGACCTCTTCGAGCGATTCCTGCAACGTCGTCACAGCGGTGAAGAGAAACATCCCGGCGGCCACTCCGGCGATCGTGAGGAGACTGCGGATGCGATAGCGGAGCACCTGCTTCAGGGCGAGAGTAGCGTAATGGATAACTACCCTCATGTTTTTATGCCATTGCCGGGATGTTCTTCGACGAGCCGCCCTTTTTCCAGGTGGAGAATACGCGAGGCGGCATCGGCGGCCTTCGCGTCGTGCGTGACCATCACGATGGTCTTGCCGTGATCCGTCGAAAGTGACCGCAGCAGATCGAGGATCTGGTCCGCGTTGTCCCGGTCCAGATCACCGGTCGGCTCATCCGCCACGAGTAATGAAGGATCGGCGACGAGGGCCCGCGCGATCGCGACGCGCTGCTCCTGCCCGCCGGACAACTCCGCAGGTCGGTGCCCGGCCCGGTCGGAGAGTCCGACGAGTTCGAGCGCCGCATCGACACGACGCCGGCGTTCCCCCCGCGTAAGTCCTTTTTTCAGGAGCAGCGGCAATTCGACATTTTCAAAAGCGCTGAGGATGGGGACAAGGTGATAGAGCTGAAAAATGTAACCGCACGAAGTCGAACGCCACTTCGTGAGTTGCCCGCGCGACATCGCGGCCAGATCATCTCCGCCGATGTGAAGTGCGCCCGAGCTCGGTTGATCAATGCCCGAGATCAGGTTCAACAAAGTCGTTTTCCCGGAACCCGACGGACCCATGAGTGCGAGAAACTCGCCTGCCGGAACATCGAGATCGAGATTCTCCAGCGGCGTGACCTCGATGCGGCCCTTGCGGTAGGTCCGGGTGAGGCCGCGGCAGCGGATAAAAGGGGTATCTTTCGTGACACTCATTCAGTCGGGGGTTGTGGTTCCGGGACCGGCTCGACACGGTCTCCGGCCGCGAGGTCGGGAGCGGGATCAAGGACGAGACGATCTCCCGGGAGGAGACCGGCAGTGACCAGTCGATAGCCCTCGCGCTCCTCCCGGCCAAGGGTCACTTCGCGGGGCTGGACCCTGTCATCGGAGATCACCCAGACACGCGCCCCGTCATTCCGCCGGTCAACCAGAGCCCTGACAGGGGCAAAAATCGAAACGCGTCCCCCGTCGTTCCCTGTCGCGGTCCCGCTCACGCCACCCGCTTGCAGAAACTCCGCCCGACAGAGCATCTCGGGTCGCAAACGCGGGTCGGGTGATTCCAGCGCCACCTTCACCTGCAGCGTATTCCGCTGCAAGTCGGCCTCACCGGTAAGGCGGGAGACGATTCCGAAGATCGTTTGATCGGGAAGAAAGTCCGACCGGATCTTCACCGTCTGCCCCGGGAAGACGCCGGACGCCTCCGCGAGCGGCACGTCGATGCGGGCCTGGAGCGTCGCCGGACGGTAAAGCGTCGCGATCGTGGACGAATCCATGTCGTCCATCGCCACCATGCTCTTGCGACCGGGGACCGCAAAGAGCCGCAGGACGATGCCATCGACGGGTGCCCGTATCTCGGTGCGATCGAGCGCGAGTTGACGCCTCGCCACTTCGGTCTCTCCCTGCCTGATTTTTGCCTGAAAGGCCGCCCGCGTCGCAACAAGCCGGGCATCCTCGCTCTCAAGTTCCACTCTCGAGATTTCGAGAGCCTCGAGTTCGCCCTGAAAGGTCTGCAAACGCAGTTCGGACTGGCGGACTTCTTCCGCCGGGACCGCTCCATCGCTGACCCCGCCGAGCCTTTCACGTCTGTCCTGCAGTTCAAGCAGGCGCAACCTGCCCGCGTCGACTTCCTTGGCAAGCGTGCCGATCTGCGCCGCGACGGCGAGGATCGCCTTTTCATTCGCCTCGGCCTCGGCGCGCCGCATCGCCAGTTCCCCTTGCGCGGTGGCGAGATCCAACTCGAAATCTTCGCGAATGAGCCGAGCCATGACCTGTCCTTTCGTCACCGACTCCCCCTCGAGGACAAGGACCTCTTCGACGAAGCCGTCGATGAGAGCACTGGCTTTGATCGGAAAGGGCCCCGGTTCGATCCAGCCCGAGGCCTGAAAAGCGACCGCTCCGTCCCTCGAATCGACCGATGCCGTTTCGGTCGTGCCCGGCGGAGTATCCTGCCCCGGCGACGGTGAGGCCGTCCTCATCGTCACGACCGATTCAACCGTCACCGGTTTTCCCGACTCAAGTCGATCACCGAAGAGGAGAAAGAGGACGAGGCCGAACCCGGCAAGGAGCAGCCACGGAACCGCGAGAACGGTTCGCGCCGAAAAAGACGGGGAGGGCCCCGCAGCGGCGATGCCCGGGTCTCTCGAGAAAAGTGATTTTAGATTGGATGAGTCCAAGAGGTGAGACAGGTGTGACGTTTCGGAGAGTTCGTCCGCTCCGCAACAACGGGGCAGAATCATGCCGCGACGGTGCGGCACCACTTACCGAATTTGATCAGACCAACTGTCGATTGACCATGCGAAGAAGCGCACGCCCCCAGGGTCCGGGCGGATCAGGGGGATTCGACGATGTCGCACGCGCGGCCGGGAGGACCCTCAGCCCGGGCGCGAGGGAAGCCAGCGTGTAGTGCTCGAACAGAATCACGTCCGGGATCTTCAGGCTCACCGGCAGCACCCAGCCCTCTCCTTTTTCCGCCACTGCAAAGCAACAGCCGGGGAGGGATTTTTTTCCTTCTCCGCGAGAACAGCAACCCGGGTCTTCGGCGGCACTGCAGGGGTCGGAGTGATCTCCGGGACAGACCTCCATGCTGGCGGCACAATAGACCGCCGGGCTCACTCCCCCGAGCGCCAGGCTCAAAAAGGCGGCACTCAGCAGGTGGATTAAAAAGCGGCGCATCACAGGGATATGATAGGGCTCGCTGTCGCTTTTTGCAATTCCTATTCCCGCCCGCCGGGACACGCCCATCGGTCCGCCACCCGCAACGGGAGACGCCGCCCGCCACTATCCAGCACCTCTTGTGCTCCTTTGCGGGCGAACGACAACTATTGCACAAGGGATCGTTGCAAATGCGGAGCAGAAGACCGGGGAGGGGTTATCGCTGAACATGCCTCGGTTCGCGAGGCTGCCGATGGAAGTGCTTTTTCTCACCACCTTGTTCAGCGTCGTTTTTGCGCTCTTTTTCCTGCTGCTTTTTTTTCGCAGTCGGCAAAATCGCGATTCATGCACGGATCAGGAGGCCCTGATCCCCTTCCGCGGCGACGAACCCGTCGCTTCCGCGTCCGCCACTCCTGACTTTCCCGCCTTGATCAATCCGACCAGCAACCCAACCGAAGATGACCAGCGATAGCTCCCCGAAGAAGACCGTGACGATCGAGTTTGACGATCAAACCCCGCGATGGTTCATGATCGCCTCGATCGGGTGGGGTGTTGTGGCGATGCTCGTCGGGGTCATCATCGCTTTCCAGCTGAACTTCTGGCAGATGAACGGAAAGGTTCTTGAGTGGATCACCTTCGGCCTCTTTCGCAGCGAGGGCGTCGACTTCCTCACCTTCGGCCGTCTCCGCCCCCTCCACACGAACGCGGCGATCTTCGCTTTTGTCGGGAACATGATGTTCGCCGGCATCTATTACTCGACCCAGCGACTCTGTAATGCGCGGACCTACTCGGACGTGCTCTCGAAAATCCACTTCTGGGGCTGGCAGCTTATTATTGTTTTCGCCGCCGTGACCCTCCCCGCCGGTCTCACCCGCGGCAAGGAATACGCCGAAATGATCTGGCCCATCAACCTCATGGTGGTCGCCATCTGGGTCGTCTTTGCCCTGAACTTCTTCCTGACGCTCAAGGTCCGCCGCGAGAAGTCACTCTACGTCGCCCTCTGGTTCTACATCGCGACGATCATCACGGTGGCGATGCTCTACATCGTGAACCACCTCCAGATCCCGACCAGCCTGGTCCACAGCTACCCGGTCTTCGGCGGGGTGCAGGATGCTCTCGTGCAATGGTGGTACGGCCACAATGCCGTCGCCTTTTTCCTCACGACTCCCATCCTCGGGATCATGTATTACTTCATGCCGAAGGCGGCGAACCGTCCTGTTTACTCCTACCGGCTTTCCATCGTTCACTTCTGGTCGCTCGTCTTTATCTACATCTGGGCGGGACCGCACCACCTTCTCAACACCGCCCTTCCCGAATGGCTCCAGCATCTCGGGATGTTTTTCTCCCTCATGCTCTGGGCTCCTTCGTGGGGCGGCATGATCAACGGTCTTCTCACCCTGCGCGGAGCCTGGGACAAACTCCGCACCGACCCGGTCATCAAATTTTTCGTCGTTGCCATCACTTTTTACGGGATGTGCACCTTCGAGGGACCGCTCCTCTCGATCCGCTCGGTCAACTCGCTCGCCCACTACACCGACTGGATCGTCGGCCACGTTCACAGCGGCACCCTCGGCTGGAACGGGTTCATGGCCGCGGGCATGTTCTACTGGCTCGCTCCGCGCTTCTGGAACACGAAGCTGTGGTCGATCAATCTCGCGAACTTTCACTTCTGGATCGGCACCGTCGGCATCCTCCTTTACGTCGCCTCGCTCTGGTTCGCGGGGATCATTCAGGGGCTCATGCTCAACGAGACTGACCCGACCGGGACCCGGCTCGTCAACGAGTTCGTCCAAACCGTGGATAAGATTCAGCTTCTCATGCTGACCCGAGCCATCGGCGGCACTCTCTACCTCGCCGGCTTTGTCCTCCTCGTCATCAACATCTGGAAAACGGCACAGTCCGGCAGGGCCACCAACGAGACCCGAGAAGTCTACGACGATCCGGACATGGTCAAAGACCGCATGGCCTGGGGAGCGGTCTTCCGCAACGACCCTGTCACTTACACCTTCTGGGGGCTTTTCTTCGGAATCCTCTGGTTTTTCCTCCCCCCCGGGGCGAGCCACATGGCCCTGCTCGTGACGATAGGCTTCGCCGCCCTCGCCGTTTACAAGTTTAAGACCAACCCCGGGAGCTGGTCGAAATGGTATGATGATGTTTCGGAAAATTACCTCCCCTTCACCGTCCTCGTTGTCATCGCCGTGATCATCGGCGGCGTCATCCAGATTGTTCCCGTCGTCACCGTAAATCGCGCCATGAACATCGAGGACAGGCTGCAGAAGCTCTACACTCCGCTCGAGCTGGCCGGTCGCGACCTTTATATTAGCGAGGGCTGTTACAACTGTCACTCGCAGATGATCCGTACCCTCGTGCCTGACGTGCTCCGCTACGGCGACTACTCCCGCCTCGGCGAGTCCATCTACGACCACCCCTTCCAGTGGGGCTCGAAGCGCACCGGTCCCGACCTTGCCCGCGAAGGGGGGGTGCGCGGCGACTCGTGGCACTACCTCCACATGCTCAATCCGCGCGACATCAATCCGCAGTCACGCATGCCCAACTACCCGTGGCTCTTCGAGAAGAAGACCGACTTCAAATCGCTCCCCGCCCGCATCGCCGTGCAGCAGCGCATCGGAGTCCCTTACCCCATCATGACACCCGAAGAGATCGAACAGGGTGCCCGCGAACAGGCCCTCAGGATCGCGACCGGACTTGTCGGGGAAAAAGTCAGGATCCCGATCCGCGAAGGAGAGAAAGAACCTGCCAACGAAACTGAAGCGAGAGATCACCTCGCAGACAAGCAGATCATTGCCATCATCGCCTACCTCCAGAAACTCGGGTCCTATGATGTCGTGGCTCCGCCCGGGAAACCGGAACCGACCAAACCGCGCACGATCAAGCCGGGGATCCCGGATCAATTCCGCAAGACCAATCCGCCCGCGCCGGTTCTCCCTGACGAGGCACTGGCACCCGCTCCCGCAGCTGCTTCCCAGTGACGCCCGCTTGCTCCCAACTTCAGACTTTAAACCTCAAACTTTACCCTTCTTCCACCCATGTTCAGGAGAGTTATCCTTGAAAGCTGGCACGAATACGTTCCCTACGTCTGCTTCGCGATTATTGCCAGCGTCTTCCTCCTCATCGTTGTGCGCGCGCTCCTGATGCCCAAAGCCCGGGTGCAGCATCTCGCCTCGATGCCCCTGCGCGACGACGAAGAACTCCTCGCCAAGCAACCCGCCGCCACCACCAACAACACCGTTTCCGACTTCGACAACCCATCACGATGAATAAAAGGGAAAAGCAAAACGACGGGGTCACGATTCGCGAGCACGTTTTCGACGGGATCCAGGAATACGACCAGAAGCTTCCGAACTGGTGGCTCTTCACCTTCTACATCGCCATCGTCTACTTTGTGATCGCCTGGTTTGTTTACTACCAGACACCCGCACCAATCCCGAACGACGGCGAACGCATCGAGGGACAGATCGCCGTCATCGAAGCCAAAAAGAAGGCCGAACTCGAGAGCATGCTCGCCTCGCTGAGCAATGACTCGCTGCGCGAGATGAGCAAAGACGCCACGCACCTTGCCTCGGGCAAGGCGATCTACGAAGCCAAGTGCGCCGCCTGCCACGGACTCGATCTCGCCGCCAATCTCAACGGCATCCCCCTTCCCGGCGTCCCCCTCAACGACACTGAGTGGAAATACGGCGGCGAACCGCTCCAGATCATGGCCCTCATCACGAACGGCTCCCCCGATCTCACCAAAGGCATGATCCCCTGGAAGACCCAGCTCAGCCCATCCGAGATTGCCCAGGTCGTCTCCTACATTCTAAGCAAGCAACCCTCCTGATGCCCGATGTGCGCCCATTCCCACTCCCGTCATTTCTCCTCCCCTGACCCATGTCAGCCAGCAAAAAGCCCAACCTCGTCTCCCTCACTTCCGTTAACGAGGACGGATCCCGCTACTTCCTCCACCCTGCCGACGTCAAAGGGCGATTCACCCTGTGGCGGCGTCTGTTCGGGGCACTGCTGCTCGCGGTCTACGTCCTCCTCCCCTGGATCCCCGTCGGAGGTTTCCCCGCCGTCTTCCTCGATCTAGCGGAGCGCCGCTTCCACTTTTTCGGTCTCACCTTTCTCTCCGAAGATCTCTGGATCGGCTTCTTCCTCCTCACTGGCCTCGGCTTTTCCCTCTTCTACGTCACCGCCCTTTTCGGGCGCCTCTGGTGTGGCTGGGCCTGTCCCTATACCGTCTTCCTCGAGCACATCTATCGTCGCATCGAACGGTTCGTCGATGGAGAGGCGACGAGCCGGAAAAAACTCGATGCCGCTCCGTGGACCAGTTCCAAGATCATCCGCCGTGTCATCAAACACGGCCTTTATGTGCTCGTCTCGCTCATCCTCGCGCACCTCTTCATCTCCTACTTCATCTCGATCCCGCGCCTCTATGATTACATGCGGCAATCACCGGTCAATAACGCGAAGGCCTTCGGGGTCATGCTCTTCCTCACCGGCGCGCTTTATTTCTCCTTCAGCTGGTTTCGCGAGCAGTTCTGCATCATCCTCTGCCCCTACGGCCGTATCCAGTCGGCTCTGACCGACGACGACACCGTCATCATCGGGTATGACGCCACCCGCGGCGAACCTCGCGGGAAAAAGTCGGATCCCAACGCCGGTGACTGCATCAACTGCAGTCGCTGCGTCCAGGTCTGCCCCACCGGGATCGACATCCGCAACGGACTCCAGCTCGAGTGCATCGGCTGCGCCGGCTGCATCGATGCCTGTGACGAGGTCATGGACAAAATCGAGCGGCCCCGCGGGCTCATCCGTTACGATTCGCTCAACGGATTTGCCGGGGGCAAAAAGCGTTTTTTCCGCCCCCGCATCTTTCTCTACAGCGGCTTCATGGCGCTTGGTGCCTTTGTCCTCACCCTCTTCCTCACGACCCTGCACTCGGCCAAGATCGAGCTCATCCGCATGACCGGGCAGCCCTACTACGTCGATGACTTCGGAGTGCGGAACCAGTATCGGCTGCAGCTCGTCACCAAGCAGACCGAGCCCACCGTCTTCACCCTGAAACTCACTGGACTGCCCGAGGGCGCCGTCATCCTCGGCCTCGACGAGACCGTCACCGTCCAGCCAGGCGAGGAATCGATGAAGACCCTCCTCGTCCAGGTCCCAAAAGACAAATACAAGGGCGAGTTCAAAATCACCGTCGAAGCCGGCGTCTCACCCGGCGATTACCATCTCACCGACTCGATCGAATTCCTCGGCCCCAGCGCCTACAGTTTGAAGTGATGCGCAGCTCATCATCTTAATCTTAATCTTAATCTTAA
>DIVG01000007.1 GCA_002422425.1 Akkermansiaceae bacterium UBA6138 | reverse complement strand
CGTTTGCGTCCTATTCTCATGACCTCGATCGCCTTCATTGCAGGGGTTTTTCCGCTCGTCATCTCGACCGGAGCCGGATCCGAGATGCGGCGAGCCATGGGCACGGCCGTGTTTTCCGGAATGATCGGGGTGACGCTCTTCGGGCTTTTTCTTACGCCGGTATTCTACGTTCTTGTCATGAAAATGGGCCGCAGGAAGAAGGCGGCGGATGAGCCTCCTCTCGTTACCGTGCCTTGAGCGACAACCATCCCCCTTTCCATGCACCGTTTCACGATTCTGCACACTTTCCCCGCGATCCTGCTCCTCACCGCTCCTGCGATGGCGCAGGTAGGCCCGGACTACGAGCGTCCGGCTCTCGATGCGACGGACCGATTCAAGGGAGTCACCTGGCGCGAAGCGAACCCCTCGTCCCACCTGCCCAAGGGCGAATGGTGGACGATCTTTCGTGATCCGGCGCTTAACGGCCTCGTCGAGCGAGCCAGTACTAACAATCAGGAGATAAAAGCGGCGCTTGCCCGTTTTGACCAGGCCCGGGCGACGGCGCGGATGACGAGGGCAAATCTCCTTCCGACCATAGGTGTTCCCCTCTCGGGCGAACAGCAACGCACCTCGGCGAACATGCCTTCGGCCTTTCCCCTCGACGGACTCCGTTACGACGGGCCGGCTTACAATGCGTTGCTGGATTTCGGGTGGGAGATCGACCTTTGGGGCAAAATCCGACGCGGTGCAGAAGCGGAAGAAGCGAACGCCCTTGCCGTCGCTGACGCGGTTCACAATGTCCTCCTCGGGATTCAGGCCGAGGTTGCTTCGCACTATTTCCAAATCCGGACCCTCGACGGCGAGATCCACCTTGTTCGTGAGGCGGTGGCCTTGCGGGGCGAGGCGCTCAAGATCGCCCGCGCCCGGGTGATTGCCGGAGCCGGCAGTGAGCTCGAAGAGGCTCAGTCAGAGACCGAGGTCGCCACGGCTGAGGCGGAGATATCGCAGCTCCGCACGCAGCGCGATCAATTGGAAAATGCCATCGCCATTCTCGTCGGAGCAAACCCCTCAAGCTTCACCGTTCCGGTAAATGCGAAGAGCCTTCCCTCGCCCCCTCGCCAGCCGTCGGCACTTCCCACGGATCTGCTCGAGCGCCGCCCCGATCTTGCCGCCGCCGAGCGACAACTGGCCGCTGCGACCGCCCGCATTGGAGTGGCGGAAGCGCAGTATTTTCCCAGTGTCAGTCTCATGGGGAATGGCGGCTTTCAAAGCGGGGACATCGACCTGCTTTTCGACCCTGCCTCGCTCATGTGGAGTTACGGTCCGAAGATTCGTGTCCCGATCTTTTCAGGAAACAAAAACCGCTTCAATCTATCCCGTTCCCAGGCCGCTCATGACGAAGCGCTTGCGCGATATCGTCAGACTTTTCTTTCGGCGATTGCCGAAGTCGAGACGAGCCTGTCCATGCTGCGTCATTTGCAGAGTGAGTCCGCCTCGCTCCAGCGTGCAAGGACCAGTGCGGAGCGTGCCGCCGATCTGGCCAGAACCCGATACGAATCCGGCACGAGCCCCTATCTCGATGTTCTCTCTGCCGATCGCACCGCACTCACCACGCGGCTCGCAAGCGTGCGTGTCTCGGGGAAGCGCCTCATCGCGACCGTCTCGCTCATCAAAGCGATCGGAGGCGGTTGGGAAAAAGCAAAGACCACCGACCTGCCCCTGACAACTCCCGATCCTGCCGCGAGGTTAAATTCGGAAGAGGGCGAGCGGGGGGGCTTCAGGAAGTTGTTTAAGCGGCGGGAGTGAATCGCTTTCCCGGACCTCGTGTCCTCGTGACCTCGTTTACGAGACTGAGGACGACGAACGATTGCTGTGGCTTTGGTGCTGACTATTCGGGTAAGGCGGCCGTGCGATCCGAGACCGGTTTTGGCCCGACTTCGAAGACGCGCGTGTCATTCGGCCAGAGTAATTCCTCGCGGGGGCGCTCGGGAGGACCCCAGTCACTCATGTAAAGCCGGAGAGTGCGTCCCGCCCGGAAGCCTTCAAGCATCTCCCAGCAATGAGCCCTGACCACGACTCCACTGTGGCCCGCCGGGGGATTCTCCACCATTGTGATCTCAAGCTCGCGGAGAGGTTTGCCATCGTTCATATCGTAGACCCGCAGGGTCGGCTCGGCTGCCGCGGCGAGGACTCCCTTTTTGGGTTGGAAGGCATCGATCAACTCGGAATCGACTCCGGCGTGAAAAGCAAAAGTGAGGTGCCCCCGCGCGCCCTCGCCGGCGACGTGTTCGGTCTTGAGGATGGTCGCGGGAACTCCGAAACGCCGCAGGTGGGCGACATGGATCTGCCGCTGTTGTTCCTTCGCGACCGCGCGACTCTCCGCGTCGATCCAGATGTCACGGCAGAGGCCATCCTGCTTCGACGATCCGAGCAACGTGACCCAGCCGAGATTGACCTGCGCCACCTCACCGACCGCGAGGTCCTCGAGCGAGGCGAAGCGGCGTCCTTTCCAGATACGGGTGCCCCGGTCCATCCGAAGCACCATCGTCGACTTCACGCCGTCGTCCGCCACACCGGGGCGGGCGGGCGACCCGTCGGCGAGGGAAACGCGCTCGATCGTGACCGTGGCTAGCTTTTCGCCGATCGCGGTGATCTTCCAGCCTTCTCCGCGGGCTTCGTAAAAGCTGAAGTCATCCTGTAACTGCAACACCCGGGAATAGGGTGAGACGATCGAGATCAGATTCGGGTTTGCCATTTTCCCCGCGGTGTAGCCCGAGTCCGGCAGCTTCACCTCGTAGTCGCCCTTGGGACCGAGATAAAATTTGCCGTGGAGATGGGTCCCTAGCGGCACGTCCATGAGATCGGCGGGCGCCCCGCGATAGACGATGGAACCGTAGGGCAGCATCTCGAAATGGTGGGGAAAGTCCCAGTAGTAGTTGTTGATCGTACCGTCGCGATCGAGTCGCAGGATGCCGCGCCGGTTGACGTGCTCGACGAGAATGAGTTCACCCGCAAGCGCCTTAGCTGCCGCCGCGTCGGGAAAAGCACTATCGAGGGCGATGCGCGGATCGGGCTTGTCGGCCGCGCTCAGGCCGCTCGCGACCAGAAGGAGCAGGATAAAAAAACGGCTCATGCACTTAACTTTCCAACTGAGAGAGCGTCCGGAGGCTGTCAGCGAAGGTCTCTGTCTCCACCTCCATCTTCTGCGCGAGCGTGACTAACAGATTACTCAGGCGGGCCTCGCTGTTGACCGGACGGGAGCAGATCCCGTAGTGAGTGTTCTGAAGCACGCCATCCTCCCCGAGAGCATAACCCTCGAAGTGTCCGACGTTGAAGTCGATGTGCTTCCCGTGTTTCAAGCCCAGCTTGCGACCGCCCGCGACGACGGTGGGGAGATTCGCATTTCCGTGACTGTGCCCGTAGGCCATCCCGCTGCCGTAGAGGGCGACGGTGCTGTCGAGGAGCGGCCCATCGGCATCCTGCGTCTTCGCGAGGCGGTCGAGGAAGTAGGCGAACTGCTCGAAGTTGAAGGCGTCACTCTGCGTCAGACGCGCGAGCTGATCCGGATCCCCGTTGTGATGGGAAAGCGCGTGACGCGTCTGATTGATGCCGAGCTCGGGAATGGGCAGGCCCTTGCCCTCATCACCCGAGCTGAAAGTAATGACCCGCGTCACGTCGGTTTGAAAAGCGAGGATCATGAGGTCATACATCGTGCGGAAATAATCCCCCGGCGCATTCGGCGACACCTGGCGCGTGATGCGCTGGCGATCCGCGTCCGCGATGGTCGGACGCGGCACATCGAGCCAGCCATCGGCCCGTTCGGTGCGGACTTCGACCTCCCGCACCGCAGTGAGATACTGGTCGAGACGTCCGCGATCCTCATTGCCGATGCGGCGTTCAAGATCGTGCGCCTCGTCGAGGACGGCATCAAGAACACTGCCGCGGCGACGCAGTGTCTCGCGTTCTTTCTCTGCTCCGCCGGCGGGAGCTTCGAAGAGACGTTTGAATACTTCACCCGGCTTGGTCTCGGCTGGCAGACTGATGCCGTCGCGGTTGTAGGCGAGCGAGCGTCCCGTGTCGCTGATCTCGAGAGAGGGAAAGCGGGTGTGCGGCGCCATCTTCTCGGCAATGAGCTGATCCACCGAGATGCTGTTGCGTTTCCCCTGCCCGATCTCCGCTCCCGTCAGCCAGATCCCCTGACAGCCGTGATGATGCCCGAGCCCGTTCGGGTGATGCAGCCCCGAGATCGGGGTGATCTCCGCGCGATGCCGCTCGAGCGCTTTCAGACCCTTGCTGAACTGGCAGTCTGCCCCCGTCTGGAGGATTTGATAGTCGAGCGTGTTGACCCCGTTCGGCAGGTAGATAAAGACCGCCCGCTTTGCTCCCGGTGTGGCCGCCCCCCGGAGCGGTCGCATGCAGTCGAGCATGGGCAGGGCAATGGTCGCGCCGAGGCCGCGCAGGACATGACGGCGGCTCATAAGCCAGGATTGTCGGGGGGTATTCATGCTATCGTTTCAGGAAAAGGTCGGAGCTGATAAAATTTTCGATCAGGGTTTTCAGCCCGTAGTTCGTGTCCCTGCTCTTCGCGACGACGGCCTCGATCCCGGCGGCATCGTCGACCGTCATGGCCCGGCGCATCGCGTAGGTCGCGAGCTTTTCCGTGAAGGCGCGGACAAAAGGTTCGGGCTGATCGGCGAGCAGTTTTTTGAATTCCGTCGCATCCTTGAAGGTCCGACCGTCGGGGAGACGACCGCTCGCGTCAACGGGCGGATTTACCCCCGTGCCGGTCACGACCTCCTCGGTGCGCCAGCGTCCGATCGCGTCGTAGTGATCAAAGGCGAAACCGAGCGGATCGATCTTCGCATGGCAGCTGGCGCAGTTGGTGTCCTGTGTGTGCGCGGCAAGCTTCATCCGTATTGTCGCCTTCGGTTCCGTCACCGGATTCGGCTCGATCGCCGCGACATTGGGCGGCGGCGGCGGCGGTGTCTTTCCGAAGATTGCCTCCGAGAGCCAGACCCCCCGATGCACAGGCCGGTGACGCGCCCCGTCCGAAGTGAGCGAGAGCGTTGAGGCATGTGTCAGGATGCCGCCGCGATGATGCTCGGGGAGCAGCGCGACCTTTTCAAATTCCGCTCCCGAGGGCGTCGGCAGTCCGTAGTGCCGGGCGAGGCGGGGATTCACCATCGTCCAATTCGAGTCGAGGAACTCGCGCAGGGCCAGGTTCCCTTTGAAAACCTCGGCAAAGTAATGCGTCGTTTCCAGGACCATGCTCTCCTCGAGCCAGCCGTCGTAGTCAGGGTAGAGCTTCTCGTCGGGCGGGAACATACCGACTTTTTTCAACTGCAACCATTGGCGGGGAAAGGATTCGGTGAAGCGCGCGATCTTCGGGTCGGACATCATCCGCGCGACCTGGGTGCCCAGGACTTCTGGCTCGTGCAGGGTGCCCTCGCGCGCGGCGGTGGATAGCTCCGTATCGGGAAGGGAACTCCAGAGAAAATAGGAAAGGCGCGAGGCTAGCTCCCAGTCGGTGAGACCCGGACGGTGTTCCCCCGGTGATCCTTCGGCAAGGTAGGCGAAGTTCTTCGAGGCGAGAATGCCGAGCATCGCGACCTTGTAGGCGGTTCGGAAGGGCGCGCCCGCTGCGGTCTCCTCAGCCATGATTTTTGTATAGCGGGC
>DIVG01000010.1:13255-74105 GCA_002422425.1 Akkermansiaceae bacterium UBA6138 | reverse complement strand
GCAGCTCGGGATGGGTGGGTCGACCGCCCATGTAGCCGAAATCGTTCGGCGTGTCGACGATGCCGGTGCCGAAGTGGTATTGCCAGATCCGGTTGGCGAGGCGGCGAGGCGTTCGGTCTCGCCCTTCATGCGCTTGGCGGAGCGCAGACGGAAATCACGATGGGCGGGGTTTACCGGCTTGCGGTCGCGTCCGTGGGCGACCTCGCGCCAGGTCTTGCCGTCATCGGAGGCCTCGAGGCGATAGTCGGCGACGAAGACGAACTTCGTATGCGCCGGGGTGCTCTCGCCCTTCGCGCTGGAAAAGACAATCCGATCGATCGCGATCGGTTCGGCAAACTCGACGGCGAGGCCGTTGCCGTCCGCGAAGTAGCGCTCGCCGGTCTTCCCGTCGATGGCGAGTTGGGGGCCGTAGGCGCCGGGGTCGATTTTGTAGAGGAAGTCAAACCCTTCCTCGGCGCGCCGAGACCGCTCGAGGCAAGGCCGCCCCATGACGCTAGCGGGACGAAGAGCCAGAGAGACTTTCGCGCGGAGAAAATTCGGGTCGGGATTGCCATCGTCTTCATTCTATCAGAAACGTGTCCAAACCTCGCCTGAAAGAAATTGTATACAATTAAAGAATGGCGCCATGTTTTATTTCTGCCGGATTTAAAGTGAGGGGCGGCGTGATATAATAACTGGTGAATTGACCCGCGCGCCGACGCGGCGAAACTGTCCCGTGATCACCAGCCTCAATCTCCCTCTCACCCCGCGCCGGCAGGTGATGATTGCCGCCTTCGTCCTCGCGACGGTCCTCCTCATCCCCGCCGCCCAGTGGATCGCCGGCGCCCTCTGCGTGATCATCGCGGCCTGGCTCATTGCGACGGACGAGGAGCCGAAGCTGCGCCGCCGCATGGCCATCCTCCTCGGTTGTGTTGTTCTCCTCGGACTGACTGACATCAACCCCTCGCTTTCGGATGAAAATTTCCTAAAGGTCGGGATCCCTTTCACGCTCGTCATCGTCCTGCCGGCAGTAATCCAGCACTTCGGCGACCGCGGGATCATCCGCTATCGGTTCTGGCCGGTGCACTGGCGGAAGCACGACATCATCTACACGATCCTCTCCATCCCGCTCGCCTGGGTCGTGTTGAAATCCTACGAGTGGGGCAACCGCACCTTTTTCGATGACGAGCTCTTCCGCACCTGGATCCTCGGACCCGAGGCGGACCCGAAGGAGATCCGGCGGCTTTTCATCGGCATCAATCTGGTGGGGATCTGGGATGAACTCTTTTTCATCAACACGGCCTTTGCGCTGCTGCGGAGCCTTTTCCAGTTTCGCCTCGCCAATGCAGTGCAGGCGGTGATTTACACGGCGGTGCTCTACGACATGGCCTTCACGGGGTGCGGAATCTTCATCGTCTTCCTTTTCGCCTGGACGCAGGGCAGCATGTTCGAAAAATCCGAGAGTCTCCTCTGGGTCCTCATCGTCCACCTCATCGTCGATTACTTCCTCGTCGCCTTCATCGTGCAGGGCTACTACCCGAACTACGGACTCGACTTTCTCTGGCGAAAGGGTTTTTAGGTTGATCACCGTCACCGCGCGGGAGCCCCCCGAGTCCCCTTCCCCGCAATTCGACCGTATTTTACTGGAATGCCCGACTCAAAAGCGATACAACAGTTTCCCCGTCTGATACACCATTAGCGTGTATGGGGACTGGTCGCGGACTCCTCACCGGTGTCTATTCCTTACGGACTCTACCGATTTTCCCAGAAATGAAATCCCCCCTCTTTACCGGCGTTCTCACCGGACTCCTCGCCCTCGGCGGCATCCTCGGCGCGCAGGACACGACCGCCCCCCTGCTGAAATCGGGCGACCGCATCGTCCTCCTGGGCAATACGCTGTTTGAAAGAGCGCGTCTCTACGGCCAACTTGAGACGACCCTGCAGATCGCGACCGGTCCTGAGGTCAACGGGATCACCCTGCGCAATCTCGGCTGGAGCGGTGACTCGGTTTTCGGTGATTCGCGGTCCTACTTCGGCCCTCCCTCCGAGGGACGCGATCGTCTCGCCAGGAATCTCGGGGAGACCGCACCGACGGTCGTTCTCATCAGCTACGGCACCGAAGCCGCCATGTCCGTCGACCAGGGCTGGACCGACGATGCCGCGCACGCCGCTGCCACCGCCGCCGGACTCGAGGCGAGCCGCGACGTCTTTCTGGCAGGTTATCAGGCCCTCATCGAACTCGTTCGCAAGTCTTCGGTCTTTGACCTGCGTGAGATCGTCCTGATCTCGCCTCCTCCTCTTGAGAATCTCGGGGCACCGCTGCCCGATCAGACGGAGAACAATCGCCGCCTCGCCATTTTCCGCGACGGCATCCGCGAACTGGCGAAAAAGAACTCGCTGCGTTTTGTCGATCTCTTTGCGCAGATGGGCGGAGACTCCTTCAAAGGCGACGTTGCCAACCCGGCCCTCACCGAAGACGGCGTCCACTACAGCGAAGCCGGTCACGCCGTCGTCGCGAGGGAACTCGCGAAGGGGCTCGGCTATTCCGAGGGATCCCTCATCGACCGCAATCTGCCCGCTTACGAAGAACTGAAAGCCGCCATCATCGAGAAAGACCGCCTCTTTTTCCACCGCTGGCGTCCCGCCAACGAGACCTACCTCTTCCTCTTCCGCAAACACGAGCAGGGGCAGAATGCGAAGGAAATCCCCATGTTCGACCCGCTCATCGTGGCGCAGGAGAAACAAATCGAAGAAGCCCGCGCCCGCGTTTTTGCCGGCATGCCCAGGAACTGACCGACGCCCCCGACCTATCCCATTTTCTATGAAACTCCCCTTTTCCACCCGGGTCGCGACGGTCCTCACCCTCGGCGCGCTCACCTCTCTCTCGCACGCTCAAAACGGGCTCCGCGACATCCCCGACACCGCGATCGAGGCGCAGTTGAAGGCTTTCAAGCTGGTCGAAGGGGCGAAAATCAATCTCTTCGCGAGCGAACCGGCGGTGGCGAACCCAACCCACATGAACTGGGATCAGCGCGGACGCCTCTGGGTCGTGAGCAGCCCGCTCTACCCGCACATCCAGCCCGGTCAGGAAGAACAGGACAAAATCGTCATCCTCGAAGACACCACCGGCGACGGCGTCGCGGACAAACACACCGACTTCGCGACGAATCTGCACATTCCCACAGCCGTGCTTCCTGGCGACGGCGGTGTCTATGTCGCCAACTCGGTCGAGGTCCTTTTTCTCCGCGACACGGACGGTGACGACGTCGCCGACGAGCGCAAGGTCGTGCTCTCCGGCTTCGGGACCGAGGACACCCACCATCTCCTCCACACCTTCCGGTGGGGTCCCGAGGGCATGATTTGGATGAACCAATCCATCTACATTCACACCCACCTCGAGACCCCCTATGGGGTAAGGCGTCTCCTTGGTGGCGGGATGTGGCATTTTCGCCCTGAGACACGCCGGGCTGAGGTCTTCATGAAAGGGCTCGTCAATTCCTGGGGCCACGTCTTTGATGAATGGGGCCAGAGCTTCATGACTGACGGTGCTGGCGGCCAGGGCATCAACTTCGTCTTCCCCCGCAGCGTTTTCCTAAGCTCGCCGGGAGCCTCACGCATCCTCCCCGGTCTCAACCCCGGCCAGCCAAAACACTGCGGCGTCGAGGCCCTCACCGGTCGTCACGTGCCCGACACGCTTCAGGGTGCTCTCGCCGCGCCCGACTTCCGCGGCAATCGCATCAACCTTTTCCAGCTCACCGACAAAAGCAGCGCCTACACCTCGACGCAGATCGCGGATCTTGTCTCCTCGACCCACGGGGCCTTCCGCCCTATCGATGTGAAAATGGGTCCCGACGGGGCCGTTTACGTCGCCGACTGGTATAACCCCATCATTCAGCACGGGGAGGTCGACTTCCGCGATCCTCGGCGCGACCACGCTCACGGACGCATCTGGCGCATCACCTTTGACGGCAAAGATCTCGTCAAGGCTCCCGATCTCACGAAAGCGAGCGAAGCGGACCTCATCCAACACAGTAATGCGCCCGAGGGCTGGACCCGCGAAGCCGCGATGGTCGAGCTGCGCTCACGCAATCCCGAAGCCGTTGAAGCTGCGCTGAAATCCGCCCCCGCGCCCGCCGGAGTCGATCCCGACCTCTTCGCCCTGCGCAAAGTCTGGACCTCACAGGCGCTCAACCGCTTCGATGCCGTGGGTGCCGCCGCCCTGCTCTCGTCATCGAATCACAAGGCCCGCGCCGCCGCTCTCCGCGCGATCTACTACGACGCGGCCACCAATCCCGAAGCCCTCGCGCTTGCGGAAAAAGCCATCGCCGATCCTCACCCGCAGGTCCGCCTCTGGGGCGTCAGCGTTCTCGCCCAGCTTTCCTCGTCCGAAACGGTGAAGATCGCCCTGCGAGCCCTCGAGGGAATCGAAATGGACGAGTTCCTCGACTTTGCCCTCTGGTCGATCTGCCGCGAGCACGCCGATCGCTGGACTGCGGCGGCTCAGTCGGGCAATCCCTTTGCCACTACCTCCCAGTTGCTCTTCGCGGTGCGGGCTCTCAATCAGGCCGTCGCCGTGCCGCAGATCCTCAGCGCGCTGGGATCAGGCGAACTCTCGAGCGATGCCCAGGTCGCGGGGTTGGCCGACTGGATCTCCAAGGTCGGATCCGCCGCCGACCTCAATGCGCTTTTTGAATTCACCCTTACCGAAGGCGCGAAACCCTCGCATCAGACGACCATCCTCCAGGCCCTCGCCAGTGCCGGCAACCTTCGGAAATTGCAACCGGCCGGCGACACCGCCCGCCTTTCGCGCTTCCTCCACTCGCCCGACCTCGCGACCTTTACGAGTGCCGCCTCGCTCGCCGGACTTTGGAAACTTGAATCCGCCCGCGAGGGCCTGAAGGCCGCCTTCCTCGACTCCGCCGCGAACGAAGCCAAGGGCCGCGCCGCCCTTGAGGGCCTCATCGCTCTCGGTGGTCCCCCGACCGCCACGATGCTGGACGAACTCGCGAAAACTGCCGGGGCCGACTACCTCCTCCGCTCTCTCGCCGTGATCGGCCGCACGAGGATGAATCCGAACGAAGGGGCCAAACTCGCCGTCGCCGTCCTCACCGATGCGCCCGAAGGCAAAGACCTCCACGGGATCTACGACGCCTTCCTCGCGAACCAGCAGGGTCCGCTCGCCCTCGCTGCAGCCCTCGAAAATGCGACGCTTCCCCAGGCTATCGCCCTCGCTGGAGTCCAGAAAGCAAGCAGCGCCGCGACCAAGCCCGAGGCCCTCGTCGCCGCTCTTCAAAAAGCCGGCACCATCAAGCCAATGAAAATGGCCCTGACGCCCGCCGAGATGGAGGCAATGATGGAACAGGTTGCGACCATCGGCGATCCCCACGCCGGAGAAGAGATCTATCGCCGCGCCGCCCTCCAGTGCGTCGTGTGCCATGCCATCGGCGGAGCCGGCGGCGTTATCGGGCCCGACATGGTCAGCATCGGAGCGAGTGCTCCGGTCGATTACCTCATCGAATCACTCCTTGAGCCCAGCAAGAAGATCAAGGAAGGCTACCACACCACCCTCGTGACGCTGAAAAACGGAGACTCCTTTGCCGGGGCAATCGCGCGCGAAGACACCAACGAACTTGTCGTGCGCGACGCCGTCGGTAAAGAGAACCGCATTCCCAAGACCGGGATCGCGAGCAATCAGATCAGTCCCGTCTCGCTGATGCCGCCCGGCCTCACTGCTCAACTGCGCGAAGACGAGTTCATCCACCTCGTGCGTTTCCTCTCCGAGCTTGGCAAGGATGGTGCCTTTAAGACACCTTCGAATCGCTTCATTCGTCACTGGCAGACCCTCATGCCGCATCCCTCGACCCGCGACCGCATCGGCCATTACGGGTCGAAGATCTTCACTGAAGCGATCTCGGACTACGTCTGGGCTCCCGTCTACGCGACCGTGGCCGGCGCCGTGCCTGTAGGTGAATTGCCCGAAGTCGAGGGCCGCGGCAAGAACCTCATGGGGGTGGCCCGCAGCTTCATCGAAGTGAAAAACGCCGGCCCGGTAAAGCTGAAGATTGCCGGCAAGCTCGCCGATATTGAGCTTTTCCACGATGATTCCAAGGTCGCGCTACCCGGCGATGGCACCGGTGCCGAAATCGTAATCGAGGTAACCGAACCGGGCCGGCAGAAACTCACTTTTGCGGGGCTCAAGGGATTCGGCCTTGAGAGAGTCACGGTCGAGGTCCTCGACGACGCCTCCAAAGCCGAACTCGTTGAGTTAAAAAATTTCTGATCCCCGCCCCTGTCACTCCTCCCTTAAGACAACCCTCTCTGCTTCCGAATCATGAAAATCAGTCCCCTTCTTCCCCTTCTCGTTCTCACCGCCTGCGTGATTTCCCTGACCGCCCAGCAAAAGGGTGACAAAAAGGAAGCTCCCACGCTGAAGTGGCGAGTCCAGCAACTCCACAGGGACAACAATGAGGGGCTTGCCGTCGGAGACATCAACGGCGACGGCGAACCCGACATCACCGCCGGCGAGTTCTGGTATGCCGCCCCTGACTTCAAGCCACAGCCCGTCCGCAAGCTCATCCCGTTCGGAGCCGATTACCTACAGAACAGTGGCGAGCACCTTTATGACATGGACGGCGACGGCGACCTCGACATCGTCACGATCGCCTTCACCCTGCCTGCTCTAGTCTGGTATGAAAACCCCGGTGCCGGGAATTACAATGCCGAGGGCTGGACCATGCACGAGCTCATCGACACGAACATCAAAGCGAACGAAGCCGCCTTTCTTTACGACATCGACGGAGACGGCACCCCCGAGTGGATCACAAACTCCTGGGTCGCTTCCAATCCAACCGAGATCTACCGCCTCATCCGCGGCGATGACGGTAAGGTAAAAGCCGAGAAACACACCGTCGCCGAATCGGCCAACGGTCACGGGATGGGCTTCGGGGACATCAACGGCGACGGGCAGGATGACATCCTCTTCGGCAAAGGCTGGTTCGAATGCCCCGCCGACGGCCCCTACTCGGGACTTTGGACCTGGCGCAACGATTTCGACCTCCCCCACGCCAGCTGCCCCGTCCTCGTCGTCGATCTGAATGAAGACGGTCGCAATGACATCATCTGGGGTAACGGCCACAACTACGGGCTCTACTGGATGGAGCAGCTTGAGCCGCAGTCGAACGGAACGACGACCTGGCGCCAGAGGGTGATCGATGACAAATTTTCCCAGGCCCACGCCCTCGCCTGGGAAGATGTCGATGGCGACGGCAAACCCGAACTCATCACCGGTAAGCGCTACTACGCCCACTCCGGCAAAGACCCCGGTGCCAATGACCGCATCACCGTGCAATACTACGACTGGAACAAGGAATCCCTCACCTGGACCAAGCACATCATCAGCGACGCCCCCGCCGGCGAGGGCCCCGGTATCGGTCTCCAGATCCGCGTCGCCGATCTCGACGGTAACGGCTGGCCCGAAGTCATCACCCCCGGAAAGAGCGGCACCCACATCATGTGGAACGACGGGTGGAATGATCCCTCCTGAGGGACTATCATCGGCTCGAGAGGCATGAGCGAAACAGAATCCAGCGGTCAACTCCCCGAGCGCATCCCCATTCCCGGGGAACTCCACTCCTTTTACCACGATCGGCCTTTCGTCTCGTGCACCCGCTGCGGCGAGTCTCTCGCGGACTTCCCTGACGGGTATCGCATCTCAAAGAATTTCAAAAAAGGCGAGGTGATCATCGAGTACGCCCTCTGCATGCCCTGCCTCACCGGCATGCTCAAAGAGGCATCCGAGGAATCAAAACGCAATCTCGCCGAATTCCAGGAGAAGCACTTCCGCCACATCTCCGGTTTCGACGAATGCGCCCTCTGCGTCCGCACCCGTGAGGAGGCCAGATACGAAGAGTTCGGCCTCGTCGGCGTCTGTCAGGGTGACGAGATGGTCGACAGCGCTTTGATTTGCCACGACTGCATGGAGGCAATGAACGGCGTCCTTTCGGAAGAGACAAAACGCACCTGGGATCGCTTTCGTCAGGAGAATTTCCCCGGGGTGCCCTCTGACTTCGAGCCTTTCCCCCCTCGGCCCGCCCCGAAGGCGGTCGGATGATGGGTTTTGTTCACTGAATCAGTGATTGAGGTAATGCCCGCAGGTAGGCACTGATCACTTCCCCGCCCGTTTCAGGTGCGAGTTTTTCTCTCCCCGACTTAGTAGTGAGCGGCGCGATGCGGCTGCCGTCGCGGTAGCACCCATTGGGCATCGCGTGCGACCCGAAAGCAACGACAATCCACTCGGGAAGACCCACCGTTTCCGGAAGGACCGAAGCAGCACTCTCAACAAGTCCGTCGCTCGGGCTGTAAAAGGGCGCACATTTCTCGACCCGCTTCCGCAAAAAGGGGGACCAAAGCCGCTCCCCGATGCGCCCGTCAGGACCGTCAGGCACCATCGCGATACTGACCCAGGTGAGCCGCGGGTATAGACCGGCCACCTTCCCGGCGAGCTCTTGCCGCCAGGGGCTTTCTCCGATGGATCGCAACATCCCGATAGCATCATCCTGCCCCGAGATCCTGAGCCAGGTTCGTGTCAGTCCTGCGACGGGCCGGGGCGAGGTCACGAGCCAATCCGCCACTACTGAACCCTGGACCGTTCCCGCGAGAGAAATCACCGCAACCAGCTTCCGGCGAAGTGCCAACGAAAGTCCGGCTCCCCCCTCCTGCAGATAGTGGATAACATCATGAGCGCCTTTCGAGAGCATTAGGATGATGACATTATCGGACTCAGCAAAAATTTTGCTCATCTGAACGGCAATAAGATCCGCATTCTCCTCTATCGTTCCGCGAGCCTCGGTCCGCAGAAAATGTGTCGCAAAGCCCATCGCCCGGCTCTGCTCTGCGGCTCCCCCGAGACACTCCCGGGTATGATCACGTCCGTGCTGATTTCCCGCCCTCGTCCCCGGGATGATCACGAGAGAGGTTTTTTGACGTTTCGAGTAAGGCATCGCCGCGAGCGAATCCGGTAATATGAGGGTGGAATCCGCCGTCGTCAGGATAATCCGACGCTCCAGGCTGCCGCCCGACCCATCGAGTTTGGTCAGACTGGTGACGAGATACGACTTTGCCGCCGGGAGCCCCTCGCGATCCGTGATTTCCCTCACCTCGCCGAGGAGCTGACCGGCCGGGGAAACGTCGCGAGCCGAGTCCTTCTTCAGCGAAACACATCCGGCCAAGCAGGCAGCGAGAACTAAAGGGCCAACCAGAGCGAGCAGAGAACAAGCTTTTTTCATACCGGCCCGCCTTCGGCTCGAGGTAACGCCGCGATCGTGTTCTCCGTGTTCCGGCGGGTCAGAAGCGAATGAATCCTCTCCTGAAGCTCGGCGGGAAGGTGGGAGTCCCGCTCGGGAGATGTGCGCACGAGCCGTTTGGCTTCGACAAGGCTACCCGAAGCAACCGCCGCTTCGATCAGGCGGATACGAACCGACCAGTCCTCGGGGGCCCGCTCCAGTTCGGAGTAAAGATCAGCGAGCCCCGCCCTCATCTTTCGAAGACTCTACCAGCCCGCCGCAGAGTCCCGCGAGTCAGCATTGCGGAAACAAGGGCCCGGTCAGGGGCACGGAGCCACCCGGGGGGCGGCGACAGCAGTGTCGATTTCATTGAAAAAGCTTGTCCGATGACACCCCGTCTGTCCAACCGTCTTTCTTCAAAAATAAATCCCTCAAATAATTTTCAGGACGATTCGTCTTTTTCTTCGAACAAGTTGCCCTCGCCTCTCTCTAAACCGCAGTGATTTGGCCATTGAATATTTGAACAAAACCGAAATATAGGGAAACTTAAGAAATATTAACAGCTCCCCTCATGCGTTCAAAACGTCTCCTTTTTGCCATTCTCTTTTGCGCCGTCGGCCCGGCCTCTCTCCAGTCCGGGAGCGCCCAGACCTTAACCGCTGCTATCCAGGCACAGGCAGCCAAGGCAGGGGGGGGAATCAACAGCTGGTACAAGGCCCGTAATTACGCGCCGGTCTGGAATGGAGAACATCTCGGGGGGCTTGCCCAGTTCATCCAGTCGCTGGATGCTCACGGTCTTTCGCCGCAGTTGTTCCAGCTTTCCGAGTGGGACGCCCAGTGGCGCAACCCCAGCAGTGACCCGGTGAAACGCGCCACCGTTGAGGTAGGGACGACCCAGTTGGCCCTCTATGCTATTCAATCGCTCGCCTACGGCTTTGTCGACCCCCGGCAGGTTCATCCCAAGTGGGCGGAGATCCCCCGCCAGGTCACGGCCTACCAGTTTCTCGATCAGGCACTTCAAAAACCGGCGACACAATTCGCCAGTCACCTCATCCAGGTCGTTCCTCCGCAGGATACCCGTTACGCTGAAATGGTTAAAACGCTCGCCCGGTATCGGGAGCTCAATCGCCTCGGCGGCTGGCGCAATCTCCCGGCAACCGCCACCCCGGCAGGGCCGGGGACGAAGTACCCGGAACTCAACCTTCTCACTTCACGGCTCCAGGCGGAAGGCGATCTCCCCGGAGGGGCCGCCAAGAGCCGCAAAGGCGAGATCGACAATCGCACCGGCGATGCCATCAAGTCCTTCCAGTTCCGTCACGGCATCGAACCCGACGGTTTTATCGGGGCGGAGACCCTTACCGAGTTGAATACCGAGGTGTCTCACCGGGTCAACGAGATCATCATCAACATCGACCGGCTCCGCTGGATGCCGCGAAGCTGGGATGTCGCGGAACACATCGAAGTCAACATCGCGGAAAGCGCCCTTCGCATCTATGTCAACCAGCGCGAGACCGACGTAATGAAAGTCGTTGTTGGCAAAAAAGGCGTCAGTGAGACTCCGGTTTTCCATGGCAAAGTTCAGGACGTCTATTTTCGCCCCCTCTGGAACATCCCCACGTCGATCGCGCGGCGTCTCCTGGTTCCTGCCGCCCTCGCTGCGCCCGAGGGGGTTGACGGCTATATGCGCAGCCACAACTACCAGATCATCACCTCCTACGGCTCATCAGCAACCCTGCCCAACACCGTTGAAAACCTCAACAAAGTCGCCGGTGGCGGTCTCTTGATGCGCCAGGGCAGCGGTCCGAAAAACTCTCTCGGACTCGTCAAGTTCATCTTCCCGAACGATTCCGCCGTCTATTTGCACGATACCAACACTCCCGAACTCTTCGGGCGTGCGGACCGCGACTACAGCTCGGGCTGCGTCCGGGTGGAGCGCCCGGTCGATCTCGCGATGTTCATTCTACGCCATAATCCGGGTTGGAGCGCCCAGTCGGTCCGCGCGACGATGGATGATCCGAACGTGAACGACAAACGCGAGCGCCTCAATGAGACGACCTCGGTGTATCTCAACTACTGGACCTGCACGATCATGGGAGACCGCCGCGTGCGATTTGATCGTGATATCTACGGTCACGACAACACCATGTTCCAAAAGTTTGGACTCAAGACGCAGGCGCTTCCGCAGGCCCGGGCACCCCGGACAGCCCCAGCTCCCGGCCTCTCGGCAGAGGCCTCTCCTAAAAAACAAAAACGCTTTTTTCAAGCGTCACGCTGATCACGCCGCCTGAATCTTATCCCAGACCGCAATGGCTGTCCTTACGGCGACGAGGCAGGAAATGAGAAAGCCAACCGAGGCGAGCACAAGGATCCATCGCGGTATCCTCCGCGCCCCAGTTAGTTCCGGTCTGGTGCCGAGATAAAGCAATGTCGCGCCCAGGGCAGGATTCCCCACCACCGTAAGCGCCTGGGCAAAGGTAATCAGGGTGACGGTGCTGCCGCTCTGGCTGAGCGAGAGCATGGCAACACCCATCCCGGTGAGAAGCGCCACGCTGGTGAGATGGATGGGCCAGACGCTGCTGAGTCGACTGCCTTTTCCAAGGCTGTCTGACATGACCGTGCCGCCGATCATCGCATTCACGAGGAAGGAACTGAAGGCTGCGGCGACAATACCGAGACTGAAGATGACTGTGGCCCACGACCCGAAAAGAGGTTCGAGCTGACGGGCGACCTGATCCACACTCGTCAGTTCGAGCTGGTCCGGACGGCCGTAAAACACCCTCATCGAGGTCAGCAGAATCACCACCGTTACCGTCCCGAGCACTGATATACTCACGACCGTGTCGGTGAGGCCGCGTTTTGCATCCGAGATCCCCCAGCCTTTTTCCTTCACAAGGTAGCTCTGGTAAAACGCGCCGCCGACCGAGAATGTCGTGCCGATGAGACCGAGCAGAGCAAAGAGATCCCCCTTGTTCGTTGGAGCAACAAACTCGAACGAACGCGGCGTCAGATAGACCACGAGAAAATTAAAAAGAAAGGCGACGACCATGACGCCGATGAGAAACTTCATCAGCTTTTCGACCGATCGGTAGAGCTCGCGCATCAGGTAAAGAACGGCGATCAGTACCGCGTTAAAGACCAGCAGCATCACCATCTGACCGCCCGCTCCAACGGACTTGCCTCCGCCGATCATTTCAACCAGAGGCGATAGCCCCGCGACCATCGCAAGATTGTTGCTCGACTGGAAAAGCGCTACGACCAGAAAGAGAATCAGCCCCACGATGATCGCAAGGGGGCGTCCAAGCCGCTCGGCGAGTTCGTCACAGGCACTGCCCTGATAGCTGACCCCGATGCGGGCGGCCAGGGCGACCATGCCGATCATCATGATCGCGGCAGCAATGACTACGGGAATGCCCAGTCCTCCAAACCCCGCGCCAACTTTGGAACTGGTCAGGATACTGCCAGGCCCCAGCACCACCGCCGCCACCACCATGGCCGGCCCGATTGTTCTCAAGAGTTTCTTCACCTCCCCATCGAAACAGATTGGCGCGATCGATGCGAGCCCTTTCATGCGGACTTGACGCGGACTTATATTTCCTTGTCCGCTGCTACGGATTCCGCTACATCGGGGTCGTCAACTGCTATGGTATCCATCCACATCCGAGGTCTCCTCAAGCGATTCGGCGACGTCGCCGCCCTCAATTCTCTCGACCTCGACATCGCTGCGGGGGAGCTTTTTTTCCTGCTCGGTCCCTCCGGCTGCGGCAAGACGACACTCCTGCGCGCCATCGCGGGGTTTCATCTGCCCGATGCCGGCACGATATCATTCGACGGTGACGAGGTGACGAAGTTACCGCCCCACAAGCGCGAGACGGGCATGATGTTCCAGAGCTACGCGCTGTGGCCGCACCTTAATGTCTTCCGTAACGTCTCCTTCGGGCTCGAGGAGCGCCGCATCGCGAGAGCGGAAATCAAAAGCCGCGTCGATGAGGCCCTCGCCATGGTGAAGATGAACGGACTCGGGAACCGCCGCATCAATGAGCTCTCGGGGGGGCAGCAGCAGCGCATCGCCCTCGCCCGTGCCCTCGTGATTCGCCCCCGCTGTCTCCTTCTCGACGAACCGCTTTCGAATCTCGATTCCAAGCTCCGTATCGAGATGCGCAGCGAGATCCGCCGCATCTGCAAAGAATTCGGACTCACCGCGATCTATGTGACACACGACCAGAAAGAGGCCCTCTCCATGGCCGACCGCATGGCCGTGCTCGATGCCGGCAACATTGCCCAGATCGGCACGCCCGAGGAACTCTATCGCCGCCCGAACTCCGCCTTTGTCGCCGGATTTGTCGGTGAGACCAACCTTATCCCCGGCACCCTCACCTCTGTCTCGGGGGGGAATTATTATCTCCGCACCGCCATCGGCGAACTGGCGGGACACGTCGTCGCACCGGACTGGCGACCCGTAGCCGGGGACGCCGTCACCCTCTCGATCCGGCCCGAGTGTCTCTCGATCGACTCGGCTCCGCCGGCGGAGAATTCCATCGCCGGCCGTCTCACCGAGTCCATCTATCTCGGCGAGACCGCCCAGTATGCCCTGAAGTGCGAAGGGCGCGTCGAAGCCATTCACATCTCCGAGTTGAATCCCCGCCGGGTCATTCGCGACACCGGTGCGGGATTCTACGCTACCGCCAAACGCGAAGACATTATCATTCTCCCCGCCTCCTGACTCGTGGCCTTTCGCCTCTCCATCGTCCTGACCCTCCTCGCCACCGTGCTCGTGGCTCCCTTTGCCTTTCAGCCGGCCGGGGCCAAACGAAAACTCCACGGCGCGCCGGCAAACCGGCTCGTCATCATCACACCTCACAACGAGTCCATTCAGGCTGAGTTCGGTCACGCCTTCACCGTTCACATGCGGGAAAACTATAATCGTGAGATCTTCGTCGATTGGCGGCAGCCGGGCGGCACGACCGAGATCGCCCGTTTTCTCCGCTCCGAATACTCCTCCCGCTTCGAAACTCTCTGGACGAGGGAAACGGGCCTGCCCTTTACTTACGCGGTCCGCGATGCCTTCACGAACGGCAAACTTGATCCCCCCGTGACCAAAGAGGGAATCGTCGATGAGTCGACGGAGTTGGATCCCGAGGCGAAGGCCCGTCGTCTTTTTATCGGATCGGACATCGGCGTCGGAATCGATCTCTTTTTCGGCGGCGGGGCCTACGATTTCGAAAGGCAGGCCTCGTCAGGGTTTCTTGTCGCCCGTGACAGGAGCGGCCGCTTCGGACCAGGTGCCCTCGCGGAGGAAAAACCCGACTGGTTCAGCGACGCCGTCATGCCCGAAGCCGTCAGCGGCGAACCCTTCCGTGACGCCGACTTTCGCTGGGTCGGCACGGTACTCTCCGCCTTCGGGATTTGCTACAACAGTGACGTCCTCGCCCGGCTCGGGATCGAGGAAATCCCGCAAACCTGGTCCGCGCTCGAGGATCCACGTCTCTTTGGTCAAATCGCTCTGGCCGATCCCACCAAGTCGGGCTCGACGACCAAAGCTTTCGAAATGCTCGTGCAGGAGCGTATCCAGACGATCCAGCGCGAACGCGGCCTCGCCGAAGCCGAAGCGATCCGCGCGGGATGGGATGAGGCGATGCGCCTCATCCTCAGGATCAGTGCGAACAGCCGCTATTTCACCGACTCCGCCGCCAAGGTGCCGCGCGATGTGGCCATGGGCGACGCCGCCGTCGGGATGTGCATCGACTTTTACGGTCGCACGTTTAACGAGCTCTTTCGCGACCCGAAGACAGGGGAATCGCGGGTCCACTTTGTGATGCCGCGAGGCGGAACTTCGATCGGAGCCGACCCCATCGGCATGCTGCGCGGCGCTCCGCAGCCTGAACTGGCGCATCGATTCATCGAATTTGTCCTTTCTCCCGAAGGGCAGAAGCTCTGGAACTACCGCCCGGGCGCGGAGGGCGGCCCCGTCCGCTTCGCCCTGCGCCGCCCACCCATCCGGAAGGATTTCTACGTCGCCGCGAATCTTCCCGCGATGACCGATCCCGAGGTTAATCCCTACGAAATTACCGCCGGCTTCACCTATCATCCCGAATGGACCGGACCGCTCTTTGCCGCGCTTCGTTTTGTCATCCGCGGAGCGTGCATGGACCCGCACGAGGAACAGCTCGCCGCATGGAAAACCCTCATCGCCGCCGGACTGCCGGCCGACGGGGTCGCCCGTTTTGAAAATGTCGATCCGATTTCTCACGAGCAGGTAGTCAGCGAAATCGCGCCAGGGCTGAGAGGAGCCGACAAGGTCGCCCAGGTCCGCATGGCGCGGGAACTAGCGGAAACCTATCGCGCGCATTATCGCGAAATCGCCCGGGATTACGGGGCGGAAAAATAATCGATCCTCATGTCCCGCTCCCTCGCCATCACGATCTACGCCGTCACCGCGGTGTTCTTCACGCTCTTTTTTGTCTTTCCGATCTGGCACACCGTGCAGGAGGCCTTTGTCACGGCGGACGGGACCGTCACTTTCGGTTACTTCATCGAGCTCTTTCGCAATCCCATATACGTTGAGGGACTGGTGAACTCTTTTTACATGGGGCTCTTCACCACGATTCTCGCCCTGATCATCGCCCTCCCCCTCGCCCTGATCAGCAATACCTGGCAATTCCGGGGTAAGGAGACCCTCAACGCGCTCATCCTCGTGCCGCTCATCCTGCCTCCCTTCGTCGGGGCTCTCGGGGTTCGCCAATTCCTCGGTCAGACAGGGGTGCTCAATACTTTTCTCATCGACCTCGGCCTGATGGACGCCACCGCACCCTTTGACTGGCTCGGCGAAGGACGCCTCGCCGGCATCGTCCTGATGAACGCCCTGCACCTTTACCCCATCGCCTACCTCAATATCTCCGCCGCCCTTGCCAATCTCGATCCGGCGTTGGAGGAAGCCGCCGAAAATATGGGGTGCCACGGGAGCCGTCGCCTCTTCCGGGTGACTTTTCCCCTCATCATGCCGGGGCTCTTCGCCGGAGCGACGATCATCTTCATCTGGGCCTTCACCGAGCTGGGCGTCCCGCTCGTCTTTGACTTCGACCGCGTCACCTCGGTGCAGATCTTCGAGGGGCTCAAGGATCTCAGCGGTAATCCCTTCCCCTACGCGCTCGTCGTCGTGATGCTCGTCGCCACGGTATTTTTCTACCTGGTCGGGAAATGGAGCTTCGGGCGGGATAATTTCGCCGGTTCAGGCCGCGCCTCGACCGGACGAACGATGCGCCTCGCTTCCCCGCTCGTCGGAGCCTGCTGCGCGGGAATTTTCACCCTCGTCACCGCGATCGCAGTCCTGCCGCACCTAGGGGTTATCCTGCTCTCGCTCTCCAATGACTGGTATGGCACGCTGCTGCCGACCTCGCTCACCGGACAACATTACGAGGACGCGCTCGGGCACCCGCTCACGATCAATTCCATCGCGAACTCGTTGAAATACGCCTCGCTCGCGACCAGCCTGAATATCATCCTCGGCATCGGCATCGCCTACGTCGTCGTGCGCACCCGACTCCCCGGTCGCCAGTTTCTCGACGCCATGGCGATGCTGCCGCTCGCCGTGCCCGGACTCGTCCTCGCCTTTGGCTATCTCGCGATGACGCGCGAGGGCAAACCTTTTGATTTCCTCATCCTCGGCGAAGATCCCATTCTCATCCTCGTGATCGCCTACGCGGTGAGACGCCTCCCCTATGTGGTCCGCTCGGCCGCCGCCGGATTCCAGCAGACCAGTGTCAGTCTCGAAGAAGCCGCACAGAATCTCGGCAGCAACCCTCTCCGCGCCCTGCGAAAGATCACCCTGCCCCTCATCGCCGCGAATCTCATCGCCGGAGCTCTCCTCGCCTTTTCGTTCTCCATGCTCGAGGTCTCTGACTCTCTCATTCTTGCCGAGCAGCAGCAGCATTACCCCATCACGAAGGCCATGTATGCTCTGATCTCCTCTCTGGGGACAGGTCCCAACCTCGCCTCGGCGCTCGGGGTCTGGGCCATGATCTTCCTCGCTATCACCATCACCGGAGCAGGGATCATCCTCGGACGAAAAATGGGGGCTCTTTTCCGGGTTTGAACGGTCACGGTTTGCCCATTTCATTTATAAAATTGACAAATACCATAATTACAATAAATTAGTTTTGCCGACCATTTACCCTACGGCAATTACGAATGATATCCCGACTCGCGATCCTCGCCCTTATCTCAGCCGCTTTTGCCGCTGAGCTTTCCGCCAGTGACAAAGCAGAATCAGTAAAGGCCGACCCGATCACCAGTCCCTGGGATGCCAACGCCTGGGAACCCGGCAGCGGCCCGGTCTTTTGGCGGGCCGGAGCCGAAAAGAGCGAGGCTACCGCTCCGGGCAAAACGACTCCGTCGGGCTCGACCACGACAGCTTCCCCAGCCGCCTCGCCGAACCGGGCGTCGGCAAAATCAGACTTTTCCAACAGACAGGCCGAGAAGTAACCCGCTCCATGTCGAATGCCCGCGCGGAGATCTCCCGCACGTGCATTGGAACCACAAAGCCCCCGCGGTTCGCTGCGGAGGCTTTTGTGTTGGCTTCAAGCTCAGCCCAATCCGCGACAGAACGGGGGCGGGAGGCAAAAAAGCGGTTTACTTTGGGCGGATCTCGACCATATTCCGCGCCCTGGGCGTCACGTTAATTGCCGTCGGTCCTTGGTATTTCGCCACTGTTTGGTGAAAAGTCATCGCTCTACCTCTGGGAAACCCGGCTACCTACACCTCATATGTCTAAAGCACTAGCTCCGTTTGAAATCCCTGATCGTCTTATCAAAGACGAAGCCACCGCTACCGAAACCTACGCCAAATTCACGGCAGAGCCTTTCGAGGCAGGGTTCGGGCACACGATCGGCAACAGCCTCCGCCGCGTTCTCCTTTCCTCACTAGAGGGCGCTTCGATCACTTCCGTCCGTATTGCCGGCGCGCAGCACGAGTTCGCCTCCCTCCCGGGTGTCGTCGAAGATGTGACCGAGATCATTCTCAACCTCAAGCAGATCCGCTTTAAACACTTTGACGATCGCGACCCCGCGACCCTCTCCCTCACCGTCGACAAAGCGGGCGATGTCACCGCCGGTGATATTCAGGAGATCTCCCAGTACGAGATCGTGAACAAAGATCTCCACATCTGCACCCTCGACCGTGCCACCAAATTCAATCTTGAGATGGAAGTCCGCGTCGGCCGCGGTTTCAACACCTCCGAGGACAATAAGCATCAGGACATGCCCATCGGCGTGATCCCGATTGACTCGATCTTCTCCCCCGTCCGCCGCGTCAAGTATGCGGTCGAGAACACCCGTGTCGGTCAGCGAACCGATTACGACAAGCTCATCATTGAGATCTGGACCGACGGTCGCGTCGAGCCGCACGATGCGCTTCTCCAGGCATCCGCGATCCTTCGCCACCACCTTGATGTTTTCGTGAACTACGACGACAACGCGATCCTCATCGAAGACCGCCCCGAGACCCAGAGCGAAGAAAACGCCGAGCTCAAGAAACTCCTCAACATGAGCGTCAACGAGATCGAGCTCTCGGTCCGTGCCGCCAACTGTCTCAACAACGCGAACATCACCACGGTGGGCCAGCTCGCGATGAAGAGCGAAGCGGAGATGCTCAAGTACCGCAACTTCGGCAAAAAGTCCCTCAACGAGATCAAAGACAAGCTCCACGAGCTCGGTCTCTCCCTCGGGATGTCGATCGATCCGAGCCTGCTCGAGCAGTCCTTCACCTCCTCCCTTCTCGGTGGTGGCGATCGCTCGATGGAAGGACCCGGCCTCGCCGCCCTCATCGCCCAGAACATTCACGACTGATCAACGACCTCTCCGGATCGCCTGAAAGCGCGTTTTCGGATCCCCTCTCCACCCTGTTATTTCCGATGAGACATAGAAGTAAAACCGTCAAACTGCAGCGCGACAAGGCGCATCGCGAGTCGCTTATGCGCAACCTCGCTTCCAGCCTGATCGAGCATCGCCAGATCACGACGACCCTCGCGAAAGCCAAGGCCCTGCGCCCCTTCGCTGAATCGCTCGTGACCCTCGGCAAGAAGAACACTCTTCACAGCCGCCGTCGTGCCATCACCCTTCTCGGCAGCAACCAGCTCGCTCAGCGCAGCACGAAAGTGCTCTTCGAAGAGATTGCTCCCGCCAGTGCCGAGCGCCCCGGTGGTTACTGCCGCATCATCAAACTCGGCCAGCGCCGTTCGGACTCTGCACCGATGGCTCTGATCGAGTGGGTCGATGCCAACGTCGCCGCCGCCGAGACCGCCGAAGCCTGAGGTTTTGCACTTCGGGAGTGGATTCCCGGCAAAGATTTGAAAGGCCGCGTCTGGAGACAGACGCGGTTTTTTTGTGGAATGATCTGATTTGGAATGGGGAACTCCCGCGCGAACTTGCTAATTGTGACGGAACGCGGAACGGGATGATTGGCATCTTCCGATACGGTTTCTCCGGAGACGATTCCTCTCCGCTCCTCAATCGGGGAGCGACTCGCGGAACTGCTCCAGCCTCGAATAGTCCAAACCGGGCGGGCGATTCTCAAGAAGCCAGTCGAGATCTTCACGGGCCCCCTCAAGCTCAGCGGCCTGCACCCGCAGGATGGCGCGCTGGAAACGCTCGACGGCGGAATCGGGCTCAATCGCGAGGAGAAGCTCAAGATAGTTTTCCGCCTGCTGAGGCGTTTGCTTTCGGTTGATCTCAATGTCGACGAGATTCCTTAACATTCGCACCGCGATATCACGGGCACCGGCGGGCGCGAAAGCCGACTCGTCCGGTGCTGTGCCGGTCAGTTTGAGGGTGACTCGGGCGGCGCTCTCGCGGTTATGGGACTTGCCTTCATCGAAGACGTCAAAGAAAAGTGCTTCTTTTCCGTCACCTGCCGGGATGTTAACCCCCACCATGAACTTTCCAGGCAAGGCCGCGCCGTAGACATCAGGAATCCCGAGACGACGGGCGAGTTCGATGAAAACGACGCTGAGAGTAATCGGGAGGCCCTCGCGGTCGTCGAGAACGCGGTTCACGTAGCTATTGGCGTGATGATAATACTCGCCGCGACTGCCATGGAAGCCGTTTTCCCGGAACATAAAATCCCGTAGTGCCTCGGCCTTTTCCCTCGACCCTCCTTCAAGGGCCGCCTTTTCCACATACTCCCTCGCGTCGCCGACGAACTGGGCGAAAACCGCGCGATAATGCTCAAGGTCGAGTTCGGGATCGTCGAGCCGCGCGATCTGGAGCCCCACCTCAAAAAGGTCAACCTCGCTCTCGGGTCGATCGAGAGTCATGAGCATTTCGCGCGAGACAGTGGTGCGATAGACCTCGGTCTCGAGCGCTTTCAGATTCGCCACGAGATCCTCGAGTTCGGCAACGCGGTCGCGAATGATCCGCTGACTCCCGAGACCGTCCCGTCCCAGTTCATTGAGGACTTCATCGGTGCCGCCCTCTTTCACAAAACGATCGAGCAGCGACGTAATCGAGTCCCGCTCCTCGCGGGGCATTTCCTTTTCGGACAGATCGCTCCCGACCCGGAACCCTCGAAAGTCAGCGACGGTCTCACGGAATTTACAAAGCCCGACCGATCCGCCCCGCAACTCGGCGTCATTGATCTCGAGCACCTTTTCCTCGTTCACCCAGGCGATGATCTTGTCCGCCTCGATCCGAACACGCAGCCGGTTCCACTCGCCTTTCACGTAAGCCGGGACTTCGATTTGCTCGAGAATGCTCCAACTGTAGACATCGGGGCCCTCGAATCGCGTCAGCCTCAATTTCCCGTCACTGGGGTAAAAACCGTAGTGAACGTCTTCCCCGTCAGCAGCGAAGGCAAGACCTGCGGCCCCGCCTTCATCGTCGAGCTTCACCGAGACGGCCACCTCGTAGGGAACCTCGGGCACTTTCAGGGAGGAGAGGCAGAGCGCCCGCCCCCCGAAGCCTTCACCGACTCGACGGGAGCGAATAATGCCGCCTCGCTGGCTCCAATCCGCCCCCATCACCGGTGTCCACTGCCGGGGATCAAGAGTCCCGATCGTGCGCCACCGGCTCATCGGGACGGGATTCGGCTTGTCGAGAAGCGCCTGCAAATCATTCGAAGGAACTGCAAAACCGAGATTTTCGGTGACACGGTGCCGCAGCGTGACGATTCCAAGAACCTCGCCTTCGAGGTTAATGACCGGCCCGCCGCTGTTCCCCTGCTCGATCGGCATGGCGAGCTGAAGCATGGGAAACTCGGGCGTCTCCCCTTCGCCGGCAAATCCCGGATCGAGCCGGCGAATCGCGGAAATCGCGCCCGGGACCACGCTCAGCGCGAGTCCCTGCGGTGCCCCGAACCCAACGATAAGGTCGCCCTGCTCGATCCGGGACGAGTCACCCATTTCGAGCGACTTGAGCGCTTTCCCCGCCGAATCAACCCGCAGCACGGCGAGATCATAATGCCGGTCGGAGGCAAATATCTCGGTCACGGCGCAGATCCTGCCGTCATGGAGTTCGACCTCGATGGAGCGCCCCTCACCGATGACATGAAGATTTGTCACGACCAGACCGCCCTTGATAATAAAACCCGAACCGGTCCCGCTGCGCTCTCCGTCTCGTCCCATCTGACGGACCGTGACAAGGGAGGGTTTCACCAGCTCGGTGAGCCTTCGAACCTGTCCCGGCTCGAGGAAGTCGCGTGAAGGGTCGGTTTTCTTTTCACCTGAACGCTCAAGCGCCTCGACCGCTTCCTTCGAGAAGGGGTCAAAGTTTTCTCCCGGGCTCTGTGACCGCGCCTCCGAGCTGAAAAGGAGACCACTAAGAAAGACCGTTTGGAAAAGGCGGAATCGGCTCATAGGGAAAGTGCGGAGAGGACGTGCCGCGTCACTGTAATCACTACGCAGCGCGATGCGCGATGGATTTTTTACCGGAATAGGCCCCTGCCGGAAGGCCGACATCACCGGTTGCCTTTTTCGTGAGTGTCGCCTTGGTTGCGATGAGGCACGATTCCATGGCAAAAGCATCTCAGACAAATTTCCTGTTAAGAGCCGGAAAGGTGTGTCTGAGCGGCCTCCGCTTCGCCGTCGTCCTGGGCGTGCTGTTTTTAATCTGGCGCTACTGGGACAGTAGCACCTTTCACGAATGGAAAAAGAACGCCGGATTGATTCCCTTTTTTGCCGCACTCGCCATTCTTCCCGCTTTCGGAATTCCAACCACTCCGTTCTATCTCCTCGCCGGCGCAACCTTCGGAATAGTCACCGGACTCGTCGGCTCCCTCATCGCTCTTGCCCTCAATCTCTTGCTCTGCTACTGGATCGCAAGAGGGCCTATGCAGTCCGTCTTCATGAGATGGGTCGGGAGAACGAACCGGGAGATTCCCTCGCTCAAAAAACTCGGGCCATGGCGTTTTACCCTGTTGGTGAAACTTGCCCCGGCAGTCCCTGCCTTTCTCAAGCATTACCTTATCGCTCTCGCAGGAGTGCCCCTGAGAATCTACTTTCCGGTCTCTTCAGTCATCTCCGGATTTTATGCGACCGCCTTTATTATCCTCGGTGACTCCGCCTTTGACCGGGATACCTCCGCGCTGTTCCTCACTGCCATCGTCCTTATTGTTGTCACCGCTCTCATTTGGTGGTGGCGGAAACGAGGCAAACACGGTTAGCGACCCGACTTTCTTGCAGACAGGGTGACCCCGCATTACTATTTTGCTTTATGAAATACCGCCTTTTCGTCCTGTTTCTCGCCTGTTTCAGTTTTCTCCCGGCCCGGATTGAGGCGGCATCATGGCCCGGTTTCCGGGGGCCTACGGCAGACGGGCATGCTCCCGCGACCAAGGTGCCCCTGTTCTGGTCGGCGACAAGCGGGATTCGCTGGAAGGTGCCAGTCGCGGGCAAGGCCTGGTCCTCACCCGTGGTGGAAGGAGACCGGGTTTTTGTAACGACAGGGGTCATCACCGGGGAGATGATGTCCCTCGAGGCACGCGCTTATCAGCTCTCTGATGGCAAAGAAGTCTGGAAGCAGACCGTTTTTGAAAAACCAGCGGGGGGCATCCACCAGAAGAATAGTCACGCCTCCCCCACCCCGGTGCTTTCCGACGGGCGTCTCTATGTCCATTTCGGTCACGACGGCACGGCCGCACTTGATGCAACCGATGGCACGATTCTCTGGACCCAGGCGAGCCTCACTTACTCACCTGTCCACGGAAACGGCGGTTCGCCGGTAGTTCATCAAGGCAGACTGATCTTTTCCTGCGACGGGGAAAAAGATCCGTTCGTCGCGGCTTTGGATACCGCCAGCGGCAAGGTTCTCTGGAAGACACCCCGGGCTGTCGAGGTATCACGGACCTTTTCCTTCTCCACCCCGCTCATCATCGAAGTCGATGGCCTGGCCCAGGCCGTTATCCCCGGTTCCGGCGCAGTCGTCGCCTATGATCCGAATGATGGCAGGGAAATCTGGAGATTCCGCTATGCTGAAGGGTATTCAGTGGTCCCGCAGCCCCTTTATCACGATGGCATGATCTACGTATGCTCGGGTTTCAACCGGGCGATTCTCTTCGCGATCAAGGCTGACGGAAGAGGTGACGTCACCGACACACATCTCGTCTGGAGCGACGACAAGGCAGTCCCGAAAGAGAGTTCGCCCATCATCGTAGATGACCTGATCTACCTGAATGACGACAAGGGGATTCTCAGCTGTTTTGTCGCCGCGACGGGAGAGGAGCTTTACCGTGAGCGCCTAGAGGGGCAAGGAGGTTACTCCGCTTCGCCGGTTTACGCGGGGGGGCATCTTTTTTTCCATAACGGAAGCGGGATCACCACCGTAATCAAACCCGGACGATCCTTCAGCAAAGTAGCTGAAAACAGCCTCGGCGAGCCCGGGTTATCCTCCTTTGCGGTCGTTCCGGACGGTTTTATCATGCGCAGCGAAGATCATCTCATCCGGATCGGTGAGTGAGGCCCGCTCAGGCGTCAAGATACCGTTGCAAAGACTCCCTCAACTGGCTCCGAGCCCGGAAGAGGAGACTTTTGACAGCCGGAACGGACATTGAAAGTGCGACGGCAATCTCGTCATAGGGCATCTCTTCGTAGCGGCGCAGGACGACGGCCAGCCGCTGCTTTTCGGGGAGACTCTTAATGGCTCGATCGATGGCATCCTCCAGCTCGACCTGGAGAATGCCATCGTCGGGCGGCACTGCCTTTGAATCCTCGACGGTCCGATGGGTCAACTCTTCGCGTTCGTCCACCGAAACGGTCGGTTTGCGACGGCGTCGCCGCACTTCATTGAAAACGAGATTACGGGTAATCGTAAAAAGCCACGTGGTGAATTTCGCCTGAGCCTCATATCTCCCTGCCGACTTCCAAACGCGCACGAAGACCTGCTGGGCAATGTCTTCCGCTTCCGAAGCGTTTCCCAGCATCTTCGCCACCGTTCCGATCACCGATCGCTGGTGACGTTCCACCAGTTCCTCGAAGGCTCCTGTATCTCCCTCGCTCACTTTTGCCATTAACTCGACATCCCGTGCGTCAGTTTCCGACCTGTCTGACTCGTCACCACGGAATGGAGGCTTCGGGTCGGAGTAGGTCATAAAGGGGATTTAACCGGAAATTCCTGAGTGAAAACGTGCAATAACAGGTAAACTCAACCCCGGCAAGACGCGAATGTTTCATCTTTGCCGCACCTTCCTCTTGCCTAGCCCGCTGATGACCGAAATTTCAAGGACAAAACCCCGTAACCGCCTCCAACTCACCCGCCGACTCACCCTCTTCCTTATGGGTCTCGGGATCAGCAGTGAGGCGGTAGCGATAACGGGGATGCTGCTCGGCATCGTTGCAGGCGCTTCATTCATGGCAACGGGCGAATCGGTCAACCCCGTCTTTTTTTGGAGCCTGGGACTGACTTTTTGCCTGCTGCGGATCGTCTCTATCCGGCTGGACCGCCTCCTCCAACCCACCACCTCGAAGCAGTCGCTCGAGGACGTCTTTTTCAACGAACTGCCCGAACGCGTCTCTGATGCGGTAACCCTCATCGGTTTCGGTTTCGCGATTCATTCCAGTCCATGGCTCGGCCTCGGGGCGGCACTTTCGGCAATTTTCTCCGCTTACATCCGCTCAATCGCTTTCTCCCGCGGGGCCGGGCGTAAATCAGCTTCGTCGGGACCGATGACGCGAATTCACCGACTCATGCTCCTCTCCCTCACTTCCATACTCATGATCCTTGAAGTGCCCCAGGATAGTTTCACTACTCCCATTCCGGAAATCGCCCTCTGGGTCATCATCGGCGGATGCGCCCTCACCGTCACCGTCCGATGGTTCGGGATGAAAGGCATCAAAGTGTAGCCTTTTAGTTAAGAAATCTTAATCAGTTTCTCGACAGAATCGAAAACCATGGTTACTCTCGTCCGCGATGAGGGCTGTATTTTTAATTATCTTTGCCATCCTCTCGTCCGGACTCATCCGGGCTGAGCCGGCAAAGGGCGATGATCGGTTCACCCGGGTGGTCCTGGACCCCGGTCATGGCGGCAGGGATCCAGGTTCGACCGGCTTCGGACTTCTCGAAAAACACCTCACTCTCGATCTCGCTGAACGTATCGAGAAAATCCTTTCAGGTAAAGGCTTCAGCGTCGAACTCACCCGTCGCAGTGATGAGTTCGTCGACTTCGAAGAACGGGCACGCATCGCCAACCGCGAGCCGAATACGATCCTTGTCAGCCTGCATTTCAATGCACACACCGACCGCAGCATTAGCGGGACAGAAACGCTCTACTGGCCCGGTAGCGAGTCGGGCCGCGAACTTGCCAGCTACGTCCAGAGCGAGCTCGGTCGCCGCCTCGTCACGAGAAACCGCGGGTTCCGGCCTGAGCGGCTCAAAGTGCTTGAGCTGTCACAATCAACAGGGATTCTAATCGAGTGCGGTTTCATCTCGAACCGATGGGAGAACCAGCGCTGCGGGGCCGTGTGGTTTCGGCAGATCCTCGCTGAGGAAATTGTTCAAGGCTTGTTGCGCTATCGGGATAGCTAAGCGATCGCGTTGCAAAAGGCGCTGAATCACCCCTTCAACGTGTCTTTATTTTACAGATTTGCCATTAATAATCGGCGGGTTAAAATCATCATGATTTTTCACTCTTTTAGATTCACTTTTCGCCCTGCCATCCTGCATGATTGATCCCGTCGCGAACCGAACGCTTGAACTCGCCTGCACCGTAGGATCACTCGACAATGCCCGAGAAGCCCTTGAGGAGGGGGCCGACGTCAACTACTGCTCAGGCGCACCGCTCTTCCTCGCGATTCTTAACCGCAATCGTTGCCTCATTCATTTTCTCCTTGATCATGGAGCTCACCGTGAACTCTTTATTCCCGGAAAAAGACTGGGAGAGCTCCGCACGCGTGATGATGTCGTAGAAGCACTCATCAGCTGCGCTCCCTACAACCCGCGCGAACTGAAAGTCGAAGAACTGCAGGAGATCGACTCCGGCATTCGCAAGGTCGGGGTGAAGTTTCTCGTTTCCGCACTCGACTGGGACCATGCGACCCGATTCCGCGATTCTCTCAACGCGATCGGGGCTGACTCCAAACGCCGCTGTGTCGCCGAGTTTCTGCAGTGGGCGCGCAGCGAGAGCTGCGTAGCAGGCAACTTTGATCACTTCCTCGAGAGTCACGGTAGCGCCGTAAATGAATACCGCGAACGTTACCTAGGATCGGGTGAGGATCTTGTCGCCCTGGCAAGTGACTTCCTCAATAGTGCCGACGGGGCCGTGACTGACTGAGACACTACCCCTCGGCCACAAGGGAGCGGTCGGCGGTAGAGCCGCCCCCTTGCAGGCTCTGCAGGGAGGCTTCTGAAACGGTCCTACTTTTTCTTACGGAGAAAGGTCGGAACATCGAGATCCTCGCCATCAACGATCGTTGGATCACTCTTGGCAAAGCGTCCCTTACCCAGGGCCGGCTCAAGCTGAAGCATCTCCTGCTGCTGACGGGCTTCGTCTGATAACCCCGCAGGCTGAGGTTCCTCCTCGCGACTTGCCGTCGGCGGAGGAGTTGGCTGAGAGACGGACTCTTCAGTTGCCGGACTGAGCAGGTCGCGGGTGCGAACACTACCGGTAGCAGAACCGCCCGCCATGCGGGAAAGGGTAATTTTTTGTGAGGACTCCGTCACCGCCTCGACACGATCCAGATCTGTGCCCTCCTGAGACGAAAAGGCGGAATCGTCATACTCCTCGGAAGCCACGTTCAAGGCTCTCGCGATAGGATTGCGAAGATCGTCGAGACCACCCTCGCCCCCGAGTGAGACGGGCGGCCGCAGCAAAGAAGGTAGCGGCTCGGGAGCGTAGGCGGGCACTTCGATCTCATCCGAGGCGTCCTCGAAGTCATCGAGTGGCTCAAAAACCGAAGCGGTATGCCGGGGAGGGGCACCGCCCCCGTCCTCCTCGTAGGAGAACGCACTGCCTGCAGCAGCGGGTTCGAGAATATCAGGCAGCTCTCCTGCCGCCGAAGCGGCGGGGGGAGAGGATTTTCCTTCGGGAGAAGCCGACGGATCACCCGATACGATTCTGCCGCTGGCACCGAGGGAAGGCATGCCAAGGCTGATCGTTGGAACGACCGAGACCTCCTCCACCTGAGCCGATCGAATCGCTGCGGCTCCGGGCCCCGCGATGGAACTGATAATCGTCACTGTCAGGCTGTTTCCAAGGCGCTTGTCGGTTCCGGTCCCAAAAAGAATCTGGGTTTCTTTTCCCACGTGTTTCGCCACCTCCTCCATCACCAGTTGAACTTCGAAGAGGGTCATCGTGTCGCCACCGGCAACCTGGACAAGGACCGCACTTGCATCGGTGAGTAGCTTTCCGCGATCGAGAAGCGGGCACTTGAGAGCCTGCTCGAGCGCTTCGTGGGAGCGATTATCACCCTTGGCGACGCCATAACCGAAGAGACAGCGGGAATCGTCGGCGGAGATCGCGGAGAGAAGGTCGTCCATGCCGATACGAATGATACCGGGCCGGAAGACCACATTCATCGTCGCGCGGATACTCTGACTGATAATTTTGTCCGCTGCGGCGAAGGCCTGGCTCACACCATCTTTCGGAACAATGAGTTCGCCCATGCGGTCATTGTCAAAAGTAATCACGGCATTCCCGTAGCGACCGATCAACTCCAGAGCCTTAAGAGCCTGCTGCCTGCGTCGCTCCCCCTCAAAGGAGAAAGGCATGGTCGCAAAAACAACAAGAAAGACCCCTTCCTCGCGGGCGATCCGGCATACCTCGGGTGCCGCCCCCGAACCGGTGCCGCCTCCGAGACCAACGCAAACAAACACCATCCGACTGCCGCGAACGGCCCGACGGATCTCATCGACCGCCTCGATCGCCGCCTGCTTCCCGAGGGAAGGATCCCCCCCCGTGCCCATTCCTTTCAACAAAGTCGCGCCGAGCTGAATCTTTTCGCTGGAGACGGAGGTGGAAAGTGCCCTCACGTCCGTGTTAAGGGTTAGAAGCTCGGCGTCATCACTGCCCTCCAGAGCCATCCGATCAAGCACATTGGCACCGGCTCCGCCGACACCGATAACCTTGACTCCGAACTCGGATAAATTTGAGAGCTCGCTCTGTTCCGCCTGATTATACTCGATCATTAGTCATCTATGTTGCTTAAAGCGCCGTTATTGTCAAACACTTAGAAGCATACCAAAGGTTAGCGCCCCCCTCCGAAGATTTTCTCGAGACGCTCGCCCAGCTTACTCAGCGCTCCCTTTTTAGGCCGTTGCTCATCAAGAAGTTGCGCGTATCTTATAAGCCCGACCGGTGTCGCATACTGGGGGTTCTCAAAAAGCGCCGCAGGGCCGGACATGTAGGCCGATCCCGCTTTTTGCACCGGCACTTTGAATATTTCCTCAGTGACATCCGCAATTCCCTTCATCAAACTCGACCCGCCGGTGAGGAAAATGCCCTTCCCCAGCTTGTCGAGATAACCCTGCTTCGCGAGGGGTTCATACACGACAGTAAGCAACTCGGTGACTCGGGCGTTCATGATCTGGTTGAGCAGTTCCTGACTGACTTTCTTGCCCGAATCCCCCTCAACCGGGATCTCGACGTCAATAACATCTCTGAGAGACGCGCTACCGTGCGCAACCTTGAGTTTCTCGGCACGGGCCAGGGGTATCTTCAGAACGAGCGCGATATCGTTGGTGATATGATCGCCGCCAATGGCAACGCACCCCGAAGCCACCACTGCTCCGTCGATGAAGCAGATGTAGTCAGTTGTCCCCCCGCCAATATCCAAGAGAAGAGCCCCCTCGTTCTTTGCCTCCCGATTGAGAACGACCTGGGCTGCCGCCACCGGAGAAAAGACGATATCCTCCACTTCGAGCGGGACTTCCCGCACGCACTTGATGGCATTTTGAATACGGGTCTTGACCCCGTGGATGATATGGTAGTCCGCCTCGAGTTTTTGGCCGAGCATACCGACCGGGTTGGGAATCTTATCCTGCCCGTCGACATAATAGTGCTGGATGATGGAATGGATGTAGCCATTCTCCTTGGGCAGAGGCACGTCACGGGCGATCTTTTTAACCTCGTCAAGGTCCTCTGCCGTTATCTCCATCTGCTCGTCGGCGACCCGTATCGTCCCGCGGTTGTTCAGGCTTTGGATATGCGACCCTGTCACGGCCAGAAAAACCGTATTCACCTCGACGTCGCTGCGCTCTTCGGCACGCATCAGAGCATCATGGAGACAGGTCTGAACCGTCTCGGGATCGACGATCTCCCCTTTTCTCACTCCGGCGGAGGGATGCTGCCCCACACCCAGGATCTTTATCGCGCCGTCACTGCGAACTTCGCCGACGACGATGCACACCTTTGAGGTGCCGATCTCCAAACCGACGTAGATATTCGAAGCAGCCATTAAATTCAGGAACTCCTTGCAGTTTAGCCCCCTTTCAAAATGGATCGCAAGTGTTTTTCCTGCTCATTAACGGGGGAAGACAGGGCATTCGGCGATGATGAGTAATCGATCGCCGAGCCGGGCGCGTCTGACGACGAATCGGAGCGTGTGGCTGATTCCGCGAAGGTTACCGGAATGTTTTTCATGGCAGCCACGTTCACCGTCGCGAGCTGATGGCCGGACCGCTCAGCCGTTTTGACAATGAGAGCAAGGTCTTCGAGGCCGCGGGTAAAATCAAACACTCCGAAGGTCACCGCGAGCCCGTTCCGGTAGAACGCTTCAACGGCCCACTCATCACGAACCCGCACCTCTGAGACACTGAGGCCTTCACCGAGGAAACGGCGATCACTCTCCACGATCAACTTCAGGGCGGAGCGAACTCCCTCCGACTCGATACGCGTGCCCTCGACCGGCTCGATGACCTTGAAAGACTCGATCACCGGAAGAGACTTCATTCCGTCGTTAAGATCGAGACAACGAAAAAGCACCCCGTCAGAATCGAGAAGGTATCCACGCTCCATGTCCCAGGGGCGTATCCCCAGAGTCGGTGAAGAAAGCCAGGCGACCGGCATCCGCTCGCGAACAATGAGGTTGATACGATCAGGAAGTTCCCGGGTCACGGATGCCCTTTCCACCTGCGGCAGCTTTTCGATCTGAACGCGAATCATTTCAAGATCCAGCTCCATCAAATTCATTCCCGCCGCTACGTTCGCAATCCCGGCCAGCCGCGCTTCGCTGAGGACTCCGTCCGTCTGGATGTTCAGCCGACGCAGGACGAACTCCTCATTTTCGTAAAAAACCTTCTCATAGCCCCACTTCCCCGCGAAAGGAACGCTTCCCAGAAGGCACCCAACTGCTAATACCCGGACGAAAAAGGAACGGCGCCTCGCTCTCGTGCGAGCCGGAACTTTCGCAGGCGCCGCTTCATCACTCGGAAGGATCCAGCTGCCGTCATCATCAACCCGACTAACGGAAGAGAAAAGTCCTCTAAACCTGAATTTTCTACAATTGGATCGTCCGACTCTTTTTCGCATTAGTTAAAATTAAGCGAAATCTTAATAATTTTCAAACAAAGAGTTGCGTAATCGATCCCCGCCGCTGCCGCCGCTTTTGGCAGGAGCGAGCTTTCCGTCATCCCCGGAATGGTGTTTACCTCAAGAACGAACGGCTTCGAGTCAGAGGCACGCAGGAGTATATCAACCCGGGAATAAACCTCAGCCCCCACCGCACGATGCGCCTTGAGCGCCTCCGCCTGCACCGCGAGGGTGACCTCCTCGGGCAAGTCCGCCGGACAAAAATAGTCGGTCCCTCCGGCCCCTGTCATCCATGGGTATTTATTGGAAATATCGTAAAATCCCGACCTCGGCTGGATGTGAATGACAGGGAATACCATGTCACCGAGAACCCCGACAGTCAGCTCCTTCCCGCTGATGAGTTCTTCGACGAGAATATCAGGCGAATACTTCGAGGCATCCGCGATGGCGGCGGTCCACTGGTCATCGGTATGGACGAGGTGAACCCCGACACTGGAACCTTCCCGGGGGGGCTTCACGACGCAGGGAATTCCAACCTCTGACGGCGGCTCTGTCGCCGCATTCGTCATGACAACAGCAGAAGCCGGGGTGATCACCCCGGCGCTGACAAAACGTCTTTTACTAAGCACCTTGTCAAAGGCCACTTCAGAACTCAGCCGGCGCGCCCCGGTATAAGGAATGCCGCGTCGCTCCATCTCCGCCTGGAGCCGTCCGTCCTCCCCGAAGGTACCGTGAATCACATTGAACCCGAGATCAGTTCCCGCCGGCAGCTCAAAGTCAGGTCCGAGCACATCGACGAAAGTCACCTTGCCCACTCGCCCCGCCAGTGCTTTAACGACACCGCGGGCAGAGGCCAGCGAGACCTCGCGCTCGGATCCCGGTCCGCCGGCGAGGACGGCGACATGCATTTCTTCGATTGGCTTTGTCATGGAAAAACAGGGAGGCTGGGTTTGATCATTTAAAGAGCTTTGATTGGAGCGGCGAAGCCTAAAGCGGATCATCCTGGCCAATGATCTGGACTTCCGTCTCAAGTTCGATCTCACGTTCGCGAAGCGCTGTCTCCTTGATGCGGGCGATCAGCTCGAGCACATTTGCCGCCGTGGCACTTCCGTCGTTCACAATAAAGTTCCCGTGGACCTTGCTGACTCTGGCGGCACCGACGCCCGTGTCCTTCAATCCCATCTCGTCGAGTAACTGCCCGGCTCCGATCAGACCGGGGTTCTTGAAGATACAGCCGGCGCTCGCGGCCACCGGCTGGGAAGTGCGGCGTTTCTCCTTCGATGCCGCCATTCGCGAAGCGATGACATCATCCGGTGCGGGAGTTCCCTTAAAAACGGCAGACACCGCAATATGATGAGCCAATTCAGGCACGTTCCTGTAATGATAACGAATCTCTTCAACCCCTTTCGTGAAAATATTACCCTCGGCATCGACCATGGTGACGCTCACCACCTGATCAAAGGCCTCCCACCCCATCGCCCCCGCGTTCATTCGGAGGCTGCCTCCCACATTACCGGGGATGCCCTCCATCCATTCGAAATCCCCCAAACCGGCCGACTGAGCGGCGGCGGCGAGGGCTTTTAACTTCACCCCCGCCCCTGCCGTGATCGTGCTTCCCTCAACGGAGATTACTCCGAATTCCCCTTTTACCGGATTCACCACCACGCCGGGAATGCCACCGTCACGAACAAGGAGATTGGATCCCCGACCGATCACCCGGAGGGGCGTGCCGCTATCCGTGCAATATCTGACGAGACGAGCCAGTCCTTCAACCGTCACGGGTTCCACCCAGAACTGGGCCGGCCCGCCGACTTTCATGGTCGTATGGCGGCGCATCGGCTCATAGAGGCGAATCACGGCGGCAGGTTCGGCAAGGACGCCGGTCAACTGATCGAGCGTGGCGAGGTCTCGCGCCAAACGGGAACCGGCCTCGTGGATATTTCCCGCTCCGAGCGTAATGAGCCAGTCTCCCGGCTCAAGCTTCGGCCCGACCGCCAGAGGCAATGTCGAAAGCACAGGATGGAAGACGACTTTTTCCACCTCACCCTGTTCGAGGACAGCGTCGACAATGGTCTGGCCGGATACCCCGGGGATAGGTAGCTCACTCGCCGCATAGACATCAGTTACCCAAAGTTCATCCACTCCCGCAAAGCACGCTCCGAACTCGTTCCGCAGAAGTTGCGTCCTTGAATACCGGTGGGGCTGAAAGAGGCAGATAAGGCGCCCGGCATGCTGCGAACGGGCCGTCTGAATCGTCGCAGCGATCTCGGTGGGGTGGTGCCCGTAATCATCCACGATGGTGACGCGTTCACTGAGACGCTTCATTTCAAAACGCCTCCTCGCCCCCCGGAAAGAGGTCAGCGCTTCGTCGATAAGATCAAAAGAAACGCCCGCTTCCATCGCAAAAGCGATCACGGCAAGAGCATTAAGAACATTATGCCGCCCCGGGATACCAAGACGGACACGCCCGAGCTCTTTCCCTCCGGATGTCACGGTAAATTCAGTTCCCGCCCCGCGCGGAGAGAGATTCGTGGCAAAAAAATCGCATTCATCACTCCATCCGTAGCTGATCGCATTGTCACGCCCCATACACACGCGGCGCGCATTCATGTCCTCACCGCAGTAGATGACCTTCCCGGCAGTCTGATCGCAAAACTGCCCGAAAACGGCGCATATGGCATCAATACCATCGTAAAAATCGAGGTGTTCCGCCTCGACATTCAGGAGAATCGCATGTTCGGGATGAAAATTCACCAGAGTACCGTCACTTTCATCTCCTTCGGCCACAAAATACTCCCCCTGTTCGTCCCAGTTTGCATTAGTCCCGAGAATGGGAATCTCGGCCCCGACGTAATGGGAAGGCGACTTAGCCCCGACCTTGAGAACGTGGGCGGCAAGGGCGGACGTCGTCGTTTTCCCGTGGGTGCCGGCCACCACAACTCCTTTCTTTCCCTGCATGATGGCGGAGAGAGCCTCGGCTCTTCGAAGGAGAGGAATTCCGCGCGCGACTGCCTCATCGTAGGCGGCATTTCCGGGCTTAATGGCGCTGGAATAGACCACCACATCAGCATCAGAAACCGCTTCGGCAGTATGCGGACTGGAAAACACGAGCCCTACCTTCTCGAGCCGCTCGGTTTCTTTCGAAGTGACCCGATCCGATCCGGAAACACGATGCCCCAGCCCGAGCAAGAGGGACCCCAACCCGCTCATGCCGGAACCCGCCACTCCGATAAGGTGGACTCGCAGCCTCTCCTTCCGAGAGGCGAAACGTATCCCCCAGTCCCTGCATATATCGCTCATAAATCGGTTGTTGACTGAAATTCAGGATGGCCATGACGGGATCGGCCAAGGGAAGCAGCGATACACTCGCAGACCCGGCCTGACGCCTCCGGGACAGAGAGACCGGCAGCGGCCGCCTTCATCTTTAAAAGCTGTTTTTCATCGAGTATAAGTGACAGGATTTTATCGGAGAAATTTTCCTCATCCAGTTCGTCCTGAACCCACAAAACGGCCGCGCCGGGACCTGAAAAAATCCTGGCGTTGGCCGTCTGGTGATCATCCGCCGCAAAGGGATACGGGATCAGCACCGAAGGTATTTCATAATAACCCAATTCCGTGAGAGTGGATGCCCCCGACCGGCAGATCGCGAGATCGGCGGCAGCGTAGGCAAATTGAATCTCGCTGCAGAAACTAAGGAGAAGGCCCGCCTCGGGACAGGCGGCATAGGCAGCTTTCACCAGTTCATAATCGCCGGGCCCGCTGATATGGAGAAGTTGAATACCCGATTCCGCAAAGCGTGGCAAACTCGCCGCGACCAGTTCATTCAGCCGGCGGGCCCCCTGACTCCCTCCCATTACCATCACTGTCTTTTTCCCTGGATCGAGCCCGAACCGGGCGATCGCCTCATCGCGAGCGGGGCGGTTGACAAGAGAAGGCCGCAATGGTGTCCCGACCACCTCGACCGGTTTTCCCTTTCCGAAGAGCGGAACACACTCGTCGAATCCGACAAGGACGGCACGCGAAAAGAGCGCGTTCAACCGGTTCGCTTTTCCGGGAACGGCGTTGGACTCGTGGATGAAGGTCGGTAGCCCGGCGATGCGTCCCGCCGCGAGCGGGGCGGCCGAGGTAAAGCCGCCCATGCCGAGTACGGCCTCGGCCCGGAAATCCTTCAGCAGGCGCCGACAAGCGCCCAGAGACCTCAGAAACACGAAGATAAATCGTAGCATTCGCCACGAAAAAACGCCTGGCATCGCGAGAGAAGGCATCTTCTCAAAACGAAGGTGATCGTATCCCTCGGTCGCGAGGGCATCAATCTGCTTTTCCGAGATGAGCAGCAACGCCTCGCCACCCTTCCGGGTCCAGGCTTCGGCGACAGCGATCCCGGGGAAAAGGTGGCCGCCGGTGCCCCCGCAGGCAATGACGAGGCGTCTTTCGGAGATAGTTAACATTTGGTAATTTTCAGATCTTGCTTGAATTCATGCTGATTTCAACTGTTTGAACCCGCCCAAGGGCACATTTCTGCCTGTCAGGATAAAAACACAAGGGTGTTATCCGATACGGTTTCGACCGGGATCAATCGGGAACGACGACACTTAAAGCGGAGGGCAGCACCCGGATCGACTGGGGGGTCTTCGCAACTATGTCCCCGTCGACCTGAATGTCGAGAATCGGATTTGTCCGGATCTCGACAGACTCGACCGTCCAGTGCGTCACCGCCTCCGAGGCATCGAGGGCGGGCTCTTCGTCGCGCAGGAAGCGGTCGAGCCCGGTCATTTTCTTCGCCATCTGGACGATGACGTCGAGATTTGCCCTTTTTAGAAGAAAAACGTCGAGGCGACCGTCATTGACATCGATGGCCGGAGCGAGTGTAAGCCGCCCCATTCCCACCGTGCCGGCATTGGCCACGATACAGGCAAATCCGGTCGCACGGATCGTCTCTTTCCCGTCGAGGATGATTTCGTATTCCGCTTCCGGGATTTCCTGCAACCGCTTGATACCGGCCCAGACATAGGCGAACTTCCCGACCTGATCCTTGAGCTCGCGGGTCGCCTCCTGCACCACTCCTACCTCGATCCCGCAACCGATACGGAGAAGAAAAGGGTGCTCGCCCATCATTCCCACGTCGATTCGACGAGTCGAAAACTGGTCGCGACAGACGAGTTCGCAAGCCTTTTCCAGATTCGTCGGCAACCGAAGCTCCGAGGCAACGAGATTACCGGTTCCCCCGCCAAGGATCAAGAGGGGCGTATCCGTCCCGACAAGCCCGGCGGCCACTTCCATGACGGTTCCGTCACCTCCGTAAACGGCAACGACACTCGCGCCGGCCGCGACAGCTTTTCGGGCAAGCTCGGACCCGTCCCCTGTCCCGTGAGTAATAGAGATATCCCAGTGTATTCCAGCCTCACGAAAGGCCTGATTGAGGATCGCGAGCAGCGGGATGCGCCTCGAGGGAGCGGGATTCACGATGACATGAACCGACTCGGGCTTTCCCCTGAGTGTCGTGTAGTCTGACTTGATTGCCATCCGGGGGGGGGATTCTTGATTATGGTCCCGCTACCTTTACACGGTTCCCTTCGGATCTCCAGTGCTGAAGTGAGGGGACCCGAATCGTTACGGTTTTGTCACAGCAGGGCGCTTTTCATTGGTCAAACTGCCGCCACCCTTAGAGTGTTTCAACTGCTTCCCTAATCCAGCCAAAACTTCCATGCCTGCCATTCTGATCGTTGATGATGAGGAAGATATCCGGGAGCTGATATCTGTCACCCTCATGCGGGAAGAGGACTACAAACTGATCGAAGCGTCTGACGGGCTCAGCGCCCTGCGCATCGCCCGGGATAAACGGCCCGACGTCATCCTTCTCGACCTCATGCTCCCGGGGATGGACGGACTGACCGTCTTCCGGAACCTGCGCGAAGATGCCCGGACTAAATCCATCCCCGTTATCATGCTCACGGCCCGCGGGAGACTTGAGGAAAAAATAACGGGGCTCGAACTCGGTGCCGACGACTACATGGCCAAGCCTTTCAGCCCGAAGGAACTGATGCTGAGAGTGCGCAACCTCCTCCGGCGCACGAACCCCAATCAGGGCGGCAATGTGATCGTCTCGGGTCCTTTCAGCCTGGACAAGAATTCGCTTAAACTGCTCCTTGAAGGAACCGAGATCGAGTTGACCTCGACCGAGTTCAAGCTCCTCCTGAGCATGATCGAGTCTCCCGGGATCACTCAGGGGCGCGGCGACCTCCTTAAAAAAGTATGGGGCTACAGCGACCGTATTCAGACACGGACACTTGATACCCACATTAAAAGACTCAGGGAAAAACTGGGCGCTCACGGAAATTCGATCGAAACGGTCCGCGGGGTAGGTTACCGTTTCCTGGAAACGTGAACCCCTTTCACGCACTGGAGAGAAGAACTCATCACCTTGGACGCCCCTTTTACGACCCTCCTTCTCCTCTTAGTCGCTTCCTATTCGGCGCTGCGTTACCTCAGGCTGCGCCGCGCGGTAGGCGAACTGGCGGATTCGCTGACTGCGGGGGCCGACGATTTGAGCATCACCTTTTCTCCCTCGGCCGCCCGCAAAGAACTCGCTCCGTTGCGCAGAGCGGTCATGAACACCGTGAGCGAAGCCTCCCTCGTGCGCGACTCGGAACGGAAGCAGCGTGAATTTCAGGAAGCACTCCTTAACGAGATCAAAGACGCGATCTTCATCCTCGACCGGAATCGCGAGATCCGCTTCCTCAACCGCGCTGCGGAACTACTCTTCCCGGTCGATCAACCCTACCGGTCCCGGCCTTTTCTTGAGGTCTGTCGCGACCACCGTGTCTACGATACCCTTGCCCTCGCCGAAGAGATCGGGGCAAAAGTCTCCGATAGCATCGCCCTGCGGGTGCACAGCGAAGGAAAGAAAGGGTTCCGGGAAGTGTCGCTTCTCGTCGAAGCCGAGCCCCTCTTTTTTGGCGGCAGTACGGAGAATACAGGCTCCTGGCTCCTGATGAAGGACATCTCCGGACAGCTCGAAACCGAGCAGATCCGCCGCGACTTTGTGGCGAATGCCTCCCATGAGTTGCGCACGCCCCTCTCTATCATCAACGGCTACCTCGAAACGATGGATGACCCCGCTGTCGATCTCACCCAGGCCCTTTACCGCCGCGCCATCGTCACGATGCGCAAACATGGCGAACGGATTGCCCGCATTGTCGAAGACATGCTCACGATCTCAAAACTGGAAAGCGCCGCCGATCTCCTCAGGTCTGAATCCTTTGATCTCCGCGACTCACTCGATGACATGATCGGTCAGCTCATGCCCATTATTGAACAAAACCACGCGAGGGTCGCCGTGAAGGTAGACTCCGCTCGTCCCTGGCCCCTCATCGGCGATCGTTTCTACTGGGACCAGGTTTTTTTCAACCTCATCGAAAATGCTCTCAAGGAAAATCCCGAGCCGGGGCTGAAAATCACAGTCTCTTTCCGAAAGGAGGGCGGCCGCTATCTCGTCACCATCGCGGACGACGGCATCGGAATTCCAGCGGCTGACCTGCCCCACATTTTTAAACGGTTCTATCGGGTCCAGAAACACCACGCCCAGACGCAGGTCAAAGGAACCGGACTCGGTCTCTCCATCGTGAAACGAGCCGTGGAAGCCCATCACGGGAAGATCGGAGTGGAGAGCCAGCCGGGGGTCAGAACGGCATTCACCATCACCATTCCCCTGCCGCCGCCGACCGAACTGCCGGACGACCCATCAGGTGGAAGGTCGAAAGACCGGTCGCACGGGTGAGCCTGCCGCTCCCTTCAAGAGTCTCAACGCCGGGCAGCCATCAGACGCATCACATAATAGAGAAGTTGTCCGATCGAGGCAACCGCAGCAACGGTGTAAGTCATCGCCGCCCAGAAGAGGGCGTTCTTAGCCTTGTCATGATCCAGGCCCGCGAGAGACCCGGAATAGTCAAGCCAGGCGAGCGCGCGGCGGCTCGCGTCGAACTCCACCGGAAGAGTGACGACCGAAAACAGCGTCGTCGTTGCAAAGAGAAGCACCCCGATAAAAAGGACGGTCGTGTCTCCCGAGGCGGCGAGGAAGAGGCCCGCGAGCAAAACCCAGTTCATAAACTTGCTCGAAATACTCACGATCGGGACGAGCGCCGAGCGCATCTTCAGCGCCCCGTAGGCCCGGGCATGCTGCACCGCGTGACCACACTCGTGCGCCGCGACGGCGGCGGCGGCGACGTTTCTTTCGCGGAAGACAACCTCACTCAGGTTGACGGTCTTCGTGAGAGGGTTGTAGTGATCGGTAAGCTGGCCCGGCGTGGAGATCACCCGCACGTCACTAATACCGCTATCGCGAAGCATTTTTTCCGCGATCTCGGCACCGGAGAAAGCAATCGACCGCATCGAGTGCTCGGTGAAACGTCGCTGCAACATCGAGCCTACCCACCGGCTCACGAGCATCGTGCCCACCGTGATGATGATATAGACTAAGTTACCGCCTCCCTGTGCCAAATCGTTCATGCTTGTTGTGGTGGTAAATTAATCGCTCCGATTCCGCACCGACTCAATCGAAACCGTAACCAATCATTCCGGTCCCTGCTTCAGGTAAAGAGATCGAGAACGGGCCTGCCCTTGTGGGCCACCGTGAAAGGCCGTTTACTGGGGCTGTAAAGGACCTGATCGAGCGGCAGCCCCAGAGCGTAGGCGATAGTCGCGTTAAAGTCGGGAATCCTGACGGGGTCCTCCAGCACATTTTCACCTCCCTCATCGGTTTTACCGTAGGTGATGCCGCCTTTGATTCCCCCGCCGGCGAGAACGGAGCTGAAAGCCCTCGGATAGTGATCACGCCCTTCATTCTGGTTGATTCTCGGCGTTCTGCCGAACTCGGTCGTGAGAACAACAAGGGTGTCCCCAAGCTTACCGCGACTTTCGAGATCGGACAGGAGCGCCCCCATCGCCTGATCGAGGACGCCGCACTTTTCAGGGGCGGCCACAAAGACATTGTTGTGCATGTCCCACCCTCCGTAGGAAACCTCAACCGCGCGCACATCGTGCTCAATGAGACGGCGGGCAAGGAGGCAGCCCTGACCGAACGCATTGTCGCCGTAACGCTCTCGCGTCATCTTGTCTTCGGCGCTGAGATCAAAGGCGGCGAGATCACGGCTTTGCATGATCCGCACCGCATCATCATACATCTGCGTATAGGCACGCACCTGCTTCACTTTGTAGCGGGCGTGAAAGTCGGCGTCGAATGCCGCGGCAAGGGCGAGACGCTGATCGAAGTCCTCTTTCGTCATCCCGCGAAGCTTCGAGTTTTTCAAGCCCGCCTGCGGATCACTGATGGTGAGCGGCTCATACTGGGGCTCAAAAAAACCGCCGCCACCATTGATGCGACTGTCGCCGCCGATAAAGACCGATCCCGGAAGGTTCGGGTTGAGGCGCCCTTTGAACTTCAGCGACCAGGCCCCGATCCCGGGATGGCGGATCGTGGCTCCCTGATCATAGGAAGTGTGCATGAGGTAGTTGCCCTGATCATGAGCACCGGCGGTAGAGGTGAGCGAGCGAATGATCGCGAGCTTGTCTGCCTGCGCCGCAAGCGACGGGAGCAGCGCCGAGAGTTTGATGTCGTCGACATTCGTGTTGATCGTCTTCGTCTCGCCCTGATTTTCGTGCCCCGGCTTCGTGTCAAAGGTGTCGAGATGGGTCATCCCGCCATTCATGTAGAGGTAGATGACATGTTTCGCGGCATCAACCCTTTCGGGCAGTGCCGAATTTGTCCCTGTCGCCGCAGCAGCCCGCGAGGTCAGGCCGAGAGCTCCAACCCCGAGAAAGGTTTTAGCGGTTCCCTCCATGAAGCGACGGCGGCTCCATTCGTCGGATTTGAAGGCGGTTTTCATGCGGTGATCGTGGGTGCGGGTGAAACGGACGGGGACTATTTCGGATTTACTGGACGAAAATAAACTGCTGCGTGTTGAGAAGAGCCCACACGATGGCGGGGTAGGCTTCATCTCCCCGGGCCTCGACTTCGGCGCGGGCGAGATTCATCTCGCGCTCGTTCGGCTCGCGGGTGAGCATGGCCTGGAAGATCATGCGAATTTTCTCGTCGGGATTGCCGGCGGTGTGGATGCGACGGCCGAACACGGCGAAGCGATTCGTGAGCGCCTCGACCATGGATCCGTTCATCAGATTAAGAGCCTGCGGGACAGAGGCGCTGTTAGCGGAATTTTCGATGACTTCACGATCTGACTGGCCGAACTCGCGGAGAAAGTGACCGCGGCGGGCCGGTGAGTCGAGTTCGGACGCCCGGGCCATCTGACTGACGAGGGAAGTGTAGCCCTTGTAATCCTGCTTCTGGCGATCACTCCAGGCCTTCCGCTCCTTTTTGTCTTTCAGATCAGCCGGCGGATCGGCGAACTCGGGTTTGGGCAGTTTGGTGAGGACGGCCCGCTCCCCGGGGTTCTCATCAGATAGATCCGGTTCTCCGTCGCGCATGCCCATCTCCATTTCGGTCATGCCCATAGCGGCGAGCAGTTCCCCGCCATCGACCTGGCGGCCGACGTTCCGGTAACCGATTTCTTCGACGACCTGGCGGGCTTCGTTGCGGAGATCGTTCAGCTCTTTGCGAAGCTTCGCGAGACGCTCCTTGTCCCCGGCTTCGAGAGCTTTGGCGCTCTCTGTGCGAAGCTTTTCCTCGCGGGGGCGAATGGCGTCGTAAGACTCACCGATCTGCCTGACCATGGCGATGAACTCCTCCTCGCTGCGCCCTTCCACCGCTTCGTAAATCAGCCGGACCCTTTCCACACTCCCGAGCTGATCGGCGACCCTCGGGCGATAGCTGTCGGCCTCGGGCAGAGCGAGAGCGACGATGGAATCCCAGATCTGCTCGGCGCTCATGCGACGGAGGACGGGACCGGAAAATAGATAATCCTCACCCATGGTCATCTCGCCATCGTTGGCGGCCCGCTGGTAGGTCTTCGTGTTGTAGAGGACCTCCTGATATTTCCTCATGTCGAAATCGAGACGCTTCATCATGTCCTCAAGATAGGTGAGGAGCTCGGGATTCGAGATCCGGGTCTGCTCGGTGAGCTCGTCGACCGGCTCGAAGACCCCGTGTCCGAAGACGCGTTTCCAGAGACGATTGGCAATGACACGGGTGAAGGTGGGATTTTCCTTCGAGACCATCCAGTCGGCGTAAGCCTCGATCGTGCTGTCGTCGATGTTTTCCAGATCGATCTCTTTGCCGAACATGGTCCGCGCCGTTATTTTATCGTGCGGCTTCGCATCATCATACTGATAATCGTGGGGAAGCTTCAGGGTCTTTTCCACTTCAGCCGTTTTGACGTAGCGGAGCGGGTTGTAAATCTCGTTAAGGGCGTTGTTGGCGCCGCGACTCTGGTGATCGTAGGCCTCGTAGGCGGCGATGGACTTCTTCGCGAGGGCGCGGAACTGCTCGTCGGTCACCTTGTATCGCTCGAGATAGGTTTTGTATTTTTCGCCCTCGATATAGCGCTTCAGGTCATCCAGGCTGCGGATCTGCGGGAACCTGGCATTTCCCACCATCCTGAGGTGGAGATCATCCCTGTCCTGCCTGAGGACTTTGCTGAAGGCCTTACGATTCGGCGAGTCGTAACCGCGGGCGTCCATGCCGTAGGAAAAGGCGGCCATCTCGTAGTAATCCATTTGTGTCCACTTGTCGAAGGGATGGTTGTGGCACTGGGCGCACTCGAGGCGTGTCCCGAGGAAGACCCGCACGGTATTGGACATATTGTCGAGTGGCATGCCGCGGTCGCGAAGGTAGTAACCAACCGCGCCGTTCTCCCATATCATGCCGCGGGCCGTGATCAGCTCGCGCACGAATCGATCGTAAGGCATATTGCTGTCGATCGCCTCTTTCACCCAGAGCTGATAGGCTGCCTCGGCCTGCGTCGCGCCAACCCCGAGACCGTTGTTGATCCGCAGCACGTCCGCCCAGAAGTTGTAGGCGTGACTCATGTGACCGTCGCTCTCAAGGAGATCGGCAATGAGCTGCTGTCTTTTTCGCGGGTAAGTCGAACCGTGAAAATCTTCCGCCTCTTCGATCGTGGGGACGCGACCGGCGATATCGAGGTAAATGCGGCGGACGAAGGTGGCATCGTCAATATCCGGATTGGGCTTTACTCCCTGCTTTTCCAGCAACTCGCCGACGAGCCGGTCAATCTCAAGAACAGCCGCGGGCAAACTGAATCCGTCTGCTTCCGCTTCCGATCCGGCAGCGAGAGGGCTCGCGAGAAGGCAGCAGCCGAGGGCGAGGGAAGAAAATGCGTGGGTGAGTTTCATCGGAAATACAGGATCGTCCGACAGTATACCCCGAACGCGCCCCGAAGTTGCACCGGTTCAACAACGCGATAACGCCCCCCTCTGCCGGGCGGACAACTCTGCGCCCTCAAGCCCCCGCGGCCGGTCCCTGAGCTTCCTTTTCCCGCAAGAGCTCGATGATCTTGTCAATCTGCTCTAGGTGCTTAAGCGGGAGCCGCCGGCGCTGATGCTTGTTCCAGAGGACTTCGCGAAGAGACTCCATCACGGGGAGCGGTAGCATCTCGTGTTGATTCCAGTCCGGATCAGACTTCAGGGTCGAGTAGAAGACCCACCGACCCGCGTGATGGTTGGCGCGGTAGTAGATCTGCTCACCATCGCCCGTCCGCTCGTGCCATTCGTGTTTTGTCATAGTTGCTCCAGGACCTCCCGCAACGTGGCGATGCAGCGCTCATTCTGCGGCATCGTCCCGACGGAGATCCGCACCCACTCGGGCAGCTTGTAGCTGCGCATCGCTCGAATGATAACGCCCTGCTTGAGCATACCGGAAAAAACCGCGTCTCCGTCGCCGACTTTGACGAGAATAAAGTTGGCATAGCTCGGGACATACTCGAGCCCGAGATCGGCGAAGGCCTCCTGCAGGTAGGTGCGCCCCTCGTCGTTGAGATCGCGGGTGCGCTGCTGATGTTCGTCGTCGCCGAGGCCGGCAATTGCTCCGGCCTGGGCGATGGAGTTGGTGTTGAAAGGCTGACGGCACTTCTGGAGCACCTTGGCAATCCCGGGCGTGGTAAGACCGAATCCGATCCGCAGCCCGGCGAGACCCTGGATTTTGGAAAAGGTCCGCATGATGACGACGTTGCGCCCTTCACGGATATACTTCAGCGTGTCGGGAGCATCCTCGACGAACTCGTAATAGGCCTCGTCAAAAATCACCATGACGTGGTCAGGGACTTTTTCCATGAAACGGTCGATTTCCTCCTGCCCGACGAGAGTGCCGGTGGGGTTATTCGGATTGGCGATGAAGATCATCCTCGTGCGGGGCGTGATCGCCGCCGCCATCGCCTCAAGGTCGTGGGTGAATCCGGGGTCAGGCACCTCGATCGTTTCTGCACCGAAGAGTGTCGCCATGAGCTTATAAACGACAAAGGCATGCTGCGCCGCGATGACATTGTCGCCGGGGTTGAGGAACCCGTGACCGATCAGCTCAATGATCTCGTTCGAGCCGTTGCTGATGACGACATTGTCCCGATCCATCCCGAACTTTTCCGCGATCGCCGTGCGCAGTTTGTAGCCCCCGCCATCGGGATAAATATGAACGCCCTCGGCGGCAAGCTTCATCGCCTCGACCGCTTTGGGCGAAGGCCCCAGCGGATTCTCATTCGAGGCAAGCTTGATGATGTCGGATGGATCGAGCCCCAACTCGCGAGCCGTTTCCTCGATAGGTTTTCCGGGATCGTAAACCACCAAATCTTCAAGCCACGGATGCGCTTCTTTAACAATAGATGACATACCAAATTTACGTTAATTGAATAAATAAAACCTCAACGCCTGAATCGCTTAATACCTGAACTCCCACTCTCCTCAGAGCGATACGCTGATCGCCGCGCTAGCGGCACGGGCTTTCTCCCGCGCTTCTTCGATGCTGCCGCCCCGGGCGACGGCGACTCCCATGCGTCGCTTACCGGCGACTTCAGGTTTCCCGAAAAGACGAATCTGAGTATCGGGTGCCTCAAGAGCCCGGTCAAGGCCGCTGTAATGAACCGAGGTCGAGTGCCCCTCGACAAGCAGCACCGCCGAGGCCGACGGCCCGTGCTGCCGAATGTTCGGAATGGGAAGGCCGAGAATGGCGCGGGCATGGAGAGCGAATTGGGAGAGATCCTGCGAGATCATCGTGACCATGCCGGTATCGTGCGGACGGGGCGAAACTTCGGAAAAAATGATGTCGTCGCCCTTCACGAAGAGCTCCACCCCGAAAATCCCGCGTCCCCCGAGACTGTCGGTCACGGCGCGGGAATACTCCTTCGCCTTCTCCTTTGCCGCCTCGCTCATCGCCTGCGGTTGCCAGCTCTCGCGATAGTCACCATCGACCTGGATGTGCCCGATCGGCTCGCAGAAAGAAGTCCCGCCGGCATGGCGAACGGTGAGCTGAGTGATTTCGTAATCAAAATCGACAAACCCTTCCACGATCACTTTCCCCTTTCCCGCCCGGCCGCCTTCCTGGGCATACTGCCAGGCGGCATTGATCTGATCCGGGGTGCGAACGGTGCTCTGCCCCTTTCCCGATGAGCTCATGATAGGCTTCACCACAAGCGGCAGACCGATCTCCGCGACGGCGACGCGGTATTCCTCCTCCGTCGCGGCAAAACGATAGGGCGAGGTGGTCAGGCCCAGTTCCTCGGCGGCGAGGCGCCGGATCCCCTCGCGATTCATCGTGAGCCGGGTCGCGCGAGCCGTCGGGATAATCGTTACAACACCTTCCGCTTCGATCGCGGCAAGAGTGTCCGTCGCGATCGCTTCGACCTCGGGGACGACGAGGTGGGGTTTTTCCTTCTCAATGACTGCCCGCAGAGCCGCCCCGTCGAGCATTGAAATGACGTGGCAACGATCCGCCACCTGCATCGCCGGAGCGTTCTCGTAGCTATCGACCGCGATGACCTCGACGCCATAACGCTGCAACTCGATGACGACTTCTTTGCCTAGTTCGCCCGAACCGCAGAGCATCACGCGGGTCGCTTCGGGGGTAAAGGGGGTTCCTATGCTTGCCATGGGGGCAACCTAGGAGAGGCTTGCAAAATTCCAACCCGAAAAATCCGGGGTCAGGCGGATCGAACGCGGAATGTTCCCGCAGCATTAGCGAGAGACCGAGCCGGGGCGTTACGGAATAACTCTGATCCCGGCCGCCTTTCTGCCGCAGTGCGGCGCGCATTTCCCATTCGTGCCGCCACGTCAGGGGAATAAAGCAGATCAAATGGCCTGGAAGAGACTCGAACTGCCCTCGGAAAAATAACGCCGTCCATTCCTCCCTTTCCCCGCTCAGAATGCGAGACATTTCCGGCGGATTCCGCTATTCTGCTCCCAACCATGAATTCCGCCGAGCCATCTCCCCGAATGTCCACTTATTCGCAATGGCTCATCCTCTTCCGGGTCCATCTGCGGATGCTCCGGGTAAAAACAGCCTTAGCGGCGCGACGCTCACGGCTCATGAGCACGACGATCGCGTGCTTCCTCATCGGCTACATGGTCGCCGCCTACTGGCTCTTTAGCGAAGGTCTCCGCTATGTCGCCGCCCTTCCCGCAGCGGGCGCCCTCCTCAGTGACCGGCTCATCTACGTGATGTTTTTCTGTTTCATGATGATGCTGATCTTCTCGGTCGCCGTCACCGCGTACATCTCGCTCTATCGAAACCGCGACACCCGCTGGCTCCTCACCCTGCCCCTCTCCCATCGCACCATCTTTCTGTGGAAATGCTTTGAATCAGCTGCCTTTTCGAGCTGGGGCCTTGCTTTCATCCTTGCTCCCCTCCTCCTCGCTTTTGCGCGGATGCGGAACGTCTCTCCCGACTTTTTCTTTAAAACAACGGCTGTTCTCATCCTCTTCCTCGCCCTCGCCAGCGCCGTCGGGGCACTCCTCCTCGTCACCGCGGTCCGCTGGCTGAACCGGCGCCAGATCGTCACTGGCGTGGCGCTTCTCGCCATCTTCCTGATCGCTTCGGCTGTCCGCGCCGGTCTCGACGACCGGCAGATCGTGCAGGATAGCGGACTCAGCGCCGCCCTCACCTTCCAGCGGGTTCTTCACCACACCGGTATCACGGTCAACCGGGCGCTCCCGGGCTCCTGGGCAGCGGCCGCCATCATCGACTGGACGAGGCCTCACCGGGCCTTCGGTTCTGTGATCTACCCGACCCTCCTTCTCAGCCACGCGCTCATGGCAATGCTGCTGCTCTATCATGCAGGGGGGAAATGGTTCTATCGCTCATGGAACCGCTCCCTCCAGCACTCCGCCAGCTCGGCCCTGCGGCGGGACCAGCGCACCATCCCCTCGGCCGAGTCCATCCTCGCCCACTACCCGGGTCCTTCTCTTCTCGGACGCCTTGTCGGACGACCCCTGGCGGCGATTTCGAAGAAAGACTTTCTTACCTTCTTCCGCGAGCCGGCCCAGTGGGTGCAGTTCACTCTCGTTTTCGGCCTCCTTGCGATCTACTCAAGCGGCTTGCGGCAAATGAACGGCGAGATGGAGCAGCCGCGCGACCTCTACCTCGTTGCCTTTCTCAACCTCGCTGTTTGCGCCCTGGCTCTTTCAACCCTAACCACCCGTTTTGTTTTTCCGCAGTTCAGCCTTGAAGGGCGCCGCCTCTGGATTCTGGCGATGTCTCCGCTCAAGCTCCCCTCCATCGTCCTGCAAAAGTTCATCACGAGCACCCTCGCCAGCGGGGCGCTCGTCATCGCGATCCTTTTGATCAGCGGCTACAATCTCCGGATCGGGTTCGCCGACACGGTCTTTTTTTCCACCGCCATCGCTTTCCTTGCGCTTGGACTTAACGGTCTCGCTGTCGGGCTCGGGGTCATCTTCCCCAATCTCCATGAACCGAACGCCGCGAAGATTGTGAGCGGCTTCGGCGGGACACTCTGCCTGGTCGGAAGCTTCCTCTACATCCTCACCTTCATCCTTCTTCTTGCGTATCTCCGCTGGGATATTTTCAAAAACAATGCAGTCGATCCTCTCTGGTATCGTGTCCCCTCAAGCCAAGTTGGCCTGCTCTCCCTGCTCGCCCTGACCGTTTTTGTCACGGTAGGGCCTCTCTTTTTTTCACGAAAAAAGCTAAAAAGACTGGAAATTCCAAGTAATTTATAATATTAATGGAAGTTAACTGAAATTTTACTTCCCGCACCATGTCTGCTACAGCGAAAATTCATCCCTTTTTCTTCGACGAAGACGGCAAAGACGATCTGAACATTCAGTTCGATCCGAAGCAGTTCGAGGCGGTAACGCCATACAGCGAAAATCTCGACGACGAGTATCAGCAGGCTCAAGATCAGCTGCGCGCTCTCCGTCAGCAGGAAGAACAAATCAAGCGCCAGGCTGCCGAGCTCGAGGAACTCACGAAAAAAGAGCAGCAGTTCAAAAGTGGTCGGATCGGGGTCTGCGAAGAGCTGAGCCGCCATCTAAACCACCTTGAGCGCGAGGCCGCTGAAGCCCTCCGCATCGCCGAAGAGTGCAACAACGCGCACGAACTTCTCGAGAGTCACCTCGCCAACATCAACAGGCTGCGTCCCGAGATGTGGAGCCGCGCCGATCGCAAAACCGAGCTCACCCGCGCCATCGGTTACATCGAAGCGGCGGAAGACGAGATCGACAAGCTCCTCCCGGTGATCAACGGCTCCAGTCAGAAGACCGGTCTTTTTAAGTCCAAAGCGGGGCCTCGACTTCTTTCCTCCCTGCCGTCGGCTTTCCGGGGTGACTTCATCTACTGGCTCAAGAGCGGTTTCGCTTTCTCCCTGCCCTTCGTCGGATTCGGAGTGATTGCCCTGATCGGCTTCCTCCTTTTCTAAGTTTTCCTCGATGGATCCGCTCCGCCCCCGCATCAAACAGCGGGGACCGGGAGAACCTAGCGACCTTCTTTCCCGAGCCTGTATGAGCCTTTTCAACGCCAGTCCGAAAAATCGACGCCGTCGCGGTAACTCGAAGTCGGCGAAGGAGACTTCGTCCATCGTCCAAACGGGTTTCGTTACCGCCGGGGGGACAAAGAAAAAGTCCGCTGATCTCGGGGAGCAGGCCTACCAACTCCATGCCCGCATTGGAGCTCTCGAGTCCTTTCTCGAAAAGAAACGTGCGGCCGAGGCGCGGCGCGAAGAGATGCGGGGTAACAACATTCTCCCTCCCCCCGAGCGGGCCTCCCTGCGCCCGGCAAAGAAGCGTCGCCTCTCAAACGCCGAACGCCGCCGCTATCACGCCGAGCGCAGCCGTAACGGGGTTCATTTTTTCCTGCTTTTCTGCCTCGCCTGCGGGATTGCCTGGTGGCTCATTTTTTCAGGGATTTAACCTGCATTCTCCATGCCGCTTCGTCGCGAGACGCGGCGAGGAGCCGTTGTCGCCGGACGCGAATCAGACGGCGGACGCCTCCCCTTCCCTCACCCCGTTCTTGACCTCAAATTCGCGGCACCAGCCTTTGATCTCGAGATCGTTGAAAATCTTGCCCATGACACGACGAAGAAGCCCTTTCAAGTTCGCGTTTTCCAGCTCGGCAAGGCTGCGGACAGCCGCCTCCTTGTAACTTTCGAAGAGAAGCAGACACTTGTCGTCGGCCTCCAGTTCGTGGGCGAGGCTACGGATTTTATGAATCTCGACCCCGGCAAGGTCTTCGTGACTCCACAGCGCGTCGAGCACGGCACGGTCATCGCCTTTGGCACGCTCGCGCGCCACCGCGAGGAGGACGCTCGGTCGCATGCGCTCCAGCTCGTTGTCCCCCGCATCGGCACCGAGATCGTCCATGTCGTCGCGAATCTGATAGGCGATCCCGAGGTTCTCCGAGTAGCTCTCAAGAACCCCGGCGACCTCGTCAAGTTGACCAGCATAGGAAGCACCCAGTTTCAAGGCCACTTCAAAGGCCGGGGCCGTCTTCTGGCGGAAGATCTCGAGGACCTGCTTCGAATCGAGCGGCTCGGGATTCCGGGCCCAGACGAGCTCGGCGCCTTGACCTCGGCAAAGCTCGCGCTGGCCGCGGGCGGAGATCAGAAGCATCTCGGTCTTCCTCGCGTCGGGGGCCTCGCATTCGCCGATGAGGCGGTAGCCTTCGCCGATGAGCAAATCCCCCGCATTCAGCGCCACGGCGACCCCGTGCTCGGCGTTCAAGGTGGGCTGGTCGTAGCGACCGTGATCCTCGTCCTCGATGTCGTCGTGGATGAGGGAGGCCTTGTGGAAAAGCTCGGTCGCGAAGGCAATCTTTTTGATGTCGTCGGGCATGGGCTGACCACGATCTTCGCGCAGCGCCTCGAAAGCGGCGACAGTGAGGAAAGGACGCCAGCGTTTCCCATCACGGGCGAGCCATTCGCGGGCGATGTCCTCCTGTTTGCCCTCGGTCGGTCCCATCACGGCGGCAATGCCTTCGGGACTGAACCAGCCCTTGACCTCTTCGTGGAGAGCGGTGAGATCGAGACGTCGGGTGTTGTCGTCGCTGGTGAGGTGGAGATATTCCCAGACCCAGTCGATGTCGACGGTCGTGTTGATGCAGTCATCCTGAAGCAGCGGCACGGCGATGGACGGGATCGCCGCCGCCTCGACATAGGGGAAGGTGCGCTCGAGCACGGCGAGACACGAGATCCCGACGATGGCCTCGATCTGGCCGGTCTGGATCAATGACATGACGATGGCGGAGCCTTCCGCCACGAGGACAGCGTAACCGAGACGCTCGGCCTCATTCTGAAAATCCTGGATCGAGCAGAGACCGCACTGCTTGCAGAGCAGGCCGAATTCGTCAAAGGGCGCCGGGCATTTGTCCTCGACGCGCAGACACTTCGGCATGAGGAGAAGGCGGCGCTCGTAGGGGATCTCGGCGAGCGTCTCGCGCCACATCTCATTGTTGAGGCAGACGGCGGTGTAATGAAGGTAGGTTTCGTCCCCCTCATAACCGATCCCGGCAAGGATGCGGCGGGCATGCACATCGAGCTCTTCAAGAGGCATCGGAGGGACGGGATTCGACTCTTCGACGTAGTTGCGAATCGTCCGGAGGAAAAGGTCACGCTCCTGCTTCGTCTGAGGGATGTTTTTCTTCGGCGGACGGAAACGGGTCGTGGTGATGGGGACCGGCTTGGGAACCTTGATCGTTTGAATGGTATCGACTGGGGAGGACATCTTCGGATTGGCGGCTCAAGGGGTGTTGGGGCTCCGGCTCAACAGGGTTAGGTCCCCTCTCGCCGAAGCACACGTTACTACAGAGAAGCGTCCCGAAAAGTAGAATCGATGCAATGGAAATGACAATCCGTGATCAGGGAGGGAAATTGGTGAACGAAACTGTCGCCAAGAGGCTGAAAACCTTGACGAAAAGACAACGCAGGGCACAACAGAGATCTTGAGCGAAGAACAGACCGACTCGAAGCGAGTCCGGATCAACGACCTGATCACGCTCGGCTCAAACATCGAAGCCATAAAAACGTGAGTTGATCGGAATCTTGAACCCCGTCCGGCCAAGCCTGACGGCTCTGCTCATGGGCGGGAGCGGCGGAAACGATTACACCTGCCGACTAACTAACACAACGCGATCAGCCCCGACTACGGAGAACCCCTGAGAGCAACCCGCCGGACCGCAGGTGCGCCTGCCCGCTTCACAAGACCGGTCGCCGCAGAATCGGAAACCCAACACCTTCACTCCACCGCCTCGCGCACGACCGCCGCCGCGTAGTCGCGATTGAGCTTGGCAATGACGTCGGCGCTGATCTCCTTGGGACAAACGGCCTCGCACTCATACTGGTTGGTGCAGTTGCCGAATCCTTCGGCGTCCATCTGCCGCACCATTGCGAGGACGCGCTTGTCTTTCTCGGGATGTCCCTGGGGAAGAATGTTAAGGTGAGCGGCTTTTGCGCCAACGAAGAGCATCGCACTGGCGTTTTTGCAGGCCGCGACACACGCTCCGCAACCGATGCAGGTGGCCGCGTCGAAGGCCTCGTCGGCGTCCTCCTTGCCGATGGCGATCGCATTCGCCTCGGGCGCGGAACCGGTTCGCACGTCGATAAAACCGCCGGCCGCAATGATGCGGTCAAAGGCCGAACGATCCACCATAAGGTCCTTTATCACAGGGAAGGCGCGGGCGCGGAAAGGTTCAATCCAAATCGTATCGCCCTCGCGAAATTTACGCATGTGAACCTGGCAGGTCGTGATGCCGTTCTCACGGCTGTGCGGGACCCCGTTGATGGCCAGTGAACATGACCCGCAGATGCCCTCGCGACAATCGTGATCAAAATGGATCGGCTCGCCACCCGCTTCGATGATCCCAGTGTTAACGATGTCGAGCATTTCTAGGAACGATGCTTCACCCGGGATATCCCTGGCTTCGTAAGTCTCGATGCGTCCGGTGGCGTTCGGACTGCTCTGGCGCCACACTTTGAGAGTCAGGTTCATGACAATTCTGGGAAAAAGATGAAAGTTAGATTTACGGGCGGAGCTTATTTGTAACTGCGGACACTGAGCTCCACGGCTTCGTAAACAAGAGGCTCCTTGTGAAGCACAGGAGGAACGCCGGGACCCTTGAACTCCCAGGCCGAGACATAGCAGAACTCGTCGTCACGGCGCATTGCCTCGCCGGGGTTGGTGTAGCCATTCTTCACCTCCTCGTCTTCGGCGGTGAACTGGTACTCTTCGCGGAAGTGTCCGCCGCAGCTCTCCTCACGGGCAAGCGCATCGTGGCACATGATCTCGGCGAAGTCGATGAAATCGGCGACCCGCCAAGCTTTCTCCAGTTCCATATTGGTTCCATCGGCACTGCCGGGGACCCTGACATTTTTCCAGAACTCCTCGCGAATTTGCGGGATCTTCGCGAGAGCCTCCTCTAGGCCCTCCTTGGTGCGGCCCATCCCGCACTTGTCCCAGACGAGCATGCCGAGTTCGCGGTGGAAGCTGTCGACGGACCGGGTCCCGCCGACGGCCATGAGTTTGGCGATCCTCTCCTTCACCTCCGCTTCGACCTGCCTGAACTCGGGAGCATCGGTCTTGACGCCTCCGGGCTTTTGCCCGGCGAGGTAGTTGGGCAGGGTCGCGGGAATCACAAAATAGCCGTCAGCGAGCCCCTGCATCAGGGCGCTAGCTCCGAGCCGGTTGGCCCCGTGGTCTGAAAAATTCGCCTCACCGAGGACGTGCAGCCCGGGGACATTCGACATCAAATTATAATCAACCCAGAGTCCGCCCATCGTGTAATGCACTGCAGGGTAGATCTTCATCGGGAGTTCGTAGGGATCCTCACCGGTGATCTTCTCATACATCTGGAAAAGATTCCCGTAACGAGCCTTGATCGTCTCGACTCCGAGCCGATTAATTGCGTCACTGAAATCAAGGAAAACGCCGAGACCGGTTTTGGCGACACCACGACCCTCGTCACAGGCCTCCTTCGCGGATCGCGAAGAGATATCGCGCGGAGCAAGGTTCCCGAAAGAGGGATACTTGCGCTCGAGGAAATAATCGCGAGCCTCTTCAGGGATGTCAGTCGCTTTAAGCTGACCGCTGCGAATCTTCGACGCGTCATCGGCGGACTTAGGCACCCAGATGCGGCCATCGTTGCGGAGCGATTCAGACATCAGCGTGAGCTTGCTTTGATAGTCTCCGCTTACGGGAATACAGGTCGGGTGGATCTGCGTGAAACAAGGATTCGCCATGAAAGCACCCCGCTTATTGGCCCGGAGCGCGGCGGTCACATTGCAACCCATCGCGTTGGTGGATAGGAAAAAGACATTTCCATAGCCGCCTGTGGCGAGAATCACCGTGTCGGCGGCGTGGCTTCTGATCTCGCCGGTAACAAGGTCACGAACGACAATGCCCTTGGCGTGACCGTCAACAACAACGAGATCGAGCATCTCGGTGCGGGTGTGCATCGTGACCCCGCCCTTTGCGATCTCCTTTTCGAGCGCCTGATAACAACCGAGAAGAAGCTGCTGGCCGGTCTGCCCGCGGGCGTAAAAAGTCCGGCTAACCTGGGCTCCGCCAAAGGAGCGGTTGGCAAGGGCGCCTCCGTATTCGCGGGCAAAGGGAACCCCCTGAGCGACACACTGGTCGATAATCTGGAGACTTATCTCGGCAAGACGGTGCACGTTAGCCTCGCGGGATCGAAAGTCCCCGCCCTTGATCGTATCGTAAAAAAGGCGCCAGACCGAATCTCCGTCGTTCTGGTAGTTTTTCGCCCCGTTGATTCCTCCCTGGGCGGCGATCGAGTGGGCCCGACGCGGGCTGTCCTGGTAGCAAAAACAATTAACCTGATAGCCAAGCTCCGAGAGAGTAGCGGCGGCAGCACCACCCGCCAGTCCCGAACCCACGACAATGACGGAATACTTTCGTTTGTTCGAGGGGTTGATGAGCTTCGCCTTGGCCTTGTAATTTGTCCACTTGTCAGGGAGCGGACCGGGCGGAACGGCGGAATTGAGAGACCCGTCGGGGATGTTGCTGCTGGAATCTTCGGATGCCATGATCAGATTCGGTGGGAGTTCGGAAAATTGGAAAGTTCAGGGGTTGGGCTCGGAAAGGACGGCGGGCGTCGCCATCGAGGTTACTTCAGTATCGGTAAGAACACCGGTCACAATGAGCAGCGGGATCGAGAGGAATCCGATCCAGAGCAGGACCGAAATGGCGAGCCCGAGACGTTCAATGGGAACGCGGGTCTTTTCCGTTCGCAGCCCGAGAGTCTGAAAGATCGAAGCGATGCCATGGCTCAGGTGGGAGCAGAGCAGCGTAATGGAAACGAGGTAAAAAAGGACAATGAGAGGGTTTTGAAACCCGGCAATCAGCATCCCGTAGACGTCGTGCCGCGAAGGATCGGCCGGGTCTTTCAGGCTCGCGAGAGCGGGATCAACCCGGACCGTAAAGTGAAAGAGGTGAAAAATCACGAAAGCGATCACGGTAAGACCGCTCCAGATCATGAGGCGCGAACTGGGAGAAGCCTGGACAGTGGTTTCACACGCGTATTGAGAAGAACGTGCCGCCCGATTTTGCCGGGTCAAAGAAATCGTCGCGATAATGTGCAGGACAAAAGCAGCGATGATCCCGAAGCGCGCTAGCCAGATCCCCCAGCCATGAAGGAAGTGGTGAAGGAAATAAGCGTAATCATTGAGATCCTCACGGCCCTGATAAACGAGCAAATTCCCGGTCATGTGACCAAGAAGAAATCCCACCAGCATGACACCGGTGATTGCAACAACCAGCTTTTTCCCGATGGAGGATGCCCAAAATCGGCAGAGTGTTTTCCCAAGCGCGTTCATTTACGGTTTCTTAAGCAATACGACGGTTCTTTGCAAGGGGTGGCTTATTAAATTTCGAAATTTGGCAAGAATTTCACCAATCGCTCCCGAAACGGCAGAAACTCTGCTGAGAAGGAGAGGTAGTCGTCATTTAGTGGTTGCAAAAACGCGCCGCGTCTCCTTAGCATTCGACGCACCCGAACCATGACCCGTCTCATCCGCCTTCTCGCCGTCCTTCTCCTGCTCTTCTCCCCCCCCCTCGCGACAGCCGAGGAAGCAGGAAAATCCATCGCCGAGCGCATCGACGAGACCGTGGCCCCCATCGCGAAACTGGCTGACCGCATCGTCTTTTTCGGCTTCGAAGTCACAGACGGCGTGACCCTGCCTGTCGTCCTCCTCATCCTCGGTCTTACCGCCGTCTTTCTGACGGTCTATTTCAAGTTCATCAACCTGCGCGGCTTCGGAATCGCCCTGCGCACCGCCCGCGGCAAGTACACGCCGAAGGACGCTCCCGGCGAGATCACCCACTTCCAGGCACTGAGCGCCGCGCTTTCCGCCACGGTCGGTTTGGGCAATATCGGCGGGGTCGCCGTGGCGGTCGGGATCGGCGGGCCCGGCGCCACCTTCTGGATGATCGTGATGGGGCTCTGCGGCATGACAACGAAGTTCGCCGAGTGCACCCTCGGGGTGAAATACCGCAAAATCATGAAAGACGGCACCGTCAAGGGCGGCGGCATGTATTACCTGCGTGACGGCTTCAAAGAGATCGGGATGGGACCGATCGGAGCGGTCCTCGCCGTCGTCTTCGCCGTCTTTGTAATTGGCGGAGCCTTCGGTGCCGGCAACATGTATCAGGCGAACCAGGCCTTCAGCCAGCTCAGCAACACCTTCCCTGCTCTCGGGGCTGCTGCCGGGGCGAGCAATGGCCCGGTCATCTTCGGGGTCGTCCTCGCCCTCCTCGTCGGCATGGTCATCATCGGCGGCATCGTCTCGATCGCCCGGGTCACCGCCTTTCTCGTGCCCTTCATGTGCGGCATCTACATGATCGCCGCGACCGTGATCATCTTTGCCAACATTGGCGAACTCCCCGCCGCCGTAGGCACGATCATCTCCTCGGCCTTCAGCAATGACGCCGTCACCGGCGGGCTCGTCGGGGTCCTCATCCAGGGGATCCGCCGGGCTGCCTTCTCGAACGAAGCCGGCCTAGGGTCGGCCCCGATTGCCCACGCCGCCGTGAAAACGAACGAACCCGCCAGCGAAGGATTCGTCGCCCTGCTCGAACCCTTTGTCGACACCGTCGTGGTCTGCACCATGACCGCCCTCGTCATCGTCATCACGGGGACTTGGCAAGTCAGCGCGGAGGTCAATCCCGCCGGTGCCTCCCTCGTCTCCGCTCCCGGATCGAGCGAAGTGCTACGCCCGCTCGAGCAGGGCCAGTTCGTCCACACACGCAAGTCCGGGGGCGATCACGTTGAGGTTATCGGGCTCGTCTCCGCAACCGATCGCAGCGTCGAGACAGTCGAGGGTTGGGTTGCCAAAAGCTCGATCACGAGCCGCAGCGGCGTTCCTGTCACCTCGATGGCTTTTGCCTCGGTCATCACGTGGTTCCCCGTCATCCTCACCGGTGCCGTCATTCTCTTCGCCTTTTCCACGATGATCTCGTGGTCCTACTACGGCCAGCAGGGGGTCATGTATCTTTTCAGCTTCCTCGGCGAGGACAAGGTAAAAATCCCCGTAGTGATCTACAAGCTCGTCTTCTGCCTGCTCATCATCGTGGGGGCCTCGGCCTCGCTCGACAATATCCTCATGCTCTCCGACGCGATGGTTTTTGCCATGCTCATCCCCAACCTCATCGGCGTGTATTTCCTCCTTCCCGTCATCAAACGCGAGACGGTGAAATATCTCGCGCTCGTGAAGGAAGTGGACGGGAAGTGAGGTTACTCGATCTTCTGATGATGGCACTTCCATAAGGCCCGTCTTTCATGAACGAGCCCGCCCCGCCGCTCTGGCATCACCTGTCGGCCGATGAGGTTTCCGCTCTTTTGAAGAGCGATCTCGAATCGGGACTCGCGACCGTAGCAGTTGGGGAAAGGAGAAAAACACACGGCCCGAACCGGATGGCCGCCCGAAAGCGACGCGGGGCCTGGCTGAGCTTCCTCCTGCAGTTTCATCAACCTCTCATCTACATCCTACTCGTCTCCGCGCTGATCACGGCCCTGCTGGGAAAAGGGATCGACTCCGCCGTGATTTTTGTCGTCACCGTGGCCAACGCGATCATCGGCTACTTGCAGGAATCGAAGGCGGAAAAGGCCATTGACGCGCTTTCCGACATGATCGTCACCGAAGCGACGGTCAAACGGGACGGTGAAAAACTCCGCATCCCGTCCGACGAGATTGTGCCGGGAGACATCGTTCTGGTGCAGTCGGGAGACAAGGTCCCGGCGGACCTGCTGCTTTTCGAAGTGCGCAACCTCCAGATCGAGGAAGCCGCTCTCACCGGCGAATCGCTCCCCGCCCAAAAGCACGACAGACCATTGCCCGCCGCCACGGTTCTCGCCGAACGCAGCAACCTCGCCTTCACCGGGACCCTCGTGACCTACGGCCAGGGCGAAGGAATCGTTGTGGCCACCGGCAGCTGCACCGAACTCGGGCGCATCGCCGGCATGATCGACACGGCGGACACCCTGCAGACACCGCTGACCCGCAAGCTCGAGCGTTTCAGCAGGATCGTGGTCTACGCCATCCTCGTTCTCGCCGCCGTTACCTTTGCCATCGGCATTGCCCGCGGCGGTTCGTGGCCCGATATGTTCATGGCCGCGATCGCCCTCGCCGTTGGAGCCATCCCCGAAGGTCTACCCGCAGCGGTCACGATCACCCTCGCCATCGGCGTCATGCGAATGGCACGTCAGAATGCGATCATCCGCAATCTGCCGGCGGTCGAGACTCTCGGCAGCACCACCGTGATCTGCTCGGACAAAACCGGCACCCTCACGCAGAACCAGATGACCGTGCGCGAAATCCATGCGGGCGGCAGGCTCTATGATGTCACCGGGAACGGCTACGGATCCGATGGAGGGATCCATTTTGAAGACAGCCCGGCGATCATCGGTGAAAACGTCGCCCTGGTGGAAACACTTGGGGCCGGCCTGCTCTGCAACGATTCCCGCCTCGTCCGCGAAGACGATGGCAGCACCGGCGTGGAAGGTGATCCCACTGAGGGCGCCCTCATCGTTGCGGCGCGCAAAGGCGGTCTTTCTGAAGACGAGCTGGAAACCCGCATGCCGCGGCTCGAGACCATTCCCTTCGAATCGGAATACAAATACATGGCCACTCTGCACGGAGACGAGGGCGCGCCAAAAACGATCTACATCAAAGGCGCGGTGGAGGCTATCATCGCGAGATGCTCGCAGGCCCTCGACGAGGACGGTGGTCACGCACCGGTCGAGGCCGACCGTGTCCTCCGCGAAGCCGAAACCATGGCGGCGCGCGGACTCCGGGTACTCGCCTTTGCCCGGCGCGAAATGTCCGCCGGCCACGACGGGCTTGAGCATCAACATGTCGGGTCCGGTCTGACCTTTCTCGGGCTTCAGGGCAAGCTCGACCCGCCTCGCCCAGAGGCCATCGCCGCCGTGGCGAAGTGCCGCTCCGCCGGCATCCGCGTGAAGATGATCACCGGCGACCACATCCTCACTGCGCGGGCCATCGCCGCGAAGATCGGACTCGATGAGGGGCCTGACCTCGCCGCCTACACCGGCTGCGAGCTGGAGCGTCTCAACGACAGTGACTTCGGCGACGCCGCCGAGCGCGCGGCAGTCTTTGCCCGGGTCGCTCCCGAGCAGAAGCTTCGCCTTGTCAAAGCCCTGCAGTCGCGCGGCCACATCGTCGCCATGACCGGAGACGGGGTCAACGACGCCCCGGCCCTGAAACAGGCGGACATCGGGATCGCCATGGGCATTACCGGCACCGATGTCGCCAAGGAATCGGCCGACATGATCCTGGCCGACGACGATTTTGCCTCGATCGAAGCCGCCGTAGAGGAGGGACGCGGCGTTTTCGACAACCTCAGCAAGTTCATCGCGTGGATCCTGCCGACCAGCGCCGGCCTCGCCCTCGTCCTGATCGTCGCCATTTTCCTGGGGATCGCGCTGCCCTTTCTCCCCACCCAGCTCCTCTGGATCAATCTCGTCACCGCACTGCTTCTCGGGCTGGTGCTCGTGATGGAACCGAAGGAAGCCGACATCATGAACCGCCCGCCCCGCGATCCCGCGAGACCACTGCTGACCTTCGACCTGCTCATGCGCACGGGCCTCGTAACCCTGATTTCACTGGCCGGTGCCTTCGGGCTGTTCTGGTGGGAAACCCGCGGGCAGGAGGCAACGATCGAAGAAGCCCGCACCGCTGTCGTTAATGTGATCGTGATGGTGCAGACCTGCTACCTCTTCAACTGCCGCTGCCGGACACGTTCCATGTTTGCCGTCGGCTTTTTCACCAACCGCTGGCTCCTCGCCGGCGTCGCCTCCACCTGGGTGGCGCAGGCGGCCTTCACCTACCTGCCGGTGATGAATCACTTTTTCCACACCGCCCCCGTCCGCGCCGAGGCCTGGTTCTACATTGCCGCGACCGGCGTCGCGACCTTTGCCGCTGTGGAGCTGGAGAAGTGGCTGCGGTTCGGGCGCCGCAGGTGAGAAGCGCCCCGGGCGCGTCGACCGCTCACGTCGATGCCGCCAGCCCCGAAGACTTCTTCCCGGATCGGTAGTTGATCACCGAAAGCACCACAAAGAGGATTGCGCCGCCGAGGTCGTGGATGGGGAGGGCGAATCCTTCCCAGAGCGTCGTATTCCCCGGGAAAAGGAGCAGACCCGCCGCGACGAAATAGAGGATGCGCCCCCGTTTGGTGATCGCTTCGAAATAGTAGCCAGTGAGACCGATCGCAAAGGCCGCCGTTCCGATCGCGGCGATGACAAAGGCGAGGGTGATGCCCCCGATCGCGGCAGGTCCTCCGCCCGGCGCGAGCATGAGAAGTTCGGGACGGAAAACGAACATGAAGGGCAGGAAAAATCCCACCAGTGACGACCGGAAGGCATGCATGGCCGTGGCCATCATCGGAGCCCCCGCAATGGAGCTCGCCGCAAAGGCCGCGAGCGCGACCGGAGGAGTAACCATCGAGAGCATGCCGAAGTAGAAAATGAACATATGCCCGGCGAGCGGCACCACCCCGAGATCGCCGAGGACATCCCCGATGAGGGTCGCGAGGAGGAGGTAACACACCACCGAGGGCAGCCCCATCCCGAGGACGATGGAGGAAAACATGATTACGAGGAGGGCGAGGAGGAGGCTGCCTTCGGCAATGGGGATGATCAGCGAGGGGAAGCGCGTTCCGGCCCCGGTGAGCGTGACGACGCCGATGACGATGCCGACGCAGGCCGCCGCGCAGATGAGCGG
>DIVG01000010.1:12624-13193 GCA_002422425.1 Akkermansiaceae bacterium UBA6138 | reverse complement strand
TTCGAAATCCGCCACCGTGGCCAGTTTACCCTCCCGGGCCGCGAGTTGCTTTGAGTGGAAGTGCACGATCAGGAAAAGAGACATGTAGAAAAGCACCGCCGGCAGAATAGCGGCCTGAACGATCTGGAGATAGGTAACAGCCGGCGTGACGATCTCCAGCATCATGTAGGCGGCCGCCCCCATCACCGGCGGCACGAGCGCCCCGCCCGAGCTGGCAGCCGCCTCGATCCCCGCCGCCATGGAAGGCGAGTAGCCCGACGCCCGCATCATCGGAATGGTGAAAGTCCCCGTCGTAACGGTATTGGCGACGGCACTGCCCGAGAGCGAGCCCATGAGCCCGCTGCTGAGCACGGAGACTTTGGCCGGTCCCCCGAGGCTGTTGCGGAAGACCTTCTTGGCAAAGTCGATGATGAAACCCGTCGCTCCCGTCGCCTTGAGGAATGCCCCGAAGATGACGAAAAGGAACACGTAGGTGAACATGACGCGCAAGGCCACGCCGAAGATACCTTGGGCCTGCAGGACAGTCTGCGAAATGGTGCGATCCATCGAATAGCCGCGATGCGGCAGCA
>DIVG01000010.1:8148-12554 GCA_002422425.1 Akkermansiaceae bacterium UBA6138 | reverse complement strand
GTTGCCGAGCGATTGTCCATCAGCCCAGAAGTTCGCAAAGGCAGGCTCGGTCTGAATCACGAAATACGCGCAGGAGAGCACCGCGAGCAGAGCGAGGACGACGTCACTCGCCCGGGCGAGACGGTGCCCCTTCAGCGAAGGGTGCAGGGGGTGATGCAGAAAGCAGAGGACCATCCCGAGCATCGCAAAGAACGCCAACTGGGACTGCGGAGAGAGTTGCGGGTAGTTGACCTCGGCGAGAGTGAAGAGGCAGAGGACGGCACCAACCGAGAGGAGCGCGATGCCCCGCCATCGGGGTGCGGGAGCGTCCCCGGACTCTGGCTTTTCATCTACAAGGGCGGGCTCTGGAGTCGACTCGGATTGCATCGGTGAAGTGCGGTGGGCTGCTGAGGGTCGGGTGGCCGATTACTCCGACTTGTCCGGCGTCCAGATGCCGATCTCTTTAAAATAACGAATCGCTCCCGCATGGAAATCCGTGCCTGTATGACGAATCACGTTGGCGGGATTGATCGACTTCCCGGCCGGGTGCTTCTCGGCCGCTTCCTCCCTGTTTTCGTAAAGGGTTTTCGTGATTCGATAGACCAGCTCCTCGTCCTGAGTGGCGGAAGTGATCAGATGCATCGATCCCACGTTGAGACCGAGGAAATCAGCATCCTGCCCGCGGTAGGTTCCGCCGGGGATGACCGCTTCGTGAAAGAAGGGGTAATCGCGGACGAGCCCTGCTCTCACCTCCGGCTCGAAGGGAATAAAGAACATGTCCTGAGAGGCCGCCGCCTGGCTGATCGAGGCGGTGGGAACCGCCCCACCGAGGAATGCCGCCGCCGCCGAGCCGTCAGCGAGCATGTCGACCGCACCCGCCTGGGTCGCATTCAGCGGCGTGATGTCCGTCATTTTGACGCCGTGGGCCTCCAGAATGGGAGCCACAAAGCTCTCGAATCCCGCCCCGGGAGGACCGATCACGACCCGCTTGCCCTTCAGTTCAGCTATCGTGGTCACGCCGGATCCAGCGGTGGTGATAAAAAGAGCCACATTCGGGGCCAGGGTCATGACAGCCTGCACCGGTTGAGGTGCCGTCCATTCGCCCTCTCCCCGCACCGCGAAATACGTGATGGCCGCATTGGACATGGCGATGTCCAACTCGCCCTGAGCGAGACGCGAGATGTTTTCCTGCGAGCCCATCGTGGACTCGGCATTGACCTGCCAGTTGTTGCCCTCGGCATGGGCATTGAGCACTTCGCCCAGCGCGCCGCCGACAACGAAAAAAGCCCCTCCCGGAGGAGCCGTCCCGATGCTGACAAAATCGGGTTGTCCGGAGTCGGAGCAGGCGGAGAGCAGCAAGGCGCAGGACGCAGCGGCGAAGGCAGTGGACAAGGGGTTACTCATTCCCTCAACTCGACCGCAATCCGGCCGTTTCGTCAAGCGGCGGTGATCCGGCAATCGGCCCGGAATTCATTTCGTTCGGGTCCTGGCCGGCATAGGCGCGAGCGGCCGAAGGTGCCTTTAGTGAGTGTCCCTCGCATCGCTGGACGGGATGCTTTTCATGATAGATCTTCTCTCATCATGAAAACAGCCACGGTTGCCGATTTGAGAAACAATTTTGCCACCGTCTCGAAATGGATTCACGACGGAGAGCAGGTGGTCATTACCAAACGGGGGCGCGTCTTCGCCACCCTCACACCGGCTCGGGAACGCCCCGCCCTACCCCCGCTCAACCGTATGGCTCGCCTTGAAAAGGCCTTTCCTAACGGACCCGTCGCCGGTGACTCCCGCGACACGGTCGATTACGATCGCGGCGACCGATGAACGCCTACGTCGATACTGCCCCCTTTGTGAAGAGCTACGTTTTGGAGGTCGATTCGCCGGAAACGGTCCGGCTCCTCGAGGAGATTGGTGAACCTTTCGCCTATTCCCACCTGCACGAACTCAAGATCCCCAATGCCATACGATTGAAGCGATTCCGCGGTGAACTCACCCCGGCGCAGGAAACGGCAGCGATTCGTGCCTTTTCCGCCGATGTCGACGCCGGCCGATTTGAGCGGATCGATTACGATCCTGGAACCATCTTCATTCGTGCGGAACAGCTTTCGGCGAAACACTCCGGCGAAATCGGTTGTCGCAGCCTCGATCTCTGGCACGTCGCGGCCGCGCTCGAAGGCGGCTTCACGACTTTTGTTTCCTGTGACGCCCGCCAGCGAAAAGCGGCCGAAGTTTCGGGGCTTCAGGTGCTGCCTCTGAAAACAAGAAGCTGAACTGCCCCCTCTCACCCCAGGATCCCCCTCACCACCTCGCCATACACATCGGTGAGCCGGAAATCCCGGCCCGCGTAGCGATAGGTGAGCCGCTCGTGATCGAGCCCGAGCAGGTGCAGCATCGTCGCGTGGAGATCGTGCATGTGGACTTTGTCCTTCACCGCGAAGTAGCCGAACTCATCGGTCTCACCGTAGGCGAGTCCGCCTTTAATACCTCCGCCGGCCATCCACATCGTGAATCCCTGCGGGTTGTGGTCGCGCCCGTCGCCCTGAGCGATCGGCGTCCGCCCGAATTCCCCGCCCCAGACAACGAGAGTGTCGTCAAGCAGTCCCCGCTGTTTCAGGTCGGTGAGAAGACCGGCGATGGGCTTGTCGACAGCAAGCGCGTTTTTCTCGTGTCCTTTTTTCAGGCCGCCATGCTGATCCCAGACATTGGGTGTCGAGACCTGCAGGTAGCGCACCCCCGCTTCGGCGAAGCGGCGGGCAAGGAGGCACTGACGGCCGAAGTTGTCCGTCTCTTCCGCTCCGATCCCGTAGAGCTCGCGAATGTATTCGGGCTCGTCGTCGATCCCGATGACGGGCGGGGCGGCGGACTGCATCCGGAAGGCGAGCTCCATTGACTCGATCATGCCCTCGACCGGCCCGTGCTGCGTGCGGCCGAGATGCTCGCGGTTCATCGTCTGGAGAAATTCCAGCTTCCGCTGCTGGATCGCAGCCGGCGTTTTTGACTCGAGGTAGCGGAAGTTCGCCTTGGCCTCGAGCTTTCCGTTCGCCCCTATCGTCGTCGCCTGGTGCGCGGCGGGGAGAAAGGCGGGACCATAGTTCCGAGGTCCGCCGTGCGAGGCCGAGGGGCTGATACTGACAAAGCCGGGCAGGTCTGCGTTTTCGGATCCGAGGCCGTAGCTCACCCACGACCCGACCGAGGGACGCACGAAGTTGTCCGCGCCCGTGTGGAGCATGCAGACGGCCTGCCCGTGCGACTGACCGGTGCTCTGCATCGAGCGGATCACGCAGAGATCATCAACATGTTTGGCCACCTCGGGAAAAAGATCGCTCACCCACAGACCCGACTGACCGTGTTGCTTGAACCCCCAGGGCGAGGCCATCAGCTTCGCCTGGCTCGTCGCGGCGGGATCAAGGTTTTTCGCCGGAGCAAAAGGCAGCTTTTGTCCCTCGCGCCGCTGCAACTCCGGTTTGTAATCAAACGTATCGACCTGCGAAGGCCCGCCGTGCATGAAGAGAAAGATCACGCGCTTAGCACGGGGCGCATGGTGGAAGGCATGGCCCGAGGCTGATGCGGCGAGTCCGGAAACCGCAAGCGAGCCGAATCCGCAAGCGGCGGACTTTAAGATCGCGCGACGCGACATGGGATTGCGGATTTCGGATTGGGGATTGCGGATTGAGGACATGGGATTGGGGATTTTGAATTTCGCCACGTGATGATCTGCTATTTCGTGTTCTTGTTGCGCCGGGCGGTCTTTATCGATGCGACGGTCATTGCGGTTAGCTCGTTCGCCTCTTGTGCGAGTGGTTCAAGTCCTTCTCGCTTGAGCAATCCAACATCGGCAATCATTTCAATCCAGAAATGGGACTCATCGGCTTCTTCTTCGACAATCCCAAGTTTCGCAATGAATTCCGCCGTGCGTCGCGCGCGACAGGCTGCCCGGTAGTTCGCTGCAACAGAAGTAGCACTGCGCAACAACTGCTTTCCAAGGACATCGGCGCTCCGAGTCTGTGGCAACGCGTCGACCAATGCTATTACTCGAAGCGCGAACCCCTTGGACCTCTTCTTAAAAACATCCGACTTCATCAGTGTTTCAGCAATCCGAAATCCGAAATCCGAAAACCAAAATCCGAAATTCATTCCAGGTAAAGAAATTCCGTTGAAGCCAGCAGCAAATGCGCCAGATGCCCCGTGGCCTCCTCCAGCGACTGCGGATCCTCCGATCCGCTGCTGAGATCGGCGATCAGCCCCAGCGCACGCTCGCGCTCGACAGGGTTAGGGGTCCGACCCAGGAGGGTTTGGTAGAGCCAGTCGACCTCCGTCCCCGCCAGTCCGCCGCGCCCTGCAGCGAGCTTTCCAATCGCGGCGGCCTGCGCCTGTAGAAACTCGCTGTTGAGCAGGTAAAGCGCCTGAGTCGGGACGGTTGTCTCGTT
>DIVG01000010.1:0-8083 GCA_002422425.1 Akkermansiaceae bacterium UBA6138 | reverse complement strand
CCGAAGAGTCGGTTCCCGGGATCGGCTTCGGTCAGCTCGGGCGACGCGCCCGCTCCGAGCTGGTAGGTGCGGCTGAGGACGAGTTCGCGAATGAGTTTTTTAAACGACCCGCCCTGCTCGCGAAAGTTCGCCGCGAGGTAGTCGAGTAACTCGGGATGGGTCGGACCCGAACCGAGGCGCCCGAAGTTATCCACCGTCTCGACGATGCCGCGTCCGAAAAGATACCCCCAGACCCGGTTCACGATGACACGGTCGAGGAGTCCGTTTTCGGGAGCGGTGAGCCAGTCGGCGAACTCGAGACGTCCGCTGCTGCCCACGGGAATGGCCGGGCCACCGCCGATGATCTGTGGAAATCCCCGTGGCACGAGCGGCCCGAGTTGGGCGGTCTCTCCCCTCACCCGCAGGTGGACGTCGGCGGGATCTTTGGCATCGCGCGGTGCCATCACGAGGTCTTCGCCCTTGAGTTCCTCGATCATTTTGTCGAGGGCTTTCCTTAACTCGCCATCGTTCATGCGAAAGAGCGGATCGATCTCCTCCCCGCCGACGGAGGCGAGCAGGGTCTTTTCCCTCTCGATGTCGCTCACCGCGATGAACTGGACCGCATCCACGATGACATAACGTCCCGCCGTGTCTGTCGTCTCGATCGTGACACTGCAATGGCCGCCTTTTTCAAAAGTGAATTGGCCGACCGGTTCGAAGAGCCCGCCCACGGTCGGCGTTTTCGTCTGGTCGAGATGGACGACAGTCTCGCCGGCCTGCCCGACGATACGGATGGGGACGCGGGCGGCACGGTTCGGCTCGGCGTTGTAAGCGACCCGCACTTCGTAGAGCCCGGTCTCAGGCAGGCTGCCGCGGAAGATGGCGCGTCGCTCGCCTTTGCCCTTCTGATCGTCATGAATGTATGACTCGCCGAAGCGATTCGGGGAAAGGCTCGAGGTCTTCCAGTCGCCGACGAGTTCGGCGTCGGATTCATCGTAAATGACCCCGGCGAGCGGGAGATCGCCGGGGCCCATTTTGCCTCCGGCCTTTTTCTTGTAGCTCTTTTCGACGGTGAGCCGCATCGCGAGCTCGAGCCGGTCGACACGCTTTTTCAAATCGGGATTGACGCCCTCAGCTCCGGGGAGCGGCTGCTCGATCCAGCTCGCGACATTGACGCAACCGTTGCGGGTCCCGGTGACGATCTCGGTCGAGCGGAAAATGCCGGCGACGGCAAAATAGTCCTGCTGTGAGACGGGGTCGAACTTGTGATCGTGACAGCGGGCACAGCCCATCGTGAGCCCGAGAAAGGCGCGCCCGACCGTATCGATTTGCTCGTCCACGGTGTCGAGCCAGAGCTTTTCCTTGTCCCGCTCGGTCAGCATCTTCGGCCCGAGCGCGAGAAAGGTCGAGGCGATGAGCTGCCCGCGCCGCGTCTCGTGATCGGGTGCCTCCATCAGGTCACCGGCGACCTGCTCGCGGATGAATTCGTAGTAGGACTTGTCGCGGTTGAAGGCGTCGATGACGTAGTTCCGGTAACGCCAGGCCTGGTAAAAGGTGTAGTTGCGATCACCCCCGTTCGAATCCGCGTAGCGGGCCACGTCGAGCCAGTGACGTCCCCATTTTTCGCCGAAGGTCGGACGGGCGAGCAGATCATCGACGACGCGGGCGACCGACTCGGGCGAAGGATCCGCGACGAAGGCCTCGAGTTCGGACACCGTCGGCGGCAGACCGGTGAGATCGTAGTGGAGACGCCGCAGCAGCGCAGCCGGGGCGGCGGGTTCCGCCGGGGCGAGCGTTTCGGATTCGAGAGCGGCGATTACAAAACGATCAACCGGACTCCGCGCCCAGGCGGCATCGGCATTCGCCGGAACGGACGGTTTGGAAACGGGGCGGAAAGCCCACTCCTGCCGTGCCGCTTCGTAGTCGATCGCCACCTGCATGCCCGTGCTCATGGCCGCGTCGCGGGGATCGGGCGCGCCGAGAGCGACCCACTTTTCGAGGACGGCAATTTCTTCGCTGCTCATCCGCGACTTCGGCGGCATCTGGAGATCGGGATCGCCGTAGCGAATCGAGTGAATGAAGAGACTTTTGTCAGGATCGCCCGGGACGATCGCCGGTCCCGCATCGCCGCCTTCTTCCCAGGCGCTGCGACGATCGAGCCAGAGCCCCCCCTTGCGTTTGTCGGCCTCTTCGGAATGGCACTCGTAGCAGTGCTTCACGAGGAGCGGCCGCACCTCGCGCTCGAAAAAAGCAAGCTCCTCCGTGGCCAAAAGCGACGAGGCAGCCAGACCGGAAAGAATCGCGCAGGCGCTGATGGTGAGGAAGCGGGGCATTTCAAGGGAACAAGGGCGAGTATGACGGAGATTGGACAGATCCGGCATGGCGCATTAGCGCCAACAGGTGGGCGCAAGGATGTTGCGCTCTTGCGCAGCCGCAGCTGGAGCTGCAGCCGACACCCGGCGCGACCGAAGTTGACAGTTGTTTCGCGTGCCTGCATCCTTTCACATGACATCCGAGATTATTTTCGTCGTGACAGACTCCGATGAGGGCGGATACACGGCATCAGCGCTCGGATACGGGATCTCGACCGAAGCAGAATCACTCACCGAGTTACGATCCATGGTCAGAGAGGCGGTCGATTGCTACTTTGATGAAGGTGTCGAGGCTCCCTCCGTCATTCGGCTCCACTTTGTTCGCGACGAAGTTCTGGCACGGTGAAAATTCCCCGCGATATCGGAGCGAGCCGCCTCATCCAGTCCTTGAAGGTGCTGGGATATGAAGTGACCCGACAAAACGGGTCGCACATCCGAATCACGACGGAGCGGGAGGGGCATCATCACGAGATCATTCCGAATCACTCTCCTATCAAGATCGGAACGATATCATCTATCCTCAACAACATCGCCGCCCACCACCGTCTCACCCTTGAGGAGCTCTTGCAGCAACTGGATCTCTAAGGCGGACTGTCATCACATTTCCCTTGTCCAATCCCGCCCGCTTCGGCCTTATTCAGGGAGAACTCCATGAACCCCGATGCCGAACCCAGCGCCGAGAGCGATCGCACGGAAGCTTTCCTGCGACTGCTCACCGAACACGAGAGACGCCTCTCCATCTACGTAACCGGCCTCGTCGCCTGCCCGCAGGATGCCCAGGATGTCCTGCAGGAAGGTAAAATCGTGATGTGGCGGCAGTTCCACCAGTTCGAACTAGGCACGAACTTCGCGGCCTGGGCACGCAAGATTCTCTTTTACCAGATCCTCGCCTTCCGGCGCCGTTCCAAGCGCGACCGGTCCGAATTTCTCAGCGACCGTCTCCTCGAAACCCTCAGCGAGGAGTCCGAGAGCGCCATCCGCGAGCAGCGCTGGCAGAGGCGGGAAAAGGCGCTTCAGGAATGTGTCACGAAACTCTCGGGCGAACACCGCGAGATCCTCGAGCTGCGCTACCGCGACGAGGCCTCGATCGAGGGCATCTCGCGCCGCACCGAGCGAACCGAAGGGGCGGTCTACCGGCTCCTCAGCCGCCTCCGCAAAAACCTCCACCAGTGCGTCGAAAAAGAACTCAGCCAGGCATGAACGAACCGGAACACTCCCTCGATCCCGACCGGGATCATCTCCTCGAACTCGCCCACGGCTACATCGAGCGATCCCTCACCCCCGCTCAAGTCGCCGAACTGGAGGCTATCCTCGAGAGCGATCCCGAGGCTCGCCGCGCTTACGTGGACTTCATGCACGACCACGCCGCGCTCCACTGGAATCAGATCGGGCAGGAAGGCGCCGACGACAGCGACATCACCGACATCTCGGATTACCACTACTCGCGCTTTCCCTCGCTCTGGCAGGGCTTTGCGGCGGCAGCGGTCGTGGCCCTGCTCAGCCTGCTCCTGTTAAAGCCGAAAGAGTCGACACCGTCCTTTGCGACCATGAAAAAGACCGAGTCGGCCCGCTGGGAGAGCGGCCTGCTCCCCACCGCCGAGGGTGCCCGACTCGGCGCCGGAGAACTTTTCCTCGTCCGCGGCCTCGCCACTCTCGCCTTTGACTCGGGTGCCGAAGTCATCCTCGAGGCCCCCGCCCGTCTCACTCTCGTCGATGCGATGAACTGCGTCCTCACGAGCGGCACCGCCGTCGCCGAGGTCGGTGAATCGGCCGAGGGCTTCACGATCCGCACCCCGAGCGCCCGGGTCATCGATCACGGAACCCGCTTTGCCGTCAATGTCCATCCCGTCAGCGGAGCCACTCAGACGCAGGTCTTCGACGGTCTCGTCGAAGTCGCCCTCAACAGCGGAGGCAAAAGCCTCGAACTCCGCACCGGCCAGCGCAACCTCGTCGAGGGCAGCAGTCTCGGCTCGGTCAGCCCGGCGATCGAAGAGGCGACCTGGGCTCTCCCCGATGAAGCCGATGACAAAAAAGAGAAAAACACCGTCATCCTCACCACCGCCGATCCCGGCGCGGCGGACGCCTACATTCTCTCCCGCGACAGCAACGGACACGATTCCGAAACTCTACTGCTTCTCAAGAACTCACTCGACGAAAAGGGTCCGCACCGCAAGGCCTACCTGCGTTTTGACCTTGGCCGGGTTGAACCGGGCAGAATCACCTCGGCCCGACTCGACCTGCGTTTTACCCCGACCGGATGGGGCCTCGCCTCGAACCTCGGGGACTCCGAGTTCACCGTCTACGGGATCACCGACGACAGCCTCGACGCCTGGTCCGCCAACGGGCTCGACTGGAACAACGCCCCCGCGAATAACCCGACCAGCGGCACCGGCCTCATGCCGGAAAAAGTCACCGAACTCGGCACCTTCACCCTGCCGCGCGGGATTCAGTCAGGGGCCTTCGGAATCCGCGGGGAAAAGCTCGCCGCTTTTCTCAATGCCGACGCCAACCGCCGCGCTTCTCTCGTGATCGTGCGCAAGACTCCCGAAGTGCGCGGCGGCGGACTGGTGCATGCGATCGCCAGTTCGAGGCACGCGACCCTGCCGGCGCCGACGCTGGTGTTGCGGGTGGGTGAGTGAGTGAGTGTGGCTCCAGTGTGAGATTCGAATCACTCCATCGACCAGGCCCTTGTTGATCGATTGGGATGGGAAACTCCCCTTTCAACGAACTTCTTACGGCAGGAGCGGTAGTCCCAGCTCCTTGAGGAAGGCATTGTGTTTGGCAGTTGCCTCACGGATCTGCTTCTCGATCTCGATCAGCTCCTTGTTCGTCGCTACTAGATCGATTTCCGCGTCGGCCACCGCCGTGCTGATGTAGCGCGAGATGTTCATCGGGTCTCGCGGGCTTCTTTGAGAGCGATTGACACTTTCGAGAGATAGTCGGCCCGGCTCTGGCCGCCTTTGGATTCTTCGAGATTTGCCCCAACCGAGGTTCCGGATCGGAGCAGTTGATTCGCCAGAGTACGCGATATGCCCGACTTTCCTTCAAGTGATTGACACAGCGTGACCACCCGCACCGCAAAGGCAAACGCCCTTTCTCCAATTTCCTGTGGCTCTTCGCTCATCTCCCTTTTCTCACTTCTAATTTTTCACTTCTCACTTCTTCCACCGTCTCTTGATCTTGGTTTCTAGCGCTTTGAGCTCGACTTCGTCCTCTTGATCGGCCGCCTGCGCTTCCTCGGTTTTCCGGCGCTGGTCGTAGTCGAGATAGAGGGCGCTCGTCTTGCTCTCCATCTGCCCGTGACTGATCGAGCCCGCATGGGTCAGCAGAGGGAAACCGTTCGAGGTGATGATCTGATCCACGTTCCCCTTCCAGAAACTCATGCGCGTCTCCTGCTTGCTCTTGGCTCGCAGTTCGGCGGTTTCCAGGAAGATGACGACGAGGCGGTTCAGGGTGTCGATTTGATTCGAAGCTGCCCCCCCGGCTTCTCACCCTTCGGGCTCCAGTCGCTCTGCTCCTTCCGTCCAAAACGCCTACAGGCCTTCGGCGTTTTTCGTCCTCGGTCAGGTAGTTCTTGGCCACGATGATGTCCGCCTTGCGCACCTTGGCTCCCTTCCAGGCGAGCAGGCCGAAATACGGATCGGCGGGATCCGCCCGGGCGGTGACGAGTTCGGCGGCGGTCTTTCGCGTCACCGCGTAGATCAGTAGGTTTTGCACCGTGGCGAAGAAAACCTGCGTGGCCTTGTCGGTCTTATCGTAATCGCTGCTCAGGGCAAAGAGGTCGCGCACCTTCTGGTAAAAGCGCTTCTCCGAGGCCCGGATGTCGCGGATGCGCTCCAGCATCTCGTCGAAGTAATCCGGGCGGCCATCCGGGTTCTTCAGGCGCTCGTCGTCCATCACGAAGCCCTTGGTCAGGTATTCCTTCAGGATGGTGGAGGCCCAGCGGCGGAACTGCACCCCGCGCGGCGAGCGTACCCGGTAGCCTACGGCCAGAATGGCGTCCAGGTTGTAGAGCTTGGTGGAGTAAGACTTGCCGTCGGCGGCAGTTGTCAAGGATTCCTTGACAACTGAACCTTCGTCCAGCTCCCCATCCTCCAGGATGTTCTTCAGGTGCAGGGAGATGTTCTGCTTCGTGGCATCGAAGAGTTCCGCCATTTCGAGCTGGGTCAGCCAGACGGTCTGCTCCTGCGCCCGGAGCTTGATCTGGCTGCGTCCGTCTTCCGTGGTGTAGAGAACGATCATTGAAGTGTGAAGTTAGAAGTTAGAAGTGAGAAAGGGGTGCCAGCGTGATGAGAAGTTGGCGGTTGGATCGGTTTCATTTCTCACTTCTCACTTCCAATTTCTCACTTCCTGTTTCCTGCGGAAACAGGCCCTGCATCAGCCCGCGTTTGTGGGTCTTGAGGGTTTCGAGCGTTTGGGTTTGCGCGGCGATGAGGTCGTCGAGGCTGGTGAGGCAGTCGGCGATGCGTTGTTGTTCGGGGACGCTAGTGTGCGGGATAGGAATGCTGTCTAGCATCGCCTTGTTGAGCTTTGGCTGGGCCATGCCTGTGATGAAGTCGTCGAGCTTGATCGAGTTGAGATACACCTCCACGAACTTCTGCGTGCAGACGTTTTCGAATCTCAAAACGTGGGCATGGTTGTTGACCCATGTCTTTCCCGAGATCGGGAACGCAATCGGGTAGGTTCGCGCAACCAAGTTGGCTCCATCTTCCGAAACGCAGAGCAGGTCTTCGTCGAAGATGAAGCCTTCGACGTAATCGACGATGCCGGATGCACCATAGTATGGGACATCACCCGCTTCTCTGTCACTTGATGTGATTGGACGGCGCTTGTTGTCGAGATTCTCCGCCACCTTGCCAAGAGGCTTCACCTCCCACGCCCCGGCGTCCCGGAATTCGGGGAAGCGGAGGCGGGGTTGGGATTCGCCTGTGGCGGGAGCATCCTGCTCCCTTGTTTCAGAAGCCTGGGAGCTGGAAGCTCCAGCCACTCTGGGAAAAAGCTGCTGCATCAGCCCTTTTTTATGGGTCTTGAGCGCGTCCAGTTTCCGCGCTTGCGCGGCGATCCGCTCGTCCACCGAACTCAGGCACTCGGCGATTTTTTGTTGTTCGGGTGAGCCAGGGATGAAGAGCTCAAATCCTTTGAGGTGATCCAGCTCGATCTTTCCAGCACCGATTCCGGTTTCATTGATTGGGATTCGGGATTGGAACGATGAGAGCTGATAGAGAAGGAAACTTGTGTTGATCGAGTCGTCCAAATCGAGTGCCTTCACGTCTTGATTGAAAGCAACGTCAATTCCCGCGACGCAAATTGGCACGCGTTTGAACAACATACTTCCACGAACTAGAATCAGAATTGATCCCTTTTTGGCGATCCGCGTTCCGTTGCCGATCGCTACGGGCGTTACATAATGGTCGGCCTTCTCGATGATAAGGTCATACATCGACGAGGCGCTTATCCACGGGATATTTCCATTCCAATACTCAGGATTGTCTTTGGATGGCGTCCCGCCCGACGAAAAAGATGCGAGTGTTCCGAGGGTTTTCTCCTCCCACCCCTTCGCCCCCCGAAACTCCGGAAACCGCAGCTTCGGCACCAGCGCAGGCGGATGAAGTGAGAATTTAGAATTTGGAAGTGAGAAAGTTTCGTTCTGATGCCCTTTCTCACTTCTCACTTCTAATTTCTCACTTTTGCTTCGTTTCATCACTTAAGCTTTTTGAGATTGGTATCTGCCA
>DIVG01000053.1 GCA_002422425.1 Akkermansiaceae bacterium UBA6138 | reverse complement strand
ATTCGAGGGCAGTGTCCACGGAGGCGGAGCGGGCGGTTTCTCGCGAGCCGCCGAGAACGACGTCCCCATGGCCGCGAAGGCCCACATTATCGGAACTGCCTTTCTCGGGGTGGAGATGAAGTGCGCCCGCTGCCACGATTCACCCTATCATTCCACCAAACAGGAAGACCTTTTCTCCCTCGCCGCGCTCCTCGAGGGCAAGCCCGTGACGCTGCCGACGACTTCGACGGTCCCGCCCGAGTTTTTCGAACGCGAGGGCAAGAGCGATTCCGTCGTCAAGGTGACGCTGCAACCGGGCACGGCGGTGGCACCGAAATGGCCTTTCCCCGACTTCGTCAAAAAGGCGGGCACGGAAGGTGAGATCGATCCCGCCCGGGAGATCGTGCGCCCTGAGAATGAGCGTTTTGCCCGGGTCATTGTCAACCGGGTCTGGAAGCGTTACTTCGGCGAGGGGTTCGTCGAGCCGGTCGCTGACTGGGAGGGAAATCAGGCGAGTCATCCGGAACTACTCGAGTTTCTCGGTCGTGAGTTTGTCGCCTCCGGTTACGACATGCGCCATCTCTCGCGTTTGATTCTGAATACCGAAGCCTTCCGCCGCGAGGCGCGGTTTTTGAAGACGGCGACGCCGGATGAACGGTTTTTCGAGGCTCCGCTGCGTCAGAAATTCAGTGCCGAGCAGCTCGTCGATACCCTCCTGACCGCTTCGGGAATTCCCAACTACAGTGAGGAGCTGACCTTTGACATCGAGGGTGTCTACGCGGCGGAGAACTTTCTGAACCTCGGCTTTCCCGGTCGCGCCTGGCAGATGATCTCGACTGCGAGTGATCGCGACCGTCCAAGTCTGACCTTGCCGAATGCCGATTCCATCCTCGCGATCATGACGGCAAACGGCTGGCGCGACGAACGGGCCGAGCCCATCGACGAGCGGCTCAACGAACCGAATGTGATCCAGCCGGGGATGCTCGCGAACAGTCTCATGGGAGTCTGGGTGACGCGGCTGAGCGACTACAGTGATCTCACCGGTCTCGCGATCGAGGCAAAGGAACCCGGCTCCCTGATCGACGATCTCTTTCTGCGCTACCTCACCCGGCTCCCCGATGCGGAGGAAAAGGCCGCCTTTACTGAACTGCTCGCTCCCGGATTCGAGACCCGACTCGCCACGGCGAAGCCCGATTTTAAAAAATTGGATTACATTCCGGAAGTGCGCGAAGTGAGCTGGACCAATCACCTCAGCGTGGCCGCGAACGAATTTTCCTCGGCCATCGAAACCCGTGCCCATGAGGGCCCCCTCTCGAGTCAGTGGATCACTGCCGACTGGCGCGAGCGCATGGAGGACGCCGTCTGGGCGCTTGTGAATTCCCCCGAGATGGGATTTGTGCCTTGACTTGACCCGCGTTTCTCACACCGCTCCGTCGCGAGACGCGCCGGGGAACGAGCCCTGTCATCCGCATCTTCCCTGACCGCACCCTTTGCTCTTGCAGCCACCGGACTTTTTCTTTCCCTTTCGTTTCGCCCGGATCACGAAGGCGAGGACGGTGAGGCAGACAATGCCGATGGCGGTTCCGCTTTGCCAGTCGTTCATGGGGATCAGGCTAAGTTAAACAAACGGGCGATCTGGTAGACGAGGAGCGAGGCGCCAGCGGCGAAGAGTGTCATGAAGACAAACTGTCCGACGGCCCATTTCCACGAGCCTGCCTCGCGGGCAACCACGGCCGAGGTGGGGAGGCACTGGAGGGCGTAAATGTAGAAAATGAGCAGAGAGATCACGGCGGCCGGCCCGAACATGGGGCGGCCGTCGGGCCATTTCTCGGCGGCGAGGCGGTCGCGGATGTGGTCGCGGGTTTCCTGCTCGTCATCGCTCACCTCGATCTGGAAAAGCTGCGCCATCGATCCGACAAAAACCTCGCGTGCCGCGAAAGAGGTGAGAATGGCAGTGCCGGTGCGCCCGTCAAAGCCGAGCGGTTTCACGACGGGTTCGATGAAGGCGCTGACCCGCCCGACGATGGTGTGGGCGAGGACTTCGCCGGGATCGTCGCTCTCGAGTTTGGGATAAGTCGTGGCCGCCCAGAGCAGGATCATGATCCCGAGGATGACAGTCCCCGCATTTTTCAAAAAGGCCCAGCCGCGGTCGAGGACGTGGCGGAAGATATAGCTCCACTGGGGCCAGCGGTAGGGCGGCAACTCGAGGAGAAAGTGGCTCTTGACCTCGTCGGGACCGAGGCGACCGCGGAGGATGCGTGCCACGACGAAAGCGGTGAGCGTCCCGAGCACGTAGAGGGAGAGGAAAACGAGGGCCTGCATCGAACCGCCCTCGCTGCCGCCGAGGAGCATGGGAACGAGAAGGAGGTAAACGGGGAGGCGCGCCGAGCAACTCATCCACGGCGCGACGAAGATCGTGACGAGCCTTTCCTTCGCCGAATCGATCGTGCGGGTCGCCATGACGCCGGGGATGGCGCAGGCATACGAGCTGAGGAGCGGGAGGAAGGCCTTGCCGCTCAGTCCGACCTTTGCCATGAACCCGTCCATGAGAAACGCGGCCCGCGACATGTAGCCCGAGCTCTCGAGCAGTCCGATGAAAAAAAAGAGCAGCAGAATCTGCGGCAGGAAGATGACAACCGCGCCGACTCCGCCGATGACGCCCTGGGTGAGGAGGTCGCGCAAGTCCCCCCCGGCCATGGCGCCCTCGACCGTGCCGGTGAGAAAATCCTGAAGGGACTCGATCCAGCCCATCGGGATCCCTGCGAAGGAAAAGATCGACCAGAAGAGGGCAAACATGATGCCGATAAAACAGATCCAGCCCAGGACCGGGTGGAGGAGAATCGTGTCCAGTTTGTCCGAGAAATTGCTGCTGTGCAGCGTCGGTCGCCGCGCCGCGAGTTCGGCGGTGTCGAATCCGAAGCGGCGTCGCGCCTCGGCATTGCCTGATTCCCAGCGGGGTTCCGGCGAGGCGGGGAAGGGGTGACGCATCGCCTGCTTCAGCTCGACGAGGCCCTTCCCGCGATTTGCCTGGATGGGGACGACGGGGACGCCGAGCTCTTCGGAGAGTTTGACCGGATCGAGCCGCAGGCCGGTCTTCTCGGCCATGTCGACCATGTTCAGGGCGATGATAACGGGGAGATTCAGCTCGATGACCTCGAGTGCCAGCTGCAGATGGCGTTCCAGATTGGAGGAGTCGAGAACGCAGACGACGAGGTCGGGCCGGGCATGGTCGGAATTTTCCCCGAGGAGAACGTTCCCGGCGATTTGCTGATCGGGCGTGCCTCCGGTGAGAGAGTAGCAGCCGGGGAGATCGATGAGCTCAAGCTTGCGGCCGTTCGGGGTGTAGAATTCACCCCGCTTCACGCTGACGGTCACACCGGAGTAGTTGCCGACCTTTTCGGCGGTTCCACAGAGGGCGTTGAAAAGAGTCGTCTTTCCGGCATTCGGATTGCCGGCGAGGGCGACCGTTTCGAGAGCACTCTCCATGGTCACACGGTGGTCAGGGAGTGACGGGAGAAACGATGACCTGCTCGGCGAGGGCGCTGCTCACGGCGAGGCGGGTGCCGCAGACCGAGCAGATGAGATTGCGACCGCCGGCGAGCTTGCGGACCTGAAGCGTTTCGCAAAAGCCGAGATGGCGCAGTTGTTCGCAGCCGGGCCCCTCAAGGGCACGGATCCGGAAATCACAACCGACCTGGGCCTGAGCGAGGCTCTGGAGGCTGTCGATTTCAAGGTCCTGGACTGTCGCGTGTGCCATCACGGTCAGTGTTACGTAATTGAGACACAGTTGCAACAATAAAAATTGTGGCGCAACGCGGGCATCGAGTAAAGAGGAACAGAAACAAGGAAGGGGGCTTGCCAAGCCCCCACGCGGAGCAAAGAGTCAACGGGGCTTAGGCAAGCCCCGCTCCTTGGGCGAAGCAAGAAGAACAAGGAACAGGAACAGGGAAGGTCGCTTGCTAGCCGCTCTAACCCCCGCCTCAATCCTTCGAACTCTTCGGATCAAGTGCGTCGCGCAACCCGTCGCCCAGGAAGTTGAGGCTGAAGAGCGTCGCGCCGAAGATGATGGCCGGATAGACGAGCAGGCTCGGATCGCTCGCCATGCGGTCGGCGCCTTCTTTGATGAGTGAGCCCCAGCTCGCGTCGGGGGGCTGCACCCCGAGACCGAGGAAGCTGAGGATGGCCTCAAGCCGCATCACCGCCGGGACGGTAAGGGTCGTGTAAATGATGACGGGTCCGACCGTGTTCGGGATGAGGTGTCGTGAAATGATGCGCCAGCTTGAGAGGCCGAGGCTGCGGGCCGCATCGACGAATTCCTGACTCTTCAGCGAGCGCACCTGCCCGCGGACGATGCGCGACATCGTGAGCCACTCGACCGCGCCGATGCAGACGAAGAGGAGCCACAGTTTGTTACCGAAGTAGGTCGTCAGGATGATCACGATGATCATGAAAGGCAGGGCGTAGAGAATGTCGACGATGCGCATCATGACCGCGTCGGTGCGGCCTCCGGCAAAACCCGAGACTGCACCGTAGAGCACGCCGATGGTCAGGGAAACGATCGTGGCGAGGAAGCCGACGGCGAGGGAGACGCGTCCACCGTAGAGCATGCGGGAAAAAATGTCCCGTCCGAGGTGATCACTGCCGAGCAGGTAAGAGACCTCCTTTCCCTCTATTGAGGTGGCGGAGGAAAAAGCGGGCATGGACTGGAGGTCCGGGTGGGTCACATTTGGATCGGGGATGGCCGGCACGAGAGGGAGAAAAAAGCAGAGGATCACGACCGCGACGAAGAACCAGAGGCTCGCCATCGCGAGGTGGTTTTTTTTCAGGCGATACCACGCGTCGCGGCCGAGCGAGGTGCCTTTTTCAATCGTCGCGGGGGCGGTCTGGGGTGCGGACGTCATGTTATTTGGCGCTGCGGGTTCTCGGATCGAGCCAGCCCTGGAGGACATCGACGAGGAAGTTCATGACGAGGATGAGCACCGCGAAGACCGTCACCGTTCCGTTGATGAGCCAGTAGTCGCGATTGGTCGCGGCCTTGATGAAGTGCTGTCCCAGCCCGGGTAATCCGAAGACGGTCTCGACGACAAATGACCCGCCGATGAGCCCCGCGAGGGCGGGCCCGAGGTAAGCAACGACGGGGGTGATGCCGCCGCGGAAGGCATGTTTAAAAAGCACCTTGGCCGGCGCGACGCCCTTGGCCCGTGCCGTGCGGATGAAATCCTGACTCAGCACGTCGAGCATGCTGCCGCGGGTGAGCCGGGCGATGTAGGCCGAATAATACAGTCCGAGGGTGACGGCCCCGAGAAACCAGGCCGAGCTGTTCTCCCACAGCGCGACGTCGAACCACCCTAACTTTAGTCCGAAGATTTCTCCCAGAAGCGGGGCGATAACAAAGGTCGGCAGGCAGATCCCCAGCATCGTGAAGGCCATCAGCGAGTAGTCTATGCCGGTGTTGCGGTTCGCCGCCGCAAAGACCCCGACGGGCACGCCGATGAGCAGGGCGATGATGAGCCCGCTGATGCCGAGCATAAAAGAGACAGGGAAACCCTCGGCGATGACTTCGTTGACGGTGAAGCCTTTGTTCCCGAGCGAGGGACCGAGATCCCCCTGAATGAGTCGACCGAGGTAGAGGGCATACTGAACCGGTAGCGGTTTGTCGAAGCCGTAGTTTCGTTTCATCTGTTCGATGAGATGTTCGGGCACGGCCTTCTCGTCGAGGAACGGTCCCCCCGGGGCGAGGCGGGCGAGGAAGAAGGTGATCGTGATGATGCAGAGCAGCGCGAAGAGCGACTGCAGGAAGCGGGAAACGACGTAGCGCAGCGTGTCCATTACGGTGCGCCCTCCTCTGCGGCTTTCGACGATTGCAGGTCGATGTGCTTGTAGGGATGATTGTCGAGGAGGAGCGGATTCCAGTTCTTCACATCGGGGTGGAGCAGGTAGACGCGGGTGTACCAGTAGAGCGGCAGCACGGGGAGCTCGTCGAGGAGGATGCTCTCGGCTTCCGCCAGTTTCCCGTAACGTTGAGCCGGATCGCTGAGGAGTGAGCTCTCGCGCAGGAGCCTGTCATAGTCGGGACTCGACCAGCCCGTGTTGTTGTTCGAGTCATCCGTCACCCACATCCCGAGGAAGGTGGTGGGATCGACGTAGTCACCGATCCAGCCGGCGCGGGCGACGTCGTAGTTTTTGTCGATCACGGTTTGCTGGAAGACTTTCCACTCCTGATTCTCAATTTTCACGTTCCGGATACCGAGAGTCTTTTTCCACATGTCCTGAATGGCCACGGCGATGGACTTGTGCGCTTCGGAGGTGTTGAGGATGATGGTGAACTCGGGCACGTCGGCTCCGCTCCCGTAGCCGGCTTTTTTCAGGAACTGCAGCGCTTTGTCAGGATCGTAATGGATCACGTCGGGGGGCTGATAGCCGTCTTCGGAGGGCGGGGTGAAGGCGTAGGCCGGTTGCTGTCCGCCCCGCGTGACATACTTCACGATGGTCTCCTGGTTGACCGAGTAGGCGAGGGCTCGGCGGAAGTCGGCGTTGTCGGTCGGAGCCTGTGTCACGTTGCATCGGTAAAAGTAAGAGCCGTTATAGGTCTCGATGCGGAGAGGGGAGTTCTCCATTGCCTTGTAGTCCTCGATCAGATTTTCGGGTGTCGTGTAGGTGTAGTGGATGAGGCCGTTCCGGAAGGCTTTCTCCTCGGTGAAGTTGTTGTCGATGGGGTAAAAGTTGATCCCGTTGGGCTTCACGCTGGCGGCGTCCCAGTAGTGGGGATTGCGCCGCACCTTGATCTGCGCGTTGATGCGCCAGTCGGTCAGCATGAAGGCCCCGTTGCTGATCTGGTTCCCCGGCTTCTGCCATTCCGTGTAGGAGTCGGTCATCGCGCCGAAGGTCTCGATGTTGCCGCGATGGACGGGCAGCCAGGTGGTGTGTTTGACGACATCGGGGAAAAAAGGCGCGGGTCGCTCGAGCGTGCAGACGAGTTCATAATCGTTCGCCGCCTTCGCTCCGACGAGGGCGAAGTCGCTGATGTTGCCCTTGTTAAACGCCTCGCCGTTTTTCAGGAAATACAGCATCGAGGCGTAGGGAGCCGCCATCTTTGGATGGAGGATGCGATTGAAGGAATAGACGAAGTCATGCGCGGTGACGGAATCGCCGTTCGACCACTTCGCGTCTTTTCGCAGGAAAAAGCGCCATTCGGAAAAGTCCGCGTTGGGCTCCCATCGCTCGGCCACACCGGGCTCGTGGAGCATGTCGTTTTCGGGGTGGTAGGTGACGAGTCCCTCGAAGATCGAACGCAGGATGTTCGCGTCGCCGACCGAGGAGACGATGTGGGGATCGAGCGCCTTGGGCTCACCGCCGTTGCCGAGGAGGAGGATTTTCTCCCGCGTCGCGATTTCGACCTTGGATTCCTTGCGGCAGGCGGCGAGGGAAAAGGCGAGGCAGACGAAGAGAAAAAGCGGCGGACCGAAGAGGGTCAGGTCGGGGAGGCAACCCGGCAGGGTCGGATGGGGGAGGCGTCGGGGCATTGGCTCCGGTAGTGTTTGCCTGAATGGGCGGGGATTCAATCTTGAAATCGTCATGTATCGCGCTTTGATCCTGTGGGAAAAGATTCTATCCTCTCCCAAAAAAAATATGAAAACCTGGCACTACGCGATCTCAGCCAACGAACAATTCCAAGTCAGCGAGGCGGAGATCCCCGGCCTCATCGCTAAGGGCACAATCACCCCGCAGACCCGGGTCTGGAGCCCGGGCATGGCGAACTGGGCTGCGGCCCAGGAGATGATGCCGTCGCTCTTTGGCGGAGATCCGGCCTCATCGGGGCCTCCGGCGATTCCGCAGAGCGCGCCGCCGATGGGTCAGCGCTCGCATGAGATCGATTTCGAGATTTTCGGTGATGACATGCAGATCGTCGAGGTGGAGCTCGATCCGGGCGAGACCGTCATCGCCGAGGCGGGCGCGATGAACTACATGGAGGACGACATCACTTTCGTCGCGAAGATGGGCGATGGATCCAATCCCTCCGAGGGCGTTATGGGCAAGCTCCTCGCCGTGGGGAAGCGCGCCCTCTCCGGCGAGTCGCTCTTCATGACCCACTTCACCCATTCGGGGAGCAGCCGGAAACGGCGTGTGGCCTTCGCGGCTCCGTTTCCGGGAAAAATCATTCCTATCGATCTCTCGAAAGTGGGCGGCGAGATCACCTGTCAGAAGGATTCCTTTCTCTGCGCCGCCTACGGCACTCAGGTCACGATCGCCTTCAACCGCCGACTCGGGGCCGGATTTTTCGGAGGGGAGGGGTTCATCCTGCAAAAGCTGAAAGGCGACGGTAAGGCTTTTGTCCACGCTGGCGGGACCATTGTTGAGCGCGAGCTCAAGGGGGAAAAACTGCGGGTCGATACCGGCTGCATCGTCGCTTTTTCACCGGGGATAGAATACAACATCGAGCGCGCCGGGAACCTGAAATCCATGTTCTTCGGGGGGGAAGGCCTTTTTCTTGCGACCCTGAGCGGGCACGGCCGCGTCTGGTTGCAGAGTTTGCCTTTTTCCCGTCTCGCCGACCGCATCATCCGCTCCGCTCCCTCGATGGGCGGGAAAGATCAGGGCGAAGGCAGTGTCCTCGGTGGAATCGGCCGGATGCTCGACGGAAACTAAGCCGCCTTTTCCAGGGCGATCCGGAAGGGGAAACGGTTCACCCCATCGCCGTGAGCCCCGCCGTTTCGACGGTAAGGCCCGGTCCGAAGGCGATCGCGAGGACTTTTTCCCCCTTCTCCGTCGAAGCGAGGAGCTCCATCAGGACAAAGAGGATCGTGGCGCTGCTCATGTTCCCGTAGTCCCGAAGAACCGCGCGCGAGGCATCGAGGGAATTCGGAGGAAGGTCAAGCGCGGTGACGACACGGTCGAGAATGGCCTTGCCGCCGGGGTGCACGGCGTAGCGGGAGATGCCGGTGAGGTCCACGCCCGCGCGGGCGAGGAGGGCGCCGAGCGCTGCCGAGATCACTTTCGGGACGTAGCTGGAGAGGACGAGGTCGAATCCGGAGTCTCCTATCGTCCAGGCCATGGCGGATTCGCCTTCCGGGATCGTGGCGGTGTTGAAGGTATCGAGTCGATAGTGTTTTCCCGATGGAGGCGGCTCCGAGCTGACGAGGGCGGCGGCGGCACCGTCGGCGAAGACGGTGTTCCCGATGATGGAGTCCGGGGAATTGTTGATCTGAAAGTGGAGGCTGCAGAGTTCGAGGCAGACAATGAGGACACGCGCTACGGGGTCGGCTTCACAGAATTGGGCCGCCATGCGCAGTGCGGGGAAAGCGGCGTAACATCCCATAAAGCCGAGGGTGTAACGTTCCACCGATTCCCGGAGGCCGAGGTCGCGCACAAGAAAGAAGTCCGGTCCGGGATTTACGAAACCGGTACAGGTCGCGAAAATGAGATGGGTGATTTCCTCCCGGGGCGTGGCACCCGGAAGGGAGAGGATTTTTTCCCCGAGAGCGGTGGCAAGGCGCCGGGATTCGGTCGCGTAGACGGCGTTGCGCGCGGCAGTGGTGGCCTGACCTTCACTGTCGAAGGGGGCGCAGTCGAAAAAACGCCCGGTCGCGGTGTGGCGAGTCGCGATTCCCGACTGGCGAAAGGCCCGTGCCGCGAGACGGCGGGACTTCGGATCGGTCAGTTGATCCTGAAGGTAGGCGGAGAGGCTCTCCTGGGAGTGCGAGTGATCGGGGACGGACCTCTCGAGGTTGTGGATGTAAGCAGGCAAGACAGGGGGCGGCTGACAGGGAGGGCGTGTGCCCCGTCGTTTCACTGGAGAGTCTACGCCGTCGGTCACGGAGGTGCCGCTTTTATTTCCGATTCCGGAGATCGCAAACGCGGGAGTTCGCCCGGACAATTTTGCGATTCGAATTAAAAAATAGAATTTACTGAGGAATGGTTCGAAATGTGCTAAGGTCGGTCACCCCCAGGTGAAAACGCCCCGACTATGCCCGAGCAGCGGTTCGATCAATCCCAGTCCCTTCTGCAGCATCAGTCTATTGCACCGCAGATGCAGCAGAGCTTGCAACTGCTCCAGACCCCGACGCTGGAGCTGCGCCAGCTCGTTCAGCAGGAGCTTGTGGTGAACCCCACCCTTGAGGAGGAGTCCACTGATATTTCCCTTGAGGAGGCGGGTTCGAACTCCGAGGACGAGGAGTTCGACCGCGAGTTCGCCCAGCTCTCCCAGCTCGACGAGGAATGGCGCGAGTACATGACCCAGTCACGCATCAGTTCGCCCAAGCGGGACGACGCCGATGAGCGTCATCAGTTTGTGATGGATTCCATCGTCGAACCGATCACCCTTCAGGATCATCTCATGAACCAGCTCAGCTTCGCTGAGATCCCCCCGAAGATACGCGAGCTCGCCGCGATGCTGATCGGGAATATCGGGGAAAATGGATTTCTTCAGGTCAGTCTGGAGGATCTCTGCTTTGACATGGGCATCCCGATTGAGGATCTGGAATCGGCCAAGGCGCTCGTTCAGAGTTTTGACCCGGTCGGGATTGGCGCACTCGATCTGCGCGACTGTCTCCTCATCCAGCTCGAGCGGCTCGGCAAACATCACAGCCTCGAATACCGCATCATCGATCATCATCTCGACGATCTCGCGCGGAAGCGATACCCGCAGATTGCCAAGAAGCTGAGCGTTTCGCCCGAGCAGATTACCAAGGCCGCCGAATTCATCGCCACGCTCGACCCGCGCCCGGGGAGCCGCTTCGGGGAAGATACCAATACTTACGTCACTCCCGACGTCACCGTCGAGCGCATCGGCGACGAATGGCTCGTCTCGATGAACAGCGAGCAGATCCCGAGGCTCCGCATCAGCAATGCCTACAAGGATCTCATGGCGAGCGGGAGCGGACGCGAGGCCCGGGCTTACATTCGCGATAAAATCAGGGCTGGAAAATTTCTTATTAAAAGCATTCACCAGCGTCAGCAGACGATTCAGGCGATCGCGACCGAGATCGTGGCGCGGCAGGAGGGATTCCTTGAGGACGGCCCCTCGCGGCTGAAGCCCATGAACATGGCCCAGATTGCCGAAAAAGTCGGGGTGCACGAGACGACCGTGAGCCGGGCCGTCTCGGGTAAATACATCGCGACGCCGCACGGGGTCTACGAGATGAAATACTTTTTCACGACCGGCTACGAGACCGAGGACGGCGAATCGCTCAGCAATACCAGCGTGAAGCAGACCCTCGGCGAGATGATCAGTGCGGAGAATCCGAAAAAGCCCTACAGCGACAAAAGTCTTGTCGAGGAGCTGGAGAAACGCGGGATCAAAATCGCCAGACGAACCGTCGCCAAGTATCGGGAGGAGATGAATATCCTGCCCAGCCACATGCGAAGAAGTTATTAGGCGGCGGGCCGGAAGCGGTCCATGGCCCGTTCGGGTGGCGTGATTCTGTCTATTCCACGGTTGCACTGCGGGGCCGGTTTTGGCATCCTCCCCGACGATGAAATTCTGCCTTCCTCTACTCTCGCTCCTCGTTTTCACCGGGGTCTCTTTTGCCGACGACTGGCCTCAGTTTCAGGGGCCGACCCGTGCCGGGATCTCCGGCGCGACCGGGCTGAATCTTTCCAAGTGGGAAGTCGACTCACCACCCGTCGTCTGGGGAAAATCCCTCAGCGAAGGATTCGGCGGGGCGGCGATCAAGGGCGGCGACGTTTTCCTCGTCGATCGTGATTCGGACGTGAGCGATAAGTTGCTCTGCCTCTCCCTTGAGGACGGCAGCGAAAAGTGGAGTTACTCCTTCGAATTCCCCGGAAAACTTCCTTTCCCCGGCAGTCGCGGGGTCCCGCTTGTGGAGGATGACGCGGTTTATTTTGTTGGCGGGTTCGGCCAGGTCTTCCGCATCAATCGTGAAACTCACAAGGCCGACTGGATCGTCTCGATTCAGGATCAATATGGAGCCGCCCCCCCGAAATGGGGCTGGGCCCAGAGCGTCGTGAAAGTAGGCGATGTCATCATCGTGCCCGCGATGGCCGCCGAGACCGGCCTCATCGGCCTCGATAGCAGGTCCGGGAAAGAGCTCTGGAAAACGGAGGGCTTCGGTGATTCCCACTCGAACCCCGCCGTGCTGACGCTCCACGGAGTCGAGCAGGCCGTCTTCGTGGCGACGAAGCGGGAAGGCGAGCTCAAACTCGGCACTACCATCAGCGTCGCGCCGGAAACGGGCAAGGTGCTGTGGAAGACGGACGCTTATTTTAACAGTATCCCCATTCCCTTCCCGACCAAGGTGACCGAGGAACTTGTTTTTCTCACGGGCGGCTACGGCGACGGTAGTTGCATGGTGCGCGTCACGAAGAGCGGCGAGGAGTGGAAGGTTGAGAAAGTTTTCGCGCTGCCCCAGGGCACTCAGGTTCACCCGCCCTTCGTCATCGGCGATCATATCTACCTGCTCGCCAATGAAAACGCCAACCACAACGGCGAGGCCCGCAAGACCGGCGGTCTCATGTGTCTCGACTTCGACGGGAAAACGATCTGGCAGACCGGCGACAAGCCCTTCATGGGGCGCGGCAACATGATCCTCGTCGATGGGCACCTTCTCATTCAGGACGGCGAAGTCGGCTACCTGCGTTCCGTCAAGCCCTCGCCCGAAGGATACAAGGAAGTCGCCATGACCGACGTCTTCGGCAAAAAGGCCGAGGTCGATGAAGATGTCGCCAAGCAGGTCGCGGCCGGTCGTGAAGTCATCAAAATGCCCGACTTCAAATACTGGTCACCGATGGCCCTCGCCGACGGTCGACTCATTATGCGCGGGCAGGATCAACTGAAATGCCTCGACCTGAGAGTGAAGTAAGCGAGTCTCAGGCGATCCAGTCGTGCACGACCTTCCCGCCGACATCGGTGAGGCGGAAATCTCTGCCTTGAAAGCGGTAGGTCAGCTTCAAATGATCAAGCCCGAACTGATGTAAAAGAGTGGCGTGAAGGTCATTGATGGGGACGGGGTTTTCGGTTGCGAACCAGCCGATTTCGTCGGTCGCGCCATAGATGTGGCCCCCTTTGAGGCCGCCTCCGGCCATCAGCATGGTGAAGGCGTTGGGGTGATGATCGCGACCGGTGTTGGAGTCGCGTCCGGGGCGGTTCTCGCCGAGGGGCGTTCGCCCGAACTCGGATCCCCACACGACCATGGTCGAGTCGAGGAGCCCGCGCTGTTTGAGGTCCTTAATGAGGGCGGCAATGGGCTGATCCACCGCGCCGGCATTGTAGGCGAGATTTTTATCGAGCTCGGAATGCTGGTCCCAGCTCGCGTGGATGATGTTGATGAAACGCACCCCGCGCTCGACCATGCGGCGGGCGAGAAGGCAGTTGCGGGCAAAGGTGTCGTAGGTGCGCAAGCCGGGAAGCGTGCCGCGGAATCCGTCGCCGGGCGGCTCGGGCCGATCGACGCCGTAGATGTCGAGGGTGGCTTTGGTTTCCCCTGACAGATCCACCAACTCCGGAGCGGCGGTCTGCATGCGATTGGCGAGCTCGTAGCTGGCAATGCGGCTCGCGATCTCGGGATCGTGTATTTCCTGATAGCGGGCCTGATTGAGATCGCGCAGGGCGTCGAGCCCGGCCCGCTGCATCCCGGGGGAGAGACCTTTCGGGTTCGCCAGATTCAAAACCGGTTCTCCCTCGTTGCGGAAGGGAACACCGGCATACTTGGTTGAGAGAAAGCCCGAGGTCCAGAGCGTCGATCCGCCCGACCCGCCGCGCCCGGCGTTCAGGACGACGTAGCCGGGGAGATTTCGGGAGGCCGAGCCGAGTCCGTAATTGATCCACGATCCCATCGACGGCATCCCGAAGCGCGATACGCCGCACTGCATGAGAAGCTGCCCGGGGTGATGATTGAACTCCTCGCTGTGGAGCGAGCGCACCATGAGAAGGTCGTCGGCACAAGTCGCGAGATGGGGAAGCAGGTCTGAGAAATCCATGCCGCACTGGCCGTGCTTTTTCCACTTCCGCGGCGACCCCATCAGGGTCGCGGTCTCGGGCTGGATGAAGGCGAAGCGTGCCTTGTCGAGGATGGACTTGGGCAGGCTCTGGCCGTGGAGTTCGTTCAGCTTCGGTTTCGGGGTGAACAGATCGAGCTGCGAGGGAGCGCCCTCCATAAAGATGAAAATGCAGGCTTTCGCCTTCGCTTCCCCGTGCCCTGTCGCCTCGGCAAACGCGGCCGGATCTGCCGCCGATGCGGCATTGAGGACTCCGTCGTCGGCGAGGATGGAACCAAGGGCAATCCCGCCGAGGCCGCTGGCCGAGGTGGTAAGGAACTCGCGGCGGGTACGCTGGATGAGGGAAGGGTTCATGGGAATACAGATCAACTTATCCTCTCGTCAAAAATTCATCGAGATTCAGCAGCACCCGCACCGTCGAGGTCCAGGCGGCGGCTTCGTTTGCGGAGAGACCGGGAGGGAGTTTTTCTCCCGCCAATTCCGCGGCTTCGGTGCCACGGTCGCGATACCAGGCGCGGGAATCCTCGAGCAGACTCGCGAGCCGGTCCCGCTCGGCAGGTTCGGGCTCGCGGGAGAGACAGAGGCGGAAGGCGTGTTCGATGCGCGCGGAATCATCAGCCGAAGGGTTTTCCGCCAGAACCCGTCGGGCCAGAGCCTGCGCGGTCTCGACAAAACTCTCGCTGTTCAAGGTGATGAGCGCGGCGAGAGGGGTGTTCGAACGTGCCCGTTGCAGGGTCGTGACATTGGAGTCGGGACAGTCGAAAGTCATCAGGCCCGGGTGCGGGGCGGTGCGTTTAAAATAGGTGTAAAGACCGCGACGATAGCGATCCTCGCCTTCACTGAGGTTCCACTTGAAGGCAGAATTGTAATTCACGTCGGCGACGCCGGCGGGGATGGGCGGGAAGACACTGGGTCCTCCCACTTTCGACGAGAGCAGTCCCGAAGCGGCGAGCGAAAGGTCCCGAACGATCTCGGCCTCGACGCGGAACCGATTCTGCCGGGCGAGGAGGGTGTTCTTCGGATCGCGATCAAGCAATTCGGGACGGTGATCGGAGGCCTGCTGGTAGGTTCCCGAGAGGACGATGGTGCGGATGAGCGACTTACGCGACCAGCCGTTGCGAATCAGTTCCCCGGCGAGCCACTCGAGCAGTTCCGGATGCGAAGGCCGGTCGCCGCGCACGCCGAAGTCGTCGGGCGTCGGGACAAGCCCGGTCCCGAACAGCTGTGCCCAGACATCATTGGCGATGACACGGGGCGGGAGCGGATTTTCGCCTCCGACGAGCCAGCGGGCGAGATCGAGCCTGTCCCCCTGCTCTCCCCGGTGGCGAACCGGCGGAAGCACGGAAAGTGTCGCAGGCTGCACCTCGTCGAGGAGTTCCTTGAACTCCCCTCTTTTGAAAATGTGGGTCTTGCGCCGGTCGCTGCGACGCTCCGCGATGACCCGCACGTCCATCTCGGGAGCGACGGGACGCTTCGCCGCATGGGCTGTCTGTTGCGCAAGGAGCGGCCACGTTTTTGCATCGAGCCGCTCGACGTGACGCTGGATCGTGGTGCGCCTGTCAGGGGTGTGCTGATCGACGGGAGTGGATAGGGCGACTCGCACGGACTCGGGCACGACCAGTTTGGTCGGAGTCATCATCGCCGAGAGACGGAAGCGCCCGATGGTGTGCTGCTCGCCGTAGTTCTGGATCAGTTGCAGGGTGAATTCAGTCGGCTCGGTGATGACGACCGGTTCGGCGAATCCGATGTCGGCGTGGTGGGCTTTCCCTATGCCGCCGCCGACGGCCCAGCCGGTGCCGTCCTTGCCGGCGCGGGCGTTGTCATCAAGGAGCCCGCTCACGGCCCAGCCTTCCTGGGAATAGTCCGCCGCCGCGTCTCCGAACCGGATGGGATTGCGCGGGTAGCCTTTTATCGAAAGCCCCACCCGATTGAGGACAAAGTTGCCGTGTTGCGCACGACCGGGACCCTCCTTTGGAAGGCCGGGATCGGGGAGCACCTCAAGACGCAGGCCCGAGAGCTTTCCGGCGGGAAGTTTGGCGGTGATCGTGTAAGTCGCGGTCGGGACATTTGTGCCGCCGACGAGGACGGAACTATCGTTTTCCAGGGAAAACTGCACTCCTTTGGGCGCGGCGAATCCTTCCACCGTGATCGGCGCTAAGACCGGTCCGGCAACGGTCGTCGCTTCGGCCAGCCATCCGTTGAGGCGTGTCTCCCATTCACCGAGTCGGCTATCCAGCTCCGTTCGCGCAGCGGCGACGGCTGCCTCGAGATTTTTCCCGGCTTCGGCATGCGCGGCGAGGGCTTTCTCGTAGCGGGCCCACGCCTCATCCGATTCGCGCACTTTCGCCGTCGTCTCGTCGCCGTTGTTCAGGTAGGAGAAAAGCTGATAATACTCGGCGTGGGTGATCTCGTCATACTTGTGCGTGTGGCAACGGGCGCAGGAGAGAGTGAGCCCCATCCAAACCGCGCCCATCGTCTCGACGCGATCCATCACCGCGGCGACGCGCCACTGCTCTTTATCAACCCCGCCTTCGGTGTTTGTCAGGGTTTGCCGATGAAAGGCGGTCGCGAGGACCTGTTCGGGCGTCGCGTTCTCGAGGAGGTCTCCCGCAAACTGCTCGATCGTGAACTGATTGAACGGCATGTCGGCATTGATCGCGGCGATGACCCAGTCACGGTAGCGCCAAGCGTCAGGCCGATGGTTGTCTTTTTCAAAGCCGTCGCTGTCGGCGTAGCGGGCGCGGTCAAGCCAGTGACGCCCCCAGCGTTCTCCGAAGGCCGGACTCGCGAGGAGATCATCGGCCAACTTCGCCAGGCCCGCTTCGCGGTCTGCAGCGATCGCCGCCCGGTAAGTCGCGAGCTGCTCCAGCGTCGGGGGCAAACCGGCGAGGTCATAAAAAAGACGACGGATCAGGGTAATATCGTCCGCCTCGGGGGAGGGGGTGATACCTTCTTTCGCGAGACGTTCGAGGACAAAAGCATCGACAGGATTCCTCACCCGCGAGGGACCTTTCAGGAGCGGCACGGCGGGGGAATTCAGTCCCGCATAAGCCCAGTGCTTCGGCCAAACTGCCCCGCCGGCGATCCACTGCTCGAGCTTTGCCGCCTCCTCCTCCGTGAGCGGTTCGCCCTTCCCGGGTGGGGGCATGATTTCGTCACGATCGGTCGCACGAATGCGGTGCAGCACCTCGGACGCCTCGGGTTCGCCCGGAACGATGCCGCGGAGGCCTGACTTGAGCAACTTGGTGGCGTGTTCGATCCCGGTGAGACGCAGCCCCGCCTGCATTTCATCAGGCCCATGACAGAGCATGCATTTCTCGGCGAGGACGGGCCGTATATCCTTTTCAAAATCGATCTCCGTTCCACGGGCAATGGTGCCAGCCGCCCAGAGGACAAAAAAGATCGGGAAATAGCTGAAAGAAAACGCACCCATCACGGGCGCAAGTTTCCACAATCGGCGACAAGCCGTCAAGGGGCGCGGAAACGGCGAAGGGAAAGCCTCCATCAAAGCGGAACTTCAAGTCCGGCATGGCGGGCGAGCTTCCGCTGGCGTTCGTTGAAGGTAAGAAAGTGGGTAGCCCTTAGATGCTCGGCCGTGGCGACAGGCGACCGCCTTGTTTGTAAAAAATCGATCTCCCCAGGTTTTTTCCAGCCGTGCTTCAGCTTCATAATCCGGATGGGGCGGTATCGACTGACTCCCCGAGACATCGGCAGACAACCGCGCGATCGGCTTGGAATGCTTCCTGATGACGATGTCCTCTCCCCCGGCGAGCCAGGCTTCGATTTTGGGGAAGTCGTATCGGAGATCTTGAACCGCAGCCGTCTTCCTAACATCACAAAGAGGTGATCTTTCCTCCGAATGATCAAGCCCTGCCTTCATGAACGCCGTGCCCCGATCACGTGATTGCCAAAACTTCTCTGACTCAGCAGGGTTTAATCACTGAACCAACCTTGTCAGATCAGGACCGCCATGCAACCTCGCCCCCTTTTCTCAGCCCTCCTTTTCGCCTTTTCACTCTCCGCAGCGGCGAACGACTGGCCCTCGTGGCGGGGACCGAACGGGGACGGAAAAGTCTCGGATGTCCCGAACTACCCGACCGAGTGGACGGCGAGCAAAAACATCGCGTGGAGGATCGACCTGCCTGACCGGGGCAATTCCTCGCCCATTGTCTCGGGGGAGCGATTGTTTTTGACCCAGTCGGAAAACGAAGGTCGCCTGCGTTCGCTGCTTTGTATCGACACCAAGGACGGAAAGATGCTTTGGAAGAAAACGATCGACTATGGAAAGGCTGAAGAGACCCACAAGACTAATCCGCATTGCCCCGCCTCGCCGGTCACGGATGGCACTCTCGTTTTCGCCTGGCACGGGAACGCCGGACTCCACGCTTACGACTTCGACGGGAACGAAAAATGGAACCGTGACCTGGGAAGCGACTACCGCCACATCTGGGGTCCCCACGCGGCGAGTCCGGTCCTGAGCGGTGACGGGCTTTTTGTCCATGCCGGCCCCGGCCCGGTCCAGCGCCTCGTTGCCCTGAATAAAAAGAACGGCGAGGTCCTCTGGAAGCAGGAACTTGATGAATTCGAGAGCGCCGATGCGAAGCAGTTCAAGGGATCGTGGGCGACTCCGCTGCTGATCGATAACGGCGGTCGGTCCGAGATGCTCCTCGGTCTGCCCGGCTTTTTAACGAGTTTTGATCCGAAAACAGGCAGGGAGCTCTGGCGTGTCGCCGGTCTCAGCGATCTCTGCTACACGAACGTGATGGTCGGCGGCGGGCGAGCGCTCTACTTCTGCGGCTACGGTGGTCCCGGGCTTGGCGTAAAGCTGCCGACGGCGACTGAAACAGGCGATCTCACGAGTTCTCATCGCCTCTGGGCGGATCCGCCGAAAGGAAAAAATCAGAACCCGCAGCGCATCGGATCGGGCCAGATCATCGGGGATCATCTCTACCTGCTCAACGAGCCGGGCGTGATGCAGTGCAGCCTCGTCGCGACTGGTGAGATTCTCTGGCGCGAGCGGCTCAGTGCGAACAGCTGGAGTTCGATGAATCTGATCGGGAAAACGCTCTACGTGAACGACACGAAGGGCACGACCTACCTCATCGACCCGGATCCCCGGGCAATGAAGGTTCTCGCCACCAATCCCGTCGATGCGAACCAGCACACCAATGCCTCACTCGCCTTCGCCAGCGGTCGGATCTACTTCCGCAGCGACGCCTATCTCTATGCGGTGGAGTGAGAGGGGCGTCCGCCCCCTCCGAAGCGTCCTTTGGGGAAACTAAAAAAACGCCCCCGTTTTCGGCGGGGGCGTTCTTCGAAATCGGTTGGAGGCGAAGCGAGTTAGCCCGATCAGGCCGGCATCGTGTTTCCGTTTCCTTGAGAGGAGGACGGCGCGGCTTAGCGCGAAGCGATGAACTCCCGCAACTGGGAGTAGACGGGCTGGACGCTCTCGTCTTCTCCGTTTTCCTGAGCAGCCATCACCACGGAGATGCTGTCGGCGATGAGGTTGCGGAGATGCCCGACCATCTCGATTCCCTTGCGGGTGATCTGGACCATGACTTTGCGGCGGTCGTCGGCGGCGTGGAGACGCTGGACGTAACCGAGCTTCTCAAGGCGATCGACCAGGCCGGTGGCGGCGGCAGTCGAATGGCCCATCTTCTTGGAGATGTCGGTCATCGTCAGGTAGTCCTCGTTGGCGAGGTAACCGAGCAGGAAAAACTGCGCATAGGAAATATTGCCCTTGTTGAGCTCTTTCGACAGATCAAGTAGAAAGGAGCGCTGGGCAAACATGATAAAGTCGGCCAGACGGTCGGCGTTTTGATCGACTTCGATTGTTTTGTCTTCAGTGATTTGCATGATGTGACCTCTTTGAGATTTTAGTAAATATGGAAGTGATGGTAATTTAATACTAACTGAGAGGTTTAGGCAACTAAATTAATTATAATTTTCGTAAAAACCAGATAAAAAGCTGCTTTAGAAGCAAAATTTTGTTCCCAACTGTCGCATAATTTTCTAATTTCGCAATCGCGAATTGTAAATTTGCGCTTATTTTCAAACTTGTAGCCCAATAAGCGAAAAGCGTCATCCAAGAAAAGGAAGAGGTAAACCAGCTGATTTTAGTGGAGACTCGCCTGCCTTTCCGTATCGTGGAGAGTTCGGGGTTCATGGTGCCATAGGCCGCCCCCGGCGTCCCGCGCTCCGTATCATGAGATTCATCCTCGCAGAAGATATTTGGGTCCTCGATGCTCTGTCGCCCGCAGAATGGCAACTCATCCGTGACCTGCCTTCGGTGGCCGAAGGGACCGGATTCGGTGCCGGGGCGAGGGAGCGGCTGTATCCCTCTCCTCTTTCGGAGGAAGTTATCGCGGATGAGAGTACGCTGTCGCAGATCGAGGACTGGGACGAATTAATCCGGCCCGAGCTGGAAGAATCCTTCGCCCGGGATCGATTGGTGGTTGAAAAAGATCTCAAGAACGCCCGGGTGGTCCCTTTCCCGGACTTTGCCGAAGGGGAGCTGGCGGATCATGATTCCGTGGAAGTGGATGCCTCGCTGCCCGAGCCTCTTTTCCACCGGGTCGTTGTTCCTCGCGGGCACACGGAGCCGTGGTATAGCACGCTCAATCAGGCGCGTCTCCTGATGAACGAGGAATATGATCTCGCCGATGCGGAGGAGCGGCTTTTGCTCCGCCGTTCGGGGGTGTCGGCGATGGACGAGGAGCGCCTTCTCCTTTTCGCCCAATATGAGCTCTATTCGGTGGTGCAGAGCATCCTGGTGGAAAATTTGATGGGCGATTAATCAAACTCGATGGACCCCCTCCCCGAATTCCCCCTTGCGGTCGCTGGAGTGCGCTGGAGATGCCTCGGTCTGTCTCAGAGCGATTTTTTGATCGAGCTCGCGGAAAGTTTCGCTCTACTTCTTGAAGGGGCCCGCGAGGCGAGAGAGCGGGCGTATGCGCCCTACTCCGGCTTTCGGGTGGGGGCTGCGGTGCGGATGGACGGGCGTATTTTTACCGGGGCGAATGTCGAAAACGCCAGCTATGGGGCGACTCTCTGCGCGGAGCGGACGGCAATCTCGGCTGCGGTGGCTGCCGGGCACCGATCGCTGGGAATCGTTGCGATCTCGACCGATGCGGCTGACCAGGCCGATCTCGGGGGACGGGCACCCTGCGGGCTTTGCCGTCAGGTCATCAGCGAATTTTCCGCGCCCGGCCTTCTGGTGCTGCTCGACGGAGGCAGGGGGGCGGACGGGCTTTCAAAAGGCGAGGCGGTTCCTTTTGAGCTCCTCCTCCCGTGGCGCTTCCGTTTTGCCAAATGAAGGAGAAGGCGGACTTCCCGGCATCCGGATATTTATTCCTGTTCCGGCCTTGTCGCGTCGGCAATTCGATTGAAAATTTTTCTCAATCGATTACTCCCTCTTTGCCATCTTTCCGCGGATCGTCCGGGGCGGGTCGCCTCCCATTGTAAATGACACTTCCTCTTGTTTTCTTTCTCGTCGCAGGTTTGGTTTTGCTCATCTGGGGGGCTGAGCTCCTCGTGAGGGGCGCCTCCCGCATCGCAACGGCGGCGGGGATTTCCCCTCTCGTTGTGGGTCTGACGGTGGTCGCTTTCGGGACGAGTTCCCCCGAACTCGCCGTGAGTGTGATGTCTGCGTTTAAGGGGCAGGCTGACCTCGCGGTCGGCAATGTCGTCGGGAGTAATATTTTTAACGTGCTCGTCATCCTCGGTCTCTCCGCCCTGATTGTGCCGCTCATCGTCGCGCAGCAACTGGTGCGCTTCGATGTACCGGTGATGATTGGTGTCTCTTTCCTCCTTTTTGCCCTCGGTTACGACGGCAGGATAGGTCGTCTTGACGGCATCATTCTTTTTTCGGGAGCGATCGCTTACACTGTCTTTCTGATCCGGCAGAGCCGGCGGGAGAAGAACGCCGAGGTGGAAGCGGAGTATGCGAAAGAGTTCGGGGGGGCGGATACCGGAAACTGGTTTAAAAATACAGGGCTCATCCTCGTCGGGTTGGCCGGACTGATGCTGGGGTCCAAGTGGCTCGTCGACAGCGCCGTCGCCATTGCCGAGTCCTTCGGGGTCTCGGAATTGATCATCGGTCTTACGATCGTAGCGGCCGGCACCTCTATGCCCGAGGTGGCCACCTCGATCGTCGCCGCGCTCCGGGGGGAACGTGATATCGCGGTCGGGAATGCCGTCGGGAGCAATCTCTTCAACATTCTTTCCGTGGTCGGCCTCAGTGCCATCGTCGCGCCGTCCGGAATTGCCATCTCCGCAGCCGCGCTGCGTTTTGACATCCCTGTGATGATCGCCGTGGCAGTGGCGTGCTTCCCTGTCTTCTTCGTCGGCTACCGGATCACCCGGGGGAACGGGGTCGCTTTTCTTGGTTTTTATGTCGTTTACGTCGTTTACCTCATTTTCACCGCCACCAATCACGAAGCGCTCGGAACACTGCGCACGGCGATGCTGTATTTTATTCTTCCGATCACCGGGGTAACGCTGATTTTTATGACCGGGCAGGAGTGGCGAAAACGCGCGGTGAAGCTCTGACCCTCCTCTTCCGGGTGATCCGCCTTATCTGCGCCACGGGGCGGCGAAGAAAAAGAGGTGACTCGGGGAGCGATCCTGCTTTTCTACCCGTTCATGAGCTCAAACGCGTCCCTCCCTGTTAAGTCGCCCTCGAACCGCGGTCGCAACATGGCCCTGCTCGCCGCCTTCCTCGGCTGGATGTTCGACGGGTATGAGATGGGACTTTTCCCTCTCATCGGTAAACCGGCCTTACAGGATCTCCTTGCCGGGACGATATCGCCGGAGGAGATCAACGCTTCGCTCGACCGCTGGTTCAGCGTTATTATAGCCACCTTTCTCGTCGGTGCCGCCACCGGCGGCGTTCTCTTCGGTTGGCTCGGTGACCGGATCGGTCGGGTGAAAGCCATGGCCATCAGTATCTTCACGTATGCCATTTTCACGGGGCTCTGCGGATTTGCCACCGAGGTCTGGCATATCGCGATCCTGCGATTTATCGCCTCACTGGGGATGGGCGGCGAGTGGGCTCTGGGGGTTGCCCTCGTTAATGAACTGTGGACAAGGGGGAACCGGGCACTGGTTGCCGGGGCGATCGGGGCGGCGGCGAACATCGGCTACCTCCTCGTCGCACTACTCAGTCTCGGGATGAATACCTTCATTGAGACGATGCGTGCCTGGACGCTTGCCCTTGGCGGGAGTGAAGAACTCGCCGGATGGCTCCTCGACCACCAAGCCTGGCGCTTCCTCATGCTCTCGGGTGCCCTGCCGGCGCTCGTTATCTTCCTGATCCGTATGTATGTGCCCGAGTCCGACAAGTGGGAGGAAGAGAAGGCCTCCGGCACTACCTCGCACTGGAGCACCCCTGATCTCAAAGGTGTCTTTATCGGAGCCGTCGTGGCGATGGGGATCATCTGGTGCTGGTCGCCGATGGGAATCGAAGCCGGTCTCACGACGCCGGTCTCGGCGGTGATCACCGTGATCGGATTTGCCGTCGTGGCGTGGGGGTTTCTCCTTCCGGTGAGACGCTACCTCGTCCGTGCCGGTATTGCCGGATCGATGAGCGAGCTTAGCCAGCACCACATCCGCCGGAATCTTCTTCTCGGTGCAAGCCTGGCCGGAATCGCCCTCCTCGGCACGTGGGGGGCAGCTCAACAATCCGCGAAGTGGTCGACTTCGGCAGATCTTGATCCCAACGGTTATACCAATGTCGCCCAATGGACCCAGATGGCGACATCGGTGGGGGCGATCATTTTTACCTTTTTTGCTCCTTTCCTCGCGAACAGGCTGAATCGCCGAGTTACCTACCTCATCATGTGTTTCGCCGCTCTCGGGGCCGCTTTGCTTTTTTACCAGACGAATGCGGTGATCAATCCCTGGTTTTTTACGACCGCGTTCCTCATGGGTGGCATCACGGCGAGTTTCTACGGATTTTTCCCTCTTTATCTCCCGGAACTCTTCCCGACTTCGGTCAGGGCAACCGGGCAAGGTTTCTGCTTTAACGTCGGTCGGATTATTGCCGCGATCGGGGGGCTCCAGATCGCCAATCTCGTCCATGCCTTCGGTAGCTCGGCCAATGCTTACTCGGCCCTTTGCGGGATCTACATTGTCGGCATGTTCCTCGTATGGTTCGCGCCCGAGACGAAGGGACGGCGTCTTGAGTAGATCTGCGTTTCGAGGGCATTCGCCATCTGCCGCGCAGTCTTTTCACCCGGGCTTTTGCTCCCGTAAAATCCGCCGCCTGAAAATCGTCTCAAGAAATGTCGGCCGAAATCGTTATCAAATCATGCACATCAATCGGAACTGCCACGGCGGAATTTTCGGAACATTTCTCCTCGTCGCGCTCGTCTTCACGAGTGCCTGCCGCGAAGAAGAGTCCATGGGGCCAGGGACACCGGAGCCGCCCTCGCCGACGGCAGGTAACACCCGGGCGGGCGAATCGGATGACGATTTTCTAGGTCTCAGCGGGGAGGCGGGAGGAAAGCTCGCGGACCGGCGCCGCCTCGGCCATCGGGTTGTCGCCGTCGATGGTGAGCCTCGTCCCGTGACGATGGATTATCGTGAGGACCGCGTGAATTTTGAGATCGAGGGGGGTAAAATCATCAAGGTGACGCGGGGATGAAGCGGAAGTTTCCCGCTTTTTTCGCGTGACAAGTCCACTGCCGTCGCTTTGATCCACGGGGTGAAGACCATTTCCCCCGCCGATCTCCGTGAGCCCTTTTATGAAGGCTCGGTCCAGCGCCTCTTCGCGGTGCCGGGAGACGACTCCATCATGGTCACGCAGACGACTTCGCGGGGCTCGGTCTTTGACGTGGGGGCGCTCTTCGAGATCGAGGGGAATGACGTCAATCGCGCCCTTTTTCGTCATGTTCTTTACAGTCGAATGGCCGATCCGGCGGTCTGGCAGAGGGTCCGTCAGGCGATCCTCGACGCTCCCGAGCTGGACGAGGACTACCGCCGCGACCTGCTCACGGGCCTGCTCGAGAGCTGTTGCGAACGCGGCGCGCGCACCCATCACGAGGGCATGCTCGACGCCGTCACCGGCGAGGTGAGCCGCGGCGGGGTCCCGGCGAATCCGAGCGCCTGCAATGTCGTGCGGAAATACCAGATCCTGAAGCCGAGTCGCACGAACTTCCTCGGAGCCCACCTTTTTGACTACTCGCCGTTTGGCCACGAGGACGGCTTTGTCGTCCCGCTTGAGTATATCGTGCGATTCGGAATCACGAGTGCGAGTTCGGTCTACCGCAAGTACACGGCGATGGACGCGGGGGCGCGGCGGGCCTTCGAGCACGAGCTCGGCGTCTCGCGTCCGCTCGAGGCCTGGCAGTATCTGGAAAAGCCGGTCAGCGATTTCACGAGCAAGTTCGAACCCGAGGACCGCATGGTGAGCAAGCAGGAGGCCCTCGTCATGAGCGGTCTCAGCGGGGAGCAGTTCGCCGACAGCGGCAAGCTCGCGGTGCTCGGGGCCTGGGCAGTGCGTCACCTCGTCGAGGAGATCGGGCTGCTGATGTGGGACATTAAATGGGAGTTTGCGAAGGACGGCGACGAACTCGTCTTTGTCGATACGATCGACACCGACTCGATCCGCGCGACGATGTTCATCGACGTCGAGGGCGGACGATTGGTGACCCATTACAATAAGCAGGCGATGCGCGACTACTTCGCCCTCCTCCATGACGACTGGATCTCGGACATCAAGGAGGCCAAGGCCCTCGGGCAAAAGGCGGGCCTCGCTTTTACCGAAATCCTCAAGGCGGGGCAGGAAAAAGGCGAATATGCCGCCACCCCCGGGGTTGATCCCGTCTTCCTCGATCTGCAGGTGCGGAAAATGGCCGCAATCCGTGATTACATCACCGGTTTGGCGGCCGCCGCCGTCGTTCGCGAGGCCCTCGCGGAGGCGGGACGGGAGGAGATCGAATTTTACCGGGCGAAGGGCGTTCTCGAGGGATTACGGAAAATAAACGGGATCTCCTCATGATGTGCGGTTGACTCGACACGAATCCGGCCTAGGAAAAGAAACAACCTCAGATCGGGAAAAACCCTGTTTTTATCCATGCGGGAGACCTACGAAATCAGTGACCGCTTCATCGAAGCCGGTGACGCCAACCACCTTCTCTATGAACCACTTAGCAGCGGTCTGACCTTCCGTCGGACCCGCCGTTACGAGCTGGAATTCGAGGGCGAGCGTGCCGCCATGGACGCCTTTGTGCGCAGGACGCTCTTCGATGAGATCAGTCAGGACCTCCACGAGGGCGACGATCCAGGGCTTTCAGGTTTTACCTTTTTCCTCGACTATGGGATGAAGCCGGGCGCTCTCGACCTCGAGAAAGAGGCCATCCTCCGCTACTACGCGGGGATCACGGAGCCCGGGTTCGAGCTGAAAAATCTCAGGATTCGCCAGCGGATTTATCTCTTCGGCGGGAAAGCGGATGAATCGGACCGTTTTGTCCGCGACATCTGCAACGCAGCGATTCACCAGTGGAATGTGACCCAAGCCAATGTCTGATTCTCCGACTCTCTCAATTCTCGACCAGATCGCCGAAGCGCCGGCGGATCACTACCGCGTTCTCAAGATCTCGGACCTGGACGGTGACAGGCTGCTCGAACTGAGCAAGTTCATGAAACTCTCGCTCTCGCGCGAGGACATGCTCGCGATCCAGGAGATCTATCGCGGCTGGGAGCGCGAACCCACCGACGTGGAGCTCGAGGTCATTGCCCAGACCTGGAGCGAGCATTGCAAGCACCGCATCTTCGGTGCCACGATCACGCATGAGATCGACGGCGCGACCGAGACGGTCGATTCGCTTTTCAAGACCTACATCCGCGACGTCTCGCAGCGCATTTTTGACAAAAAGCCCGGCTTTGTCCTCTCCGCCTTTCATGACAATGCCGGTTTCATCACCCTCGATGACAATCTCGCGGTCTGTCTGAAGGCCGAGACGCACAACCACCCCAGCGCGATCGAACCCTACGCCGGAGCCAACACCGGTCTCGGCGGGGTCATCCGCGACATCCTCGGAGCGGGCAAGGGCGCCAAGCCGATCGGTTCGCTCGATGTCTTCTGCTTCGGTGCGCCCGACACCACGATGGACCACATCAAGGCCGAGGATGTCATTCATCCGCTCGGCGTGATGCGCGGCGTGGTCCGCGGCGTGCGTGACTACGGTAATCGTATGGGCATCCCCACGATCAGCGGGGCGATCCAGTTCGACGATTCCTACATTTACAATCCCCTCGTCTTCTGCGGCACGGCCGGAGTCATCCCGATCAAGGACATCAATAAAAAGGTCGAGGCGGGCATGAAAGTGATCTCTGTGGGCGGTCGCACCGGTCGCGACGGGCTCCACGGGGCGACTTTTTCCTCCGCCGCGCTCGACACGGAAAGCCACGAGTCCGACCAGCAGGCTGTCCAGATTGGGAATCCGATCGAGGAGAAAAAAGCGGCCGACTTTGTCCTCGCGGCCCGCGACAAGGGCCTCATTGGATTTATCACCGACTGCGGTGCGGGCGGATACTCCAGCGCGGCAGGGGAGATGCTCGAAGAATGCGGCGGGGTCATCGACCTCGATCAGGTGAAGCTGAAAGAGCCCGGCCTCGTCAGCTGGGAAGTCTTCATCAGCGAGAGCCAGGAGCGCATGGTCCTCGCTGTGAACGAGTCGGCTCTGCCCGAACTGCGCAAGCTCGCCGATCTCTACGAGACCGAACTAACCGAACTCGGCACCGCCGACGGTTCCGGCATTCTCAAGGTGACCCACCACGGCAATACCGTCTGTCAGCTCGATTGTTCGAAGCTTCACGATGCCCCCGTGCGCAAGCTCAAGGCCCGCTGGGAAAAGAAGACCGGTCCGGTCGACGCGCCCGTTCTCACCAAGCTGGGCGAGGTGTTGAAGGGTCTTTTCACCGACTTCGCGATCGTCTCGCGCGAGCCCATCATTCGCGAATACGACCACGAGGTCCAGGGCAACACCGTCCTGAAACCCCTCGCGGGAGCCCCGGGCGACGCCCCGCAGGATGCCTCGGTCCTCCGCATCAGCGGCAGCAAACGCCTCATGTCCATGAGCGTTGCGATCCTGCCCGAGTGGGGCAAGACCGATCCCTATGCCATGGGAGCGGCCTGCGTTGACGAGTGTGTCCGCCAGCTCGTCGCCTCGGGTGCCGATCCGGATCGCCTCGCCATCCTCGATAACTTCTGCATGGGCAATCCCGATGCGGAGGAAGAACTCGGAGCCCTCGTCGAGACGGTCAAAGGCATCGCCGCCGCCGCCGAGGCCTACGGAGCGCCCTTTGTCTCGGGCAAGGACTCCTTCTACAATTACTTCGAGACCGAGGACGGCCCCGTTTCGATTCCCGTGACCATTCTCATCAGCGGCATGGGCATCATTGAGGACGCCAAACATGTCACCGGGGCCTCGCTCCGGCGCAGCGATAGTCTTCTCGCGATCATTGGCCACACCCAGTCCGCTCTCGGCGGATCGGTCTTCGCCCGCCGTCACGATCTCGCCAATGCCGAAGTCCCTGCGACCTCGCTTGACGAGGCCTTCAAGTGTTATCGCCAGTACTACGAGGCGGTCAAAGAGGGGCTCATCCTCTCCGCGCACGATGTCAGTGAAGGCGGTCTTGCCGTTACTCTCGCCGAGGCGGCTTTCTCCGGAAAAGGCGGTCTCGAAATAGATCTCTGCTCGCTCCCGATGGACGACGACGCCTCGAAAGCGGCGATGCTCTTCGGCGAGTCGCCCTCGCGTCTCGTCATCGAGGTCGCCCCCGAAAATCTCGAACGCGTCGCGAAACTTTTTGAAGGGCTTCCCTTCGCCGCCCTTGGACGGTCCACCCCCGGCCACTCGAACCTTGTCGTGGAGTGGGGCAAAGAAACCCTCATTAACGAGTCTCTCACCGATCTCAAATCGCTATGGAAGAACGGCCTTGCGCAATATTACTGAAATTTCCCGGCACCAACTGTGACGCGGAGACTGCCCGCGCGCTCGAGGAAGTCGGCTTTGTCACGGAGACGCTTCCTGTCTCGGCGCTGAAGCCTGAGAAGCTCGTCGGGGTCAGTCTTGTTGTCCTGTCTGGGGGATTTAGCTACGGCGACTACGTCATGTCGGGCCGCATCGCCAGTCTCGTGACCGAGCAGAAGATCGGCAAGACCCTCGGTGACTTCCGCGACAACGGCGGCTACATCCTCGGGATCTGCAACGGCTTCCAGATCCTCACCCAGCTCGACCTCCTGCCCTCGGGCAGTCTCGTCGAAAACGCGAGCGGTCGCTTCCAGTGTCAGTGGGTCACCTTGAAAAATCTCGCTCCGACGAGTCCCTTTCTCACCCATCTTCCCGCCGAGTTCGAGTTCCCCATCGCCCATGCCGAGGGACGTCTCGTCACCAAAGACGCCGCCGAGGCCGCCGGGTATCTTTCGGGCGGAGCGGCCGCGCTCACCTATCGCGACGAGGTCAACGGTAGCTTCGAGCGCATTGCCGGTCTACAGGATGAGAGCGGCAGGGTCTTCGGGCTGATGCCTCACCCCGAGAGATTTCTTCACCGTCAGGATCACTACGATCCCGACTGGAAAGGCACCGGCGAAGACGAGACCCGGGGCAGCGGCTATTACTTCTTCCGCTCCCTCCATGAATCCATTACCAAGTCGAACTGAATGAGCAGCGAATTTACCTATAAGGCCGCAGGCGTGGACATCAAAGAGGCGGCGGCGCTCGTCGGCGACATCGGTGAACTGCGCCGCAGCACCGAGGGCAAGCGATCGCTCATGGGAGCCTTCGGACTTTTTGCCGCGAGCTACGATCTCAGCGCTTACAAAAATCCCGTCATCATGACCGGATGCGACGGCGTCGGGACCAAGCTCGAGCTCCTCCTCGAATACGATCAGCTCGAAATCGCCGGCAAGGACCTCGTTGCGATGAACGTGAACGACATCCTCACGACCGGAGGTGACCCGCTCATGTTCCTCGACTACGTCGGCATCGGCCGCATCGACAAGGTGAAGATCAAACGCCTCATCGCGGGCATGGCCGAGCACCTCGCGAGCTGCGACTGCATCCTCGCCGGCGGTGAGACCGCCGAGATGCCGGGCATCGTCCCTGACGGCATCATTGAGCTGAGCGGATTCTGCGTCGGCGCGGCCGAGAAATCGGAGCTCATCGATCCGACCCGAATCGAGATCGGCGACAAGCTCATCGGTTATCCCTCCGACGGGCTTCACGCAAACGGCTGGAGCCTCGTCCGTAAGATCCTCAAGGCCAATCCCGGTCTCATCGATGACGACGAGTGGGTCGAGTTCCTCGCCCCGACCCGTCTTTATCACGATGTCCTCGCCGGACTCCGCGAGCACGCCATCGATATTAAGGCGATGGCCCACATCACTGGTGGCGGACTGCCCGAGAATCTCGAGCGACTTCTCGCCGAAAAGGGCGCCTCGATTACGATCCCGCGCTGGAAACTGGGAGCGATACCGAAAGTCCTCGCTTTTGTCGACGACGCCGAAGCCGTCAACACCTTCAACATGGGGTGGGGATGGGTCGCCATTGTTCCCGCCGCTCAGGCCGAAGCGGCCACTGCCTTTCATCCCGGAGCCCTCGTCATCGGTGAAATCGATTCGTCCGGAACCGTTCGGGTTGAGATTGCCAATTGATTTTAAATGAGTGACCCCCTCCATCACGAGTGCGGCATAGCCTTCGTGAGGCTCAAGAAGGATCTGGCCTACTATCACGATCGCTACGGCACGTGTCTGTGGGGTTTCCAGCGTCTCTACCTGCTCATGGAAAAGCAGCACAACCGCGGCCAGGACGGCGTCGGGGTCGGTTGCTGCAAGCTGGACATGCCGCTGGGGCAACCCTATCTCTTCCGTGAGCGCAGCGCCGAGCGCGACTCGCTCATCCGGGTGATGGAGGACCAGCTCCGCAGCCTGCGCAAGCTTGAACGCCGCGGACGTCTCGATCCGAATGATCCGGTCTCGTTCAAAAAGAACTTTGATTTCGGCGGCGAGGTCCTCATCGGCCATCTTCGCTACGGCACCTCGGGCCAGTTTGGCAGCGGGGGATGCCATCCCTATGTGCGTCGCACGAACTACCCGACCAAGACCCTCATGGTCGCTGGGAACTTCAACATGACGAACGCCCGCGATCTCAATCACCACCTCATTGATCGCGGTCAGCATCCTGTTTTTGACACCGACACCCAAACTGTCCTCGAAGAGATTGGGTATCACCTCGACGAAGTCCACGACGCGATCTATCGTCGCGAACGCGACGCCGGAACGGACGGGCGTCTTATCCCTGGGATCATTTCGGAGCAGATCGACCTCGCCCGTATTATCCGGAAATGCGCGAAGATCTGGGATGGAGGTTACACCATTGCCGGAGTCGTCGGCAATGGCGACGGCTTTGTCCTGCGCGACCCGAACGGAATTCGACCCTGCTTTTATTATGAGGACGACGACGTCATCGCCTTCGCGAGTGAGCGAGTCCCGCTGATGACGGTTTTTAATGCCGATATCGATGAGGTCAAAGAATTGCCTCAGGGAAATGTCGCGGTAATGAAGCACTCGGGTGGTCTCGAGATCAAGCCCTACACCGAGCCCCGCCAGCGCACTCCCTGTTCCTTCGAGCGCATCTATTTCTCCCGCGGGAACGATCCGGATATTTACCGGGAGCGGATGCGTCTCGGGGCGAATCTGGTTCCCCAGATCGTGAAGCGAATCGAGAAAGACTTCGACAAGACCGTCTTCAGCTTCATCCCGAACACCGCCGAGATCGCCTACTACGGTCTCATGCACGGGCTGCGCATGCTGCGTCGTGATCAGGTGAAGGACCAGATCCTTGCCGCCGCGAAAGCCGGAGAGCTCAATGAATCGACGATCGACAAGCTCATCCTCCAGAGCTGGCCGAGAGGGGAAAAAATCGCGCACAAAGACATCAAGCTGCGGACTTTCATTGCCCAGGAAAAAGGCAGGGATCAAATGGTCTCGCACATTTACGACGTGACCTACGGTCAGATCGCGCCCGGTGAAACGCTTGTCGTGATCGATGACTCCATTGTTCGGGGCACGACCTTGAAGGATTCCATCATCAAGATCCTTTCCCGCCTCGAACCGAGTAAGATTATAATTGCCTCGACCGCCCCGCAGATCCGGTACCCGGACTGCTACGGCATCGACATGTCCGAGCTCGGCAAATTCATCGTCTTCAAAGCCGCTGTGAACCTGCTTGAGCGGGCCGGAATGCATAATTGCCTGACCGATGTCTATTACCAGTGCCGGGAAGAGCTGAAAAAGCCTGTCGAAGAAATGGGGAATCCGGTCAAAGCGATCTACGAGCCCTTCACCGAAGAGGAACTCAGCGCCGAAGTCAGCCGTATGGTCACCCCCGAGAATATCCCGTGGAAGGGTGAAGTCGAGGTGATCTTCCAGACGGTCGAGGGACTCAAGGAGGCGATCCCGCTCCATAATGGGGACTGGTATTTCACCGGCAACTACCCGACTCCGGGCGGTTACAAAGTCGTGAACCAGGCCTTCGTTGGCTACATGGATAAAACCGGCGAGCGCCCCTACGATATTCTCCTCTAATCGGTTGGAGATATCGTTGGACCAAGGGCACCTTTGTGTCGTCCACGCCGGACCGCGGGCGCCCCGCCCGCCTCATTAGCCCAGTCCCCCAAGCCAGGGCGTCCCTTCCATGCCGGATCCGGCGAAGGCATTCCAGCAAAGCCCTCCAGCAAATCAACGATTCCGACGGCCTGCCTCCCTCTCTCACCCCGCCGTCTCCCCGAGCGCCTCATCCACTTTGCGACTCGTCGCTCCGGGCGTGCCGGATTTTTTTGAAATGAGGCGGTAGGCGACGGGAATGACAAGAAGGGTGAAGATCGTTGACGTCGCTACTCCGAAGAGGATGACGATGCCGACGACAAAGCGGGTCTCGGCTCCGGCTCCGCTCGTAAAGACGAGGGGGAGCGAGCCCATCACGGTGGTGAGACCGGTCATGGCGATGGGGCGGAAACGCATGACCGAGGCCTCGATGACTGCCTCCTCGAAGGGCATCCCCTCGGACCTGAGCTGGTTGATGAACTCGACGATGAGAATGCCGTTTTTCGCAGCGAGCCCCACGAGCATGATCATTCCGATCTGGCTGTAGATGCTCTGGGCCTGACCGGTGAGGTAGAGGCCGAGGAGCGCGCCGGCGACCGCGACGGGCACGGCCAGCATGATCGTGAAAGGATGGACAAAACTCTCGAACTGGGCCGCGAGGACGAGATAAACCACGGCGAGGGCGAGGGCGAAGACAAAGAGGACCGAGCCGGTCGAGTCTCGAAGGTTGAGCGATTCCCCTTTGTAGCCGACGATGGCGGATTCGGGCAGCTTCTCTTTCACGACACGGTCGAGGTAATCGAGTGCTTCGCTGAGCGGGTAGCCCTCGGCGAGGTTCGCCTCGATCGTGACGGAGCGGACGCGATTGTAGCGGTTCAGCGTGCCCGAGTCGGCAAACTCGCGCAGGCTCACGAGATTCGAGAGGGGGATGAGCTGCCCGCTCTCCTCGGATCGTACGAAGAGATTCTGGAGATCGCCGGGGGAACGTTTGTCGTCCCAGTCGCCTTCGACGATGACGTCGTATTCTTCGCCCTTGTCGGTGAAGGTGGTGACCCGTCGCGAGCCGAGGAGAGTCTCCAGCGTCGTACCGATGGTCTCGATGGAGACACCGAGATCGGCGGCGCGGGTGCGGTCGATCTTGACGCCGAGCTGGGGTTTGCTCTCCTTGTAGTCGTAATCGACGCCGGTGAGGCCGGGATTCTTTTTGGCCTCCTCGAGGACGATGTCGCGCCATTGGGCGAGGGTCTCGTACTCGGGGCCGCCAATGACGAACTGCACTTTTTTCTGCAATCCGGTCGAGAGCCCCTGTCGCATGATTGCAAAATGCTGCATCCCCGTGAGATCGGAGAGCTTGCTTCGGATCTCGGCCATGACGACACCGGCGGGGCGGCGTTGCGACCAGTCGTCGAGGTTCACGATGGTGATGACCTGGTTGTAATCGAGGGCCGCTCCGAATCCTCGCGGCACCCGCACGAGGAGCCGCTGCGCTTCGCCCGACTCGGTGAGATACATGAGCCGCTTTTCGATCTCTATCGCCATATTGAGGGTGTAACCATAGCTCGCTCCCTCAGGTGCTTTGCTGATGATAAAAAAGGTGCCCCGGTCCTCCTGAGGCACGAACTCGGACGGAATGGCCCTGAAAAGCCAGAAGCAGGCAAAGAAGATCCCGAGGACGGCGATCCCCGCGAGCCAGGCAAAGTGCACGAGTCGGTGGAGGATCGCGCGGTAGAGCGACTCGAGTTTCCCAAAAATGTTCGCGACGGTGCGGGTGAGCCAGTTTGCCCGGGCGACGTCGTCGCTGCGGAAGAGCTTCGAGGCGATCATGGGGCACAGGGTCAGGGCGACGAAGCTTGAGAAACCCACCGCGACAGCGAGGGTGACGGCGAATTCGGTGAAGAGTTTCCCCGCCTCCCCCGGAAGAAAAGTGATGGGGAGAAAAACCGAGACGAGCACGACGGTCGTGGCGATGACGGCAAAGGCCACCTGTCGCGTCCCGAGAAAAGCGGCGGCGATGGGATTCTCGCCATTTTCGATGCGCCGGTAAATATTTTCCAGCACGACGATGGCATCATCAACGACAAGGCCGATCGCGAGGACGAGAGCGAGTAGGGTGAGAACGTTCACCGAAAAGTCGAAGGCATAGAGCAGTATCGCCGCGCTGATGAGCGAGACCGGCACCGTCACCGCCGGCACGAGGGTGGCGCGCAGGCTCCCGAGGAAAAGATAAATCACGAGGACGACGAGCCCTACGGCGATGAGCAGGGTCGTCTTCACCTCTTTGAGACTGGCTTCGATGAAAGTCGAGGTGTCGTAGCTCTGCTCAAGCTTCATGTGTGAGGGCAGGCTCGCCCGGATCACGTCGGCTTCCGCCTTGGTGCCGCGCGCGACTTCTAGGGTATTCGCTCTCGATTGCTTGATGATGCCAAGCCCGACCATGGGCACCCCATTCCCGCGAAAGGTGAGGCGGGGCTGACTGCCGCCGAGCTCAACCCGGGCGACTTCCCCCAGGAGGACCTGGTAGCCGTCTTCGCCTTTTTTCAGGACGAGCGAGCGGAAGTCATCGGGGCTGCGGAACTCGCGATCAAGACGGACCGTGAATTGCCGGTCGAGCGACTGCACCGCCCCGGCGGGGAATTCGACATTTTGTTCAAGGAGGGCGTCCTCGACGTCCTTGACGGTGAGTTGCCTCGCGGCGAGGGCTTCGCGGTCGAGCCAGATGCGCATTGCATAGCGAGAGGCCCCGCTGATGCGAACGAGGGCGACCCCAGGCAGGACCGAGAACCGGTCGACGAGATAGCGGTCTGCGTAGTCGGCCAGCTCAAGCGGGGTCATGCCTTCGCCGGTGAGATTGAGCCACATCATGACTTCGGTGGCGGCATCCTGCTTCGTGATCTCGGGCGGGTTGGCTTCTTCAGGCAGGACCGAGAGAAGACGCGAGACCGCCTCACGCAGGTCGTTCGCGGCGCTGTCGATGTCGCGCGAGATGAGGAACTCGACCGCGACGGTGGAGACCTCGTCCACACTGGTGGAGGAAATGCTCTTAATCGCTTCGACCGTGCTGATGCGGTCCTCGACAAGCTGGGTGATGCGCCTTTCGACTACAGCGGCGGAGGCACCGGGATAGGTCGTCTCGATCGTGACGACGGGCGGCTCGATGTCGGGGTATTCTCTGACTTGCAGGCGAAAGTAAGAGACCACCCCGAAAGCGACGAGGAGCAGGCTCATGACAAGAGCGAGGACGGGACGCCTGATGGAGATGTCGGAAAGAATCATGGGCCGTGGGCGGGCGTGGACCTATTTCACCGGGGCGGCAGAGGTCGGGTCAAAGGGAGCCGCGGGCGGAGCGTATTCTCCGGTCACCTTTACGGCGGCACCGTCCCGCAGAGAGAGGACTCCATCGACGATGATGGTGTCTCCGGCGGAGAGGCCTGAAACGATCTCCACGTATCCGGGGATGCGGGTCCCTAGAATAACCTCGATGAGCTTCGCGGTTGTCTCTGCCGTCACAAGGTAGACGGCCTGTCGCTCACCGAGGGGGACGAGGGCCCGCTCGGGGATGGCGGGTGAGCTGCGCTCGTTTCGCTGCAGCTCGACCGTCATGAGCATCCCGGGTCTTAACCTTCTGTCCGGGTTGGGAAGAATCGCGCGGACGGGGACCGAGCGGGTCACCGGATCGACGCGGGTGTCGATCGTCTCGATGCTGCCGGTAAAGTCATTGTCCGGAAAGGCCATCGTTCGGGCGGTGAGGGTGGTGCCGGTCGTGAGGGTGCCGAGGAAGACTTCAGGAACGGTGAAGTCGAGTTTCATCGTGTCGATCTGGTCGAGGGTGGTGATGATCGTGCCGGGAGCGACGAGCGCGCCCGCGCTGATGCGGCGCAGACCAAGCACTCCGTCGAAGGGAGCGGTGATGAGCCGGTCTTTCACCATGGCTTCGATGCGGCTGATGGCACCCTCGGCGCGCACGGCCTGGGTGCGGCGTTCCTCGAGCGTCACCTCCGCAACGGCGTTGGTGCGCACGAGGCCCTCGATCCGTCCGATCTCGCGCTGCTCTTCGGCAAGCTCGGCTTTAGCAATCTCCATGAGCGCTGTCTCCTCATCGGATTCGAGCCGTGCAATGACGTCACCTTTTTTGACGGTCTGCCCATCCCCGAACTCGAGGCTGACGATTTTTTCCGTGACGCTTGCGGAAATTTCGACCGACTCGGTCGCGCGCAGATTCCCGACTGAGAGGGTCGTGTCGGTGAATGGTCGCAGCTCCACCTGCGCGGTCGAGACCTGCACTGCCGCAGCGGGAGGCGTCCCCGCGCCACTCCCTGCGGGGCTTTCCCTGCCGCAGGAGACAAGCAGCGACACTGCCGCCGGGAATAAAAGAGAAGGGAGAAAGAAACGTTTTTCCATACAGTCAAACCGCTTAAGGAAGGTGAAGCCTCAAAGGCCCCGGGACGACCCGCATGATGACGGTAGAAAATCCGTTGCAGAGCTGCGGTGAAAAAGCTGGTCGGGTCGCGACCCTTTGCTAGAATCTCTTTATGTTACGACTGCTGGAGGTATCCGGAATCGGGAAATCGTTCCCGGGCGTTCGCGCGCTGCACGAGGTGAGTTTCGCCGTGGGCGAGGGCGAGGTCGTTGCCGTGCTCGGTGAAAACGGGGCCGGGAAGAGCACGCTGATGAAAATACTCGCCGGCGTCCAGCCGCCCGACACGGGGACGATTCGGATGGAGGGAAAAGAGATCGAAATCCGATCCGTTGAGGAAGGTCTCTCCCACGGCATCGCTCTCATTCATCAGGAGCTAAATCTCGCGACGAATCTCAGCATTGGGGCAAACCTTTTTCTCGGACGCGAACCGACCCGCTTCGGTCTTATCGATGAGAAAGAAATCGCGAGCCGTTCGCGCGACTATCTCGATCGCGTCGGTCTGGATCTCAGTCCCGCCACGTTCGTTGGCGATCTCCCGATCGGGCACCGGCAGCTCGTCGAAATTGCGAAGGCCCTTACGACGAACGCCCGTGTCCTCATCATGGACGAACCGACCTCGAGCCTCTCACAGCAGGAGACCGAACGCCTTTTTGAGGTCGTCAAAGACCTGCGTTCCGTCGGCGTCAGCGTCATTTATATTTCCCACCGTCTCGGCGAAGTGATTGCGCTCGCCGACCGGGTCGTCGTGCTGCGCGACGGGGAAAACGCGGGTGAGCTTGAGCGGGGCGGGATCACCCATGACGCCATGGTCAGCCTAATGGTGGGGCGCGATCTCTCGCAGTTTTACGCCCATACTCCGGAGGCTCCGGGTGATGTCGTTCTGTCCGTGTCAGGATTGCGGACGCCTGCGCATCCGGGACATGAGGTAAACTTTGAGGTCAGGGCAGGGGAGATCGTTGGACTGGCCGGTCTCGTCGGGGCGGGTCGCACCGAGCTGCTCACGACGCTTTTCGGGATTACTCCCGCCGTGCAGGGGTGCATCGCCGTGGCGGGGGAGGAAAAGCGGATCACCGACCCGCGCGCCGCGATTGCCGCCGGGATCGCCCTCGTGCCCGAGGACCGCAAGCAGCAGGGGCTCATCATCGACATGGCCGTCGCCGACAACATCAGCCTCGCCTCGCTCGGACGTGACCAGTGCGCCGGATTTTTAAACTTCGAGGCCGAGCGGCGGATCACCGCAGAGATGACCGCGAAGATGCGGATCAAAACACCCTCGTCGCGGCAGAGCGTGCGATTTCTTTCCGGCGGCAATCAGCAAAAAGTTGTCCTCGGGAAATGGCTCGCGATGAAGCCCGGCATCCTCCTCCTCGACGAACCGACCCGCGGCATCGACATCGGAGCGAAGCGGGAAATCTACGCGCTGATGGAGGAACTTTCCGGTCAGGGGGTCGCGATCCTTTTCGCCTCAAGCGAGATGGAGGAAGTTATCGGCATGTCGGACCGTGTCCTTGTGATGCACGAGGGTCGTCTCGCCGGTGAACTGCCGCGCGCGGAGTTGCTCGAAGAGTCCATCATGCACCTCGCGACCGGGCGAGGCGCGAGTGCGGCGTGACCGAGGAGCAACCCAGCGGCGGGGAATTTTGACTCGATCTTGATCCGCGCTACGAGCGCAGCGAGCAAATCTCCACCCCTGAAAAATCACCTTTTTCGGCAAAAATTTTTGGTAGGGCGTCTAGGTCCACCACTGGACTATTTTTCATCACCTTTCCGCTGAGATAATTGGCTGAAAATCCCCCATTCCCGCTGTAGGCTCGGCGATGGCAAAGATCCTTGCAGCAATGTCCGGAGGCGTGGACTCCAGTGTCGCGGCGGCCCTGCTCCTGGAGCAGGGGCACGAGGTCGTCGGTGCCTACATGAAAAACTGGACCAATGAGGAGGGCCTCCCCGGCGACTGCCCGTGGGAGCAGGACATCCGTGACGCACGCGCCGTGTGCGACTACCTGGGGATCGAGTTCCGCATCCTCAGCCTCACCGAGCAGTATCGCGAACGCGTCGTTGACTATCTTCTCGCTGGCTATCGCGAGGGGATCACGCCGAACCCGGACGTGATGTGCAATCGGGAGATGAAGTTCGGCCTCTTTCGCGAGTTTGCGGCGGCCCAGGGCTTCGAATCTCTGGCGACGGGTCATTACGCGCAGATCGAGCGACACTCCGACGATTCGGTTGACATTCTCCGCGGCGCGCCGGGGAAGGATCAGAGTTACTTCCTCGCTCTCCTCCGGCAGGAGCAGATCAGGCCCGCTCTTTTCCCCATCGGCCATCTCCCCAAGCCCGAGGTGCGACTCGAAGCGGAGCGTCTCGGTATCCCCGTGGCAGCCAAGAAGGACAGCCAGGGCATTTGTTTCATCGGTGACATCCGCATGGCAGACTTTCTCGCCCACTACATCCCCGATGATCCGGGAAACATCGTCACTCTCGAGGGTAGAAAAGTAGGTGAACATCGCGGTCTTCATCTTCACACCCTCGGTCAGCGCAAGGGCCTCGGGGTGCCCTCGAACACCTTCGGGAAGGCCTATGTCGTCGTTGCAAAACGGCCTGCGACGAAGGAGCTCGTCGTCGCCTTTGACGAGACCGATGCGCCCGGTCTCTACGCGACCCGCTGCCGTGTCGGGAGTATCTCAGTCACGAATCGTCCCCTGACAGAGGCTCAAAATATCCTCATTCAGCCGCGCTATCGATCCGCCGCTATCCCTGTCGAGGTGTGCTTTCTCGACGAGGAGACCGTTGAACTGACCTGTTCGATTCCCCAGCGGGCCCTCACCCCCGGACAGATCTGCGGTTTTTATGAAGGCGAACGGCTCCTCGGTGGCGGAGTCTTTGAGGAAATCCACGCGTGAGCGCTTCAAAAAGAGTCCGTTATGAGCTGCATGTAGCGCGTGCCTGATGGTGTCAGGGTGGCGGTATCCCCCGTTCCGGTGAGACGGTCAACAGTGAGGTCGGCGTGGTTGATTGTCGAAGGTTTCACATAAGTAACGACCGGCCCGGAGACCGTCCGCTCACTCGGTCGGATCTCGAGAGGCACGCCGGTGGAGGCGAACGAGAACTCCCAGCTTGTCGGTTTGACGACTCGGTCGAGGTCGCGGCCCAGGAAAGGGTAGCGCCGCAGGAAAGGAAGGTCGCCCGATTTCGGCACGAGAACCTTGTAGTGCACCTCAGTTTGGGACGCGAGATACTCGGGGATCGTCAGATGCGGATTGGTATGGTGCGCGATCAGGATCCCCGCGATATCCATTCCGGCGAGGTTGAAGCCGTTAAAAATCCCGTGGCGGTTTGTCGTCGTGAAATGCCGGTCATACCAGCGCTTGAACTGATCACTCAGGATCATGTTCAATTCGACGTGGACGTGGGCACGCTCCTTGTTGATGCCGGCTCCGGTGTAGCCCATTTTTCCTATCGCCTCGCCTGCCCTCACCGACTGACCGGCCGCGACAGTCGATGATTTGAGGTGGGCATAGAGGGAAAAAAAGGGGCCGTAACCCCAGTCGTGATGTACGACGATGTAGCGCCCGTAATTACTCGCCCCCGGCGATTCGCTCACATAGACGACCGTGCCGCTTGAGATCGAGCGCACCTCATCAAGCGGCTCACCCGATGGATCGCGACGAACCGGGCGAATGTCGATTCCTTCGTGGAGCCGTGTCATGACAATCCCGGCTGCCGTTCGTTTCTGGTTGCGGGTGAAGCCGTAGGCTCCGCCGCTCCATGGTTTCGAGATAACCCCTTCGAAGTTCCTGTCAGTGTACATATAGAACTGCGAGGGATCGTTCGAAAAAATGGCGTCGTTTTCGGTCGGTAACACCAGCCCCATCGGCCCCGCTGCAAGAGGGCTGACGGCGAGAGAAAAGCAGAGGAAGAGAAGGCGTAAGGAAAGGGGAATCATGTTAGTAAGCCGGACCGAAGCCCCGTTTACTATAAACATCTCTTAACCAATTTGCCAAGCCCTTCCGGCTTTCTCAGTCAGGGGAGGCGTAACGGGGGCCGGCCTTCGGCTTGAAGTCATCAACGTGAGGAAAACGTTTCCGAAACTCCTGGAGGTGGCGCTGTTGCAGGCCGCTCCAGATCACGACGACGCCGTCCTCAATGGGCTTATCGATAAGTACAGCCTGGAGCGGAGCGTCAGAGCACCGCAGCCCGAGGAGCTTCCCCTGATTCGTCAGGGTGACCGCCTTCAGCTCGACGGTCGAATGCTCCTTCATTCGGAAAGCGGCTCCGAACGAGACTCCGTCGGCGGCACTGAAGGGATAAAACCAGGCGATGTCCTTGTCTGTGAAAGTGGGGATTTTGCTGAAAAAATACTGACGGTGCTCCTGTCCCAGCTTAACCGGCGTAATCATTTTCGGATTGTCCGTCTCCTGCCCTTCAAGGTGAAAGGTGACGAGATAGAGCTTGTATTGCTTTCCCGCGGCAGAGCACCACATCACGGTGGCGAAAAGGGTGAGCACTATGAGGATCCGGCGACGCATTCCGTTAAGCTAACGGGAAAAACTCTCTCATGGCAAGTCGCGTAAACGCTTCCGGGGAGGGGAAAACCGGAAAACGGACGAATTTTTTCGTTGTCCGAATTCGCAACATTCGCTAGATCATCCCCCGTGCGCCGTGCTATTGTTGAACAGAAGCGGCGGAGGCGTGCCGGAATTTCACCATTTTTTATCTCATCTGAGACCAGAAGTATCATGTCGGAAGAAGGAAATACACAAGTTAAGGACGACGTTCGCCAGCACCAGCTGGCCGCCAACCTGGGCAAGCTCTATTTGAAGGCCGAGAGTGCGATGGAACTCAGAAACTGGAGTTACGCGGTGAGCCTCATTCAAGCCATCCTCGTGAAAGAGCCCGGTTTTCTAGACGGTCGCAAGCGTCTTCGCATCGCCGCAGTCAAGGAAAATGAGGGCAAGCGCGGCGTCAAGATGGGTGGCGAAGCCCTTAAAGTGATGAAATTGCAGGGTCAGGTCAAAAAAGACCCGCTCGGCGTCATGGCTCAGCTAGAGAAAGATGTCCTCGCTTCCGATCCCTACAACGCCCAGGGAAATGAACTGCTCTATGAAGCTGCCTCGGCCGCTGGACTCTACTCCACGGCCGGTTTCGCCCTCGAGACAGTCATCAGCGGTGATCCTGATAACCTGAAGTTCTACCACAAGCTGGGTGACTTCTACATGAGTCGTGAGATTTACGACAAAGCGTCCGAGATTTTCGGCAAGATTGTCGACAAAAACCGCAGTGATCTTGAGGCGACGAAAAAGTTCAAAGACGCCACCGCGAGAGGTTCCATCGCCTCCCAGAAATGGGACAGCGAAGGCGACTGGCGGGATCTCCTCAAGGACAAGGACGCCTCCAAGGACCTCGAGAGCAAAGGGCGCGCCGCGATGACCCCCGAGATGTTGCAGGCCCAGGCCGATGCCCTTTCCGCAGAGTATGCGCAGGATCAGAACAATCTCGAAGTGACCAAGCGTCTCGCCAATACCTACGAAGAGCTAGAGCAGTTCGAAACGGCCCTTTCGTTTTACGAGTGGGCCTTCCACCTCAGCAGTAACGACCCCGCCCTCGAGAAAAAAGTCGCCGCTATCCGCGAAACGGTGAACAAAAATCACCTTGAGTCCCTTCAGCGTTTCGTCGATGAAAACCCTGACCATCCTGATATCGAACAGTATCGTCAGCAGCTCACCGAGGCGGAAAGGTCGCAGATCGAGGTGCTCATCAGTGAATCGCGCGAGCGGGTTGACCGCAATCCCACCGACAACGAGCTGCGCTACGAGCTCGGCTCACGTCTCTTCCGCGCGGGCCAGTTCCGCGAGGCGATTCAGCACCTTCAGCAGGCAAAGCGGAGTCCCAACCTGCGTATCAAGGTTATGAACCTGCTCGGGCAGTGCTACGAGCGAATGAACATGACCGACCTCGCCGCGAGCCAGTTCGAAGAGGCCATTGCCGAACTTCAGGTGATGGACGAGACCAAGAAAGAACTCCTCTACAACCTCGGCCTCCTATACGAGAAACTGGAAAACCTGCCCAAGTATCTCGCCTCTCTCAAGCAAATCTACGCCGTCGATTACGGCTATCGCGATGTTGCCGAGCGCGTCGAGCGTTCTTATGGTAGCTGAGCTGTTTCAACTGTGCGGCATCGAAGGGGGGGGGGCTACGGCGGGCTCCAGGTCCGTTCCGTGAATTTCTGACGCGGTTCCCAGGCATCACGAAACAACAGGACCGGGGTCCCGGCCCGTGTCCCGCTTGGATCCCCTGAGGGTTGAGCAGGGGATTCCCTCCTTTTCACTCCGTCTCTCCTCGCCCTTTGGTGAAGGTCAGACCGCCATCGGTAGCGTCAATGAGGATCGTGTCCCCCTCCTTAAATCTGCCTTCAAGCAGGTCCAGGCTGAGTGGATCTAGCAGTCGGTGCTGAATGACTCGCTTCAGGGGACGGGCTCCGTAGGCCGGGTCGTAGCCCTCCGTTGCCAGCCGGTCCAGGGCCGCCGGGGTCAGCTCCAGCTCCAGTCCGAGGCTGTCGAGCCGTTTCGTGACGCGCGTTATTTGAATTTTTACAATTTCGGCCAGATCCTCCTCGGAAAGCCTGTCGAAAATAATGGTTTCGTCGATGCGGTTTAAAAACTCCGGCCGGAAATGGCTTCGTAACGCGCCTGTCACCAGAGCCTCGCGCTGCTCCGGATTACTCTCGGACATGATGTATTCGGACCCGATATTACTTGTCATAATGATGACCGTATTGCGGAAGTCCACCGTTCGCCCCTGACCGTCGGTGATGCGACCGTCATCAAGCACCTGCAGAAGCACATTGAAGACATCGGGATGCGCCTTCTCCACTTCATCGAGAAGGACAACCGAATAAGGCTTTCTGCGTACTGTCTCTGAGAGCTGACCGCCTTCCTCATAACCGACATAGCCGGGTGGTGCACCGATAAGTCGCGAAACGGAGTGTTTCTCCATATACTCGCTCATGTCGATGCGGGCCATTGCGTTTTCATCGTCGAAGAGGAACTCCGCGAGCGCGCGGGATAGTTCCGTCTTCCCCACTCCGGTAGGACCAAGGAAGAGAAAAGACCCGATTGGCCGGTCTTCATCCTGTAAACCGGCCCGCGCGCGCCGCACGGCATTTGCCACCGCGAGCACCGCTCTTCGCTGCCCGATCACCCTCTCGGCGAGGCGTGTTTCCATGCTCACGAGCTTGGATCTCTCGCCCTCCTGCAGGCGCGAGACAGGAATGTGCGTCCACGAGCTCACAACCTGTGCAATATCCTCTTCCGTCACTTCTTCCTTCAGCAGGCGCGTCGAGTGCTGCATGGTCTGAAGATGCGCCTGAGCCTCTTTCAGTGCGGACTCTTTTCCGGGGAGTAGCCCGTATTGAATCTCGCTGGCACGCCCCAGATTACCCTCGCGCTGACTGCGTTCCAGTTCATTCTTCAGCTGCTCTATCTCCTCCTGAACCGCATTGGCGCGGACGATAACCGACTTTTCACTCTGCCACCGAGCGCGGAGAGCATCGGATTTTTCCTTCAGTTCAGCCATTTCGCGTACCACCTTTTGAAGGCGATCCCTGCTCCCGGTATCTGTCTCTTTGGCAAGCGCCTGACGCTCCATCTCCAGTTGCATGCCCTGGCGCTCAAGTTGGTCGATTTCAGTAGGGAGGCTGTCCAGTTCGATTTTGAGGCGCGACGCGGCTTCGTCGATGAGATCAACGGCTTTGTCAGGAAGGAACCGGTCAGCGATGTAGCGGTCACTCAGGTTCGCTGCCGCGACAATGGCCGAGTCTTTAATGCGGACGCCGTGATGGACTTCGTAGCGTTCCTTGATGCCGCGCAGGATCGTGATCGTGTCCTCGACTGAAGGTTCATCGACCATGACTGGCTGAAATCGGCGTTCCAGCGCGGCGTCTTTCTCGATATATTTACGATACTCGTCCAGTGTCGTCGCCCCGATCGTGCGCAATTCCCCCCGGGCGAGCTGGGGCTTCAGCATGTTGGACGCATCAACCGCGCCTTCGCTTGCTCCGGCTCCGACGATCGTGTGAAGTTCATCGATAAAAAGAATGATCTCGCCCTGACTTGAGGTGACTTCTTTCAGGAAAGCCTTCAGCCGATCCTCGAACTCCCCCCGGTACTTCGCGCCCGCGACCATGGAGCCGATATCCATGGAGATCAGTCTTTTATTTTTGAGTGACTCCGGCACATCGCCACTTACGATGCGCCGGGCGAGGCCTTCGGCGATAGCCGTTTTTCCGACTCCCGGTTCACCAATAAGAACCGGATTGTTTTTTGTCCGGCGTGAAAGGATCTGCATGACCCGTCTGATCTCCTCGTCCCGACCGATGATGGGGTCGATTTTTCCCTGACGGGCGATTGCGGTAAGGTCGGTGCCGTATTTTTCCAGTGACTGGTACTTTCCTTCCGGATCCTGATCAGTAACCCGCTGGCTACCGCGCACCGCAGTAATCGCGTTTTTGATCGCGCTCTCGTCGATGCCCTGTTCTCTGAAAATCGCTTTGAGATCCGGTGCACCCTCCCGAGTGAGCGCAAGGAGAACGTGTTCCACGCTGGTGAATTCGTCCCGCATATCCGAACGGGTCTTTTCCGCTACGTTCATTACCGCCCGGGCGTCCTGGCCGATGAAGACCTGCTGACCGGCGCTCCCGTGCACCCTCGGGAGCCTCTCGAGCAAGCGGGTTAGTGACGCCTCGATCACCGCCGTTTGCCCCCCCGCCTTTTCCAGGATCGGACGCGTCGAGCCGTCACTCTGCGCAAGCAGTGCAGTGAGAAGATGCACGCTGGTAAGTTCCGTGTGGTTCCTTGAAGTCGCCAAGGACTGCGCTGCCTGAAAGGCCTCCTGTAGCTTGTGGGTAAACTGATTCGGATTCATGCTCGACAACGTGCACGCGTTTTTAAAGTTCCGCTACGCTTCTGCTGCCAGTGAATGCGCGAATCTTGGGTTCATGCGAAAAAAACTAAGTACCGTTTGATTGAGTTTCAATCGAGATGTCCAGTTAAGGGCAAGGCAAATTGAGGGCCAGGCCCTCAATACA
>DIVG01000041.1:93972-122514 GCA_002422425.1 Akkermansiaceae bacterium UBA6138 | reverse complement strand
CCGCCCCGTTCCGCCGCCCCGTTCCACCGCCCCGTTCCACCGCCCCGTTCCACCAAATACCTGATGAAGACATGCTTCCCGGTGCTGCTGATCACCTTGCTCGCGGGTTCCCTGCGAGCGGGTGATCCGTTGCCCGCCTGGCACGACAATTCAACGAAAGAGGCGATCACCGCTTTCGTGGAAAAAGTCACGGCATCAGACTCCTCGGATTACGTCCCCCCTGCCGAGCGTATCGCTGTCTTCGATAATGACGGTTGCCTGTGGGCCGAGCAGCCGGTCTACTTTCAGGCTCTTTATACGTTTGATCGTGTCAGGGCACTCGCTTCCGGGTTTCCCGAGTGGGAGAAGCAGGAGCCCTTCGCCTCCGTGCTCAGAGGTGATCTGAAAGCCGCACTCGCTGGAGGGGAAAAATCTCTCCTCGCGATGGTCGGCGCCACCCATGGGGGGCTCAGTAGTGAAGCGTTTGCCGCCTCGGTGAATGAGTGGCTGGCAACAGCAAGGCACCCGACCACTGGTATGGCCTATACTTCAATGGTTTACCAACCGATGCTGGAACTCCTTGAATTTCTGCGGTCCAAACAGTTCAAGACTTATATCGTTTCCGGAGGTGGGATCGACTTTATACGTCCCTGGGCGGAGCGAGTTTACGGAATACCGCCTGAGCAGATCGTTGGTTCGAGTCTCGAGCTGGCCTACGAACAGCGCGACGGCAAGCCAGTCATGGTCAAGTTGCCCCATCTGCACTTCATCGACGACAAGGCCGGTAAGCCGGTTGGTATCGAGCGTCACCTTGGTCGTCGTCCTCTTTTTGCGGCTGGGAATTCCGATGGAGATTTTGAGATGCTCGAGTGGACGACGAGCGGCCCGGGCGTTCGCCTCGGAATGCTCATTCATCACGATGATGCGGAGCGCGAGTTCGCCTACGACCGCTCAAGTCAGGTCGGTCGGCTCGCGAGAGGGCTTGATGAGGCTCCGGCGCGCGGCTGGGTCATTGCAAGCATGTTGAATGATTGGAAGACGATTTATCCTCCCGCCCCGCAACACTAAGCCTCGAGTTTCCCCGGACCTCTCTTTCTTCTCTCGCAAACTTGAATCCCAGAATGAATCGGCGCACAACTCTAACCAGTCTTTCCCTGATATTTTTTCTGTGCGTCGCTCCCCTGTGTTCCGAGGAGACTCATGCGGACCCGCTCGCGGGTTTGCAGCAGGCTGCCGCAGACTTCGTCAGTGCCTTCAATGCGAAAGACCCCGCCGCACTCGCCTCTCTTTTCATGGAAAGTGGAGAAATCTGCGGTCGCGATGGTGGCAGCTTGATCTCCGGACGTGAGCAGATCGTCGGGTATTATACCGATTATTTCGCCGGGGGAGACGCCCCCTCGCTTGCTCTTGAGGTGGCCTCGGTCCGCCTCATTGGTCCGGGTCTCGCCATTGAGGATGGAGTCGCCCATTTTACCCCGCCGGGGAAAGGATCGTCGCCGCGCTCTGCTGCTTACACGGCCGTGCTGATGAAAAGCGGTGATTCGGCTTGGCGGATTGCCAGTAGTCGCACTCTTGATGACGTGACTGATGATGCCGGGCACCTTGAGGATCTTGCTGACGTCATCAAAGGTGATTGGACAGCGATGAGTGAGGGCCTTCGTCTCGACCTCGCCTTTGGTTGGGACGTTTCCGGCAACTTCCTCTCGGGTGAGATGCTTACCACCGCCGCCGACGGCGAGCCGCAGACAGGGACGATTCGTATCAGTTGGGACGCTGCCCGCAAAGCGATTGTCTCGTGGATCTTTGACGACAGGGGGGGGGTCTCAGAGGGGGTATGGACCCCGACGGAAACCGGATGGATCATCCACACCGACGGAACCACTGGTGAGGGTGAGCGTCTTACGGCCAGCCAGGCACTCAGTAGTGAAGGGGAAAACACGCTGATCTGGGTGGCGACTCACCGTGTCGTTAATGGGACAGCGCTGCCCGATAACTTCCTGCGGCTCGTGCGGCAGGCCCCTGAACCTAACGCTGAGTGAACTCCGAGATCGTTGCTGCCCGATGAAAAAATCATTTCTGCTTACATTCCTTTTGAGTTTCCTCCTGATCGAATCTGAAGCCGGTGCCGCCGGTCTGGGAGGGGGAGGGGGGAACCGTGCTGCCCTCTCCGGAGCGAAGCGCAGTCCTATGACGGGATCTCAGGTTCAGCGACCGGTGTCGCGCCCGAATCCGAAACCGGTCGAGCGCCCGCGGGTCAGTGCACCGTCAAGACCTGATTCGGTGTCTGGTTCGCGTCCGGGGATTGAGCGGCCCTCCGTCCAAAAGCCGGATGGACGGCCGACTTTCAGCGCGGGGGGAGGAGTCGAGGGGGCGAATGTGAGGCCGAACCTCCCCGAGCGCCCCAATCCGGGGGTAACCGCCGGCGGGCAAGAGCGTCTTTCTGACGGGCGCCCCTCGGTCGAACGGCCCGGGCAGAGCAGGCCCGCCACCCTGCCGGGCATGGTGAGTTATCCGACGCGCCCCGAACAGGGTCGTCCGAACCTTCCGTCCCGACCGGGGGTGACGGACGGAGGCTTCCAGCGGCCCGGGCTTCCCGGTCTCTCCGGAGGAAATAGCGAATCAAAACTTCCCGAGCGTGTCGTCGGGCTGGATAGGCCGAGTATCGCGGATCGCAGCAAGATCAACACCGTGAGCGGCAATCGTCCTGCAAAGATTGCCGGTGGGGACCGTATCAACGTCGCTAATGTCAATATCGATGGTCGGAACAGGGGGCTGAGACTTCCGGAGACCCGCCCGGTCGAACGACGGGATTGGGATGCCAATCGCTGGGGTGGCAACAACAGCGTGTGGGGAAATAATATCAACATCAGCGGGAACGATATTAATGTGAAAGTAAACAACAGCTTCCGCCGGAACAATAACTTTGCCTGTCGTCCGAATTACTGGGGGGCGCGTCCCTGGTGGGGGGTTTCGAACTACCACGGATGGCACCACGGCCACTGGGGATATGGCTGGAACAGCGGCTACTATCATCGCCACTGGTGGTTCCACGATGACCATGATTTTGCCGCCGGCTTTATGTGGGGAATCGGAGTCTGGAGTCTCGGCAATCTCATCTACGATATGGGGTATCAGTCGTATCGAAATCCCTACCCGGCTCCGGTGGTGCAGAATACCTATGTGACCTATGCCCAGCCAATATCCGTCGCGGCAGCGGCGAACCCTCCCGGGGATGAAGCTCTTGCCGCCGCCGCTGAAGTGACTTCGACGGATGCCCTCGCCCGTTCCCGGAGCGCATTTGCGGCGGGAGATTACCTCACCGCATCGGTCGCTGCTGATGAGGCAATAGCCGCCTCTCCGGGTGATGTCGCCCTTCACGAGTATCGGGCTCTTGTCTTTTTTGCACTCGGCAAATACAGCGATGCGGCCGGGGTGCTGAATCCTGTCCTTGCTTCCGGTCCCGGTTGGAGTTGGGAAACGATGCAGGGATTCTATGGGGCGCCTGATGCTTATTCCGGCCAGCTCGCGAAACTGGAGGCATACACGAAGGCTTCCGCCGACCGTGCTGACGGGCATTTCCTCCTGGGCTATCACTATCTTGTTTGCGGTCACATGTCAGATGCCGGTCGTGAGTTTGCCGCCGCTGCCGCAATCGAGCCCGCCGATACGATTTCGCGGCAGCTTGCTGCTCTCACGGGAGATTCGGTGCCGGACGGGGCGGTTAGCGAGGTCGAGCCTCCCGCGCGCCCCGACCCGGTGCCGGTTGAAAAATTGGTGGGGAGTTGGTCGGTTGAAAGTGACGCGGGCAAGGTCGTTTTCACGATGGAGGCAAACGGTGATTTTTCCTGGAGTTGTAGCGGTGCCGAGAATACGGCGGTGATGCGCGGCACTTATGGCCTCGACGAGAGAGGTCTTCTCGTCCTCACCACTGATGACATGCAAATGGTCTCCGCCGTGAGTCTAGATGGCGACAACCGGATGGAATTTATCCTCGTGGGAGCTCCGGATGGGGAGTCCGGCCTTAGCTTTACAAAAAGTTGAAACGTTCCTTCAAGCTTCTGAAAGCCTCGCTCGTGATCGGGCTCGTCCTTGTTGTGTCTGTCTCGTTTACCCTATTCCCCCTCATGAAGCTCGCTACTCTTGTGAATTCGCTTTCGCCTCAAATCTCCGAAGGGTGGCTCCCCTCGTCCTTTATCGCGGGCGTATGGGTCCTTCTCGGATGTCTTGTCGGCATTCCCCTTGGCTGCCTGCTCGCCTCTCAACTGGTCGGACTACTGCAGGGGGGGCGTTTCGGCCGATTTCTCGCGGGTCTCTCCGGTCACGTTGTCTTTAGGTATCTGCCCGGGTGTCGATTTATGGAAAGCATCGCCCGCCAGTTCATCGTTCGGGCCGCCCGCACCGGGTTTAAACCTGTCCTCGTTGAGCTTGACTACGGGTGCCTCGCGCCTGCCTTTCTAATCGAAGACCACGGCAACGGCCGCGGCACCGTTTTCATCCCTTTGGCAGCGACTCCGATCGCGAATTCCCGTTTCACCGTGTCTCTCGGAAAGGTCCACCCTCTCGACATTCCGGTGACGGTGGCAATGAAAGGCCTCTCCATGCTTGTTGCGATTGACGATTGCAAACAAGTCCTGAAGTCGGACTCGTCGAATTTATCTGGACCGCTTCCCCGCTCCTTACGTTCCAGGGCGTCTAATCTTCGGACTTGAAGCTTAACTCAAAAATCAAGCGTCAACCCGGCAAATAGATGAAAAGTAAATCGGTAGCCGCCCCCCCTTCCCATGTTCCGTCCTTTTAAAGTCTATGCTGCCTTCTTGGCCTTCGTCTCGCTTGCCGTCTTACCTCTGAGGGCCGGATTTGAGACGGATGCCGTGGTTATGAAATCGCAGCCTGAGACGTCAGGCTATGAATTTGCTTTCGTCATTCCCGGCTGGCTCGCCGGGGTTGAGGGGACCACGACCGTGAGGGGGATTGAGGCGGATTTCGATGCGGGGATTGATAAAATCCTCAGGAATCTTGATATGATCGCGACAGGCGGTTTTGAGGTTCGCAAGGGGAAAACGGGATTCTCCTTCTCAGGCTTGTATGTGGACGCCTCGGTTGGTGGCTCAACGCCCGGGCCTTTACTCTCAAGTTTCTCAGTCGGGATCGAGCAGGTCCTTCTCGAGGGAACGTTCGCGCACCGGGTTTACCAAAATGATCGCGGCTGGATCGATCTTCTCGCGGGGGCCCGGTATTCATCCATGGCTACGGAGTTATCGCTCTTCGACGGTCCTGGCAGCCTCGTCGAAGCCTCGGTGTCCTGGCTTGACCCCTGCATCGGCTTTCAAGGGCATTATGAGATGAGCAATAAGTTCTTTGCGGTGGCGCGCGGTGACGCTGGCGGCTTCGGCGTCGGGTCCGAGTTGACCTGGAACCTCTACGGAGCGATCGGAACGCGGGTCTCAGAGAGCATCACGATGGAAGTCGGATACCGCTATCTCTATACGGACTATGGTAGCGGAGCTTTTCAGTATGACGCCGCGATGAAAGGCGTTTTCATCGGCACGCGCATCGCCTTCTAGCCCGGCGCGAGTTTCACATGGAAGAGGGTATTTCCGAACGGCTGAGCAGCAAAATGGGATTGCGGTAAGAGAATCAAAAGTCTAAAGCTGCCAAGGCTACGGAAAGGGGGCGGGACGCCGTATCGGCAATGATAGACTTTGAACACAAACAAATGAAACAAACAGCAGAAACCCAGTGCAGCGACCTTCCTTCGAGGCCTCAACGGAGTCGCCGGGCGACGGCATTTATCAGCTTGATCTTTTTCCTATTCCTAACCGCCTGCTCCACGGTCAAGGTCAAAACGAATCCGGGTCTTGTCAGTAAGTCGGGACTCGAGTCCGCGCGGGTTCTCAGCACCCTGGCGGGGGCGCCTCTCGCCGTGCTGTCCGAATTCGGCCGCAGTAGCACCGCCCTTCTTGAAGGGGCAAGACGGCACGAGGCCCGCGGTCGTCATCATGATGCGGCGGGGAATTATCTGCAGGCGGCGGTCGATGCCCATGTCCTTCTCGCCTCGGCAACCGAGAGGCGTGGTTCCGACGCGGAAAAAGCGCTAATCGAGGTTCATAATGCGGCTCTCGCCCGCTTTGCCGAGCTGTGGGTGAGAGACCCCCGTCGGCTTGAACCGGGACCGTATCATCTTAAGAGCGGATCCGGAGATCTCCAGATCGAACTGTCCTCCGCATCGACCTACTCCCGGGGTTATTTTGATCGTTTTGTCGCCGCGAAGGCGGTTCAAGAGGAGGGAATGGTGCGAAAAGTCCGCGACGGTTACGGGGCTCCCATCGTGGGCATTCGGGAACACAGGCCTGAAAGAGCCGATGAAATGGAGTTTTATCCTCCCCGAGGCCTCTACGCCCCTGTCACGGTCACGATGGACACCGTCACGAAGTCTTCGGGCGGCACCCACGTCATTTTTTCAATGCGGAATCCCATGGTCGAGGAAACGATTCCGGTCGGGTCGCGTCGCCTTTCGCTTGCGGCGGATTATTCAGCGCCGATGGCGATGATTCTCAAAGGGCGCAACGAAGCTCTTTCCGGGCTTGAGGGCTTCTTTAAGGCTGATGAGCGGATCGCGCAGTCGGGCGTGTATCTCACGGAGCCGTATGATCCGGATCGCATCCCCGTGCTTTTGATCCACGGGCTTATCTCCGTTCCGATGATCTGGCGCGACATTATTCCCGAGATGATATCAGACCCGGAGATTTCGAAACGCTACCAGTTCATGGTTTTTACTTATCCCAGCAGTTATCCTCTGGTCGAATCCGCCGCTCTGCTGCGGAACGAACTGGCTGCCCTGCGGGCCAAATACGATCCCCGGGGTGAAGACCCGCTCTCCCGCAATATGGTCGTGGCCGGTCACAGCATGGGGGGTATGCTGACTCATACCCTCGTCGCTGATATCGGGGATAATCTCTGGAGACAGTTCAGCGACACGCCGATTGATGAAATTCCGATAGAAGATGCGAAGCGCGAAGAGATGCGCCGCTTGGTCTATTTTGACCCTGACCCGGCGGTGCGGCGGGCGGTCTATTTTTCCGCTCCTCACCGCGGGGCTCACATGGCCACGAAGGATATCGCTGGAACCATCGCAAAACTCGCGAAGTTGCCTACCGAGATCGTCCGGTTTAATGCGATATTAATCGATCCGGGGGTTAACGAGCATTTTAAGATTCCGATAGACCGAAAATACACGAGCCGGGAGTCTCTCCAGCCGGGAACTCCCATGGTCGCGGCGATGGATCTTTCCCCCTATAAAAAGGGAGTCGTCTATCACAGCGTCATGGGCGACCGGGGCCGGAACGATACTCCGAACAGCTCGGATGGAGTCGTGGAATACTGGAGCGCACGCCAAGAGGGTGCGGCGTCCGAGCTGATCGTTCCGACTGATCACGGCTCCTATAAGCACCCCCGTGCGATCGAGGAACTCCGGCGCATTCTCCGGCTTCACGCGGGGATCTGACGGGAGCGGATGGAGAAAGCGGTTTCCGGTCGCGTGTTTCCGTGCTTGCACGGAGCGCGGCGATGCCTTTCCATGGCTTTGTGAAACCTTCCACGCTTTCCCGACGCATGCGCCCGACCTTCCTTCTTATCCTTTCCGCCGCCGTTTTGTCTATTCTCCTCGTGGGCGGTCCCGCCGTTGCCGCCGAGTTCACGATGGAAGAGAAAGATGACGGCGTCAGCGTGTTCATCGACGGCAAGCTTTTTACCCGATATATCACCGGCGATAAAGTGGCCAACAAGCCCTACTTTTACCCGGTGATAGGCCCGACCGGCAAGGGAATGACGAGGTCCTACCCGATGGACGAGGTGGAGGGCGAGGCGAAGGACCATCCTCATCATCGGTCCTTCTGGTTCGGCCACCAGTTTGTTAATGATTTTGACACGTGGCATGAAGAGCTCACTCTCATCGAACGGGCTAAGGGAGATCCGGAGAAGTTGGCCGCGATGAAAAAAAAGCTGGGGGCCTCGATCCATCGAGAAATTCTTGAAATTTCCGCCGGAAAAGACGGCGCTGTCCTGAAGGTTTCGACTGACTATACCGATCCCGTCGGCACGGTGATGGCTTCTGACGTGCGCACTTTTTCGTTTCATCTCGGTCCGGACGGTTCCCGTGTCGTTGATGCCGAGATCGTGTTTACCGGGGCGGGCGAGAGTGTGGTCTTCTCCGACGCCAAGGACGCGGGGCTGAGCCTGCGGGTGGCTCACTCGATGAGTGTGGAGGCCAACGAAGGTGGCCGCATCGTCACGAGCGAAGGCCGAATTGATAAGGACGCCTGGGGGAGCCGTTCGGAATGGTGTGACTTCAACGGTCCGGTAGGCGGAGAACGTCTCGGCATTGCGGTGATGAACCACCCCTCAAGTTTTGGATTTCCCACTCCCTGGCATGCCCGCACCTACGGACTGTTCACCGCCAATCCTTTCGGGTTGAGCTCGGTCGCGGGGGAGAAAGGAGACGGATCGGTCACGCTCAGGAAGGGCCAGTCGATCTCAACGAAACACCGGATTATTTTCCATGCCGGTGACGAAAAAGAAGCTGACATTGCCGGAGCGTGGAAGCGCTACTCGTCGATGAAATGAGGGGAAATCATTCGCTTACGCTGCTGAGGAGGAGTTCTCCCTCGCCGTTCAGCTTGTCGTTGATGGAGACGCGCAGTCTCTCAACCCCCCGCCGAATGCGGGCTTTGACCGTGCCGAGGGGGCTGTCAATTCGCTCGGCGATCTGCTTCTGGGTAAGGCCTTCGAAATAGGCGAGTTCGATCACTTCCCGTTGCTCGGGAGAGAGGGCCACAACAGCGGTCTGGAGAACCTGACGGGCATCGGAGAGATATAGTAGCTCCCGCCCTGTCGAACGGGCTTCGGGTGCCTCGCCCTCAAGCTTTTCCTCAAAGCGATCATAGAGGGCGGACCTCCGCTGGACGCTTCTGACGCGGTCAATGGAACGATTCCTCGCCGTCGTGCAAATCCAGGTGACGAGAGAACCTTTTCTTGGATGGTAGGTGTCGGCTTTTTTCCAGATGGTCGCGAGAACCTCGTTCATGATGTCTTCGGTGTCTTCATAGTGATTAAGCACCTTGAAGGCGGTGGAGAAAATCAGGGCCGAATACTTTTCGCTTAATTCGGAGAAGGCGCTGTGGTCCCGCGCGGCGACACGTTTCATTAGCTCGGCCTCAGCGTGGCGCTCATCGGTGTTGTCAGCGTGATTGTTCATGTTTTGTTTTGATTCTGACCTCATTTGACTTATTCTTGTCTATGAACAGGAATTAGACAAGTGAATTTTTCCTGAGAGAGGAAAAGAACTCTTCCTAAGGTTCGTAACCCGGAGGGGTGTAACGCTCAATCTTTCCAAATACCGTCATGAAGACCCAGGATGAATTTTTCGAGATCAGTGCCGTGGCCCGGCTCACCGGCATTTCGTCTCACGTTTTGCGGGTATGGGAGCGCCGTTATGGAGTCGTCGAACCGGGCCGCAGCGATTCGAAGCGCCGCCGTTACCATCAGGATGACATCCGTCGCCTTTCTCTTTTAAAAGCCCTCGTTGATAATGGCCACGCCATCAGCAGCGTGGCGCGTCTTGATACCGCCCAACTCGAAGAGCGCCTCGGCAGCGCGCTGGAGGCGAAGGTGCCGGACGATTTCCCGGGGGGGCCTTCTCCCGTCGGCGCGTGTCGGGTCGCTCTAATCGGTGCAAAGATCCGACAGGCGGTTCGTGAGGCGGCCGGCAATACACCCGCGATGCGGGTTGTTGGTGAATTTTGGGACTCTGATGAAATGGTCGCCGGGCTTCGGCCGGGATCGGTCGACATCATCATCATCGAGCGTGACACAATTTTTCCGGAAGACATCGTCGGGATCCAGGAAATGGTTGCTTCGCTGAGCGTCCGTCGAGCTATTCTTGTCTATCAGTTCTCCTGCGAGGACACGCTCAATTTGCTCGACCTCAGGCGTCTTACCGCTCTGCGGGCACCAGTCGACGCGACCGAGATTCAGCTCGCCTGCCTCGCCGATATCCATCTGGCGTTGCGCCCGGTGATCGCCGCCGGGAAAAATGACGAAGGCACACCTCAAGATTTCGAGCGCCCTGAGGGGGAGATACCGCTCCGCGCCTACAGCGACGACCAGCTTTACCGCCTGGCGGGACTTTCGTCAGCGGTGAAATGCGAGTGCCCGCAACATCTTGCCAGCCTGCTTTCGGCGCTGGTCGCTTTTGAAGCATACAGTGAGAGATGTGAAGATCGCAGTGAACGGGATGCCGCGATTCACGCCTATCTCCATCGCACCACCGCAGAGGCCCGGTCGGTCATGGAGGTCGCTCTTTCCGAGGTTCTCCGGCACGAGGGGATTTCTCTCTGAGTTCTTTTACGGGCCGGGTAAAGGCTCTTGCGGCAACGGTTGCAAATGGGATTGCGAGGTCGTAGCGTGAACTTAGCATGGGGGAAAGCGTGATATCACCGGAGGCCTTACTCGATCGTTTTGCAAGACAGCGCATTCTCGTGGTCGGGGATGTGATGCTCGACTGGTTTATCTGGGGCAGCGTCACCAGCATTTCGCCCGAAGCGCCCGTTCCCATTGTAGAAGTGCAGAGCGAGTCGCGTTATCCGGGCGGTGCCGCTAACGTGGCCCGCAATATCACTCCGTTCGGTGCCACCGTGGAACTTTCCGGGCTTTATGGAACGGACGCGAACGGCGTCCTCCTCGAAGGGGTGCTTGCGGAGAATGGAATCGGCGTGGCCCTCTGTCTCCGACGCGAGGATTACCAGACCATCACCAAGACCCGGGTTGTCGCAAGGCATCAACAGGTTGTGCGGATTGACCGGGAGAAAAGATGTGCGCTCTCTCCCGAACTTAACGGGTCGCTGGTGGATCGGATCAGGGAATTCCTGCCGCAACTCGACGGCATCATCATCGAAGATTATGGCAAGGGGCTGATCAGTAATGAGTTTATCACGGGTCTTCTCGCTGCCGCCGCCGGTCGGGGGATTATCGTTACCGTTGACCCCAAGCCGGGCAATCCGATCGAGTGGCGAGGTGTCACGACGGTGAAGCCAAACCGGTCCGAAGCGTTCGCCTACTCGGGGATCGAAGATCTCAATGGCGAAAAAGGCGTTTATCCTCTCAAAGACGAGCCTCTCCTTGAGACGGGTCGGGCTCTGCTCAAAAAATGGTCGTGTTCAGAGGTGCTCCTGACTCTCGGTGACCAGGGCATGCTCGTTTTTTCCGACGGTGTTGCCCCCGTCTACCTCCCGGCCAAGGCGCGTGAGGTCTTCGACGTTTCCGGTGCGGGAGATACCGCAATCGCCGTTTACACTCTGGGGCTTTGCTCGGGTCTTACGGCGGTGGATGCGGCCCGCGTTTCGAATCTGGCGAGCAGCATCGTTGTTGGAAAACTCGGGACTGCTCCCATCGAGCGCGAGGAGTTGCTCGCCGAAATCGCTTTGAGTTTTCCCGGCGGTTTATCGGTCTGAACGTTCCCTTTTCCTTTTTTTCTCCTCATGTCCGCTGCCGATCTTATTCAGGAAGCCTTTGCCGAGCACAGCGCGACGGTGGCGCGTTTTCAAGACCAGTGCTCGGGGGTCATCGCCGCGATGGGGGAACAGACCGTCTCCTGTCTTCGCGCGGGGGGGAAAATCTGTTTCTTCGGTAACGGGGGCAGCGCGGCGGATTCGCAGCACCTCGCGGCGGAATTTGTGGTGCGCTTCAGCCGCAATCGACGCGGCCTGCCCTCAATGGCTTTCACCACGGACACGTCCATTCTAACCGCCTGCGCCAATGACTTCGGTTTCGAGGCCGTCTTCGCCCGCCAAGTCGAGGCGCTTTGTCGGCCCGGCGACATCGTCGTGGGAATCTCGACCTCGGGGAACAGTGGGAACGTTGTCGCCGCTCTCGAGTTAGCCCGCCGGGAGGGGATTACGACCTTTGCCTTCACGGGTGAAAAGGGAGGTGCCTGCGCCCGATGGGCGGACCTAGTTCTTGCTGTACCCTCCCCAGTAACGGCCCGGGTGCAGGAATGTCATCTCATTGCCGGCCACCTTATCTGCGACCTTGCGGAGCTCGCCTTCGCGGGAACCAAATCCCTCATTTCCGGGAGCTGAGCGCCTTTTCAACAGGAGCGAGGATACGCTCAAGCTCGCCAAGATTGTTCTCGGCTGTGCCGATGACCTTGAGCTGCGGTTCGTATTTCTCGCGGTGCTCGCGGCAGACGCGGCGAAGCGGCTCGAAGAGAAGGATAAAATCCTCGTAGAAGGCGGCGGTACCCTCGGAAAAGGCCTGCCGTTGCTTCTGGGCAATGAGGGGACGATGTCTTTCGAGGATCCCGGTATAGGAAACGAGCGCCTTCTTCACCGATTGAGTCCCGTAGACGGCCGCAGCAGCAAGGAGGGAAGACGCCACTCCAAAGGAAACCACATTCCAGGGCTTCTGCTCCAGCATCGTAAGAATGACACCGGCGAGGGCCGTGAGGATGGCGGAGAAAATGAATCCCCAGATAACGAGGCTGCGGCGGGCGAAGAGACTGCCGAGCTGGTCCTGGAGATTCAGATGGCGCAGTGCTTCGGCAGTGGCTTCCTCGACTCGTTCTTCGATTCGGCGATGGGCGGCACGCCAGTCCGGGTTCCCGTCCTCACCCACGCTGAGCTCAAGATTAAAATGTTTCTCCATCTCCTCGGAGACGCGTTCCCAAAGGTGGGCGACGTCTTCCTCCACCGCCGTGGCTCCGGCGCCGATGCTGCGACGAACCGCTTTCATCGTCGTGGCAAAGATGAGGCCTTCGATTTCCTCGGCGCTTTTGCGAGGCGGGATGAGGGCGGAGATGAAACGCAACCCGGAGTCGAGAAGCGGCTCGGCCTGAAGGCCGGCGGCGGTAAAGCTCTGGTCGAAGGCCTCGAAGAGCGGCTCGCATTTTTTCAAGGTGCGCTCCTGCTGAGTGCGGGAGGCGGGCTCGAGTTCGCTCAGCAGCTCGGTGTCGGCGCGGATGATCTCCGAAGCCGCCCCGAGGTTCTCCTTGATCTCGCCGAGGACATAACAGGCCGCCCGCCACGCGTGGATGAGTTTGACGAGGCGCGGCTCGGACGACTCCACCACGCCCGAGATATAGCGCTCCAGGCCGTCGATATGACTGTGGTCGGCGGGGTCCTCCTCCCCGAGGCCGGAGGTCCTGGCGAGGAATGCTTTTTTCGCGGAGATGGCAAAGGTCGGGAAATGCTGGCCGAAGCGGTGGTGGGCGGTTTTCTGGAGATGTTCGAGGATGGCCGATACCTCCTCTTCGGTGCGCAGGTCGCACTGTTGCAGGACAAAGACGATTTTCTTTTTCCACTGGTGATGGATCCGATCGAGGAAATCCCAGGTCGAAGCTCCCCAGGGGTTGGTCACTGAGAACACAAAAAGAACGAGGTCCGCCATCGGGAGGAACTGCTCGGTGATCTTCTGGTGTTCCGACTCGATCGAGTTGGTTCCGGGGGTGTCAACGATATTAAAATCCTTCAGGAAAGAATTCGGGCGGAAGATTTCGACGATATCATCGGAGAAATCGAATTCGTGGGCTTCGGCCCCGTATTTGAAGAAGCCGATCCGGTCTGTCGTGGGGATCACGTCGGCATTGCAGAAATCTTCCCCGAAGATCGCATTGAGAAGAGTCGATTTTCCCGCATTCACTTCGCCCACGACAACAAAAAGAAAGGGATCTTCCAGATTTGCCAGAAGGTTCTTCAGGAGAGCCAGCCGGGCCGGGCTTACCCCCCCGTCGCGACCGAGCTCGGTGAGCGAATGAATGGCGCTGCTCAGTTTCTCTCGCGTCTGGAAATAGTTCTTCCCCAGCAGGTCTGTCGATTTTTCAGGCACGGTGGCGCAGGTTGAGGGATTCCACGATTCANNGAACCGGTCTTCGGGACGAGAGGAGGGCGCAAAGGAAGTGAGGCGCGAGGGGAGCTTTCCGGACTCCGGCAAAGTCAGTCGCTTCCGGGCGGCGAAAACGCCGCGCCGGGTTAGCCCGGCCCCGCTGGCTCCTTTGGGTCCGTCACAATCGAAGCGTTCCCGCCTCACTTGCCGGTTTGGCCGGCGATAACCGGAGGGGTCACGAGGTCGGCGTCTTTCCGGTAGGTGCGTTTGAACTTCTCGCCCAACGCACCGTTCTCGTAGACGGGGCGGTAGGTGACGACAACGGCCTCGTAGGTTTCGTAGGTGCCGCACTGAAGGCGATCGGTCACGGTGACGTCTCTTCGCGACCATTCCTTGTTGCCGAGGAGCGCCGGTTCAGGATTGCAAATACGGTGGCGGAGGGAAAAGTTCGGGAAGACTTTGCAGAAGCTGCGATCTTTGCGGGGATAGTGGCAACGCCACTCGGGTTTGATGTCACGATACTGCTCGGCTGCGGCATGGTGACTGAAGCAGGCAGCGAAGGCGGCAAGGAGAGTGAGAACGCGTTTCATGGCTGACGTGGGAAGAGCTAACCCTCGAAAGAATCCGCGCGGTTTTCAAGTGGAAAGTCAGAAGTATTCGCAGGGGGGTGAGGCTGTCCCGCCGACTTCAGGATCACCGGCTTGCCGGGAAGGGCTTAACAAAGAGGGGGTACGGGCGAATCGGGGCGGTAAAAAACAGGTTTCCCGATTGCGATTTCCTCTGCCTCATGCAAGGGGTGACAAATTTTAGTTTTCTGGAAAATGCCACGAGACACTTCGATTCAAAAAATTCTGCTGATCGGTTCAGGGCCCATCGTCATCGGACAGGGCTGCGAATTTGATTATTCGGGCGTTCAGGCCTGCAAGGCGCTGCGCGAGGAGGGCTATTCTGTGATTTTGGTGAACTCGAACCCGGCGACGATCATGACCGATCCCGAGTTTGCCGATCGCACCTACATCGAGCCGATCACCGCCGCCGTTATCGAGAAGATCATCGAAAAGGAAAAACCCGATGCTCTCCTTCCGACGCTGGGAGGGCAGACCGCGCTGAACACGGCGATGGAGCTCGTTCGTTCCGGCTTCCTCGAGAAAGCCGGCGTCCGTCTCATCGGCGCGAACGCCGAGGCGATCGAGAAAGGGGAAGACAGACTTCTCTTCAAGGAGGCGATGATTCGTATCGGCCTCGATATGCCCCATTCGGGTGTGGCCCACACGCTTGAAGAGGCCCACGCCATTGCGATCGAGATCGGCTCATTTCCCCTCATTATTCGGCCTGCCTACACGCTCGGCGGCACCGGGGGCGGAATCGCCTACAACCGCGAAGAGTTTGAAACCATCGTGGCGCGGGGGCTCGATCTTTCCCCGGTGACGGAAGTCCTCGTCGAGGAGTCGCTCCTCGGGTGGAAGGAATATGAAATGGAGGTGATGCGGGATAAGGCTGACAACTGCGTCATCATTTGTTCAATCGAGAACCTCGACCCCATGGGGGTGCACACCGGTGATTCCATCACTGTGGCACCCGCGCAAACCCTGACCGATCGTGAATACCAGATCATGCGCGACGCTTCCTTCGCCGTCATCCGCGAGATCGGGGTCGAGACGGGAGGATCGAACATTCAGTTCTCCGTCAACCCCGAAAACGGTCGCCTCATCGTGATCGAGATGAACCCGCGCGTTTCGCGCAGCTCGGCTCTGGCCTCAAAGGCGACCGGGTTCCCCATCGCGAAGATCGCGGCCAAGCTGGCGGTCGGTTACACTCTCGACGAGATCCGCAACGACATCACCCGCGAGACCCCCGCGAGCTTCGAGCCGACGATTGACTATGTCGTGACCAAGCTGCCGCGCTTCACCTTCGAGAAATTTCCCGGTGCCGATGAAACGCTGACGACGCAGATGAAGTCTGTCGGCGAAGCGATGGCGATCGGCCGGACCTTCAAAGAAAGCCTTCAAAAGGCGCTCCGCAGTCTTGAGATCAAGCGTTTCGGGCTGATCGGTGATGGAGCCGACCAGGCTATCGACGATGAGACCCTCACTACGAAGCTGAGCGTGCCGAATGCGGAGCGCATTTTCCGTCTTGGCCAAGCCTTCGCGCGCGGGTGGGATGTCGAGCGGGTTTTCGAGCTGACAAAGATCGACCGCTGGTTCCTGCGGCAGATTGACGAGATCGTGAAAGAGCAGCAAGAGCTCGCCGGGACCGATCTCCGCAAGGCAAAGCGTCTCGGATTTTCGGATCGTCAGATCGGTATTTCCAAAGGCATCGCGGAGTCCGCCGTGAGGGCCGAGCGCAAGGCGGCCGGCGTTCTTCCCACTTACCGCCTCGTCGATACCTGCGCGGCCGAGTTCGAGGCTTTTACGCCCTATTATTACTCGACCTACGGGATTGAGGACGAGGTGCGTGAGAGCGACAAAAAAAAGGTCATTATCCTGGGAGGCGGACCCAATCGTATCGGCCAGGGAATCGAGTTCGATTACTGCTGTGTTCATGCCAGCTTCGCCCTCCGCGAGCTCGGTTTTGAGACGATCATGGTTAATTCGAATCCCGAGACGGTCTCGACCGATTATGATACCTCGGATAAACTCTATTTTGAGCCTCTCACCCTCGAGGACGTGCTCAACATTTACGAGCGGGAGAACCGCGATGATCAGGTCCTCGGCGTTATCGTGCAGTTCGGCGGTCAGACCCCTCTGAACCTGGCCAAAGGGCTGGAGGAAAACGGCGTTCGCATCATCGGCACCTCGCCCAAAAATATCGAGCTGGCCGAAGACCGCAAGATGTTCGCCAAACTGCTCGAGGATCTCGGGTTACATCAGGCACCCAGCGGCACGGCGACCTGTCTCGAAGAGGCTCTCGCGATCACTGCCGGGATCGGTTACCCCAGCCTTGTGCGTCCCAGTTTTGTGTTAGGCGGTCGCGCCATGCAGATTGTCTACAGTGACGCTGAATTGACCCATTACATGCAGAACGCGGTTGACGCCACGCCCGACCGCCCCGTCCTCGTCGACCGTTTCCTCGAAGACGCGACCGAGGTTGACGTTGATTGCATCAGCGATGGCGAGACCACCGTGATTGGTGCGATTATGGAGCACATCGAAGAGGCCGGGATCCACTCGGGAGACAGCGCCTGTGTTATTCCGCCTTTTTCCCTGAGTGCCGCCATGCAGGATCGCATCCGTGACGCCGCTAAAAAGCTCGCCGTTGCCCTTGAGGTGCGCGGTCTTATGAACATGCAGCTCGCGGTCAAGGGTGACGATCTCTACGTGATTGAGGTGAATCCCCGCGCCAGCCGGACCGCGCCTTTCGTCAGCAAGGCGATCGGGGTGCCTCTTCCTAAACTCGCTGCGAAGATCATGGCCGGGAAAACGCTGAAAGAGCTTGGCTTCACTGCGGAAGTGCATCCCGAACACTACAGCGTTAAAGAGGCTGTTTTCCCCTTCAGCAAGTTTCAGGGCGTCGACATCATTCTCGGCCCTGAAATGAAGAGCACCGGCGAAGTCATGGGGATCGATGCGGATTTCGGTCTCGCTTTTGCGAAGAGTCAGATGGCCGCCGGGGGCACCCTCCCAACGGGGGGCAATGTCTTCATCAGTGTCAAGGAAAGCGATCGTCCGAATGTCGTACGGCTCGCCAAAGGTTATGCGGCACTCGGCTTCACGGTCTATGCAACCAGCGGCACCGGCAGTGAGATCAGCGCGGCGGGGATCGAGGTAAACATTCTTCCGAAGCTTGCGAGCGGACAACGTCCGAACGTCATCGACCTGATGAAAAACGGGGACATGGCACTCGTCATCAACACGCCCAGCGGCAAAAACCCGCGCGCTGATGAAGTGAAAATTCGCACGGCGGCGATGCAGAACCGCATCCCCATCATGACGACCCTGCGCGGTGCCGACGCGGCCCTCCGGGCGATCAAATCATTGCAGGGCAGTGATGTGGAAGTGCGGGCGTTGCAGGAGTATCATCGTTTGTAGATTTTCCGGTCTCCGGTTGCGGGGAATTTTCTACGGGCGATATTTCCCCTTGGAATCCGCTCTCAGTCGTGTAGAATTGATCTGTTCAAAAGATTAGCCATGTCCTGCGACCAAAGCGATTCTGAAGGCGAGAAGTGCCCGGGGCTGGCACCCTTCGAGGGGGCGATGCCGTTCGACGCAAGTGTCCGGCGTGGTGTTTCGCCCCTCCCCGGTATCGCCGCCGCTGCCGCAGAGGGAGAATCGTCGGCCCCTACTCTCAGCCGCAGTTACGAGCGCGAGCTGATTCAGAGTGTTTGGGAATTTGCCGAAGTGGTTTCGGGTAATGATGCCGAGCTGTGGCGCAAAGACGAGTTCGGCGACTGGATCTACCGCTTTGACTACGGGCGGCGCACTTCCGAATTCGGCTGGGAGATTTTTGATCCGGGAGTTGGGCGCCACGCCCGGGGAGTCTACGCGATGCGCCCGATGCAGTGGCAAAGCTACATCCGCCAATACGAGACCTTCGCCTGAGCGAATTCCTCCGCACTACCCCCGCGACCGCCGGACCGGCGGGGGAATTTTGGCAAATTCCGCTACGGAAGGGACTGCCCTCTGACGCTTTCTCGCCCGGCGTCGTTCCTCACCCTCGACCCGGCAGGGGAGGCGGGAGCCGCCTTGTCGGCGGAAGAGGCGGGGGGAGGAGTTTTCCCGGAGTGATCTTCCCGGAGACAACGAGCGGATCCAGTCGGCTCAAAAGCCGGACGATTTCCCGCAGTTCGTGGGGGCGCCTTTCCCGGGCGGGATCGGACCCGAGGCGCTCGTCTTTCTGCTTCTGATAGGCGAGCTCGGTGAAGAGAGAGTGGAGCATCCCGAAGACAAAGGCCCGCAGTAAAAAAGGAAGAGAGACTGCCCGCATCGGGCTGGCTCCAGAAATAGAAAACATTCTCCACCGCCGCGAACCCGAAGCCGACTACGCTGCCGTAGACGCGCCCGTCGGGGACCAAGTCGATCATCACCATGGGGGCGATACCGAGAAAGATTGAGGCGAGGAAAAGCTCCATCTGCGAGTGAGGCGGCGGGCTGCGGGAGGGAATACCGCTTTGCAACGGGCGTCCCATGCCACGAAAAAGGCGGCCCGTGAGGACCGCCTTTTCGGAAGTAGGGCTTTACCCGGGCACCGCAGATCACTGGCACGCTTCGCACTCGCCGCCGTTGATGAGGGCGTCAAGGGAACAGGCCTGCTTTTCGGCGTCGCTGAATTCGCGGGGCGCATCGGCGGCGTAGATACGCACTTCCTTGTTCACCTTGGTCGTGGCCTTCTCGATATTCGAGGCCTGCTGGGTGCGTAGGTAGTAGGTGGTCTTGAGGCCTTTGTGCCAGGCTGCGCGATACATGTGGGAGAGGGTCTTCAGGTCCGGCGTCGCGAGGAAGAGATTGACCGACTGGGACTGGTCGATCCACTTCTGACGTCGGGCGGCGGCTTCGATGAACCACTCGTAGTCGATCGAAAAGGCGGTCGCGTATTTTTTCTTCAGGTCGGCCGGGATCTCTTCAATATCGGCGAGTTCACCGTCGTAGTATTTGAGGCGTTCGACCATGTCCTCGCCCCAGAGCCCGAGGGCCTTGAGATCGCGGACGAGGTAGGTGTTGAGAACGATGAAGTCTCCCGAGAGGTTCCCTTTCACAAAGAGGTTTTTGAAGGTCGGCTCGATACACGGGGTGCTGCCCATGATGTTCGAGATCGTCGCGGTCGGAGCGATCGCGAGGACGTTACTGTTGCGCATGCCCTGGCGCCGGATCTTCTCGCGGAGAACATCCCAGTCCATGCGGCCGCCGCGGGGGACATCGACGGATTCGCCCCGCTCTGTCTCAAGGAGGTCGATGGTGTCGGGAGGGAGGAGTCCGCGATCCCATTTCGACCCTTTAAAGGTGGAATAGCTGCCGCGCTCCGCCGCGAGATCGCTTGAGGCCTCGTAGGCGAAGTAGGCGATTGCCTCCATGAACTCGTCGTTGAACTCGACCGCCTCTTCGCTGGCGAAGGAGACATTGCGGGCAAAAAGCGCGTTCTGCACGCCCATGACGCCCAGCCCGACGGGACGGTGACGGCTGTTGGCGTTTTTCGCCGCCTCGGTCGGGTAGAAGTTGATGTCGATGACGTTGTCGAGGGCGCGGACGGCGACCCGGACCGTTTCGCGCAGCTTCTCGAGGTCGAGGGTGCCGTCTTCTCTCATGTGGGTGTCGAGCACGATCGAGCCGAGGTTGCACACAGCCGTCTCATCAGCGGACGTGTTCAGGGTGATCTCGGTGCAGAGGTTCGAGCTGTGGATCACACCGACGTGGTCCTGGGGGCTGCGGACGTTACAGGGGTCTTTGAAAGTGATCCAGGGATGACCGGTTTCGAAGATCATTTTCAGCATCTGCTTCCAGAGATCAATCGCGGGGATATCACGACCGAAGATTTTACCGGCGCGGGCGTCGGCCTCGTAGGCGAGGTAGCGTTCGGTGAAGGCGCGCCCGTAGAGTTCGTGGAGGTCGGGGACCTCGTTTGAGCGGAAAAGGGTCCAGTTTTCCCGAGCCTCCATGCGCTGCATGAAGAGATCGGGAATCCAGTTCGCCGTATTCATGTCGTGGGCCCGGCGGCGTTCGTCCCCGGTGTTTTTCCGGAGCTCAAGGAAGTCGGTGATGTCGTTGTGCCAGCTTTCAAGGTAGGCACAGCCCGAGCCGCGCCGTTTTCCACCCTGATTCACGGCGACGAGCTGATCGTTATGAAGTTTCAGGAAAGGAATAACTCCCTGGCTCTCACCATTGGTGCCTTTGATGTAGCCGCCCGTGCCGCGGACCGAGGTCCATGAACCGCCGAGGCCCCCAGCCCACTTCGAAAGGTAGGCGTTTTCGGCGATGCCGCGCTGCATGATGGACTCGATGCTGTCGTCGACCTTGTAAAGGTAACAGGACGAGAGCTGGCTGTGGAGTGTGCCCGCATTAAAGAGCGTCGGGGTCGACGAGCAGAAGCGGCGGCTCGCGTAGAGACGGTAGAGGTCGATGATCTTCGCCTCGGGATCGTCGGTTTCGCCTATCATCAGGCCCATCGCAACACGCATCCAGAAGAGCTGGGGCGCCTCGATGCGCTTGTGTGTGTCACCGGTTTTGTCGATGATAAGGTAACGATCGTAGAGCGTCTGGATGCCGAGGTAGTCGAAGTCGAGATCCGAGGTCGGATTGATCGCGTCAGCGAGACGGTCGAGATTGTAGTCGAGAAGACGTGGAGAGATGCGCTCGATCTCGACCCCGCGGACAAGGTTGGCCCGGAAGGCGCGACGGTGGAAGGCGGCAAGCTGGGAGACGCCGTCCCTGGTGATGTTCCAGTCGAGCACTTCCTCGTAGATATAGGTAAGGAGAATACGGGCGGAGAACCGGGCGAAATCGCCGTCGCGTTCGATGAGACTCTTTGCGTTGAGGATGACGGTCTTGCGGAGATCCGACTCGGTCATTTCGTTGAAAAAGGCGCGACGGAGTTCGTGTTCGATCTCGTCCTGCGAAAGGCAGAGGTCAAGTCCGGTGAGGGCAAATTCAACGCGACGGCGCAGGTCCATCCCGTCCCAGAGTTCGCTCGAGCCATCGGCCCGCTTCAACACAATCATGGAGTCCTGAGTGGACTCGTAGTCACGCACGACCTCCTCCTCTTCGATCTGACGAAGCTGGGCGCGGTGCGCGCGGTAGAGAATGTAGGACTCGGCCACTTTGTAATGCCCCTGGCGCATCAGCTCCTCCTGGACGCGATCCTGAAGATCTTCGATGCGCATGAACTCCTGACCGCTGCGGGCAATCCGCTCGGTCAGAGCAGTGGAGATCTCCTTCGCCGGCGTCGAGTCCATTCCCAGTGAGAGAAAGGAGCTGCGGACAGCAATCTCGATCTTGTTCGGATCCCACGCCACGACTTCGCCGTTGCGCCTGATCACACGGCAGAGAGGTTTCTCGGTGCTGTCCATGGACATATCGCGGCGGGCATGGGCCGTTTTACGGCGGATGAGGAGACTCTTCGCGACGTCGTGAGCATTCTGACGGACAAGCGCCATTTCGATGATTGTGGTTAGTTCGGCCGCGCTAAGAAGGACCGTGCCGTCGGCTTCTTCATTATTTGCCTTCGTCGTGAGAATGTCGGTGACAGACTTGACGATGTTGGCGACGAGCTGGCGGTTGGTGTCGTTGAAAATGTCGTCCTGTTTCCGGGAAAGGGCGAGGTCGGTTACGGCTTTCCCGACGGTTTCAGCGATTTTGGCGATGCTGAGGTCGGACTGTTCGTTTCCCACCTGCACCACGATGCGGGTGGACGGGCTTTGATGGCTGGTCGCCATGTCGCTCCAGTTGAAACGGGGTTTCATCTCCTGGGGAGTCGCGGCGCAGCGCTGTAATTCAAGGTCTTGTTCGATGAGGCGGCGGGTGATCATTGCGGGTGGGGACGGGTGCGGTTCGGGGGCGTGGAGCTGGGGAATGACGGGAATTCCCGACAGGGACGGCGCTCGACCGCAACCCTGACGGGAGAAAAACGGGCGGTGCTCAGAGATCGTCGTCGTGGACGGCGGAGAGGGCGGAGGCCTTCTGATACTCGGTCACCTTCTGTTCGAAGAAATTGGACTCTTTTTTGATGTCCATGGTCTCGGCGAGCCACGGGAAGGGATTGCGGATCCCGGGATGCAAAGGGTTGAGCCCGACGCCCTCAAGACGGCGATCGGCAATAAAGTCTATATACTGGCAGAACTCGGCGGCATTAAGACCGACCGCACTGACAGGAAGACAGTCGTTGATGAACTCTTTCTCAAGAGCGACCGCCTCTTTCATCGTCTCGACGAGTTCCTGTTTGAACTCGGGGGTCCAGATCTCCATGTTTTCGCTGACGAGGTCCATGAAGAGGTTGCGGAAGACTTCGATGTGGTTCGATTCGTCTCGTAGCGTGTACTGGAACATCTGGCCAATGCCGGGGAACTTATTCTGCCGTTTCAGGCTGAGGATCATTCCGAAGAGGCCGTAGAACTGCGTGCCCTCCATGCATTGCCCGAAGACAAAGATATTTCTCGCGAGAGCTTTCTTGTTAGCCGGGTCAGTGAGATCGATGTCGCGGCGAAGATCGTGTGAGGTACGGGTAACAAACTCGTTTTTGCGCTTGATTGTCGGGATCTGCTCGAACATGGCCTCGCATTCGTGCGGATTGATGCCGAGGCTGCTGATCATGTAAAGAAGACTGTCGGCGTGAATGTTCTCCTCGTGAGCGTGGCGACCGAGGACCAGCTTCAACTCGGGAGCCGTGACGAGTTCCCGAACGACATGGAGAATGTTGTCTCCGACGATGCCCTCGGCGGCGGAGAAATACCCGATCCCCATGCGGATGATCCAGCGCTCGGAGTCGCTCAGCTCATCGCCCTGCCACTGCTCGATGTCTTTTTGCATCTGGATGTCCTCTGGCTCCCAGTGGTTCGCCTTCATCGTGCGATACAGTTCGTAAGCCCACTGATACTTAAGAGGGAGCAAATTGAAGGCCTCGGTCTTGCGTCCGTTGATGATGCGTTTGGCCGCGTAGGCCTCTTCCGCCTTGTCCTGATCGAGAACAAAAGTGCGGTCTCCGATGGTGAAGGTCTTTTCCATGAATTCGGTGTTTGAAGGGAGTGTCTGGTAAGGGGAACGGGATCGGCCACTGGGTAGCGTAACTCTCTTATTCTCCGGTTCCAAAGGGGGGCGGAAGCCCCGCTTACCCTTTTAAAACCCTGAAAACAAGGGATTCAGATACTCATCAAGATCTTAGTGAATCCACCATATCTTGTTGGCCGGTCTTCATAATGCACAAGATGTAGTGGTTCTTCAACAGTATTTTACCTAAATTAATCGTTTTTTCGGTGAACCCTTCTGCAGGGGGGCCCGCCTGGTTGGATAGGCCCCTTCCCTCTCCAACCATCTTAGCGCAATGGCTGGGTGGGTCCCGTCCGGGCACGGTTCCCCCGCGGCCGGGGGTGAAGCGGCTGGGGAAGCGGGAGCGGGAAGGATGGGACCGCTCCCGGCGTTGAATGGCCCTTCGCTACGTGGCTATTTTGCGGCGGCGAAACGCTCGCCGACGGCGTTCCAGTTTACCACATTCCAGAAAGCATCGACGTAGTCAGGACGGCGATTCTGATAATGGAGGTAGTAAGCGTGCTCCCACACATCCAGTCCGACGATGGGCGTGCTGCCGCAGCAGGCGGCGGCCTCGCCCATGACGGGGCTGTCCTGGTTCGGAGTACTGGTAACGGCGAGGGTGCCGTCTGCCTTCACGACGAGCCAGGCCCAGCCGGAGCCAAAACGGGTCAGGGAAGCATTTTTGAACGCCTCTTTAAAGGCGTCGAAGGAACCGAAGGCACTCTCGATCGCCGCGCCGAGTTCGCCGGTCGGGGCTCCACCTCCGTTGGGGCTGAGAATGCTCCAGAATAGAGAGTGGTTGGCGTGACCGCCGCCGTTGTTCCTGACGGCACCGCGAATCCCCTCGGGGACCGCACTGAGGTCGGAGATCAGTTCATCAATAGTCTTGGCTTCAAGGACGGCGTTTCCCTCGATCGCTTTATTCAGGTTGGCGATGTAGGTGGCGTGGTGTTTGCCATGGTGGATTTCCATCGTCTTCGCATCGATATGCGGTTCGAGCGCGTCCAGTGAGTAGGGAAGGGCGGGTAGTTCGTGTGCCATGGGTCGTGTTTTTGTGTGGTTCTTACTCCGGCAAAAGGCCGGAAGTGAATGAGCCTTCATCGGGGGGGCTTGTCAAAAGGCGTTACGCGTGAAATGCCGATTTCGGTTCTAGAATCTGGAAAATTCCGCATTGACTGCAACGGCTCGACGGTTCCCTCCCTTCAGAACGGGGGGGCGCGGAAAAAGGACGGCGAAGCGGGTTTCCATGGCGGCGGGTGATGGGCGGGCGGGGACCGGACTGAGCGCCGCAGAGCGCGGGAAACTCCGCGCCCCGGGGGACGCCGGTCAGGACGGATCAACGCCCCGACCGATTCGGAACTAATTCGCTCCCGGTTTGATCCGGCAGGGGAATTTTCGGCGACTTTTCCGCCAACCCGCTATACGCGGATCTCTTTCTGCGTTTTCGCGTCGGCAATCACCACCTGCTCACGATAGTAAGAGGCGTCGCTCCGGAAGGTGAGGCGGGCGTTGTGACGCCGTTCGAGTTCGACAAAAAGTTCTCCGTCGTGGGTGCGGAGTCGTTCCATTACGTCGGGATGGACAATCACAATGAGTTCACGGCTCGTGTTTTCGACCCGGCTGAGAATCGTGTTGATGCGGCGCTGTAGCTCCACGCTCATGGATTCGGCGCTCTTCACCATGCCTCGTCCCTGACAGTAGTGGCAGGGTTCGTTGACGGTGATGTTGAGGCTCTCGTGGAGTCGCTGCCGCGTCATTTCCATCAGCCCCAGTTGGGAGATTTGCAGAATCTGGGTCTTGGCCTTGTCATTACGAAGCCGCTCCCGCATGACCTTATAAACGGCCATTTGGTCGCGTCGCGACTTCATATCGATAAAGTCGATCACGATGAGGCCCCCGATGTTGCGGAGCCTGACCTGGCGGGCCACTTCCTCCGCTGCTTCGATGTTGGTCTGGAGGATCATCTTCTCCTGCGTCTTGGCACGCCCGGTGTTCACATCGATGGCGATGAGCGCCTCGGTTTCATCAATGACCAGATAACCGCCGTTCGGAAGCCAGACCTGACGATAAAACGCGTCGTCGATCTGCTTTTGAATCCCCAGCTTTTCAAAGATCGGTATCGTCGTCTGGAGATACTGGATCCGTTTGCGTGAGCGGCGCGAGATCACGCCGATGAGATCCTTCATTCGCTCTGCCGCTGCCGCATCATCACAGAGAACTTCGTTGATCTCGTCGGTGAGGAAGTCGCGGACGGTGCGCTCGATGAGGTCGGGTTCCTGGAAAACGCAGCAGGGAGCTTTCTGCGTGGCTGATTTTTCCTCAATCCGGCGCCACTCTTCAAGGAGAATGGCAAGGTCACGAACGAAATACCTGACTTTCTGCCCGGATGAGACGGTGCGAAGGATGACTCCCATTTTTTCGGGAATAGTCAGCTTTTCTCCCATGATCTTGCGCAGGCGGGCGCGCTCTTTGGGGTCTTCGATCTTGCGGGAGATGCCGAGCTGGTCATTGCGGGGCATGAGGACCATATAGCGACCGGGCAGGGAGATGTTCGTCGTGATTCGCGGTCCTTTCGTCCCGATGGGGCCCTTGGTCACCTGGACGAGGACTTCGGAACCCACGGGGTAAAGCCCCGGAATGTCCTTGGACTGAATGCGGCTCTTGTGGGGTTTACCTTTGCCGCCTTCGCTGTGCTGGCCTTTGCTGCTGCGTTGAATCTCCTCAAGTTCAGCGTCAAGCGCTTCGGGGATGGCATCCCAGAAGTGCAGGAAGGCATTTTTATCGAGCCCGATGTCGACGAACATGGCGCTCAGGCCGGGTTCGATATTGCGAATAATGCCTTTGAAAATGGAACCGACGATGTTCTCGTCGTTGACGCGCTCGACGGTATATTCCTCGAGGGAGCCATTTTCAAGGAGGGCCACCCGGGTTTCCAATTTTTCACAATTGACGACAATTTTGTTGCCTTCGCCCAGTTTTTTGGAGCCGAAGAGTTTACGGATTTTGCTGAACATGATGACTAAAAGGGGGGTGAGGGTGGGGGTGGGAACCGCGAAAGTCGGGGGAGGCAGATAATGACGGGCAGTAAGGTGACGTTAGCGGTCTCCTACCGTTTCGTTTTGAGCCACTGGAAGGGGCGGAATTTGGGCGCGGGATTCGCATTCAAATTACCGACTCTGCCCCGTCTGTCGCTGGATTGTTTAATCGTGGGTTGTATAAGGTTTTCGTCAATCGGCCGGAAGTTTCTCTCCTGCAATGAATCGGGTACGAAAGCGGCGACGTCCACTGCGGATTCGGAGGCTTCGTCGGCGTGGGCGAACGCTGCGAGGTCGCTGCCGTCGAAGGCCACGCTCATGATCCGATCATTACGACCGATCGCTTCGGGCAGGGCGGTGACTTTAATTTCACGTCCCTGCTTCATGGAAGCGACATTATCGATGATATACTTGGCGATCGGCGAGGCGGCGCCCCCTCCCGAATTCCCGTTTTCCACGAAAACGCAGACGGCCATCTCGGGAGCATCGTAGGGGGCGAAGGCGATAAACCATGCGTTGGTAGGTTGACTGGGGTTCCCGGTCTGGGCGGTCCCGGTCTTGCCTGATAAGACGGAGAGTTCCGACCGCGCCCGCCCGGCGGTCCCCCCGGGTTCGTTCACGACTCGCCACATGCCGCGTTTTACCGTTTCAATCTGTTGAGAGGTGAGTCCCTCCTGAGTGAGGTCGTATTTCAGGACCGGTTCATCTTCCTTCACCACTTCTCCGTCTTTTTCGGCGATCTTGCGAATGAGACGGGGCTGGAAAACTTTACCTCCATTGGCCACGGTTGCGGTGACGGACGCCATCTGGAGTGGCGACGCTTCTGTCGCGCCCTGGCCGATCGAAACCAGGGCGGTGAAAGCGTCACTCCAGAGGAGGCCCTGCATTCGCAGCCATTCGGGGTTCGGGATGTTTCCGGGGTTTTCTCCGGTGACTTCAATCCCGGTGGGGCGTCCCAGTCCGAGAAGGTTCGTCATGGTCTGGATGTTACGGATCCCGGTGTGATTGGCATACCGGTAGAAATAGCCGTTGCAGCTCACCTTGATTGCGTTGCTGAGATCGAGAGTGCCATGCTCGGAGGCCCAGCACTTCATGAACTTGTTGCCGTAATGGGCACCGCCGCCGCAGGGAAACCGGCGGTTACAGGTGTCGGAGAGGCAGCCGGCGAGGGCGACCGGAATCTTCCCGGTCGATCCGGGGGCGTAGGGATTGATCGCCCGGCTGAACATAGGGCTGGTGGGATCTTCCGTGTAGCGCTTCCAGTCATCGATTCGCACCTCGGGAATGAAGACATTGGGGTTGAAGGAGGGAACGGAGGCGATGGCAAGGACGTCGCCGTTTCTCGGATCAATGACGACTGCGGCCCCGCGTCCGATCTCGCGCAAGCTTTCCTCGGTGATCATCTGGATCCGGGCGTCGATGGTGAGATAGACGTCCGATCCGGGTTCGGGTTCAGTGCGACTCACTTCGCCGACGAACTTCCCTTTCTCATCTTTCTCGATGATGAGTTTGCCGGGTTTTCCCTGGAGGTAGTGGTCCATCGTTTTTTCGATCCCCATGACGCCGTAGTCATCCCCGACGTAGTGGTTGAAGTCGCGCTTCTTTTCCTCCGCTACCTGGTCAATGTCGGCCAGATTGAGGTAGCCGAGGACGTGGCAGGCGAGTGAATCGTAGAGGTAACGACGGCGGCCGGTTCGCGTTACGGTGACTCCGGGAATACCCACATTATTTTCCGCGAAGCGGGCGAATTCCTTGAAGCTGAGGTCGCGACGGTAGGTAAAGGGGACGATTCCCCGGGTCGAACGGTAGTGCACCCGCATCGAACTGGAGCTGTAATCGGCGAGAAGTCCGAGATCTTGCAAGCCGGGAAAGACGGTCGCTTCGACGATGGCCACGATATCGGTCTCCGTCTTGATCTCACGCTGCCCGTAGCTGTCGAATCGCTCCCACGTGTAGGGGTCGGGAAGCTTGGAGTGGACCTT
>DIVG01000041.1:77374-93943 GCA_002422425.1 Akkermansiaceae bacterium UBA6138 | reverse complement strand
CCCGGGACTCGGGCGGCCCAATACTGGTGATCGGTCACCTGAATTGCATAAAGGCGATAGACGAGCAGGCTGAAGCCGGCCATCACCAGGACAGCCAACAGGTAAAGCCGGAATCTAAAGTGCGTCACCATCGTAAGTGTGCCGTCGCTTGAGACCCTCTTGGCGGATTTGATACCGCATGCGGCCGGCGACGCGACTTAACAGTAGCAGTAAAAAAGGCGATACGAGAGAAGAAAACAAGGCGGTCATGAGCAATTTCCACCAGAGATCCATCGAAATTTGGAGCCCGCCGCGCTGAAAGCTGATGACAAGATACTCGCTCAACAGGATGATGCCGGTGCAGAGCCCTATCATAAAGACGGGCAGTTCCCACCGGCCTCGCCGAAAGAGGGGGCGAATGCCCTGAATGAGGGCTCCCGTGACTCCGAGCAGAAAAATCGTGAACCCGAAGGGGATCTCAGACTGCGTCAGTATTCCGAAGGTGGCCTCGTCGGGATAGACGGGGACGTGGTAGCGGGCGTCCCAGATCAGGCCGGTGGCGAAGGCGAGCGCCAACATCGCAGGGAAGGGGACGGCGACAGCGGCGGCAAGGAAAACGGCGTGGACGAACATCAGCCGCGACCCGTAGGCCCAGTCAAAGACCGGGAGAAACTCCTGGAGAATGAAGGAGAGCAGGAGCATGCCTGCGAGCAGGGCGAAAAACTTCATGGGACCGGGGAAGCGGGCGTCAGCGGAAACGCGGGAGACTCGGAGGCCGGTGGAGGCGGCTCTTTGGCGGGATCGGCCGGAATAATAACGAAGACGTCCGTGAGTTCGTCAAAATTCGCCGAAGGTTTTACCACGGCTTCGGAGTCGATGATTCCGCTAGAGAGACTCACCACTTCGCCGAGGAGGAGGTTGGCGGGGAAGAGTTCGCCCGTGCCCGAACTGATTACCTTTTGTCCGGGGATGGCGAGGGCCTCTTTGGAGAGGTAACGCAGTTTCAGGTTCGGCAGGGTGCGGAGGGCCCCGCGCTGGCCGCTGAGGATACCCTGCTCCTGCGAGTTTTCCAGCTTCGCCGAGACCTGGCACATCTCATCGGTGAGGAGAAGAACGATTGCGGAGTCCGGACTGATGACCTCGGAGATTCTTCCGACGAGACCGGCTTTGTCACCCATGGGGACGATGACGGGGCTATCGACGACAATGCCGGCACTGCTGCCCTTGTCGATCACGACGGTGTTGTACCATTGCGAGGGTTTGCGGCTGATGACCCGGGTGGCGACGAGCGAAAGCGGCGATTTTTCGCGATACTCGAGAGCCCGGCGAAGCTGGTTGTTCTCGGTGAGGAGTTCATCGAGGCGGATCACTTCGAGTTTGAGGCGGTTGCGCTCTTGCTCCATCGCAGAGAGCTTTTCCCGGAGCTGCGCGGGATTTAGAGTCTCGCCTCCGAGAGAATCAATCCCTCTGTCCAGCTCGTTTGAAGCCTTTATGAAAGGGCGCAGCGCGACCATCACTCCTTGTTGGATCCGGTTCACCGTCGTCGGCTGGAAGAAGGTGACCCAGATCAGGAGACCGACAAAAGTGATGAGAAAGAAGAGATTAAATCGACTCATGGCGGATCGTGTGAAGTCGCAAAATGGGGGCCTCTCGCGCAGATCACTGACGCCCGGGATGGGCGACTTTTTTCAGAAGATCGAGCTCATTAAGGAGTTTTCCAGTACCTTCCGCCACGGCACTGAGCGGGTCGTCAGCCACGTGAACAGGCAGACCGGTTTCTTCAGAGATCAGCTGGTCGATCCCTTTGAGGAGAGCCCCTCCGCCGACAAGAACAATACCCCGATCAACGAGATCGGCGGCGAGTTCGGGAGGGCAGCGCTCCAGCGTGACCCGAATCGACTCAATGATGATGCGGAGCGGCTCCATGAGCGCTTCACGGATTTCGGTGGAAGTAACCTTGATTGTCCGCGGCAGGCCGGCAATGAGATCGCGGCCTTTGACCTCCACCGAGGTTTCCTTCGGCTGGGGATAGGCCGAGCCCATGCGGATTTTGATCTCCTCGGCGGTGCGCTCGCCAATCATGAGACTGTAGGCCCGTCTCATGTAGTTCATGATCGACTCGTCGAGTTCATCGCCGGCGACGCGAACGCTGCGGCTGTAGACGAGTCCTGAGAGGGAGATGATGGCGATTTCGGTGGTCCCGCCTCCGATATCAACAATCATATTCGCCGCTGCCTCCTGCACCGGTAAGCCGACACCGATGGCGGCAGCCATGGCCTCTTCGATAAGGTGGACTTCGCGCGCTCCTGCGGCGGCGGCAGACTCGTTCACGGCGCGCTTCTCCAATTCCGTGATACCCGAGGGGACCGCGATGATGAGGCGGGGCCGGACCCAGTTACGGCGGTTGTGCACCTTGCGAATGAAGTGTCGCAGCATCGCCTCGGTGACCTCATAATCAGCAATAACCCCATCGCGCAGCGGGCGGATCGCGACGATGTTACCCGGCGTGCGGCCGAGCATGCGCTTGGCGTCGTCACCGACAGCGAGGACGAGATTGGTGCCCGCTTTAACGGCGACGACGGACGGCTCCCTGAGAACGATCCCGTGATCCCTCACATAGACCAGAGTGTTCGCCGTACCGAGATCGATCCCGATGTCACTGGAGAAAATACCGATAAGTTTGCCGATCATGACGATTGATACAGGGATCAGGAAGCCGCAAGAATAATTCAAAAATATCAGGCTCTACAAGAATTGATATTAAAAACCGTAAATATAACACAGTTAATTCTCCTTTGCCAGCCCGGTCCGTCGTTCGGACGGAAAAAGGTGGGGAAGCGTTTTTCTTTCGCTTGAACCGGATTGGCAGGTGCGTTCGGGCGGTAAATCGTCCATCTTCGCCTGGTGAGTGTCTACGATATGGAAGAGGGCGTGCATTACGCCTGTCAGCGCTGTGGAAACTGCTGCCGGTGGCCGGGAGAAGTGCCTCTGTCGGATCCCGAGTTGGATCGCATTTCCGCCTTTCTGGGAATGAGCCTCCACGACTTTATTGCCGACTACACCGATCTGCGTCTCAATCGAAGTGGTCTGACCCTGATTGAAAAGCCCAATCATGAGTGCGTCTTTCTCGACGGGATTGATTGCCGTATTCAGGCCGTGAAGCCAGATCAGTGCTCCGGCTTTCCAAATCAGTGGAACTTCCCCGGCTGGCGCAGGAGCTGCGAGGCGATCCCTGTGCCGTTGAAAGAAATCGACAAATCTGTCTAAGCAGTCCTTCGGTGCGAAGTGAGGGGGCGCAAAAAAAGCGCAGCAGAAAACTGCTGCGCTTAATTAGGTGATTGGCAGGAATCCCGTCTCTCTTAGAGCGAGCCCTTGAGAGCGGACGAAGGCTTGAAGCCGACGGTCTTGGATGCCTTGATCTTGATGGTCTCGCCGGTCTTCGGATTGCGACCGCTGCGTGCTGCTCGCTTGCGGACCTCAAAGGTGCCGAAGCCGAGAAGCTGGACGCTGCCATCCTTCTTGACGCCTTTGGCGATGGATTCGAGAACAGCTTTCACTGCTTCTTCGGCCGCTTTTTTGGTGGTCTCTTCACCAAGCGATTTCTGGACTGCTTCAATAAGTTCTCCCTTGTTCATCACGAATTTGTAGTTTGAGTCAGAAGGTAAGTAAAGCCGTTTTTTGCGATCGATTCACCGTGAAACCGCCGTAAATCAACGGATTAAGCTTCTGATAACCCACTTACTACTAACAAGAATTTTATTTGGCAAGCTTAAATTTCAACGTTTTTGTGCGTTTAAAACCTGCTCTGAAGCCGATTTTTCAGCCCTAACATGAACACTATCCCCGTCTGCACTCACCTCCGCAATCCTTCCCGCCTCCATCCCCGGGCCTTTGTCGCGCCGGGAGCGGTGGTGCTTGGTGACGTCACTCTCGGTGATCTTTCGAGTGTCTGGTATCAGTGCGTTCTGCGTGCGGACATTCAGCGTATTAGGATCGGTGAAGGAACCAACATTCAGGATGGCTCTGTCATTCACCTCGCGAGTGAAATCGGGGCTACGGTGGGCTCATATGTCACGGTCGGTCATCGTGCGCTGCTTCACGCCTGTGAAGTGGAGGACGAAGTACTCGTCGGAATGGGGGCCATCGTTATGGATGGTGCCCGGATTGGGGCCCGAAGCATCGTGGGGGCGGGAAGCCTTATCCCGCGCGGGATGAAGATCCCGCCGGGATCGCTCGTGATGGGCTCGCCGGCCCGTTTGGTCCGGACTCTCCCGCTCGAAGAGCAGCGCGGGATTCGTCTCTGGGCCGAGAAATATATCGCCGTTTCTGAAGAACACCGCGCTTACCATGAAGGCGCTTCCTCCGTGACAGATTCTGTGAACGGCGGAATAAGGGACTGAGTATTTGCGATAAGAGAAATGATCGCCATAGTAAACAGTCAGGTAAATGATGGATAAATCGGTCGTTCAAGTTGAAGTGAAAAATGTCCTCGCGACAAGCGCGGGTTCAGCCGTCTTTCTCGGAAATGCGGACAAGATTTTTGTGATTTACGTCGATCACTCCGTCGGGTCGGCGATCAATATGTTCCTCCACGGCACTCCGAAACCGCGGCCACAAACGCACGATCTCTTTGCCGACGTTCTCACCGCCCTGGGAGCGCAGGTGGAGCGTGTCGTGATCAATGATTTTACGGACACGGTATTTTTTGCCAGGCTTATCATTGTGGCCGAAAATGAGCTCGAAGAACGAAAAATCATCGAGATCGATGCCCGCCCGAGTGATTCGATTGCCCTCGCCGTGCAGGCGGCGGCCCCCATTTACGTCGCATCGCATGTCTGGGAGGCGGTCGAGGATATGTCTATAGTGCTGAAGAAGATGCAGGATGCCGGAGGCGAGAAGGACGATGCTTTCCCCGGGTTCTGAGGCTCCCCGTATGCTCCCCGAATGGATCACGATCTTAACGACTCCAGGGGGGGGATCCCTGAATCAGAGGGTTATCCCGCCTTCGGGGAGGCGTTGCGATTCTGGATCAAACTGGGATTTATCAGTTTCGGGGGGCCTGCCGGGCAGATCGCGATCATGCACCGCGAGCTGGTCGATAAAAGGCGTTGGATCAGCGACGCCCATTTTCTCCATGCCCTGAATTTTTGTATGCTCCTCCCCGGGCCCGAGGCGCAGCAGCTTGCCACTTACCTGGGATGGCGTCTGCACGGAGCAAAGGGGGGAATTGCAGCCGGGGTCTGGTTTGTCCTGCCATCGGTTTTTATCCTTTTTGCGCTCAGCTGGCTCTTCATGGCGGGCGGGCATCTGCCCTGGCTTGCGGCGATTTTTCACGGTCTCCTTGCCGCCGTCATTGCGGTTGTAGCCGAGGCCATGCTGCGCATCGGGAAAAGAGCGCTGCGGAGCAGCATGCTCTGGGTGGTGGCGACGCTGTCCTTTGTCGCAATCCATTTTTTCGGGATTTCCTTCGTCGTTATCATCCTGGCGGCTGCCGCGGTCGGTTGGGTCGGAAATCGATTTTACCCGGTGGCTTTTCCCGGTGCCGGTAGCGTTCACCCGGCGGTATCGGCGGACGGGATGACTGATCTTCCCGGGGTGGTGCTGAGTCCCGCTCCGTCGGCGGTTCGCAGGCGTTCGCTGCGGGTTATTGCCGCGTCTCTGACCCTTTGGGTGCTGCCGGTCCTCGGGGTCGGACTCTGGCTGGGATGGGAAAGTACTGCGGTGCGGCAGGGGATTTTTTTCAGCAAGGCCGCCCTCGTGACCTTTGGCGGGGCCTATGCGGTGCTGCCATATGTCGCCCAGCAGGCGGTGGAGAATTATCAGTGGCTCACCCACCCGCAGATGATGTCCGGGCTTGCTTTGGCTGAGACTACTCCCGGGCCGCTTATCATGGTGCTGCAATTCGTCGGGTTTGTCGGGGGGTGGCAGCATCCGGGAGAGCTCACGCCCCTGACGGCGGCGACTCTCGGGGCTTTGATCACGACCTGGGTGACCTTCGTGCCTTGTTTTCTATTTGTCTTCCTCGGGGCACCGCATGTTGAGCGGATGGGGGAGAACCGTGGCCTTAGCGCCGCGATGACTGCCGTCACCGCCGCCGTCGTCGGGGTTATTCTAAACCTTGCGGTGCACTTCGCCCGCCATGCCCTGTGGCCCGGCGGGTCGGACGGGAGCCCTGACTGGTCTGTCGCACTGCTTTCTTTTTTCGCCTTTCTCGCCCTGCACCGGTTTAAGATCGGGCTGCTGCCCGTCCTCGGGGGATGTGCCCTCGTCGGAGCCTTCGTCTGAGGCGGGGCTGGTGTCCCCGCGACGCGCGCCGTTATGGTTAAGTGAAGGGAGGGGATTCTTATCCCGCGAGGGCTTGCGGTTTTTTCGCGGGGAGGTGACGCAGCGCTTTCGCCACGGCGTTCTCCACGGTGAGGCCGTGCTTCTCTCTGAGGATGTCGGGACGTCCGTGCTCGATGAACTGATCAGGCCAGCCGATGCGCTCGACCTGAGTTTTCAGTCCTGCATCGTTGAGATGCTCGATGACGGCACTGCCGAAGCCGTTGCTGATGGTGTGATCCTCGAAGGTCATCACGAGCGGACACCGGGCCGCAAATTTCTCAAGACAGGCCGTGTCGAGTGGCTTGATCCAGCGCGGATTGACGAGGGCCACAGAGTATCCCATTTCCTCGAGCCGGCCGCGGGTCGCCTCCGCCATTTCGAACATATTGCCCAGTCCGATCAGGACGATATCGCTCCCGTCGGCGACGACCTCGGCCTTGCCGATTTCGAGCAACTGCGGCTGAACTTTGGGGACCGCTCCCGTGCCCGCTCCGCGCGGATAACGGATCGCGGAAGGGCCGCCCTCGTAGTGGGCCATCGTCCAGAGCATGTCGACGAACTCATCCTCGTCCTTCGCCTGCATGAGGACCCAGTTCGGGATGTGGCGCATGTAACCGATGTCGAAGAGACCGTGGTGAGTCGGTCCGTCATCGCCGCTGAGGCCGGCCCGGTCCATGCACAGGCGCACCGGGAGATTTTGGATGCCGATGTCGTGCACCGCCATGTCGTAGGCGCGCTGGAAGAAAGTCGAGTAAATCGTGAGGAAGGGCTTCAGGCCCTGAACCGCCTGGCCGCACGCGAAAAGAGCCGCGTGTTCCTCGGCGATACCGACGTCGTAGTAGCGTTCGGGCACGACTTTTTGGAATTCGACGAGCCCGGTGCCGTTCGGCATCGCGGCGGTCACCGCGACGATTTTGTCGTCTTTTAGCGCGAACTTACCGAGGTGGGTTCCGTAAAGCTGGGAAAAAGTGAGGTCGCCGCCCGGAGGGGTCTCGCCCGTCTCGGTCTTGTAGGGCCCGAGACCGTGGAATTTCATCGGATTGGCCTTGGCCGGCTCATAGCCGCGGCCTTTTTCGGTGATGATGTGGAGAATGACGGGTTCGTCCTGGTCTTTGAGGAAGTCGAAGGTCTTCACGAGAAGATCGATATCGTGACCGTCGATGGGACCATAATAACGAATCCCGAACTTCTCGAAGAGGACATTCGGGAAAAGGAGATTTTTGGCACCGCTCTCGACCCGGTGTGCGATCGTACGGACCGACCTGCCGGCGATGCGCTCGACAAACTCGGCGGCTTTCTCGTGAATATGCGAGTAGGTCGAACTCGTCTGGAGAGCATGGAAATACTTCGCGATCGCCCCTACGTTCCGGTCGATCGACCACTCGTTGTCGTTGAGGACGAGGATGAAGCGCTTCGTCGCCGAGGCGATGTTGTTGAGTGCTTCGAAGGTCGGCCCGCAGGTGAAGGCGGCGTCGCCCGCAACCGCAACGACGTGGTCGTCTTTACCGAGGAGATCCCGCGCCGAAGCCATCCCGAGGGCGGCCGAGACGGCCGTGCCGGCATGGCCTGCGCCATAACAATCGTGCTCGCTCTCGGTGCGGAGGAGGAAGCCGTTGAGTCCTTCATACTGCCGGATCGTGTGGATCTCGTCCCAGCGGCCGGTCAGCATCTTGTGGACGTAGCCCTGGTGACTCACATCAAAAACGAATTTGTCTTCGGGAGTGCTGAAGACACGGTGGAGGGCGATACTGAGCTCGACGACCCCGAGGTTCGGACCGAGATGACCGCCGGTTTTGGCAAGGGAACGGATCAGCGTGCGCCGGATGTTCTCGGCGAGCTTCGGGAGGTCCTCCATGGAGAGCTCCTTCAAGGCCGCCGAGTTATCGACCTTGGGGAGTTCCTCCGTAGGAATGTCGGGAAATTCAAAATAGTTCTCCATGTGTCTGCGATTCGCCTGATTCGGCTTCAGTGGTGGTCTGGTGATTCGGCGTCTCGCCGAAATTCTCCAATACGTGTTGGCCGTTACGCTTCTTACGAATGATTTCGATACGCCCCTGAGCTTCATCGAGCCTTTTTTCGCAGGCGTGGTAGAGGCGAGTGCCCTCCTCGTAGTTTCGGATGAGATCGTCGAGCGGGAGGTTGTCCGACTCCATTTCACGAACGAGAGCCTCAAGTTTTTCGAGGGCGTCTTCGAAGGCGGGCGCTGAAGTTTCGGAAACGTCGGGAGTTTTTTCGTTCTTGGCAGCTCTGGGCATGGGAAAATGTCGCGGTTTACACCGCGCAGGGTCTACTCCTTCCCCTGGAAAGGACTAAGTTCAAGCCTTTTTGGCGGGAAGCTCGGCCGCAATGGTTCACTCCCCGGAAAAAGAACAGGGATTGCCAAGTCGTTGGCTATCGTCCAGATTGCTACGGTCCGGCGCTACCGTAATTTTTGATGAAACTGCTGTCTTTTTTTCTGCTCTCGTTTCTCGCCGCATCGGGCCTTGCGGACCCCGTCAAGCCTGCTCCACAGCCGCCTGTCCTCCCCGATGGCGTCCGTCTGGAGGGCGACCTCGCCTACATCCCCGACGGAGACGAGGCTCATCGGCTCGATCTCTACCTGCCGAGGGAATTACCGGCGAGCCCGCTGCCGCTCATCGTCCACCTCCACGGCGGTGGCTGGATGGGGGGCAACAAGTTTCCCTGTCCAGTGGTCGGCATGGTCCGCGAGGGCTATGCCGTCGCCAGTGTGGAGTATCGTTTCAGTCAGAAGGCGAAATTTCCCGCGCAGATCCAGGACTGCCAGGCCGCGATTCGCTGGCTGCGGGCTAACGCCGTGAAATACCATCTCAACCCCGAAAAAGTCGGCGTGGTGGGCGGCTCGGCGGGTGGTCACCTGTCCGCCCTCGTCGGCACGGCGGGAGGCACCGGTGCCTTTCCTGCGATTGGTGGGAACGAAGACCAGTCCGACCGCGTCCAGGCGGTATGCGACATCTTCGGACCGGCCGATTTCACGACCGTGGTCGGGCAGGCCGCCGCAGACCCCAACGTGAAAAACGTCTTCACCTTCAACTCCCCGAAAGATCCCTACTCGCAACTCATCGGCGTTCCCCTCGAGACGACGGAGAAAAGTCGCGCGGTCAGCCCCGTGACCTACCTCAGCGAAGACGATCCGCCTTTCCTCATCCTGCACGGCACCCACGACGCCCTCGTGCCCTATGCGCAAAGCGTGCAGTTCGCCGAAGCGCTCCGGGAGAAAGGGGTCCCGGTCTGGCTGCAAACCCTGCCCGGAGCCGGCCACGGAGGCCCCGCTTTTACAAAAGCGCCCGTGCTGAAGTTGATGAAAGGCTTCTTCGCCAAATTTCTCCGGGGCGCGGACCTCGAAATCATCCTCGTGCCCGAGGCGGAGGTGACGGTGGCGCCTCCTACTTCTTCGGCAGCCCCTTGATAAACAGCACGATCGAATCGATCTCGTGGTCCTTGAGCACTCCTAAATAGGACGGCATGCCGACGCCAGTGCGCTCCATTTCGTAGCCTTCCATGACGCGGCGGGCGGGATCGAGGATGGATTCGCGGAGGTAGGCCTCGTCGATTCTCCTGATCTCGGAACCGTCGGTGAAGACCCGGCTCGCTCCCCAGAGTCCGGTCCAGGGCGGTCCGACCGCGACCTTGGCTCCGCCCTCGGCGGCGACGGGCGGGCTTGGGATGTCGGGATCACCCGTAGCGTGACAGGCGACGCAGCCGTAGCGCACCGCGACTTCTTTTCCAAGGGCGGCGGTCGGTTCTGTCGCACCCGCTCCGCCGCTGAGGTCGGTTCGGGGTGTCAGGTCGACTTTGTCATCGGCAAAGCCGAGCTTCGCGAGATCGAAGGTGGGCAGGGCGTGGATCGTGAGGTAGAGATTCTCCACCTGGACCACGTCGGGTGCCGGCAGTCTGTAGGTGAGGCGCAGCGTGTGCGATGGCTGCATCCCATCGAGGCCGAGGAAGAGCGATTTGGCATCCTGCGAGAGTTTCGCGCTGAGAATGGGGAGGGCCTCCTGCCCCGGCTCGCCGTCGAGTCGGTAGTTGCCCGAGCCATACTCGTGACTCTGACGGTAGTTCCAGCGGTCGGCGGAGTAGCGGCCTAACTCGGCGGCAAGTTCGGGCGAGAGCGCTTCGTCGAAGGTGAGGAGAATGCCGCGTTTCTCGGCTCTCACTTCCCGCGGGAGCCACGGCTTCACGCCGCCCGGTCGCACCCGGTAGACGCCGCTGATGCGACTGCCCGAGCTGCCGAAGATCTGGAAGCCGGTGACGTAGAGATAGCCGTCGGCCGGACTCACCCGACCGTTGAGCAGCCCCGAGGGAAAGCCGGAAAGCAGCGGCATCACCGCGCCCTGTTCACCTTTCTCATCGAGGTAGACCTTGAAGATTTCAGGCCGGTTGTAGCCGATGTGGACGAGGGCGTCGTTGAGCGGCCCCATTGGCGGAGCCTTGTCTTCGTCCCCGCGGATCCAGACTTGTCCGGCGCCTGACTGATTGATGAAGTGCGGAATCCAGACCTCGGCGGGCGTGATCGAAGCGGGGTGGGTGGCCTTGTCTTTGAACTTCTCGGGCTGGAATCCGAAGTAGCGTCCCGTCTCGACGCGGTAGATCGGCGTGGCCGGTTTCCAGTTCCCTTGCTGATCGCTCGCGGTGAGCACGCCCGTTTTCGCGTCGTAGCCGAGATAAGGTTGACGGAAGCCCGTCGCGACGACTTCGTAGGAGTTTCCGTCAGGCGAAACTTTCACCACGGTGCCGTTCTCACGTCCGATCGTTGAACCGATCTGCCCGCCTTTGGCGAGGTAAAAACTGCCGTCGGGGAGAGCCACAAAATCCATCGGAAACTGCCTCGTCTCGGCGGATTGAGGCACGATGTTCGATACGTTTTCGTACCAGTCCGCCTCGCCGTTGTTATCGGTGTCGTGGAGGCGGACGATCCCGTTCCGGTCAAAGACCAGAATCTCACCTTCACGAATGGCGAGGTTTTGGGGCTCATGCAGACCGGCAGCGAAGCGTTTCCACTCGACACCGTCGTTGGAATCAAGTCCCCTTGCGATCCAGACATCGCCGTCAAACGTCACGAGGGCGGCGCGGCCGTCGGGAAAGAATTCGAGATCGGCGATCCTGACATTGCGTTTCCACGGATTCGGGACCGGCAGGGGCAGATCGTCGAAGACCCAGGCGGCGTCCTTCGCCGGAAGAACGGTCGGAGCGGATTTTACGGATTCGTTCCAGCGGTGCCCGGGGGCGGGAAGTTCATCGAACGAACCACCCGGAGTGATGCTGATTTTTCCATCCTCGCTCACGGCGATGCGGTGAGTCGTCGCCTCCGCTGCGGCATCGAGTTCGAGCCAGTCCTCGTCGCCTGCACCGGTGCGCAGGTGGAGCCGCTCGGCACGCGGTCCGACCTCGACCAGGCGGATAACCTGTTCGTTTTGCGCCATGAGCCGGTCGCGAATCGTGGTCCCGCCGACCGTGTATTCGAGTTGCACCGTTTCGTCAATCAGCCGGATTCCCGAGAAACGTCCGTCTTTCGGATCAATCGGACCCAGGCCGAGCTCCCCTTCCTCTGCCCCGCCGCGCTCGCGGGGATCGGTCAGCACGGGCGTGTCGCCTTTCGATACGCCCGGGCGCAAGGGCATCGCGAGGAGGGGCCTACCGAGCGGTCGCGGAAGTTCCTTTTGTCCCGGAGCCGACTTGCGGTTCGGGAGCCGGTAGCTCCCCGTGCCCATGCCGTCCATCGTCAGGTATTCGCCGTCCTCGTTCTTTTTCCAGTAGAGCGACCAGCGCAGCAGATCCGGATCAAAGCATCCGTAAAACCCGTTTCCCGCCGGGATGATGATGCCGCGAGGAGTCAGGTTCCCGGGCTCCGGCTTTTCCCCGAAGCTCCGTGCGTCGAGAGTCTGCGTGAAATAGGGAGTCCCTTCCTCAACGAAGGAGGCAAAAGGCGAGTCGAGCTCAAGGTGAGCTCTTTGCTGCCCTTTTGCGACGATATGGCAAAGGAGAATCGAGGAGGCGAGCAGGGGGGAAACGAAATTCATGGGAGGGGAAGGAATGAGCCTGCCGCATTTCCCCTCGCGGTTCAATAGCGCGATTCTCCGCTAGAGGCCAATCGCATAAAGGCGCTTTTGCGAAACCTGCTCGGCTTCGGGGAGGGTGATCCAGCGCTCAAGGTAGTTCTCACCCCACGAGTCAGAGAAAGCGATCTCGTTGGTTTCCTCATTATATCCGGTGATGATGACGACATGGGCGGTCGAGGAGTCGGGCGTGAGCGAGGGACTGGCGGCGGCGGCCGCGACGATGCCTTTGTGCGAGTCCCACGATTCGAGCCGGTTTTTGGTCCGCTCGTTCGCGATCTCGTTGAATGTCTTGGTGCTGAAAAGCGCCCAGATCATCGGGATGCCGCTGTCGATGGATTTTTTGACGTTACGCATTTTCAGTTCGCCGTCGGTGATCTCGAAAGAGCGGCCCTTGCGTTTGATATCACTTCCGATATTGGAAAGGAGACGATCAACCGAGGTCCCGCCTCCCGCTTCGGTTTCGCCGACCATCGCGAGCAGATACATGTCGGCGGGGATGCCGAGGAATCGCATGCATCGTTCCGCCGTCGCGGGGACGCAGTAGCCTTTCGGTCCCTGATCAACCATGGGAATGTTGGAAATGACGACATCGCCATTGTCCCGCCTTTCGATAAAGCCGCGAGTGCGTTCCCGGATCACCGCGTCGGAGACACGGGCGGTGTTTCCCCGATTGTCCGCCGCTTCGATCGTCTGAATCGCGAGCGAGACGTATTCATTCGGTACGTGAGAAAGCAAAAACGAATGTCCCGCCCAATCCCAGCGCTCGACATCGACCCGGGACTCGCCCTCACCGAAGCGTTGTTTCTTCGATGCGCCGAGGAGCGCGGTGAGTTTTTCGGTAATAACCCCGGCGTCATTCGCCATGATCAGCCGCACCCCTTCCATGCCTCCGGGAACAGGTTTTCCTTTGATGAAATGGTCTTCCCCGCTGCCTGCTGCCCCGAAAGAGTCGCCCTTGTTGGCAAATACGATAGAGATTGCAGTAACCTGCTCGTTCTCCCCGTAGAGAGCGGCGGAAAAAGGACGGGCACCGAGAAAGCGATATTTCGCATCAGGATAGGCGCGATAGCTCTCGCCGATGGCGGTCTTTGACTCGCGCGGCCACTGGAGACGGGCCGCGACCTCTTCGGGTTTACTCGCCCAGAGACTCGATCCGGCAAAGAGAGAATGGCCGACCGCTTCATTAATCTGCTCTGCGGTCACTCCGCCCGTGCTCGGGAGCGGAGCGGCGGCCGGCTTCCAGGTGGCGAGAAATTCGCGGTCGGCGGGTGAGAGGGTGGCGAGGGGAATCTCGAACTGCTGGCCGCTCTCTACCGCGATGGAGACCTTGTCGCCGGTGACGGCAAGAATCTTCGCGCGGATCTCTTTGCCGGCCGAATTCTTCAGGGCCCGGTAATCGTTCGCCTTTGTGTCCGCGATGGACAGGATCGCCAGGAAAGCGACGACGAGGAGAAAGTGAAAACGTGAGGGGGCATTCATGATCGGAAGCGTAATGTATTCCGACTTTTCCTGCAAGAGTCTCGCACGGGCTTGGATCTCCGCTCACATTGCTAAAAATTCGTGTATCCTGACGTGTTCCTTTCCACCATGAATCTCACCCGCGAGCCACACCGGATTGCCTTTGCCCTCGCGACGGGCGCGTTCCTCTGGCTCGCCGGCACTGGATCAGTCGCTGCTGAGGATCCATCGCCTGTCAGAGCCGACGACTTCACCGCCCTGACGGCGAACTCGCCCTTTCTGCGTTCCCTCGATCTTTCCCAATCGCTCATCCTTACCGGGATTGCCCGGATCGAGGGTGAGCTCTATGCCACTCTGTTTGACCGCGAAAGCCGCGAGACTCATCTCGTTTCGAGATCCGCCAACGTGCTCGGCTGGCGCATGGTTGAAGTCGCCGGAAACTCGTCCGATTTGGAAACCGTCACGGCGCGGATCGCCGTATCGGGGGGTGAGGTTTTTACCGTCCGATTCGACGCGAATCAGCTCAAGCCGGGTGAAGGCAAGCCGGGTGGAGGTCCCGGCGCGGCCCCGGGGCAGAGCAACCCCGATTCACCGGCGAACAACTATCGTGAAGGCATCAGGGGTGACGGATTCCGCGGGCCGCCGCCGCCCGAGATCGTCGAAAAGCTGTCGCGCATGACCGAAGGACAACGCGAGAAAATGATTCTTCGCATCCAGGAACTTCGTGAAACGAATCCCGAGATCAGCAGCGAAGAGCGGCGCACCCTCTTTAACCGTATGCTCGACCGCGAACTTGAGAGCGGAAGGCGCTGAGCCTCGCTGGGGCTCACCACCTTCGCTACGCGCTCTATCGTTCGCGAAAGAGGTAGCGAAACTCGTGGGAGTTTCGAAAGGCCAATAGAAACCTCTCGGAGGCGGTTACCGGAGATCCGGTCACCCGAACAGACCGAGAATCAAGCCCGGATTGAAGCCGGCGAGGATGATGACGATCATGAGGGCGACCATCGCGATTCTGGCGGGAGCGCTCACGGTGATGGCGGAAGTATCTCCGTCTTTGGCCGGTTCGTTGAGATACATCGAGGCGGCGATCTTCAGGTAATAATAGAACCCGGCGGCCGCACCAATGAGACCGAAGACGAGGAGTGCCCACTGCTGCGCTTCGACGGCCAGCTTGAAGACAAACAACTTCCCGAAGAATCCTGCCGTGAGCGGGATACCCGCGAGCGAGGCCATCGACACGACCATCGCAAAGGCGAGGAAGGGGGAGCGTTTCGCGAGTCCGCGGAAAGAATCGAGTTCCTCCCCGGCGATCTTCGTGCGCAGACTCGTCATGACGAGAAAGGCGAGCAGAGTCATCAGCAGATAGGCACCGAGGTAGAAGGCGATCACGGTGACCGGTGTCATGGAGATTTTGCCTCCGGCGGGCGGTGACGAGGCGAGCGCCATGACGAGGAAGCCGGCATGCGCGATGCTCGAGTAGGCGAGGAGTCGCTTGAAGTTCTTCTGCGGCAGGGCGGCGAGGTTACCGACGAGCAGGGTGAGGATCGCGACGACCGTCAGGACGAGCGTCACTTTACCGACGAGCGCGGGGCTCGCGAGGAAGGGGGTGACGAGACGAAGCATGACGATGAAGCCCGCGGCTTTTGATCCGACCGAAAGGAAGGCGGTGATCGGTGTCGGGGCACCCTGGTAAACATCGGGAATCCAAAGATGGAAGGGTGCCGCACCGATCTTGAAGGCGAGTGCGACGAGGATGAGGGCGAAGGTGAAAAGCGCCATCGTCGTGTTGACCCCGGGCTTCGCGAGAGCGGTCGCGATTTCAGAGAGCTGCATGCTCCCGGTGATGCCGAAGAGCCAGGCGAACCCGTAAACGAGGAATCCGGTCGAGAGCGCGCCGAGGATGAGGTATTTCACCCCGGCCTCAAGCGAGCCGACGTTGCGCCTCAGGTAGGCGACCATGATGTAAAAGGCGATCGTGACCGTCTCAAGCGAGACAAAGATACTGACGAGATTGTTCGCCGAGGCCATCCACATGAGGCCGGCACAGGCGAACATGGGGAGGGCGAAGAATTCGCCAAGGCCGGCCTGGCGATGGGCACCGGGCTCGGGATTGGCGATCTGGGAAAGGATTGTGGGGGTGTAGTCCACCGCCATGATGAGGACGACGAGCGTCGTAAGGACGGCGATGCCCTTGAAGTAGAGCGCGAGTTTATCGCCCGAACTATAGAACTGCCAGAAGGCACCCTCGGTAGATTCGGGCCACTTCACTTTGAAAAGCAAAGCAAAGACGACCACGAGCCCGAGCATACCGATCCAGGCGATGGACCGTTTGTCCTCCAGCTTGACGAAGGCATCGACCATCAGCATGACAAGGCCGAGAGCGACGACAATGATTTCGAGATAATAAACCGGCATGGACGGAAAGAGTTGAGACAAGAGGATGTGGTCGATGAGCAAAGAGGGTCAGGTCTGCGGAGATCAGCCGGGCGTGACAAGGAGAATGCCGTTGATGGCGGGGCGGATGTACTGGTTGAGGAGTTCCGGAACGAAACCGACCGCGACGAGGGTGACGACGAGAAGGATGAGCGGCACGCGCATGGTCCAGTCGAGGTCGGCGGGAACGGCGAGCTTTTTCGGGAGCGGGCCGAGGAAGAGGTGGCGATAGGCCCGCAGCATGTAGACGGCGGAGATGACGACGCCCCAGAGCGCCCCGACCGTGGCCCAGCGAATC
>DIVG01000041.1:61930-77339 GCA_002422425.1 Akkermansiaceae bacterium UBA6138 | reverse complement strand
GCGATACCGCCGAGCTTGTCGAAATCGAGGGTGCCGAACTGGTCCCGCATCCAGCCCGAGAGCGCGAAGAGCAGGGCGATGGAAATGCCGTGGGCGAACATCAGGAGAACGGCCCCGGACAACCCGATGTGGTTCCCGGCGGCGATGCCGAGAAAGACGTAGCCCATGTGCATGACGCTCGAGTAACCGAGCATGCGATCGAGTTTCTTCTGTGCGATCGTGACGAGTCCGATGTAGAGGATGTTCCCGATGAGGAGGATGAGGACGAGGTTGAGCCATTTTTCGGCTCCGGCAGGGGCGAGGGGCAGGGCGATCCGGATGAGGCCGTAGAGACCGAATTTTTTCAGCACGCCGGCGTGTAGCATCGCGACCGGAGTGGGTGCTTCGGCATAGGCGGGCGCGGCCCAACTATGGAAGGGGAAGAGAGAGACAAGGATGCCGAAGCCGATGAAAAGGAGGAGGAAAACCCAGCCCTGCATGTCCGGGCTCATCGCGGTGCCCGGGGTTTTGGCGTTGGTGATGATGGAAGAGATGTCGAAAGTCGTGGCACCGACCGCGCCGACCGCGAGAATCAGCCCGACGAGGAGGATCAGACTGCCGACACCGAGGAAGATCGTGATCGTCCATGCGGTGCGGACCCGGTTCTCCCCGTTCCCGAAGACCCCGATCATCAGGAAGGTCGGAATGAGGGCGAGTTCGTGGAAGGCGTAGAGGAAAAAGAGATCGGTCGAGCAGAAGGCCCCGATCGCTCCGCCTGCGATGAGGAGGAGTGAGATATAGTAGAGGCGTGCGCTGCCCTGGATCGATTCCTCTTTCGGAGAGACCATCATCGCCGCGAACATGACGATCGCGGAGAGGAGGAGGAGGACGAGGCTCATGCCGTCGAGACCGAAGGCGAGGCTCAGTTTGGGGAATCCGGCGATCTCGAGGAGGGCTCTTGAACTCACAAATTGATAAGCTCCTTCGAGGGAGCTACTGAACTGAAGCGCCACTCCAAGAGTGAGCAGCAGGACCAGCACCGAGGCTCCGATCGCCGTGAAACGGGCCGGAGACCCCAGCCCCACCGCGAGGGCGGCGAGGAGCGGGAGAAAGACGATGATTTCGATGATGCTCACAACGGTAACGGGGAAAAATTCGATCAGAGGATGAGGAAGAGGATCAGAGCAACCACGGCGACTCCGAAAAAGAAGGCGTAGGACTGGACATTGCCGACCTGAAAGACACGGAGGAACGATCCGGCGGTGACGGCGAGACCGGCGGGGAAGCGGGCCACAAGCGGGTCGATCACGAAGCGGTCGACAAAGTCGAGGAAGGCCGCGACCGAATCCTGGAAGAGCCGCACCATCCCGAGGTAGATCTCGTCGATATAGAACTTATTGCGGAAGAGCGGGATGCTGACGGGATCTTTGCTTTTGCCCTTGTAGAGGAAAATCGCGGCGGCGACTCCGACGGCGAGTCCGATGAGGGAGAGGATCGCGGTGAGTCCGAAATGACCGAAGAGATGCCCGAAGTCAGCGTAGCCGCGAGCAAGGAGCGGCGAGGAAATAAAACCGTAGGCGGAGAGAGCCGCCATCACCGCGAGAATGACGAGAGGCACCCACATGACGGGGCCGACCTCGTGCGCATGATCGGCGTCTTTCGTCCGCGTCTTTCCGAAGAAGGCGACGATGACAAGGCGGGTCATGTAGAAGGGGGTGAGGAAGGCCACGATGATAGCGATGACGTAGGGACCGTAGAGTTCCTTGCCGTAAGCTGTTTCAAGGATGGCCTCCTTGCTCCAGAATCCGCTGGTGAAGGGAACGGCGATGAGAGCGGCGGTGCCAATCGCAAAGGTCCAGAAGGTGATGGGCAGCTTTTTGCGGAGACCGCCCATTTTCCAGATGTTCTGCTCGTGGTGGCAGGCGTGGATGACGGCACCGGCTCCGAGGAAGAGGAGCGCCTTAAAAAAGGCGTGGGTGTAAAGGTGGAACATGCCCGCGTCGCTCCCGGTCTGGCCCATTCCCTGCGACATCACCATATAGCCCAGCTGTGAGAGGGTCGAGTAAGCGAGGATGCGCTTGATATCGTTCTGCTGCAGCGCCATGAGCGCAGCAACAAAGGCAGTGAGGGCTCCGACCCAGGTGATCACAGTCGCGGCCATGTCGGCGGCTTCGATCAGGAAGACAACACGGGCGAGCATGAAGACACCGGCGGCGACCATCGTCGCGGCGTGGATGAGAGCGGAGACGGGAGTGGGTCCCTCCATCGCATCGGGTAGCCAGATGTGGAGCGGGAGCTGGGCCGACTTGCCGACCGCGCCGCAGAAGACACAGAGCACCGCGATGTTGAGAAGGCCGAAATTGGTCACTCCCCCGACGGCGGTTTTGATCTCGTCGAAGTAGATAGAACCGGTAAGGATCCAGACGAGGAGAATCCCGATCATGAATCCAAAGTCACCGATGCGGTTGGTGAGGAAGGCCTTTTTCGCGGCGTCGGCGGCCGAGGCCTTATCGAACCAGTGGCCGATGAGGAGGTAAGAGCTGACCCCGACGAGTTCCCAGAAAATGAACATCATCGCGAAGTTGTCGGCAAGGACGATGCCCGTCATCGAGAACATGAAAAGCGAGAGCGACGCGAAGTAGCGCGACTTGCCCTCATCATCCTTCATGTAACCGAGCGAGAACAGATGCACGAGGAAGCCGATCGAGGTCACGATCAGCATCATGCCGCGGCTGAGGGCATCGAGCTGGAAGCCGATCGTGAGACTGAGGTGCTCGCCGAGATTGATCCACGGGTAGGAGGCGGTGTCGACGACCTCTTCACCGTCCGCTGCAAGGATGATGCAGAAAATAAGAGTGAAAAGCGCCGAACCCGTCGAGACGAGGGAGCTGAGACCGGACCAGTGTTTGAGTCCGAGGAGGATCGTCGCTGCCACGACGAGGGGCAGCAGGAGAACGGCCCAGGCTAGAGTATTGACATCGACATCCATGGAATAAATCGTTCGCCGTAAAGATCAGTATTTCATCGAGTTCACCTTCGTCACGTCTGTCGTCTCCTTGGTGCGGAAAAGCGCGACGATGATGGCGAGACCGACAGCAACCTCCGCCGCCGCCACTGTGATGATAAAAAAGAGGAGGACCTGTCCGTCGTAGTTCGGCTGTCCGTCCTGCACATTGAAGCGGGAGAAAGCGACGAGGGTGAGGTTGGCCGCTGCGAGCATGAGCTCGAGGCACATGAAGATGATAATGAGATTGCGCCGCACGAGCACACCCGCGAGCCCGATCGCGAAGAGGACACCACTCACGAAGAGAAAGTGGTTCAGAGTTAAAGCGGTTTCCATAAGGTTACAGTCAAAAGGGGCGGTCGGCGGTCACTTCAGCTCCTTCTTGCTCAAGACCACCACCCCGACGGTGGCGACGAGGAGGAGGACTCCCACGATCTGGACGGGGAACCAGTAGGTGCTGAAAAGGAGTTCGCCGATCTGATGCACATCCGAGGTGCCGGGACCCTCGACTTCGGTGAGCGCGGGAATGGTGGCTTTTCCGACGTCGCTGCGCGAGAGCACTGAGATGACGAGGGCGATGAAGCCGAGCGTAACTCCGCCGGCGCCGATGATATTCACGAGGGGGCGGCGGCGTTTTTCCTCCTCCCGCACATCGAGGAGCATGATGATGAAAAGGAAGAGGACCATGATCGCCCCGGCATAGACCAGAATCTGAAGGATGCCGACAAGAAAGGCATCGAGCTGGATGAAAAGCGCGGCGAGGCCGAGAAACGAAATGACCATCGAAAACGCCGCTGAAACCGGATTGCGGTTCACGACCACACCGATTCCGCCCATGAGGGCCAGCGCCGAGAAAAGGTAGAAGAGGAAAGTCATGGGATTACTTCAATTCGTTCCACTTATTCACAAGCCCTTCGCGGACGCCGCCGATTTCATACAGTCGGGTCTTGTCGTGCACCATCTCGGCCCGGCTGGTGCCGGTGATGGCATAGTCTTTGCGAAGGAAGATGGCCTGTTCGGGACAGACTTCTTCGCAGAGGCCGCAGTAGATGCAGCGGATCATGTCGATGTCGAAAGCGCGGGGGCGTTTTTCGACTTTGGCCCACTTGTCATCGCTAGGGATTTCCTCGGGCTTGATCGTGATGGCGCGCGGAGGACAGATGAATTCACAGAGCTGACAGGCGACGCACCGCTCGCGGCCGTGCTCGTCGGTAACGAGGGCGGGGGCGCCGCGGTAGTGTTCGGGCAGATGGCTGTCCCACTTTTCCTCGGGGTACTGCATCGTGACCTTCGTGCGGCCCGAAAGAATGCTGAAGAAGTGGCCGAGCGTCACCCGCATCCCGGTGATGATCCCGGGAAGGTAGAGGTGTTCCCACCACTTCAGTTTTGGACGTTGGACGATGATGGCCATGGTTTGAAAGGGAGAGAGGTTTACTTAAAGATCGCGAGGAGGATGGCGGTAATGACCACGTTGGCGAGAGCGATTTCGAAGAAGAAGACCCAGCCGAGGCGCATGAGCTGGTCATAGCGGAAGCGGGGAAGGGTCCAGCGGATCACGATGAAAAAGATGATCAGGGCGATTACTTTCGTGAAGTAGACCCCGATATGAATGAGACCGTGCCACCACGGGACGGCGGCATCGACGGACTCGGGCGCAAGCCAGCCGAAGGGAAGGCTCCAGCCGCCGAGGAAGAGGGTCACGGCGAGGCCGGAACCGATGATCATGGCGGCGTATTCACCGAGGAAGAAAAGGGCGAACTTCATCGAGCTGTACTCGGTGTGGTAACCGGCAACGAGCTCGGTCTCACATTCGGGCAGATCGAAGGGGAGACGGTTCGTCTCCGCGAACATCGAGGTCATGAAGATGATGAAAGAGATGAAGATCGGAACGGCGAGGATGAATCCCTTCACGCTCAGGCCTTCACCCCAGAGCGGGAGGAGCGCCCATCCGTTCAGGGCCTGCTCCTGCACGATGCGGCCGAGATTCAGCTCGCCGTAAATCATGATGAGGGGGACGATGGAAAGTCCGAGGGAGATCTCGTAGGAGATCATCTGACTGGTCGAGCGCACCCCGCCGAGGAAGGAGTATTTTGAATTTGAGGACCAGCCCGCGAGGACGATTCCGTAAACGCTCAGTGAGGCAATCGCGAAGACAAAGAGCGGACCGACGTCGAGATCGGCAATGACCATTTTCTCATCGAAAAGGCGGCTCCCGAAGGGAATCACGGCGCAGGTGAGGAGGGCGGGCACCATCGTGAGGGCGGGAGCCAGCCAGAAGTAGAATTTGTTCACGTGGGCGGGCGTGAAGTCCTCTTTGAGGAGGAACTTGATCCCGTCGGCGACGGCCTGGAGCAGACCGAAGGGACCGACCCGGTTCGGGCCGACGCGGTCCTGGATCGCGGCGCTGACGCGGCGTTCCGCCCATACCGACATGGCGACCATGGGCAGTGTCACGAGGAACACAAAGACCACGATCTTGATGACGGCTGCGATAATGAGATGCCAATCCATGTGGTCAGAAAGAACGCTTGCGGCTGTGGGAAGAAGTGAATGTAGCATGGGCTTCCAGCCCATGTTCTGTGGCGTGATGCAGGGGCGCCGACGCCGGTTGAAATCGCGAGAGGACCTCCGCCGGACCCCGATCATTTCCACACGGCCCATGGGCTGGAAGCCCATGATACTGCAGGAGACGATGTTGAAGAAGGATCATGAATGACAAAACAGTTTTCAGCCGACGATGAGGCCCGAGGCGATGCGTTGTTTTTCACGCTCGAGGAGCGGGATGGTGACACCGGTCTCGATGAGCGGCACACCGAGATCCCCGATCTGCCCCCAGGTCAGGCCGGAGAATTCGCTCACGTCGGCGGCGAGTTGTTTGAAGAGATCGGTCACCGCGTAGATGCCGTTGCCGCCGCCCGTGGCCTGAATGAGATCGCGGACGATCTCCCAGGGCTCAAGAGTTTGTCCGGGCGCGTCGACGGCTTTGTTGAGACGCTGGAGGCGACCGGTTGCGTTGATCATTGTCCCCGATTTCTCGGCCCAGGAGGCGCCGGGGAGGACGACGTCGCTCGCATCGGCGGTCGCGTTGGCGAGCGGATAGGTGGAAAGGAGGAAGTCGAGCTTGCCGAGGAGTTCGGGGGTGAAGCCGGCGTCATCGACGAGGTTTTCCTGCAGGGCGATGACGGCCTTGATGCGTCCCTGTTCGATGCCAGCCTTGATCGCCTCGTTCTGTGAACCGGGATTTTCGAGTCCGAGGACGAGCTTCACGCCGTTCGTGTTCGGGTTGCGGTCGGCGGAGATGAGGTAGCCATCAGCTTCGCCGACGCGGGCGACGGTATCGACATGACCGGCCTTGAGGTGCTTGACGAGGCGATTCACGATGAGGAGTTCCTCGTTCGTCATCCGCGCCGAGGCGATCACGGCGATCTCGCTGCCGTCGAGGGCGGAGAGTTTGTCGGCGGCGGTCGCGAGGGCTTCGCTCCAGCTCGCGAGGCGGTGGTGGTCACCGTCTTTCACGAGCGGATCGGTGAGGCGGGACTCGCTCTCGATCCAATGGAAATTGAGGCGGTGCGAATCGGGCATCCAGTCCGAGTTGACGTCATTGTTCTGACGCGGCGTGATGCGGTAGATCTTATTCTCGCGGGCGAAGACGGTGATGTTGCAACCGGTCGCGCAGTTGGTGTCGATCGTGTTCGTCTCGCGCATGAACCAGACGCGCATCTGGAAGCGGAAGTCGTTCGAGGTGAGCGCGCCGACGGGGCAGATATCAACCGTATTAAGAGAATAGTTGTTCGCCAGTTCACGTCCGGGGTAAACGGTCAGGACGGTGTGGCTGCCACGATCGGTGAACCCGAGAACTGGGTCATCGGCGATCTCGTCGGTGAAGCGGATGCAACGGCTGCACATGATGCAGCGCTCGTCGTCGAGGCGGATGCGGGGACCGACGGCGACGTTCTTCGGCTTTTTCACCTTCCGCTCGCGGAAGCGGGACTCGCCTTTGCCGTGTTCGACGCTGAACTCCTGCAGGCTGCATTCGCCCGCCTGATCGCAGATGGGGCAGTCGAGAGGGTGGTTTGCGAGGAGCAGCTCCATGACGCCCTTGCGGCATTCTTCGGTGAGCGGGCCGGTCGTGCGTATGCCCATGTTAGGGCCGATCGTGTTCGCGCAGGCGATCACGGGACGTGGCATCCAGGCGATGGGGAGGTGGCCGTTTTCGTCGGGAGCGGGCGCATCGGCACCGGGCGCGGGGCGCGGTGGCATGCCCATTTCGACGAGGCACATGCGGCAGTTGCCGGGCGAGGTCAGTTTGGGGTGATAGCAATAGTGCGGGACTTCGACACCGGCCTGACGGCAGGCTTCGATCATTCGCATTCCCTTGGGGAACTGATGCCACGCGCCGTCGATCTGGACGTCAACGAGATCTGTTTTTATTTCGCTCATCTCAGGATCTCAAAGGCCGGCGGCGGCGGTCAGGGTTTCGGCGTTGACGATGGCTCCTTCCAGTTCGGGTCGGGTGTCGGAGACCAGTTCGTCGCGGAATTTTTCGACAAAACTCTCGGTCGGCCACGAGCAGGCTTCCCCGAAAGCGCAGATGGTGCGGCCGTCGATGTTCTTGGCGACGCCGTAGAGGGTGTCGATGTCGCTCGGCGAGGCTTTGCCAGCAACGACGCGGTCGGTGATCTTTTTCATCCAGAGCGATCCTTCGCGGCAGGGCGTGCACTGACCGCAGGATTCGTGGGCGTAGAAATTGTTGATGTTGTTCAGGACCCAGCTGATCGAGCGGCTGTCGTCAATGACGATGACCCCGCCCGAGCCGGCCATCGAACCGCAGGCGGCGAGGGTGTCAAAGTCCATCGGGATATCCCAGATCGTGAGTTGACGGGCGTCGTCGCCGCGTCCCACCGTGAAGACCTCATCGGCGCGCAGGACCTTGGCCGAGGAGCCGCCGGGAATGACCGCCTTGAGTTCGCGACCGGGTTTGAGACCGCCGCACAGGTCGTTGATGACTTCGCCCATCGTGACCTTGCCGACTTCAACTTCAAAGTAGCCGGGCTTCTGCACGTCGCCGCTCACGCAAAGGATGCGGGTGCCGGTGTTGTTCGGCGTGCCGGTCTTCGACCAGGCGTCAGCCCCGATCTCGAGGATGTGCTTCACATGGCAGAGCGTCTCGACGTTGTTCACGATGGTCGGGCAAAGGTAGAGGCCCATCGCTGCGGGGAAATAGGGAGGCTTGATGCGTGGGTAGGGACGCTTGCCCTCGAGCGACTCGATCAGACCGGTTTCCTCCCCGCAGATGTAGGCGCCGGCGCCGCGGTGGACGTAGATCTCGAGATCGAATCCCGATCCCTGAATGTTTTTGCCTAGAAAGCCTTTCTCGTGCGCTTCAGCGATGGCCTTTTCGACAATTTTCGCCGCTTCGGGGAATTCCTCGCGGATGTAGATGTAGGAGAGGCTTGCTCCGACCGCGAAGCAGGCGATGGCCATGCCTTCGATGAGCTGATGGGGGTCCTGATGGAGAATGTAGCGGTCCTTGAAAGTGCCGGGCTCGGACTCGTCGGCGTTGCAGATAAGGTAGACCGGTTTCGTGTTGGTCGGCGGGATGAAGCCCCACTTGACCCCGCAGGGGAAACCGGCGCCGCCGCGTCCGCGCAGACCGGCTTTTTTGACTTCGTCGATAATCTCCTGCTTGGGAAGGGCGAGCGCTTTTTTCAGCTGCTCATAACCGCCTTCGCTCAGGTAGGTCGCGATGGAGGTGTCCCAGCCTTCACGGTCAATGTTCCGGAAGACGACCCGGTGCTCTTTGGCGTGCGGCACGCGGCCGCTTTTGTAGGAAATTCCGCTCATCACTTGGAGTATTGGCCGAGGAGTCCGTCGATATCGGTGACCGCCTCGTGGAAATCATCATTGACCATGCAAACGGGGCCGAAGCCGCAGCTCGCGAGGCACTCGGCGAACTCGATGCTGAATTTGCCGTCAGCGCTCACCGCGATGGGGTGGTGGTGGGTCACGCCGGAGCGGTCGATGCCGGTTTTTTCGCAGAGCGAGTCCATCAGCTCGTAGCTGCCGGCCATCGCGCAGCTGAGAGTGCGGCAGACGCGGATGTGATATTTGCCGGGAGCCTCCTGACGGAAGCCGGGGTAAAAGGTCACCACTTCGAGGACCTTGATCGGCTCGAGCTCAAGCTTGGCGGCAGTCCACTCGACGGCTTCGTCGGAGAGATAACCGAAGTGGTGCTGCAGGAGATGAAGCACCGGGAGGACCGCGGACCGCTTGCTCACCGGGTAATGGGTGATGCGGTCATCGATCTCTTTTTCGAGTTCTGACGGGACGGCGAGAGACATGGTGGGGGACGGTGGGGGGTTCAGCGGTCACATTCCCCCATCACGAAATCGAGACTGCCGAGGATAGCGACGGTGTCACTCATCATGCAGCCTTCGAGGAGTTTTGGCAGGATGCTGAGATTCACGAAAGAGGGCGCGCGGATCTTGAGGCGATAGGGGACTCCACCGCCTTTGGAGTGGATGTAAAAGCCAAGTTCGCCCTTCGGGTTTTCGGCCCCGAAGTAGACTTCGCCGGCCGGGGCGTCGAGCCCTTCGGTGACGAGGATGAAGTGGTGAATGAGTTCCTCCATGCTCATGAGGACCCTGTCTTTGTTGGGGAGACGCTCCTTCGCATCGACCACATTGATAGGGCCGTCGGGCAGACCGGCGACGGCCTGGCGCAGAATGAGGACGCTCTGACGCATTTCCTCCATGCGGACGAGGTAACGATCGTAGCAGTCACCGACCGAGCCGACGGGGATGTCGAACTGGTAACGGTGATAATCGAGATAGGGATTGGCCTTGCGGAGATCGTGATCGACGCCCGAACCGCGCAGGTTCGGTCCGCTGAGCCCCCAGGCGATCGCGTCTTCTTTCGAGATAACGCCGATGTCGCGGGTGCGGCCGAGGAAGATCTTGTTCCGGGTGAGAAGGGTGTCGACCTCGTCGAGGGAGATGAGGAACTCGTCGCAGAACTTGAGGAGCTGGTCGGTGAATCCGGGCGGCAGATCGCGGATCTGGCCGCCGATGCGGGTGTAGCTCGTCGTGAAGCGGGCCCCCGTGAGGAGTTCGCAGAGGTTATAAATGCTTTCCCGCTGCGTGAAGGTGTAGAGGAAGACGGTCATCGCCCCGACATCCATGGCGTAGGCACCGATGCCGAGGAGGTGGGCGGAAATGCGGGCCATCTCGCAGCAGATCGTGCGGATCGCCTGACCGCGGGCGGGGAGCTCCCAGCCCATCAGCTTTTCCACGGCGAGGGCGTAAGCGACGTTATTCGCGAGCGGGGCAAGGTAGTCGAGCCGGTCCGTGTAGGGGACAAACTGGTTGTACTGCATGTTCTCCGCGATCTTCTCGTCGCCGCGGTGCAGATAGCCGACATCAGGGTCGGCCTTGGTGATGATCTCGCCATCCAGTTCGAGGACGATGCGGAGGACGCCGTGGGTCGCGGGGTGCGAGGGGCCCATGTTGAGGACGAGCTTTTCGCCGACGAGATCTTCGGTCGTTTGCTGATAGCCCTCCAGCCCGGCCGCGCGGGCGGCGGAGTCCTGAACTTCAATTTCCCGGGTTGTGGTCGGCATGGCGGTTTTCTGGCTCGTGGATCAAGTGGAGCGCAGCAAATTTTCGACTATCGGTGCGCGATTTTCGAGGGTCAAGGGGACTTTGTGAAATATTTCACAAAGTGTCCCGTGCTTGATACGTTATAAAGCCGGAAGCGGATTATACTCGCTTCCAGCTGTTAAAAAGGCAGAGTTGGCGCCATGGAAAATCAAAAGACGATTTCGAACGACGGAACGAAGAAGCGCAGCGTGGGTTCCTCCATCGTCGTGGGGATTCTCGGGGCGATCAGCGCGGTTTACCTTTTTAATCCCACCGCAGGGATTCTTGAGCTGATTCCCGACAATATTCCCTTCATTGGAAACCTCGACGAGGCTGCCGCCGCCGCCATGCTGATCAGCTGTCTTGCCTACTTCGGGCTCGATATCGGCGCCTTTTTCGGTCGCAAGCCTAAAAAAGACGACGGCGTCATCGACGTCGAAGTCGAGGACCGCTGATCACCATCCCGAGTTCACCGTCTCGCCCCGGGCTTTCGCCGCCGCCGCTTCGATGATGCGCGGCATGTAGGGTTCGGGGTTCGTGTCGAAGGCCCTGAGGCAGGGGGTGCAGCAGAAGAGCACCTCCTGGTTTTTGTAAACGCGGCGATAGTTAGGGCTGTCTTCGAGGTCCTTGCGAATCACCGCGCAGGTCGTGAAAGGGTAGGGAATGACCGTCGCGGGATCGGCCCTGGCGGTTTCGTGAAAAGAGGAGACCGGTATCTCGCCGGATGGCGTCACTGCCGCCGCGGCGACCGTGGCGTTGCCTTTGCCCGCGCAGGCACCGAGTGCGAAGGTTGCCGCGACGAGCGCGGAGAGGGGCAGGCTGGGTTTCATGGTGACGGGGCAAGTTGGTCCCGCCCGTTCCGACTTCAAGTGCCAACTTCATCGCATGGCCTGTGCCGCAATCGCCTGCGAATTTAGATTGCGGCGGAGAAAGGATTCGGCTTTTCTTCCCATCCGGAGTAGCAAGCCGATATGGCAACAATCAAAGTGGCATGCCCGAAGTGCGGGCAAAAGGTTTCGGGAGACGAAAGTTTCTACGGCAGTGTCGTGGAGTGCCCGATTTGCTCGTCCGACATCCTTTTTCCCGGGCAGCGACGGCACGGGTTGCCTCAAGGAACGCTCACCCCGGTGGCGCCCGAGCCCGTGTCGGAGACCCGTTCTCCCGTTCCCCGTGAGTCGGCCGATCCCGATCTCAACCCCGATGCCGTGATTCGTTCGAGCCGGGAGCCCGAGGGTTCCCCCGATCCACTTCCGGAAAAGTCCGTCGAAAAATCCGCCGTCTCTGCCCCGCCGGCGCGTGAAAGCGGGAAAGGGGATGAAGAGGACGAACTCCTCCTCCCGCCCTCGCCGATTTTCGGAGCGATCTCAATTGTTTCGGCTGTTCTCGGGGTAGTGACTTGTGTAGGAGGGATCCTTTTCGCTCCGCTCGCGATCATCTTCGGACATACCGCCCTCGCCAAGGCGCGCCACAGTCCAGTACAACCGGCTCCCGGTCACACTCTCGGGGCGATCGGGCTGATGATCGGTTATGTCAGCCTGTTCATGACAATCCTCGTCCTCCTTGCCATGGTCTTCTTTGGCGAAGCGATCAGAGAGGCGATCGGGCAGATTCGTGAGTGACTTTTTCCCGACAGAGGGGGCCGCGTCGCGAGGTTGATACTTGCATTTCCCCCCGTTTCGCTTAGGGAGGCCTCTAAGAAAGAAAGTTTGGAATTACAATAATTTCAGGCTTTTTAATATTGAAGATTTCTTAAACAATAGGAAACTAAACGAAGAACCAAGTCATGTTTGAAACGACCATCACCAACATCCGCGCCCGTGAAATTATCGATTCCCGGGGGAATCCAACGGTAGAAGTCGATGTGGAGCTCGAAGGCGGCGCGATCGGTCGTGCCGCAGTTCCCAGCGGGGCCAGTACTGGCGAGCACGAAGCCTGGGAGCTTCGCGACGGTGACAAGGACCGCTACCTTGGTAAGGGTGTCCTCAAGGCGGTCGGGGCCGTGAATGAGAAAATCGCCCCCGAACTCGTTGGGATCGATGCGACAGACCAGACCGTGATCGACAAGCTCATGCTCCAGATCGACGGATCTCCGAATAAAAAGAATCTCGGAGCCAATGCCATTCTCGGTGTCTCTCTGGCCACGGCTCACGCCGCCGCGAATCAGCTGCAGCTCCCGCTTTACAAGTATATCGGAGGTCCGAATGCAAAGGTCCTTCCCGTCCCGATGATGAACATCATCAACGGCGGGGCGCACTCGGATGCCCCGATCGATTTCCAGGAATTCATGATCATGCCGAAGGGAGCCTCGAGCTTTCGTGAAGCACTCCGTCAGGGTGCCGAAATTTTCCACGCCCTTAAGAAAGTGCTCAAGGATCGCGGCCTCACCACCACGGTCGGTGACGAGGGCGGTTTCGCCCCCGTGCTCGATTCCGCCTTCGACGCGCTCGAAGTGATCGCCCAGGCGGTCGACAAAGCCGGTTACAAGCTTGGTGAAGAGATTTTCATCGCCCTCGACGTGGCTTCGTCCGAGTTCTACGACAAGGAAAAAGGAAAATACGTCTTCAAGAAGTCTGATAAGTCCGAGAAAAGCGCGGCCGAGCTCGTGGACTACTACCTCGAACTCCAGAGCAAGTACCCGATCATTTCGATCGAAGACGGCTGTGACGAGAACGATTGGGACGGCTGGAAGACGATCACCGAAAAGATGGGTGCCAAGACCCAGCTTGTCGGCGACGATCTTTTCGTAACGAACACCTCCTTCCTCCAGAAGGGGATCGACCTCGGTGTCGCCAACTCCATTCTCGTAAAGGTGAACCAGATCGGCTCGCTCACCGAGACGCTTGACGCGATCGAACTCGCCAAGGAGAACCGCTATACCAGCGTCATCAGCCACCGCTCTGGCGAGACCGAAGACAGCACCATCGCCGATATCGCCGTCGCCACGAACGCCGGTCAGATCAAGACCGGTTCGCTGAGCCGTTCCGACAGGATCGCGAAATACAACCAGCTCCTTCGCATTGAAGAGGAACTGGGCGATGACGCCGTCTACGGCGGCAAGATGCGCGTCTAGAAACCCGGACCATGCGTGACCCGGAATTTAAGGATAATCTTGAGCTCTCCCTTCGTCTTGACGGAGGGGGGGCGAAGCCGCGCCCCAATGTCTGGAAACGTCTTTCCCGGGTCATGGAGTTTGTTATCTACGTGCTCCTCATCCTCACGGTGGTAAAATTATTCGGTCCGGAAAGAGAGCGTCAGGAGGAATTGAAAGCGGAGAAAGAGCGGGTCTCGCATATTCGTGACGGGAAAGAAGCCCGGGTTCTGCGCCTTCGTCAGGAGCATCGCCTCCTTAAAACGGACAAGGGTTACCTTGAAACGGTCGCTCGCGACCGTCTCAACCTCCAGCACGAGGGAGAGCACATTGTCAGGATCAACCGGGGAGGGGAGTGATGATGATAGTCGCTGCCTGTTCCGCGATCGGGCAATTTTTCAGCGGGCCTGACGTCTGCGTTTGCGGCCACGATGAAGAGACGGTTTAACAGACGCTTTGAAAAGGACCGCACGCCGAGCGGCACGGTCGTTGCGCATTTTCGTGCCGCCTTCACCGGCGGTCGCGAGGTGCGTGACAAGGAGGTGGAGGAGGATGACGGCCTCGGTCTCGTCCACTACCGCGGGGGGAAAGAAGAGTTCCGCCTCGGGTCCGAATACAGCAATAGCAACGACCCGCTCGACCGTGCGGTCGGGGCGAAAATCCTCGCCGAACTCGGCTGGGGAGATGAAACCTATCTTGAAGATTCCGTCGGGATCCTCCTTCGATTGCTCGGCGATCCCGAGTCCGTCGTCGTTGCCGCTGCGGCGGCCGCCTTTGCCCATCGTTCTGATGACCGGGCCATTCCCGATCTCGTGCGTCTCGTCCCTAGTCCGGACCCGGCGGTCCGCTACGGAGTGACCGTGGGGCTGGCGGGAAATGATGATTCCGATGCGGTCGCCGCGCTCATCGCTCTTTCCCGCGACGAGGATCGTGACGTGCGTGACTACGCGGTCTTTGCCCTCGGCTCGCACACCGACCTCGACACGCCCGAGCTTCGCGAGGCCCTCCATGTTGCCATGGGTGACAGCGACCCTGAGATCCGCGGCGAAGCCCTCGTCGGACTCGCCGAGCGAAAGGACGAGCGGGTCAAGCCGGCCCTCATCGAAGAGTGGAAGACAGACGAGATCAGCATCCTCAGCCTCGAAGCGGCCGAGGTCCTCGCGGATCCTGACTTTCTTCCCTATCTCGAGGAGATGGGGGAGTTCCTCGATGAAGAGACTGACGAATACTTTCAGGAGCAACTCGCCGCCGCCATCACCGCCTGCGGAGGCGAGTGATCACGGGACGGGTATTTCCTCCGCCCCGCCGCCCGGAGCAGAGCGCTCCAGCTCACCGATAACCTCGTAGCCGTTCTCATCGAGCAGGAAGATTTCGAGGCTGACGGGCAGCTTCGCGCGGCGGAACTCATCGACGAGGGCCGGTCCGTAGTCGGCGAGCCGTCCGCCGGTTGCGGGGAAAAAATAGAGCCGGTTCCGATCGAGAGGGACGACATGGACACGGTCGCCGAGCGTGTCGCGGAATTTCCCGAGCAGATTCGGGGAGATCAGCACGCTGGTGAGAAAGGGATCCTTGTCAGTGACGATGGCATAGAGGATGACGCCTCGGGCGTCGCGCACCAACTCCGGTTCGAGGCGCTCGACGATGCGGTCGGCAACCGCCCGGGCGACAGGGAAGAGCGTGTCCCAGTCGAGGGAGCGCTCC
>DIVG01000041.1:0-61899 GCA_002422425.1 Akkermansiaceae bacterium UBA6138 | reverse complement strand
CCGATACGGCGGGCCGGGGCGTCAGCTTCGTCACCCGCGAGCCGGGGCGCGGCGGCGGCGATGCAAAGAAGTGCCTTGAGGGCGATCGATTGAAATCCTGTTGCCATCCGGCGGGGAACGAGTTGGGTGAAACTAAACACCGATGATCACATTTCTACAAGGAACCCTCGAAGAAACCTGGCCCGGCCGACTCGTCATCAATGCCGGCGGGGTCGGTTACGAGGTCATCGTGCCGCTTTTCGGCGACGAGGTCTTCGGTCAGATCGGGTCAAAAACGAAGGTTCTCACCCACCACCATATCCGCGAGCAGGAACAAACGCTCTACGGTTTCCCCGACGAAGCCGCCCGCGACCTCTTCCGGCTCCTCATCAACCACGTCTCCGGGGTCGGGCCGAAGGTGGCGATGTCCATCCTCAGCGGGATGGCCGCGTCGGATTTCAAAGACGCCGTTGTCGACGGGGACATTCTCACCCTCTCGAAAATCCGCGGACTCGGGAAAAAGACCGCCGAACGCATCGTCCTCGAACTCGGCGATAAGGTCGGGGTGAAGGATGCGTGGAAGGCCCAGTCCGTCCAGTCCACCCTCACGCCCGAGGCGGCGGCGAAGAACGACGCCCTCCTCGCTCTCATCTCGCTCGGCTATAAACAGGCCGAGGCGCAGAAGGCGATCGAAAAAATACCCGGCGATCTCGTGAGACCGGATGAAATGTTACGGGCCGCGCTGCGACTACTACAGGGATGATCATCGCTCCCCGACTCGAACCGATGCAAGACTGGAAAAGTAAAGCCGAACTCGTCCGCGCCGCGATGCCGGAAGGCGGCCTCTTTGCCGAAAAGGCCTGGCGGATCTCGCCCGAGCCCTTTGTCCTCAGTCCAGCGGAAGTAAAATACCTCGAACAGCTCGGGCCTCTCCTCCATCGTTTTCAGAAAGTCTGCGATCTCATCTATCGCCGCAGCCGCAAAGGCTCTCTGCCCGGCTGGATCGCCGATTACCTCGACCGGGGTAAACCGGCCGATCTCCTCGAGGCCGGTCTCGCGGCGCCTTCGCTCGAAGAGGTGCCGCGCGTCATTCGGCCCGACCTCATTCTCACCTCCGCAGGCTTTACCGCGACGGAATTGGACTCCGTTCCCGGTGGAATCGGGCTCACCGCCTGGCTCGGGAGCATCTATGGCTCGATGAATCCCGGTCACTGCATTATCGGGGGAGAGCGGGGGATGCTCGACGGATTTGCCTCCATTTTTCGAAAAGGTGGGGCCGACATCCTCGTCTCGGCAGAGTCCGCCGCCTATCGTCCCGAGATGGAATGGCTCGCCGCGCGGACCCCGGGCGACTTCCGCGTGCAGTCGGTGGAAAACTACGAGGTCACCGACCGCGACGCGTATCGCTTTTTCGAATTATTCGATCTCCCCAATCTCCCCGGGGTCGATGCCTTGCAGGGCGCCGTTTCCACCGGCGCGATCGACCTGACGAGCCCCTTTAAGCCCTGGCTCGAGGAGAAACTCTGGTCCGCCCTTTTCTGGTCGCATCCTCTCAAAGAGGTCTGGCGCCGGGAACTGCGCGACGCCAACTGGAAGCGCCTGCGCGAACTTTTTCCGCAGAGCTGGGTCGTTGATCCGGCCGAGGTGCCCCATCATACCGTCATTCCGGGGCTCGACATCAGCAGTTTCGAGGAATTAAAACAATTCTCTCAGAGTGAACGCGAACTTGTCCTGAAGCTCAGCGGTTTTAACGAGCGCGCGTGGGGCAGCCGCAGTGTCACGATTGGTCAGGACGCCTCACAGACCGAGTGGGGGGCTGCGGTCGATGAAGCCATCGCGTCATTCGGCACCGCGCCCTACGTCCTGCAGCGCTTTCACGGGGGCCGCGTCGTCAGTCACCCCTGGCTGAACGCAGAGACCGGCGAGGTGGAGGTCATGGAGGGGCGGGTCCGCCTCTGTCCCTATTACTTCGTCGGTGCGGACGGGGAGGCGGTCAGGCTCGGCGGCATCCTCGCGACGATTTGCCCGTCGGATAAAAAAATCCTCCACGGAATGCGTGATGCGATCCTCGTGCCCTGCCGTATCGGTGAGTGAATCCATGGATTGGCAGGATTTTTATAAAATTCCTCCGAATCTTCTCAAATACGGTAGTCAGATAGCCCTTATTTTTAAAGGATCTGAATAATAAGTTGCATTTATGCGTATTAATGTTTAAATTTTTAAGCCGAGGCCTTGTGTTCAGGTGGTTGCATCGAATTATCATCTAATCTACTTCCTGACTCGAGCGTCCTTGGATTTAAAGGCCGGAGCGCCTCCCGCCCGCCCGGCGATGAACCCGTTTGAGGCTTACTAACGTGAAAAAGATCCAATTCACCTGCAGCAATTGCAACGCAAAGCTCCGCGTCCCGTCCCACCTCGCCGGAGTTTCCGCACCCTGTCCGAAATGCGGGGTGAATATCACGGCGCCCACCGATATCCCCCAGGCGTTTGATGACGAGGATTTCCGGAGATCGACTTCTCCGCGAGTCTCCGCCTCCGCCTCTACGAGGGCCGTCCGTGCGGAAGCGGCCCCATCCCCGTCTTATTCGCCCTCGCCGACGGCGTTTGTCGCCCCGGTGGCGGCGGCCGGAAAGGTCCCCGTTTTTTTTGATCCGCCACCGCCGGTCGGGCCCGTCTCACCCGGCATTCCACTGCGGGATCTTCCTTTTGAAGCCCCTGCGCCCGCCCCCGGAACGAATCCCGTTGACGAGGTATCGGGTGAGGGCCTTGTTACGGTCCCGCCTCCCCCGGTATCGGTGATCACCCAGCCGATTCAGGTGCACTCGCGTCCCGGCAGTTTGCCCGAACTGCGTGCTGAAGTTTCGGGCACAGATTCACTGCCGCGCCTTGATGTCTCGTTGGCAGGTCATGATCTGAGTGCCGCATCCGCACTTCTTTTTGGTGAGAGTGCTGACCATTCCCACCGCACTCGCGTGCAGCTGCCACAGCCGGGGGCCGAGACGCAGAAGTTCAGCCCTGACGACTTCATTGTGCCGTCGGAAACGTCGCTCGAAGCGGAGGAGGTGCCTGAGGTCATACCGGCACTTCATTCTTTTGATTCCCGGAGCGACGACGGCGACGGCGACGACCCGGACTCGCTTCCCTATCTGCATATTCCGCTTCCCGCCCTGGCGGTTCCGGGCCTGGCGGACGGAATCGAGGTGCCTTCTGACGACGATCTACCGAATTCCGAACCCCTCGTTTCGTTCGACTCCTACGCGGCCCCGGATTTCAGGGAAGAGCACGAATACCTCACCAACTTCTCGGGAGGCGAAGCGGCTCTCCTCGACCTCGACGCCGCCGCCTGGAGTGAAGAAGAACTTGCCGGGGCTTTTGTTCCCGACGCGGCCTCCGAGGTTTTATGGAGTCACTTGCCTGTTCCCCCTCCCGATGAAGGCGATTTCGCGGAATTTGAAGGTTCCCCGAGGATTCCGGAATTCGCCCCTCAGCCCGGATTTCATCGGAATGACCACTACGACGAAGTTCCGGCGGACCCGCTTCACGAGGGCTCGTTTGCCCCACTTTTTTCCGGGCAGTCTGATCGCGGGGAGGGCGGCTCTGCCCCGGTCGATCCGGAGGCTCACCTGGGTTCGAGCTTCTTTGAGGCAAGAGGCCCCGTCTTTGCCCCCTCTGCTCACAGCGGCGATCCCGTGTCTCCGGGAGCGGAAACGAAGTCTCCGTCAGATGGTGGCCTCCTCGGGGAACTTCTCGGCGGGGGGCGCGGCGGCCCGGGCGAAAAAGCGAAATTAAGCAAGACCGCCGTTGTCGTCATCTCCTGTCTCGTTGGTGCGGTGGTGATTGCGATATTGATGGTGGTGCTGCTGGGGCAGCTTTTTCTCGGTGATCGGGCGACGGCCGACGCTCCCGGAGAGGAAATTGCGGTCGAAACAAAGTCGGAAAGTGCCAAAGGCAGTAACACGGCCACAGCTTTCGCTGCGGAGTCGGTCGTCGATGACCCTCCCGCCATCATTGATCCGGTGGCCGTTCCCCGTGTCCCGGTCGCACGCGCTACGAATCCGGAGGAGACTGCCGACGCTCCCGCACTCTCTATCGACGAGCGGGTTCAGCGGATCGTCAGTGGTGGCGTTGCAGCCGGCGGCACCGGTGCTTCGGTGATCGGTCAACCCTCTCTTGATCTCGTTGATGATGCCATTGCCAGATTCAGTACGAACACGGCACTGGCACCGACTGCTGCAGTTTCTTCCGCCGCGTCGCCTCCTGCTCCCGTCGATCCGGCCACTCCCGGGACGGTAAGCGAGAGGGAGGAAGTTCCCGTCGAAGCGACTCCCGGCCCGCTCGCGGGCTCCGGCAAAAGTGCCAACTACAACCCGCCAGCCAGTTTTCCGGCACCCGGGCCGACCGATAGTCCCATCCTCAGAACCAATGACCTCATCGATGCTTTTCTCAGGGCTCCTGACTGGGAGACCCGGGTCAAATATACCTATCGGGGTGACAGTCTTCGTCCGGCCATCGAAGATTACCATAAAAAGTGGCCCGACAGCCCGCCCGGCCGCTATTCTCTGCAACTTTTCCAGATGGAGCCGTCGGTGGAATTGGGAGGCCCCTATTGGGTTTATCTCGTTTCCAGCAATGATGCCGATCAGGGATTCCCCCTTATTATTCGGGTTGAGGAGGGAAATCTCAAGGTGGACTGGGAGATATACTCCGAATTCCACGATCGACACTTTGCGCGCTTTCGTGACGGTAAGATGCCGGGTCCCGCCACTTTTCGTGTCGTCATCGAGCGGGTCTCCGACTACTACGGGACCGATCGAGCGGCGTTTACAAACCTGAAAGATCACTACGTCTACCAGATCAATCCGCCCTACGGTGATCTCAACGAGTTTTCCGAGTATGCCTTCGTGAAAAAGGACAGCGAACTGGCGAAGAAACTTGATGGAGTCATCGGTCTCGGCGACGAGCCCCTCGCCGTCATCGTGACGCTCGACAAAAAAGCCTTTGAACACGGGGTGAAGCATTTTGTGATCACCGACTACCTGACCGAGGGATGGTTTCGCTGACCCGGTATGGAGATTGAGATCGACCGTTTCATTCGATATCTTGCGGTTGAAAAAGGACTTTCGCTGAACTACCAGCTATCGGTGAGGCGGTCACTTGAGGCATTTGCCGGGTGGGTCAGGGAACGCTGCGGTGTCGAAGATCCCGCCCTGATAGAGCTACCGCACTTCACCGACTACCTCGCGCACCGACGGCTTGAGGACAAACTCGCTGCTTCGAGCCTGCGGGTTCAGCTCATCGCCATCAAAATCTTTTTCAGGCATCTCGCGGCGAAGGGAAAAGTCCCCGTCGATGTTGCCGAGCGGATCGATTCCCCCCGTCTCGAAAAGTATCTTCCCGAGACCCTGAATGAACCCGCCGTGAAAAGGCTTCTGGAATCCATCGACGATACACTGCCGCTCTCGCGGCGCGACCGGGCCATCCTCGAGCTCCTCTATGCGAGCGGTCTTCGCGTCTCCGAGCTTACCGGGGCCCGCCTTGAGAACCTTTTCCTCGAAGAGGGGGCGATTCGCGTCACCGGAAAGGGCAATAAAACCCGCCTTGTTCCGGTTGGTTCCGCCGCCCGCGAATCGATCGGACAATATCTCGCGGGGGAGCGTCCTGCTCTCGTGAGTCGGCACAGCGGCAGCGAAATTTTCCTTTCCAAGTGGGGAAAAAAACTTACCACCACCCGAATTTGGCAGATCGTAAAAGAGCGCGCCAGGCTTGCCGGAATTGAGTCCAATGTCTACCCCCATCTTCTGCGGCACTCTTTCGCGACCCACCTCCTCGGGAACGGAGCGGATCTGCGTGTCATTCAGGAGCTGCTCGGCCATGCCGACATTGCCACGACCCAGATTTACACTCACGTCGATCAGAAGCACCTGCGAGACGTTCACCGAAAGTTTCACCCGCGCGGGTGATCAGTCTTCGTCGGCTGTCTTCCACCAGTCGGCACCGCGCTCCCAGGGATCGAGCGATTCGCCCCGGTCACTGGTATTCGCACTGTCCTCGACGTAGAGAGCGTCACGCCTTTCGTCCTCCGCGATCTCCTCAAGAAGGAGGTCGAGGGGGTCGGGCTCTTCCGCGTATTTCTTTTCGCGCCAGATGAGGTAGCCGAAAAAAATCGCGATTCCCATGACGACGCCGACGATAAGGCCGATGAGAAAGAGCGCAGCAGCGCTGTCCGCGTTGACGAGAGTGCTCTCACCGATGCCGAAATCGGCCATTGCCGACCGGTTCATCCGAATGAGCCCGTCGATCACCATCAGGCCGAGAATAAAAGCGGCGAAGATGAGGGCAAGGCGATTCCAGGACAATTTCATAAGGTGGCGGGCGGCGGTTTCGCAATCGTGCGAAGCAACTCCGACTACTATATCAGATCTGCCACGCGGCTCAATCCCAAAAAGCGGCAAAGGCCTTATTTTTGCAATTATCGCAATTTTGAGAAAGTTGTAAGGACCTGTCTTCGGGGCCTGTCACTTCTGGCAAGTGCCGCAGCGGCCGAAAAACTCAAGTTCGTGCTCAAGATCAGCGAAGCCGCTTTCCTCGGCGATTTGTTTTTCGAGATGTTCCACAGGGCAGGCGATATCGAGGACCTCGACCGTGCCGCAATCTCGGCAGATGAGATAATCCTGATGATGATTTTCGCGCAGGCAGTAATGGGCTGCGCGGCTGTGGAAACCGATGCGGCGGACGATGCGGCGCTCCTCGAGTCGGCTTACGAGACGATAGATCGTTGCGGGATCGCAAGAGACGTCAAAAGCGGAATTCGCCGCAATCTGTTGCAGGGTCATGGGCTGGTCCGCCGAGGCAAGGACTTTAAGGCAGGCCTCAAGCGCTCCCGTCCGGCGCAGGCCGGCCGCCGAGCATTCCGCAAGGAGGTCTTTGATACTGGTCGTTTTACCGCTCATACGCGAGGGGCAGTCTAGAACCTTTGGGGAAAACTGCAATACCGGGGAGGGTCCCAGTTTTGAGACCGTGGAAATGGCAGGGCATGGTTCCTTCGAACTCGCTCTCCCGCTCCGGCCTATCGCAGAAAAATCAGTCGATCTTAAAAAATCGTGGCGATTCCGGAGCCCGGCTTTGTGTGATCCGGTAGCCGCGCTTCGCAATAGAAACAGGGTCTTTCAAAAGGCAACGCTCATGCGGAAGTTGAGAAGATCGATCGCATAATTTTCATCAATGAGTCTGGTGTAATCCACACCGAAAACGACGTCGTTGGTGGTGGTAAACTCGATTCCGGCGTTCGCATTCATGAAGTTTCCCAGATCGATGGGCACGGCCATCGGTGCGATTTCGCGAGGGGCGCCTTCAAAGCGCGCCCGAACGCGTGTGTCATCGGTGAGAAGGTCATACTGGTAGCCAAGTTCCGTGTGAAAACGAATTTTCGCGCCGGAGCCCAGAGTCACGTTATGGCCGGCCTCAAGGGCAGGGCGAAGCCACAGGTGCGACTCGTTGGTTTCCCCTAATAACAAACTCGTCGCGCCCGCGCCGTTCTCATCGGCCCTTCCCGCCATCAGAGAAGTATGGCCGAAATCGATGAGGGGTTTCAGGTAGGAGTAATCAAACGCATATTCATGGGAGGCGCGCACCATGGTGGTGAAGGACTCCATGTCGCGCTCGAGATCGGTTTCGAAGGGTTCGGTGACGTTGCCGATTCGTTGTGTGTCCATCGTATTCCAACTGTAGGCCATGACGGCCTGCAGTTCGGTCCGGTCGAGATCGCGTTTGAGGGTGAAGCCAACTTGCTCAGTCGTGCCGTGCGCAGTCCAGTTACCCGTGTAGCCGTCGCCATAGTTGTTCTCCATCGCGATGCCGAAGCCGCCAATCCATTCGGTGGAAAACTCCCTCTCGTAGCCCATCGTGAATTGCTCCGCGCGGAAGTTGGCGTTTTTGAAATCATCGAAGGCACTGTGGGCCGTCTCACGGTTCCCGAAGCTGAACCATAAGCGCTCGTCTTTCATCTCGTATTGATAGATACCGCCGGCCATCATCGTTTCTCCGAACTCTCTGCTGCCGCGCACGAACTCGGCCTGTTGTTCCCCGTAGAAGTCCGGCCCCAGCTGCGAGAGTGATTCTTTGTAGCTCTCGACTGTCGGATCGTAGAGTAATTTAATGATTGTTTCGGCCAGCGCGGAAACCTGGTTGGCCTGAACGCGACTTTCCGCCGAAGCTACCGGTGCCTGGATGCGATTGAAGTAGTCGCCGACCTCGCGCAGATTTCTACCGAAGTTACCTTCGTCAGGAGAAAAATCGACGGTGTAGTCAAGCACTGCATCGAAGCCGGACGGATAAAGCAACTTGTAAAGGATCACGACGGACGGCGCGGTGATCAGTTCCATGCCGACGTCGGTCACTCCGGTATCGCCATGGAACAACACTTTCTGATGATTACCCGAAGGCACGAGCTGCGGATTGAGCAGACGTAGGTCGAGGCGACCGGCAAGCTCAGCGGCACCCGTCATGTAGATCTGATCGATCATGTCAGAACCGAAGTCCAGCTCGGCGAAGCTCATTCCGGTGGTGCTCTGCACAAAAGACCCCGTCATGTCGGTGCGTTGCGCGAGTCCGGTATCGCCCACACGCATAGTGCCTTCGTTAATCAGTAGGTTTGCCGCATCGCCTAACCGAAACTGCATCCCCGGCACGAGCATGGCATCGAGGTGGTTGATGAACTCATTCGCTCCCGTGCCGAGATCGACTTGCCCCTTGAGGTAGCCGTGGTTTTCCACTAGGTCGTTGCCCTCAGCAGCAACAACGGTCCAGCCACTCAGCTCATCGGCCCCTTCGACCATTCCCCGGTTCGTGAAGCGGTTGTCGGCCCCGCCGGACATTTTCAAGCCGACCCCGTTCGCGCCAAAGTAGAGCCACTTATCGAGCGCAAGCCCGACCTGAATATCGCCCTGGCTGATCTCACCCCGCGACTGCGCAAAGATACCGATGCCTCCGGCACCGTCAGCAAAAACATCGTCCTTGAGATCAAGCGTCACATCGTCCGCCGATCCACTGCCCCCGGCGCTGTCGGCAAACCACCCGTCGACGAGACCGCCGCCGCCGCCGAGGCTCTGTGCGATGATCCCGATGGAGCCCGCTCCCCGAACCAGAACTTTGCCGTTTTGGGTGAAAGTAATCGCCCCGCCGTTTCCGGCGTTGTCCGCACGCAATGTCAAGGCGACGAGCTCTTCTTCGAGGTCAGTGAAGACTGCGCCGCCCCCGCCTCCGATGGATTGTAAAATGACCCCGTGGGCGCGCGTGCCGATGGTGGTGATATCTCCGGTATTATCCAACCTGATGCCGCCGCCGCCGCCTGACGCTCCGTTCGTACCGCCGAGTGATAAATCCAGTGCCTCCGAACCGAAGAGCGATAGTTTACCGCCTCCGCCCCCGATCGATTGCAGGATGTGACCATAGGCGAAGTCGCCTGTCGTCGAGACATCGCCCGAGTAGGTGAGGTCGAGGACGCCGCCATCGCTGGCGCTGCCGCCATCGCTGCCAAGTGCCGCCATCGTGGTGATGGCGGCGGAGGCCGCCAGATCGGCATCGGAAGAACCCGGGGCTTCGTCGAATGTAAAGGCCCGCATCATCTTCGTTTCCGGTTCTGTCTCCGTGCCGGGCAAACGCTTTACCAGGACAAATAAATTCCCGCCGCCACCGCCGATGGACTGCACCACCGATCCCGACGAATGAGTGCCTGTCGTGCCCACCTCGCCAAGGCGGTTGAGTAGCACATCGCCGCCATGGGTCGAGCTTGAGTTCGAGGCTCCAAGGGCAATTTCGAGATCGACGTTCGCTTCAGTGGAGACATAGACCTCCTGTTCCGCGTTGCCGCCACCGCCGCCGACAGACTGGATCAGAGACGCGATCGACTTTTCGCCCGTGGTATACATGTCACCCACATGCGTGGCCTCCACCGCCTGCCCGGCGAGATCGCTCGCGGCATCGGTCCCCAGCTTGATGAGTCCGAAGACTTTCTCGAGCAATCCGTCGTTATTCGGAAGCTCGAAGCCGTCATCGGAAAACTCCGCCGCTTTCTTGCTGACATCGAGGAAGACATGGACATTGCCGCCGCCTCCATTGATCGACTGGCCGAGCTGGGCAGTGCTGTTGTTTCCGTGCATGATGATGGAGCCGGTCGTATTCAGCGTGACTCTCCCGACCGCGCCGTTCGCGCCATCGCGCCCGCCAATCAGCGTGCTGAGGCCGAGGTCGGCCGCCATCCAGATGGGCGAAGTCAGAGCAAAAGCGGAGTTGCCGCCTCCACCGCTCACGGATTGTGCAAAGACTCCGAATGAGTTGTCACCGTGTGAAATGATTGATCCCGTGTGATCCACGGTCACATTGCCGCTATCGCCCCCGTCGCCACCATTGCCTCCGACAGCGAGGTTCATGAGTGACTTCTTCAAGTCGGTTTTGGGGTTCGCGACAATATCACGCGAGAGGGTTGCGGCAAAGCCGCCGTCACCGCCCCCGCCCCCGACGCTCTGCGCGTAGATTCCGTAGGAACTTTTACCGAAGACTTCAATCGTCCCGCTGTTGTTGACGGATACGGTGCCCCCCGAATTTCCGGTGCCGCCAAAGCCGCCGAGCGCAAACGATCCGACCAAACCGCCGGACGCATCACCCGCCCTCTTCCCAAGGCTCATGTCACCGGTCAGGGTCATGCCGCCACTGCCGCCGCCACCTCCCACCGATTGCGCGATAATGCCGTGCGCCTTGTAGCCGTAGGTGGTGATTTTTCCTTCGTTTTCCACCTCCACCACGCCGCCCGTGCCCCCGTCGCCGCCGTTTCCGCCGAGGCTCATGGAGAAGGAATTGGTCGTCGCGGTGGCGGAGTCTGATTTGGATTTTTGCGTTGTTACGGTCGTGGCCCCTGTACCGCCGCCGCCGCCTACACTCATCGCGAGAATGCCGTGCGAGTAATCGCCTATCGTGATGATCTGACCAGAAGTCGGGGTCAGGCCGGGTCTGTTGAAGACTTTCACGTCGCCTGCCGCCGCGCCGTTGCCGCCGTCACCACCGATGCCCATTCCAAAACTATTTCCCCCGCCATCTCCCGCCACCGTGCTGGTGATGACGGTGCTAGCGTTGCCACCGCCCCCGCCGATGGACTGGGCGAAAATACCGATGGAGCCTGCCTCGACGGTGCCGATACCGCCGGTGTTGGTGACGGTCACGTCGCCCGAGACTGCTCCGTCGCCGCCGCTACCGCCAATTGTTATCGCGGCGCGGTTCGAGGTGTTCGTCGCGGCATTTTTTAAGATCGAATTAATCGCCATGCCCGAGTTGCCGCCGCCGCCGCCGAGGCTTTGCGCAAGGATACCGTGGGACCCGAGGCCGCCGGTGATGATGATGCCGCTGTTTTGCACCGTGACGGCATCGCCGGACATGCCCTCACCGCCTGAGCCGCCCACCGCGACGGTGACACCGTCGACTTTGGATTGAAAGCCTCCCGATCGAGCCATCCCTCCGGTGCCGCCGCCCCCGCCGACCGATTGTGCGAGGATCCCGATCGCGCTCTCACCCGCAGTGCGCACATCGGCAGAGCTGTTGACGACTACCGTGCCGCCGACCCCGCCGGTGCCGCCGGTGCCGCCGAGTGAAAGCGCTGCCGTCGCACTGGTGAGCCCCAGGGTATTGGCACTGCCGCCGTTGCCGCCGCCGCCCCCGATCGACTGGGCAAAAACGGCGTGTGAGTTACGGCCCGAGGTTTGCACCCAACCTGAGGCGTTGAGGAGCACATTACCGCCGCGCCCGCCTTCGCCCCCTTCAAGGCCGACTGAAACAGCCACTCCGTTTGCCGGTTTTTCTGTCGTTTCCGGTCCTTCAATCGAAACCGATGTGGAGGAGCTGTTGCCTCCGCCATTGCCGATCGACTGGGCCTGGATGCCGTAGGAATCATCCCCGTGCGTAATGACGATCCCATCCGAGGTTAGGGTTACGTTCGAGCCATAGCCTCCTGTCCCGCCGACGCGCCCGAGGGTGATCCCCGCTTTGCCGCCGCTCACCTTGGTGTAGGCAACGTCGAGACTGGCATTGCCGCCCCCGCCCCCGATCGACTGGGCGAGAATGCCAATGGAGCCCTTTTCATGCGTCTCGACACGTCCCGCCTGCACGACTTCGACCTCACCGCCGTTGCCACCGTCGCCCGGAGCTCCTCCGAGAGCAAAATTGAAGCCGAGGTTTTTGTTTTCCTTATCTTCGCCCGCTGCCCCGGCATAGACCACCGCGAGATTCAGATTGGCGTTACCACCGCCGCCGCCAATGGATTGAGCGATGAGGCCGTGGCTGCCGGTTTTCATCGTTTCGATGTCGCTGTAGTTGAAAACTTTAGCGCTGCCGCCATGCCCGGCTTCCCCGCCAGCCCCGCCGATGGCAAAGTTCGCGGCGAAGCCGGGATCGGCTTCCCCCTTGCCGGCCTGGGTAAAGCCGGCGATGAAATTCATCCCCGCGTCGCCGCCGCCGCCGCCAATACTTGACGCCTCGATACCATGGGCACCCACGCCGCTGGTGGTGACTTTTCCGGTAGAGGCCGCCTCCATGCCGCGATTTATCTGCACCATGCCCGCATGACCGCCGCCCGTGCCCGAGCCCCCGACTCCGACCGAGACAGGAGAACTGTTTTTTGCGAAAACCCCGGTCACATTCATCCCGCCGGTGCCGCCGCCGCCCCCGATCGACTGGGCCAAAACGCCCCGCGCGTGATCGCCGGCGGTGGTGATTGTGCCGAGTTGAGTAACATTGACATCACCGGCGTTTGCCCCCGTGCCGCCGTTGCCCCCGATGCCGGCGACGATGGTCATGTCCTTTTTCCCGCCCGAGTTTTCGGAGTCGGCAAAGTTGATCTGTCCGCTGACGTTCAGCGCGCCATTACCGCCGCCGCCGGCAATAGACTGTGCGGCGATGCCATGGATCCAGTTGCCGGAGGTTGTGATAGTCCCGCCGTGATTAACCATCACCTCGCCGCTCACGGCACCGTCTCCGCCAAAGCCGCCGATTCCGACCGTGACCGAGGGAACGGTGCTTTCCTTGCTGATGCCGATGCCGCCACTGACGTTGAGACCGCCGTTCCCGCCGCCGCCCCCGATCGATTGTGCCATGATCCCGGCCGAGCTTAAATTATTCGATTCGAGGGCCGACGCAAAAAGGTCTGATGCTGCGGTGACGGCGACATTTTTTGCCACACCCGCATTGCCGGCGAAGCCGCCGACTCCGACAATCAGAGCTGAGTCTGAGACAATCCCTCCGCTTACGTTTGTACCGCCGTTGCCGCCGCCGCCGCCGACGGACTGCGCCAGGATCGCCGAGTGTCCGGCACCGTAGGCCGTGATACTCTCGCCGCCGGTGACCAGGACATCGACCCGGTCCGCCTCACCGCCGGTCCCCCCGAAGCCGCCCACCCCGACCATGACACCGTAGGCGTCGCCTTCGCCTCGAGCATAGGAAATCCCGCCGCTGACATTGATCCCACCATTGCCGCCGCCCCCGCCGATCGATTGCGCGGCGAGGCCGTGCGAACCGGCACCGTCCAGATTTTCATAGTATCCCGGTGTCAACTCGCCGGTGATTGGATCTGTCACCGGGGCATGATAGAGGCCGGGCCGTGCGAAAATCGTGCCATCGAATTTCACATCGACGGCACCGGCCTTGCCGCCGCCGCCGCCGAAGCCTCCCACGCCGATTGATGCCGCGACGGTCGTTGCGCTGCCGTTGCTGGAATTGGTGAGCGCAAGGGTGCCGCTGACGTTGGTCCCTCCGTTGCCCCCGCCGCCACCGATCGACTGGGCGAGCAGGCCATGTGAAAGATTGCCCTGCGTTACAATCTGCCCTGCAGCGTCCACCGTGACGATACCGGCGTCGCCAGCGCTGCCGCCAAATCCGCCGACCCCCACACCGATCGCGGCACCGTTCTTTCCGGTGAGATTTACTACCCCGGTGATGTTTGTACCGCCATTGCCGCCGCCGCCGCCAAGTGACTGCGCCACCAACGCCGAAGCATTATCGCCGATCGTGCCGATTTGAGTGTGGGTCGGGGTCGTGCGCACGGTGGTATTGACATTCCCGCCATTGCCGCCGTCACCGCCGAACCCCCCGATCCCTACGCCCAGTGATCCCCCGTTTTCCTTGGTGATATTCAACGCGCCGGAGACGTTCAGCGCTCCCGTGCCGCCGCCGCCGCCGAGGGATTGGGAAAGGATCGCGGTTGAGAAATTTCCGGTCGTGACGACTCCGCCGACGACACGGCTCACGACCGCTTGTCCATCTCCGCCGGAACCGCCCGAGCCGCCAATGCCCACGGCCACAGCGCCGCTCCCGGTTTTTGCGGCGGAGATCACACCGCTAATGTTAAGTCCGCCGTTGCCTCCTCCGCCGCCCAGAGATTGCGACAGAATACCGATGGAATTGTCGCCGAGCGTCTGGACGTAGCCAGTTACGGTATTGTCCACTTCGTCGGCGTCGCCGCCTCCCCCGCCCGAGCCGCCCAATCCGATGGCGAGGGCACCCGAGCCGCTTTTCGCCATGCTCAAAGCCCCGCTGATGCTGATCCCACCGTTGCCGCCACCGCCTCCGAGAGATTGTGCCGCGACGCCAAAACTGTCAGCTTCTCCCGTATAAACGTCACCCTCGACCGTGCTGCTAACTTTCCCGGCATGACCACCTGTGCCGCCTGATCCACCGAGACCGACACTAACCGCCCCCGATCCGGTCCCGGCAAACGACAGCGCGCCGCTGATCGACATGCCGCCGTTGCCTCCTCCGCCGCCCGCGCTCTGCGAAAGAATGCCACCCGATCCCGATTGCGCCGTCACGACATTTCCCGTCACCGTAGTCGTCACGGCGCTACCGTAGCCGCCGCCGCCGCCACTTCCCCCGATGCTGACCCCGACCGCTCCGCTGCCGGTGCCTGCTCCTGAGAGCGCAGCGGTGATGTCGAACCCCCCGTTGCCGCCGCCGCCGCCGAGTGATTGCGCGATAATACCAAATGCATTTCTGCCGGCGGTCCTGACGTTATTCGATACGGTCAAGTTTACCGTATCGCCGAATCCGCCGCCTGCGCCGGTGCCGCCCAGTCCTACACCCACCGAACCGCTTCCGGTTCCTGCGCCGCTGCCCGCGACGTTTACATTAAATCCCCCGTTGCCGCCGCCCCCGCCGACTGATTGCGCCAGGATTCCGCCCGAGCTGTCGCCATCGGTCTGAATATTGCCGGAGGTTTGCGCGATGACCATGCCGCCGTTGCCCGCTCCACCGCCACCGCCGCCAAGTCCGACGCTAATTGCACCGCTCCCGGTGCCGGCACCGGACAGGGCGGTGGAAACATTAAATCCCCCGTTGCCACCGCCGCCGCCGATGGACTGGGCGATGAAGGCGGTGGAGTTATTCCCCCAGGTCCGGATCGTGCCGCTCGAGGCGGCCTGAACCTTGAGGCCGCTGCCTCCGCCGGAACCGCTTCCGCCGAGTCCTACGGCGATCGAACCGCTGCCGGTGCCAGCCCCCGAAAGACCGGCGGCAATATTAAAGCCGCCATTGCCGCCGCCGCCGCCGATAGATTGGGCGAGGAGCCCAACGGAGTTCTCCAAAAGCGTTTGAATGTTGCCGGTAACGGTCGCCTCGACTTCGCCGCCCGTGCCGCCGGAAGAACCGCCGCCGCCGAGTCCGACACTGATACCGCCGCTGCCGACCCCGCCGCCGGAACCGGCTCCGGAAACATTAAAACCGCCGTTGCCGCCCCCGCCGCCAATCGCCTGGGCCACGACCGCAGCCGAGTTGGCTCCCGCCGTGCTCACCTCGTTGTTGACGGTGAGCGTAACCTTTCCCGCGTTGCCGGCGGAACCGCCGCTGCCGCCCAGGCCGACGGAAACGGCCCCGCTTCCGGCACCTGCGCCTGAGGCGGCGACGGCGACATTATAGCCCCCATTACCGCCGCCGCCGCCCACTGATTGAGCCAGAATACCAGTCGAATTAGCGCCTCCCGTGCTGATTCTTCCGACGGACGTCGTCAGGGTAACGAGCCCGCCGTGGTTTCCCGCCCCGCCGGATCCACCGAGGCCTACGGTCACGGCGCCGCTGCCCACGCCTGCGCCGGAACCCGCTACCGATATGCTGTAACCGCCGTTGCCGCCGCCGCCCCCCAGTGACTGGGCAATAATCCCGCCGGAGTTATCGCCGAAGGTGGTGACTGCGCCCGTTGAGCTTGCCGTTACGCTGCCACCTATACCGCCGCTGGCCCCGCTGCCGCCGAGGCCCACGGACACGGCACCGCTCCCGGTGCTCGCACCTGCCGCGCCTGCGGCGATGTTGAAGCCGCCGTTGCCGCCGCCGCCGCCGGCTGATTGAATCGCGATGCCGCTGGAGTTGAGTCCGGTCGTCACCACATTGGACTGCAAGTCGGCCATTACCGTTCCTCCCGCTCCTCCTCCTCCTCCGCTGCCGCCAAGCCCGACGTTCACCGCACCGGCGCCAACGCCCGCTCCCGCTGCTCCGGCAGCGATCGAGTAGCCGCCATTACCGCCGCCGCCCCCGACGGATTGAATCACGATACCGCTGGAATTTTCCCCCCTCGTGGTGACGGTGCCGGTGCGAGTGGCCACTGTTACGAGGCCTCCCGTACTCGCCGAACCGGCATTGCCCCCGATGGCAAGACTCATCGTTCCCGCGCCGCCGCCGGAACCAGCCAGCGATGCCGCGATCGACCCCCCGCCGTTGCCGCCGCCGCCGCCGACGCTTTGCGTCAGGAGGCCGACGGAATGATCCCCTTCGGTGGTGATGTTTCCCTGGGTGCCGACGGAAACGGTCCCGCCCGCCCCGCCGCCGCCGCCGCTGCCGCCGAGTCCAATGCCGATGGAGCCGCTGAAAAGGAGAGAGCCGCTCCCTGCCGCTCCGACCCCTAGTCCGCCGTTGCCGCCGCCGCCGCCCACGCTCTGGGCGAGGAATCCGGTCGAGCGATCACCGCTCGTCAGAATGCTTCCGTTAAAGCCGGTCGCGGTCATCAGGTTTGAGGAAAACGCTCCGACGGTGACGGTTCCGCCTGCTCCCGCCACGCCTCCTGATCCGCCAATGCCCACGCTCAGCGAACCGGAAGCCGGCCCGCCGGATACGGCCACGGATACGGCGTAGGCACCATTGCCCCCGCCGCCGCCCACGCTTTGCAGGGAGACACCGAGGGAGTCATCGCCGCCGGTCTCGATAACGCTTAAGCCGGGGCCTTTCGTCAGCGATACCGTTCCGCCTGCGCCGCCCTGACCGCCACTGCCACCCACCGCAAACGAGGCGGCCACGCCGAAGCCCGCCGTCACCTGAACCGCGCCGCCGCCACTGCCACCTCCGCCTCCCACTGATTGTGCAAAAATTCCCGTTGAGCGATCGCCTGCCGTGCTAATGAGCGAGGCGGTATTCACATCCTGGCCCTGTAAGACCAAATTCACATTGCCGCCGACACCGCCCGTCGATCCGTTGCCGCCGACCGCGACACCGGCAAAGAGACCGAATGATCCGGCACTTCCGCCGTTGCCGCCGCCGCCGCCAACCGACTGTGCCATGATCGCCCTTGCATCGTCGCCCAGGGTTGTGATGCTGCCGCCGTTTTTTATCGTGACGGTTGAGCCGATCCCGCCTCCAGCGCCGCTGCCGCCGACGGCCACCATGCCGCCGGTTGATCCGCCGTCGCCCCCGCCGCCCCCGATCGATTGGGCGACGATGCCGCGGGAAAAATCTCCGGCCGTGAGGATCGTGCCATAGTTTTCGACGGTCACTGCGGCGCCATTACCGGCCTGCGAACCACTACCGCCGACCGCCACGAGACCGCCCGCGTTTGAGCCTGAGCCACCGCTACCGCCCACGGACTGCGCAAAAACGGCATCGGAGCGCAAGCCGCCGGTCTCGATTCGGCCTGTGCTGTAGTTGTAAACCGCCACGGTATTGGCACTCCCCCCGTTGGATCCCGATCCTCCCAGCGCGATGAGACCTCCCGAACTTCCGCCCGAACCGCCGCCGCCTCCGATTGATTGCGCAAAGATGCCCTTCGCGTCCGAGCCAGCGGTGATGACCAGTCCGGAATTGTTCACGATAACCGAGCCGCCATTACCGCCGTTATCGGAGGCTCCCTGGAGGGAGAGAATCAAGTTACCTGTAGTGCCCGACGAGCCCCCCGAGCCACCGATGCTCTGGGCTTGAATTCCGTGGGCAAAATTGCCGCTCGTGTGGATCGTGCCCGTCGCGGAGTTCGTAACGACTACATTTCCTCCGTTGCCGCCCGTGCCCGCCGAGCCTCCCTGGCCTACGATTCCCCACTGACTGCCACCGCTGCCGCCTTTATTACCCACGCTCAGGGCATAAATCCCGATGGCGCCGTCGCCGGTGGTAATGATATTGCCGTGATTTGTCACGGTGACATTGCCTCCATCACTGGAGGCCCCGCCTGAGCCTCCGCCCGGAGCCAGATAGCCGGAACCGCCGTTTCCGGCTGCGCCGCTGCGACTGTAGGCGAAAATGCCGTGCATGTTGTTGCCGGTTGTCGCTACTTGAATGCTGATATTGTTAGTCAAGTTTACCACGCCGCCCGCCGCGCCGTCTCCGCCTTTTCTACCGCTCCAGAAAGACGCATAGGAGCTGCCACCCCTGCCGCCACTGCCGCCGACACTGCCGATTTCAATGCCTATCTGGTTGTTCGCGGAGATTACCGTGTTATTTGACAGCGTGACGGTTGGCCCGGTCGAACCGTTCCCGCCGGAGGACGGCGGAACGAAAAGTGCCCCATTTCGCCCGTTCGATCCTCCGGACCCCACTCCAACGAGGCGGATGCCCGCCGCGCCCCCTGTCACTTCAGGGCTTTCCGCCGGTGCCCCGGGCGACCCGGGCGGAGGCGTCAGAAGATCGACCACGGCTGTGTCGGTCGTGAGAGCCTGATAGGATAACGTGAAAGGCTCATTTTTTGACTCGTCAGGGTCCGGCGGAGTCGGTGTCAGTGAGGCTATTTTTGTGGTTGTGTCTTTAGCGGTGATGAGGAAGCCCTGCGGAGGGCTGTCGCCATTGTAAATCACTTCTCCGATTTCCTTGACGAGAAAAATGTAGCCATCCGCCGTCTTTACAAAGGCGACCGCACCCGCCGTCGCGGTGCCCGAAGGGTCTACGACGAGGGCGCTGACGGTGGTGGCGGCCGACGTTACCGGATTATTTACCGTCATTCCCACGGTGGAGGTTTTCGTCGGATCAGGGTTCGTCGGCTCGGGATCCGCTGCGACGAGGTCGGATGTCAGAAGGCCGAAAATTACCGCCGCGATCACGTTGCCGGAAAAAAAACGCCCGCAGGGCCATACGCGAACTGCCTGATTTCCCTGCTCCTGGAGCATTGGAGGCAGGTGAAAGCTTCGGCATGACACTTTCCGATGAGGACGAATGAGAGTTCGAGGAATGCGAGGGAAAACCGTTCCGGTGCGATGTCTCCGGGTTGAATAGCCATTGAGCGAGCGAAGTTTAGCCAGGAAAAACATGGGCGCCTGCATTTTGGATATTTTGAGAGGAAACACGCGTAAAGCAGCTCGGTTATCACCCTCGGGAGCCTTGCTGGATTGCAAAAATTTCGCCTCACAATACTACCTTGGTTCAATAGTTTTGCAAAAATTTTATAATTTCGCGGTAATTTTGAATGGAAACACGCGAAAACAAAACGGGCAGCGGGAGAATGCTGTTCCCGTCGCTACGTCCAGTGAACTAACGGAAAGCGAAACGGTGACGGAAGCCGGGTGGGGCGAAAAGTAAATTCCCGATCCCGCGGCGCCACCTGTTGGAAGCACCACGCCGCTATAAAAGAGTGAAGGGGCACCTACCCAACCGTCTAAGTTGCCCGAACTGCCGTCTAATCAAAAGCCCTAATAGACGTCGCGCTGGTAGCGTTTCGCTTTTCGCATCCCTTCGAGATACGCCTTGGCGTCGGCGGGGGACTTGCCGCCTTGTTCGGCGATGATCTCGATGAGGGCCTGCTGCACGTCTTTGGCCATGCGCGAGGCGTCGCCGCAGACGTAGAGGTGGGCGCCGGACTCGAGCCATTGATAGATCTCGGCACCGCGTTCGAGGAGGCGGTGCTGGACGTAGATTTTCTCCCGCTGATCACGGGAGAAGGCGAGGCTGAGATCGGTGAGAGTGCCGTCCTCGAGATAGTCGAGCCATTCCAGCTGATAGAGGAAGTCGTAGGAGAAATGCTGGTCTCCAAAGAAGAGCCAGTTTTTCCCTTTCGCCCCGCGGGCCGACCGCTCTTCGACAAAGGCGCGGAAGGGAGCGATCCCGGTGCCGGGTCCGACCATGATGACGGGCGTCTCGTCGTTTTCGGGGAGACGGAAATTGTTGTTGTGGTGGAAGAAGACACGGACCTTGTCCCCGACCGCGACGTCGTCGGCGATGTAGCACGAGGCGACGCCGGTGCGATCGCGATCGTGGGTGTGGTAGCGCACCGCCGCGATTGTGAGGTGGACCTCGTCCTCGTGCTTTTTCAGGCTCGAGGCGATGGAGTAAAGTCTCGGGGTGAGCTTGCGGAGGATCCCGGTGAAGGACTCGGCGGTCCAGTTTTTGTAGGGATAGGTCTCAAGCAGATCGATGAGCTGGCGTCCGTCGATCCAGGATTTCAGCTCGGTGCGGCCCTCGGCATCGAGAAGTTCTTTGAGAACGGGATTCCCGACGATGGCGTTGAATTTATCCGCAATGGTCGGGGCGAGGGTGGTGATGTCAAAGTCGTGCCGGAGCGCGTCGGCGAGGGTCTTGTCTCCGAATTTGGCATTGGCGCTGAGTCCGGTCGCGGCGAGGACGCTGTCGATGACGGAGGACCGGTTCTCAGGATAGATCCCGAGGGCGTCGCCGGGCTCGTAGACGAGGCCCGATCCCTCAAGAGAGAGCTCGACGTGGAGGACTTCCTTGCTCGAACCGGTTCCGTTGAGGACGATCTTTTGTGTGACCTCCGAGGCGTAGGGGTTCTCCTTGTCATAGACCACCGAGGTCGCGACGGGGCCGTGGATCGTCGCGGTGGCGGTGACGGACTCGGGCTCGGGGAAGGCATTGAGAGCGCCCGCGAGCCAGGTGTCGAAGGTGGACTTGTAGTCGACGTCGCAATCGACACGGTCATAGACGCGGATCGCTCCGAGCTCGGCAAGGCGGCTGTCGAAGTCTTTCCCCATCTTGCAGAAATGCTCGTAGCTGGTGTCGCCGAGTCCGCAGACGGAGTAGCTCAGTCCGGGGACCTGCGGCATTGTGTCGCTCATGAAGCTCTCGTAGTAGCTGACGGCGGCATCCGGCGGGTCGCCCTCGCCCCAGGTGCTGACGACGACGAGGAGATTGTCGACCTTGACGAGATCGGATGGTTTCGCGTCGGACATGTTGGCGATGGTGACTTTGAAGTCATGTTTCGCGGCGGCTTTGGCGACGGTGGCGGCGAGCTTTTCACAGTTCCCCGACTCGGATCCGTAGAGAACGGTGAGTTTCCGCTTCTCAGCAGAGGGGAGCATGGGCGGGAGACCGCCGCCGGCGGCGGTGGAAGAGTAGCCGAGTCCGGCAAAAAAGCCCGAGAGCCAAAGGGCCTGCTCGCGGTCGAGTCCGGTCGCGAGCTTGCCGGCGAGTTGCTGCTGCTCGGGATTGAGGGGGGAAAAGTTCGAGAAACTCATTTGGGAAGCTGTTTAGCGGGTAGCGGTTAAGCTATTAGCTGTCTAGGGAATTAGAGGTGGAAAAAGCGAAAGGGCAAACGAGCTAAAAGCTAAACAGCTAAATTCAGTTCCTTGTGGAAGTCGCGCCCGTGCTCGGTCGCCTTGACGTAGCCGGCGCGGACCGTGAAGTCGCCGAATCGCTCGCCTTCCTCGCGGTTTTTGGCGTAGTCCTGGATGAGCGGTTTCAGCATCTCCGCCGCGTCGCTGCCCTCGATGGAGGAGGCGTAGAGTTTGTTGAGTCGCTGCCCGGCATGCCCTCCTCCGAGGTAGAGGTTGTATTTCCCGGGCGCTTTGCCGACGAACCCGATCTCGGCGATGTAGGGGCGGGCGCAGCCGTTCGGGCAGCCTGTCATGCGAATGGTAATGGCGTCGTGACGCAGCCCGGCCTCTTCGAGGATGCTGTCGAGCTCGGTGATGAGATCGGGGAGGTAACGCTGCGATTCGGCGAGGGCGAGGCCGCAGGTGGGGAGCGCGACGCAAGCCATTGAGTTCAGGCGCAGGGCTGAGCGCTCGTGAGCGTCGATCATTTTGTATTGCTCAAGCAACGCGGTAATGGCGGCTTTTTTCTGCGGGGTGATGTTTGCAATGATGAGGTTCTGATTCGCGGTGAGTCGGAAGTCGCCGGTGTGAATCTTTGCGATTTCGCGCAAGCCGGTGAGAAGCTGATAGGCCGGGGTGTCGTAAACGCGGCCGTTCTCCACGAAGAGGGTGAAATGCCAGTTGCCCTGGTGATCCTCGATCCAGCCGAAGCGATCGCCGTTGTCGTCGAAGCGGAAGGGGCGGACGGCGCCGAGCTCGTAGCCGATGAGTTTTTCGACCTCGGTGCGGAAGGCGTCGAGTCCCATCGTTTCGATCGTGTACTTAAGACGGGCATTGGCGCGGACGTCGCGGTTGCCGTGGTCGCGCTGCACGCGGACGACGGCCTCGGCCACAGTGACGGCCTGCTCGGGGGTGCAGAAGCCCATGACGTCGGCGAGACGCGGGAAGGTCTCCTCGTTGCCGTGAGTCATCCCCATGCCGCCGCCGACGGTGACGTTGTAGCCGACGATCTTGTCGTTCTCGATGATGGCGATAAAGCCGAGATCGTGGGCGAAGATATCGACGTCATTGCTCGGGGGAACGGCGACGACGGTCTTGAACTTGCGCGGCAGGTAATGCTTGCCGTAGATGGGCTCCTCGGGATCGGCGATGTCGTCAATCTTCGGCGGATCGTAAGTCACTTTGACCTTTTCGCCCGTGCCGTCGTCGAGCCAGATCTCATGATAGGCGCTGGTGCGGGGGCTGAGGTGATTCGAGATCTCGGTCGCGAGCTCGAGCACGTCGGCGTGGACCTTCGACTGATGCGGGTTTGGATTGCACATCACGTTCCGGTTCACATCACCGCAGGCGGCGAGGGTGTCGAAGAGAGACTGATTGATCTCCGCAATGGTCTTTTTGAGATTGCTCTTGATGACGCCGTGGAACTGGAAGGCCTGCCGGGTGGTGAGCTTGAGCGCGCCGTTGGCATGCTCAAGGGCGATGCGGTCCATTTCGAGCCACTGCATGGGAGTGGAGACCCCGCCAGGGACACGAACGCGGATCATGAAGGAATAGGCGGGCTCCAGCTTTTTCTGGCGGCGCTCTTTGCGGATGTCACGGTCGTCCTGCTGATAGATGCCGTGGAACTTGGTGAGCTGCTGGTCATCCTTAGAGAGAGAGCCGGTCGCCGCGTTGGCGAGCCCGTCGAGGATGGTGCCGCGGAGGTAGTCGCTCGCATCTTTGATGCCTTCGTTCGCTGATTTGCCGATAGTGGTGGCCATGATTCTCGAGGGTTGAGGGAGGAGAATTGAAAAGATTTTAAAGTTGCGTCATTTACTAATGTATTGTATCTCCCATTTAGCAAGCGGTTTTTACGATGCGTCTCCCCCTAAAAACAGAATATGCCTGCCAGGTCCTCGCCCAGCTCGCGAGCACTTATGCCGCGGGCGATGTGCGCCAGGTTGAGGAGCTTGCGACGGCCGAGGGGCTCTCCCCGAATTATCTCGTGCAGATCCTCACGACCCTGCGTCAGGCAGGGTTGGTGATCAGTCGGCGGGGAAAAAACGGAGGATACCTGCTCGCCCGACACCCCGGCAACATCACTCTCGCCGAAATCGCCACGGCGATGGAGGGCGGGTCGCTCATCGAGAGCAGTCCGGGCAACGGCGGCAAGTCCGCCGAGATGGTCCGCGCCGCCTGGGTCCAGGTGAACGAGGCGATGATGGAGCGCTGCAGCGGGATCACCCTGAACGATCTGATCCCGCCCTACGTGCCGCAGGATGGGGCGGACTGGGTGATCTTCTGAGCGCGGCTCACTTCTTCGCCGTGTAATCGAAGACATACACTCTCTCCAGGTGCGGCTTGAGTAGCCTCACGAACTCCTCGTGGGCGGGGTGGGGGAGATAGGCCTCGAGACCGGCCTTGTCCTTGAAGCTTACGAGGAAGGAATGGGTGAAGCCGTCATTGAGTGGCTCGATGTTTTCCGTGCCGCCCCATTCGAGATCGCTGATGGCGTCGATTTTGCTCTTGAGGGCCATGAACGCATCGACGATCTCGGTTTTTTTCGCCTCGGACGTCCCGTCCTTGAACTGGAAGGAGACGAAGTGACGGAAGGCGGTGGTTTCTTCGGCATGGGCGGCAGGAGCGAAAACCAGAGCAGCAAACGAAAAAATCGCGACGAAGAGAGGAGTGAGTTTCATGCGGAAACCCTTTGCGAAACGGGCTGAACTGTCGATCATAAAAAATCACCTATGAGCAATTGGGAAATCTTCCAGAAATCCGTCCTCCGTTACCCTGAACTCGGCTTTGCCCTCGACACGAGCCGGATGGAGGCCCCGGCCGAGTGGTCGCCTGAGATGCAGGAGAAAATCGCCGGCGCCTTTCGCGACCGCGCCGCGACGGAAGCGGGGGAGATCATGAATCCGGACGAGGGCCGCGCTGTCGGGCATTACTGGCTGCGTAATCCGGCGCTCGCTCCCGAGGCCGAGGGCAAATGGATCCGCGAGGTGCGTGCCTCGGTCGAGGCCTTTGCTGCGAAGGTGCTCTCGGGCGAGGTGACGGCGCCGAACGACCGTGCTTTCCGCCATGTCCTCCTCATCGGGATCGGGGGCTCCGCGCTCGGACCTCAGCTCGTCGCGAAGGCTCTGCTGCCGGCCAATGCGCCCCTGAGCATTCATTTCCTCGACAACACCGATCCGGGCGGGATGGACGATGTCTTTGCCGGACTCGGGGACGGGCTCGCCGAGACGCTCGTGATTGTGATTTCAAAATCGGGGGGCACGGCCGAGACCCGCAACGGCATGCTCGAGGCCGAGGCGGCCTTTGCGGCCCGCGGGCTTGACTTCGGGAAACAGGCTGTCGCGGTCACCGGTGACGGCAGCCAGCTCGACAAGTATGCCGTTTCGAAAGGCTGGATCGCGCGTTTCCCCATGTCAGACTGGATCGGCGGACGAACCTCGATCATGAGTGCGGTGGGACTGCTCCCCTCGGCTTTGCTCGGGCTCGACATCGACTCCTTTCTTGCCGGGGCGGCGGCGATGGATGAAAAGACCCGCGTCGATGATGCCGCGGTCAATGCCTCGATGCAGCTCGCCCTGATGTGGTATCACGCGGGCGAAGGGCAGGGGAAAAAGGACATGGTCATCCTGCCCTACAACGACAGGCTCGATCTGATGAGCAAGTACCTGCAGCAGCTTGTGATGGAGTCCATCGGCAAGGCGCACGACCTCGACGGCAAGCTCGTCAATCAGGGCATCGCCGTCTACGGGAACAAAGGCTCGACCGATCAGCACGCCTACGTGCAGCAGTTGCGCGACGGGCTCCCTAATTTCTTTGCGACCTTCATCGAAGTGCGCCGCTCGCGGAAGACGGTCTCGATTTTCGTCGATGGCGAAGGCTCGATCACGGCGGACTACCTTCAGGGATTTCTTCGCGGCACTCGCAGCGCCCTTTCCGGAAACGGACGCCAGTCCATCACGATCTCGCTCGATGAGTTGACGCCCTTTTCGCTGGGGCTTCTCATCGGTCTTTACGAGCGGGCCGTGTCCTTTTACGCGAGTCTCATTAACGTTAACGCCTACCATCAGCCGGGCGTCGAGGCCGGGAAAAAGGCGGCAGGGGCTTTTCTCGATATCCTGACAAAAGTCAAAAACCACATGGCCGAGACCGGATCGGGTGGAGTGAGAGCGGCGGCGATGGCCTCAAATGTCGGCGAGAGCGATGTCGAGGAGGTCTATCACTGCCTCAATCACCTGGCTGCGAACGGCTTCTGCACCCGGGTGGACGGGGATGGGCCCGGCTCGGATGTATTTTTCTGTTAGTTTTTCTATTCTCTTTGAATGAAGATCGATCGCCAGCTCCCGGAAGCGTCACTTCAATTTCCTTCGCTTGTCAGATGAGATCTTCCGCCTCCCTCAAGCTGTCGTCGCCGCGAACCATTCCGCCGGGATACCTGATGCCTTTCATTCTCGTGACCTCGCTCTTTGCGCTGTGGGGTTTTGCGAATGACATTACCAACCCGATGGTGGCGGCCTTTAAAAGCATTCTGCTCATCTCCCATTTCGAGAGTTCCCTGGTGCAGGCCGCGTTTTATGGCGGCTACTGCTTCATGGCCATCCCGGCGGCGCTGCTGATCAAGCGTTTCTCCTACAAGGCGGGAATCCTCGCGGGGCTGACGCTTTACGCGGCCGGGTGTCTGCTTTTCATCCCTTCGGGTCATCTCATGACTTTCTGGGCTTTCCTCGTCGCCTACTTTGTCATGACCTGCGGGCTTTCGTTTCTTGAGACGAGTGCCAACCCCTACATCCTTTCAATGGGCGACGAGGCTACTGCCACCCGTCGTCTCAATTTGGCCCAGGCTTTTAACCCGCTTGGATCGATCACCGGCATGCTCATCGCCAAAGAGTTCATCCTCGCCCGGCTTGACCCGGCTGATGAAGAGACGCGCTCGGTTTTGAGCGGGACGGATCCGGCCGCGTTTGCCGCATTGCAAAAAGCGGACCTTGAAATCATCATCGCGCCCTACACCCTTCTCGGGGGCGTCGTTCTTCTGGTTCTGATCGTTTTTGCGCTTGCGAGGCTCCCGGCGGTGGCCGGCGAAGGTGATCGAGAGCTCAAGGTCGGCGCGACGCTGCGACGTCTCCTGAAAAACAGGCGCTATCTTGAGGGGGTCCTGGCCCAGGCTTTTTACGTCGGGGCACAAATCATGTGCTGGACTTTTATCATTCAGTATGGCGTTAACGAGCTTGGGATGGAGCGCGCCGGGGCGCAAGGCTACAATGTGATTGCGATGGTGATCTTTGTCTCGAGCCGCTTCCTCTGTACTTATCTACTCCGTTTCGTCAGTCACGGTCGACTCCTCGGCGGGCTTGCGGCCGGGGCTGGCGCCCTCCTCTTCGGCACGATCTATCTGCAGGGGATGCCGGGACTTTATTGTCTCATTGGTGTTTCGGCTTGCATGTCCCTGATGTTCCCGACGATTTACGGCATCGCTCTCGACGGGCTGGGAGACGACGCGAAGCTCGGCTCGGCCGGCCTGATTCTAGCCATCGGGGGCGGCTGTCTGCTGCCGCCGCTGCAGGGCGCGATCATGGACGGAAACGGAGCCATGGGGCTTTCAGCAACGAGATTGTCGTTCTTTTTGCCGATGATCTGTTTCGTTGTGATTGCGATCTACGGTTACCGCACCTTCCGCTTCCATCAGGAGCAGGAGGCTTCAAGGTGATAAAAATTTAAAATTTGCCTCCAGTGGTAAAAGGTCCCGTCCTTCAGCGGCCCCTCCCCGGCCTGACCGCTACACCGTGTTTCCCGAGGTAATCTTTCACGTCGCCGACAGTGTAATCGCCAAAGTGAAAAATGCTCGCCGCCAGAACCGCGTCAGCTTTGCCTTTATCGAGGACTTCGACGAGATGATCAAGCTTGCCCGCGCCGCCGCTGGCGATTACCGGGATGGGAACCGCCCCGCTGATTGCCGCGGTTAGGCCGATGTCGTACCCTGCCCTGGTTCCGTCAGCATCCATGCTTGTGAGGAGGATCTCGCCGGCACCGCGCTCATACACCTCCTGCGCCCACTCGACCGCGTCGCGGCCGGTCGGGGTGCGTCCGCCGTGGGTAAAGACTTCCCAGCCGTCGCCGTCCTTCCTTTTTTTAGCATCGATCGCCACGACGATGCATTGCGCCCCGAAAGCCTTCGAGCCCGCGGAGACGAGCTCGGGGGTGGTGACGGCAGCGGTGTTGACGCCGACTTTGTCCGCCCCGGCCATGAGCATCTCACGCATGTCTTCGACCTTGCGGATCCCGCCTCCTACCGTCACGGGCATAAAACATCGTTCGGCGGTTCTTCTGACGACATCTATCATCGTCTTGCGTTCGTCGGATGAAGCGGTGATGTCTAAAAAGACAAGCTCGTCAGCCCCCTGACGGTTGTATTCGACGGCGCAATCGACCGGATCACCGGCGTCCCGCAGATTCACAAAATTGGTCCCCTTGACGACTCGGCCATCAGTCACATCGAGGCAGGGAATGATTCTCTTGGTTAACATGAGGAGAACCTAGCCGTGCCCGGAAAATCTGCTTCAGGAAAGACTCAAAAAAAATTTACAGAATTTCTATAAAATATCTGGAAATCTGGAACGATTAATGGTTAACTTTCCTTAACAACTGACCCGATTCTGTTATGGAAGTTTTAGCCACTGATCACGTTAGCGAATCTACCCCCTACTGTGACGACTCTTTTGCGGTCATTCCCCGCAATTGCGACACTGCCGTGGTCTACTGGAACCTCACCAGCGAGCGTATGCCCTTCCATTCGAAAGTGCGTCTCTGCCTTCAAATTAACGGAAAGGAGTCCGACGCGGAGGAAATGATCATTCTTCACCGTGAGTCCGGACATTTTATCGTGCCGCTTCTTGCCGATGATCGCGAATACAGCATCGCACTCGGCTGGTCGGACGTTTCAGGCTTCCGCGCCGTCTTTGAGCAGAATGTCCGGCTTCCCGATTACCCTCATGAGTCCGTCGGAGCGATGAGTTCTTCACTAAGCTACCGCGGGGCGCATTTCTGGCCCAAGGGATTCGGCTCGTCGGTCAACTGAGCAAAGGGAATCCCAATCCGCGATTTCTGTGTCCCACTCCCCTGAAGCCGTCGACGATCCCCCGCTCGAGGCCTTCCTTGAGTATCTCTCAGTGGAAAAGAACAGTTCGCCCCATACCATTGTAAACTACCGCCACGCCATCACCCGTTTCCGGACCTGGCTGCCTGAATCGATGAGCTGGGACGCGGTTGGGTCGGATGATTTTCGTGATTACCTCTTCAAATGTATGCGCGATGACTGGGGCCGTGCCACGGTGAGGCTTCATTTCGCGGCCCTCCGTAGCTTCTACAAGTTCCTCAATCGGCGCGCGGGACTCAAGCTTAATCCGGTGGTGGAGGTGCAAATGCCCAAGGCGGAAAAAAAACTGCCGGTGGTGCTGAGCCAGAAGCAGGTCATCGAACTTGTCGAAAAGCCCTTCGAGATCGATCAGCCGAAGCAGGCCCCGGCGTGGACGGCGGAGCGGGATTCGGCGATTCTGGAACTTTTTTACAGCTCGGGGGTGCGCCTTTCCGAGCTTGCCGCCCTCGATGTGGCGGATTTTGACCTGCACCATGAATGCGTGCGGGTCTTTGGAAAGGGGAGCAAGGAGCGCATCTGTCCCGTCGGCACCCCGGCCGCTGAGGCGATCCACCGCTACCGCAACGCGGCAAGGGTGCTGGAGGGTCCGCTCTTCATCAGTAAGGTGCGCAGGAGGCTCACGACCCGGGCGATTTCAGACGTTTTTAAAAAATATCACGCCCTGTGCGATATCCCGCAAAATGCCAGCCCGCACAAGTTGCGGCACAGCTTCGCGACCCATCTCCTCGACCACGGAGCCGACCTCCGCAGCGTTCAGAAGCTGCTCGGGCATGCGAGCCTCTCCACCACCCAGATCTACACCCATGTATCGATCGAGCGGATGAAGAAGGTCTACGACACGGCCCACCCTCGGGCGTGAGGGGCTTGACGGGCGGCACCTCACGGTGGCGATGAAAGGGTGAGGTTCTTCCCGTGCCCCTGTTCCTTTATCAGCGGTGCGACGAATATTTTTCGATTGTCAAACTCGGGCATTGGCTCGCGCGGGCCGATGAAGTATAGTTTTCTCCTTATGATGGGACCGGACGACATTGGCGAAAGGAGACAGGTGAACCACACACCGACGATTGCTCTGAGTATTGCAGCGATTCTCTTACTAATCGTGGGGGCGTTAAGTTACCGGGACTTTGTCCGAACCAGCCTCGAGAAAGAGTTTGCCGAGAAAGAAGCCCGCCTCATGCAGAGGCAGGGCCCCCATGGAAACATTGACCCGGGAGCGCAATCCTACCTTCAAAACGGGATCGTTGCGAATGCCGAGGGTGCCCCTCCGGCCGGTGGCCCGGTGGGGTTTCAGCCCCCGGTTAACGCTGCTCCTTACGAGGCGCCGGGAATGCCGGTCGCGACGGCTCAAGCGCCCGATCCGGGGACCGGGACGCTTCCTCTGCCGAATGATCCGGAGCTGAACAACATTCGCGCCTCACTCGATCAGGCCCGCGAGCAGAGCCGACTCACCGAGCAGCGTTACAATCAACTCTCCGGCAGCGTCGACAGCCAGGCGCGCGAAGCGGCCGCGATGGCGGCGAATACCGCTGCGGAAGGGACAGCTCCGGACGGGGCCGCTGCGATTACTGCGGAGCTTCCTGATTTCCTCCGCGATGCGGTGGAAAACCCTCCGGGCGGAAACCCTGAAGTCGATGCGAGGCTTAATCGTATGCGTCAGCAGGTCACTGCCGCCCCTTCACTCGGCAAAGTGACGAGTTACGATAAAGATTGGGGCATCGTCACCTTCAACGCGGGTGCCGCTCAGGGAGTGAAGGTGGCACAGCGTTTTGCGGTTCGGAGAGGCAGCGATATTCTAGGCTGGATCAAAGTCGACGAGGTGCAGGATGATCAATCCATCGCCGTTCTCGTGACAAAAAATCGGGAGAGTGACACCTCGACCAAGCCGGCGGTCGGAGATGATCTCATTGACTTTGAACTGTTCTGAAAGGCAAACTCCGGTGCTCCGCCGGAACGGGACCAGGGGAAGTCAACATGAGCAGCCTTACCAACAAGAAATCGCTTGTTAGTTCGACGGCTCCGGTGCCGACCCCGAGACCTCTTCGGCAGGGGTAGCTCCCCCTTTCGCCTCGGACTTTGCTTCGGCGGGAGCCGACTCCCCTTTCGCTTTGGGTGTGGCTTCGGCAGGAGCGGGCGACAGTCCGGGCAGGGTAACGCCGGGAGCGATTTCCTCCCCGGCAGGAGCCTCATCCTTCTCAGCCATGAGTTCAGCGCGCTTTTTCGTCAGCGAATCGACCATGAAACTCCGAACCTTGAAGACGTGGTTTTCAAGCTTCTGCTCCTGCCCGAGCTTTTTCGTGAGCGAGGAAATCCGTTCTTCGAACTCCTTGTCGAGCTTGGTCTTTTCCTCGGCGCTTTCCTCTTCCCCGACCTCACGCTTTTCCGGAAGGTTGGCAGAGACCTTGAGGCTCAGCGGCAGTTCATTGAGGTCGTTCTTTTCTCCGACCGAGATTTCGTAATTAAAGCCGTCAAAGGTCACGATTTTAAAGGTGGTGGTGTCGGTCGGATTCTCCTTCTTCCCGTCACCGGTGAAGACATCTTCGAGTTGAGCGTTAGAGAAGGCGCTCTTCATCGCCGAGACTTTGGACTGATCGAGGCTCTCCCCGGCGGCGGCCTTGGCGAGGATGAAGTCATCGGACTCGGCGGAGCGCTCGAGCTTCCAGTCGCTCTCTTTCTCCTTCGTCATGATCTCGATCGATTTGATCTTTTCGACTTTGAAAAAGGCCTTGTCGATCCACCCGCTCGGATCGGTTTTCACTTCCGAAAAAGTCTCGCTGACGAGGTAGACGGCATTGCTGTCGCCGCGCTTCACGTAGCGCCCGGCCTCGGTCGTGGCCATGCCGCCGCCGAAGGGATCCGGTCGGCCTTCGGAGCGCTCGTAAATTTTACCGAGCCAGAGGGCGCCGATGTCCTTTCCGTCCTTGCCCTGAAAGGTGAGCAGGGTGGCAGCTTCTTCGGGCGTGGCCGCTTCGCCGGGAGTGACAAGACCGAGGCGGCCATACTGGGTCCGTCCGATCGTGACGGGCTGGACGATATTGACGTCCCAAACCTTGCGCAGGAGCAGGATGACGGGTTCGGCGTTTGCCGGGTAACCGTCGCGTTCGCCCACCTCCCAGCTGGTTTCACCTTTTGACAGGGTGATCGAACCGTCCTGTTCCGTGATGACGACTTTGGCGATGTCATTGAGGGGAAAGTCGGGATAGACCTTCTTTTTGTCGGTTGAGGATGAGACGGTGGAGACGGAGCCACCCCCGGTGAAGTGAATGCCCGCAGCCACCGCGCCGATGACGGCGAGAGCAAGCAGGAGACGGATCAGTGTTTTGGTTCCCATGATGCGTACAACGTTTGGATTGGGTTGGAGAGCTTTAAATATCAGCGGGCCGCGGTGCGTTGGCGGCGGTAGATGGCGAGGCCGATGCCGAAGAGGATCACCGCGATCGGCATGGTCAGGGTGTTTCCGAACTTGTAGGTGGCAAGCTTGCGGCGGAATTCGCGGGTCACTTCTTTCTGGAGGTCGCGGGCGCGGCGGCTAAACTCGACCTCCTGCTGCCGCAGGTTTTTCATCTCGGCCTGCACCTCGGGGGAGAGGAGCGCCTGATCAATCGTATCGGGAGTTTGCGAGAGAAGGGCGCTGAGGCGGCCTTCAACCTCCTTCGCTTTTGCGGTAAAGTCGGCGAGCTCGGCCGCGTATTTTTCCTGAGCTTCACGATACCACTCGCTCTGTTTGGTAAAGGGGCGGCGCACGCTCGTGCGACTGCGGACATTGATGAGGTCTGGATCGCCCGACAGTTGCTCGGCCGCATTCTGCACAAGGGTCAGGTTCTCGTTCAGCATCTCGGGGATGACGATATTCAACCCGGGGATCTGATTGCGGCGGACGACGTTGGCGTCATAGATGAAGTCGACGTCGGCGATGAGCAGGACCCGACCGGGAGCGGTCGATTTTTTCAGTGAGGTATCCTCTTCCTTCGCGGCCCCGGCGTCCTCTTTCTCCTCGCCTTCGGGTTTCTCCTCGTTGCCTTCGGGGGCTGCCGCTTCCTCTTTCGGGGCGGGATTACCTTCGGGGAAAGCGGTCGCGAATTCCCCCGAGAGTCTCACGACGAGGGCGCGGGGGGTTCCGTGTGCCTCAAACTTCTCCCGGATGCGGTCAGCCCCGCCTTCCTGCGTCGGGTCGGCGTCAAATGAGCCGACGAGCTGGTTAGTGGGCGAAGACATCACGAGAGAGTCCGCCCGGACTCCGGCCGGCGGGGAGACCTCAAACGCGCCGGGGGTGAGCATGTTGAGCTGGTTCAGCATGCTCGTCATCGGATCGCTGAGGCCGGGTGCGTCGGGTCCGCTCCCGAGGGACTTGCGGTCGAGGGTGAGGAAGGTCGGGGAGAAATTGCCGCGGCGAATAATCTCGGATCCGAAGTCGAGATCGGCGAGGACACGATTGGCGTCATACTTCACGCCCCAGGCCTTGAAGAGTTTCTCCATGTCCGAACTTGGAGCGGGGCCTCCCTGGGGCGGCATCCCGGGAATCTGCGGTTGCCCCTGCGGGGCTAGGGCACGGGCATAGAAAAAATTCGGATCGACAAAAGCAATGACATTTCCGCCCTGCAGCAGATACTGATCGATCGCGAACTGGCCCTCGTCGGTGACGTCGAAGGGATGGACGACGATTAGGGTTGAGGTCCCGGGGGGGATCTCGGTGGAGGTCGGGGGGATCACTTCGACTTCGTAGTCCTTGCTGAGGAGTTCGTAGAACATCCACGGCTGCTGCGGCGGGGCCTGAAAATTGCCACCGAATCCACCGCCGATCGCCATGCCGGACATCACCGCGATCTTTTTGTCCCTGCCGCCGTGCACGCTGGAGACGGCGCGGGCGAGGTCATACTCGAGGGAGGTCTCGGGGCGGGCAGGGAGGAAGGGGATGGCTTCGACCGAGTCGAGACACTGGATCGCGATGCCGAAGTAGAGCTCGTTGTTCGTTTCGCCGGAGACCCCGGCCTGAAGGCCGTCGATCACGGCGGAATCCTCGGCGTCGGTGTTGGGCTCGGGATTGAGCTTTTTCACTGTTAACATCCTGACCTTCTGCGTGACGAATTCGCCTGCCTCGTTCGTGACTTCGATCTCCTTTGTCGGAGCTTTGCGAACAAACTCGGCGAGGAGATCCTCGACGCGACGGGCGCGCGAGCGCTCGCTCGGGCTCATCACCTTGCTGTCATCGGTCACGTAGTAGCGGATCTGCACCGGGGTGTCGAGGCGCGAGAGGATGTTGCCGGTTCCTTCAGAGAGGGTGTAGGATTTGTATTCTGTCAGGTCGGCCCGCAGGCTCACTTTCCCGGCGAGGAAGTTGACGAGCAGGGCAATGACGAAGATCGCGGCGAGACCCGCGAGGGCGGCGGCGCGACGGCTTAGTTTCGGTGAAGAGGGTTCTTTCGATTCGCTCATGTCGTAGATCGTAAGAGGTGGGTTTGGAGAAAAATGAGGTTCTCAGGCGCGCTTCAGGCGGATCGCGACGGAAGTGGCGAAGAGGCAGAAGGTGATGAAGCTGAGGAAGAAAACGATATCGCGCAGGCCGAGGACACCCTTGGCCAGTTCGGTGAAGTGCGGCATCACGCCGAGCCCATTGACGAGCTTGAGAATCGGCCAGAAAACGAGCCAGCCGCCCTTGAGGTTCATGATCAGCTCGCTGAGGTGCGGCAGACCGCCGAGCCAGAGCATCAGGCAGAGCGCTACCGAGACGAGCAGGGCGACGAGCTGGCTTCGGGTGATCGCCGAGATCACCGAGGTCACCGCAAGGAAGCAGAGGGCAACGAAGAAGGTGGCGACAAAGCCGGCCATGATGACACCGTTGTCCGGATCACCGAGGAAGTTCATCGTCCAGACAATGGGGAAGGAAAGCACCAGCATCGCGAAGAGGACGACTCCCGCCGCAAGGAACTTGCCGAGGATGGCATGCCAGGGCGCCAGCGGCATCGTAAGCATCAGCTCAAGCGTGCCGAGACGCTGTTCTTCGGACCAGAGCCGCATCCCGACGGCGGGAGCGATCAGGACGAGATACCAGGGCAAATACTGAAAGTAGGGCAAGAAGAGATCGGCTTCCCCGCCCTCAAGCACCCCGGTGAAGAAGAATGAGAGCGTGCCCGAGATCCCGAGGAAGACCACGAAGAGCACGTAGGCGATGGGGGAGGTGAAGTAGCTCTTCAGCTCGCGCTTGAAGATGGTGCGCACCTCGCGGGGCAGCACGTAGAAGAGGATGGCAACAAAGATCGCCGAGACGATCAGCGTCGGAATCGCGAATTCCAGGATAAGGGTGATGAAGGCATCCATGATGTCTCTGGTAAGTAGTGGTTGAATTGAATCCTTTGGGAAATTGTCGGCAGCACCGCACCGGCCTGATGGGGTCGGCGCGGATTACTTGTCAGCGTCGGTTTTGGTGATCTCGCGGAAGAGCAGATCGAGGCGGCCTTCCTCAACGCGGAGTTCTTCGACGGAGAGGTTTTTGTCCTTGCACACTCCGAAGACGGCGGTGCTGAGTTTGTCGGCTCTGCCCTTGGCGGGAGTGATACGGGCGGTGATACCGTTTTCGTCAGAGGCGATCGTTTCGACCGAGGCGACGACGTCGAGCTTTTCGAGCTCGGCCTTGATCCCCGATCCGGCGAGACCGCGGGCGCGCAGAGTGACGATTCCGGCATTGCTCGCCTTGGCCATCAGTTCGGCGGGAGTGCCGTCGGCGATGACCCGGCCGCGGTCGATGATGATTGCCCGGGTGCACGAGGCTTCGACTTCCTCAAGAATGTGGGTCGAGAAAATGATCGCCTTGGTCTCACCCATGCGGCGGATGAGCTGGCGTATCTCCTGCTTCTGATTCGGATCGAGACCGTCGGTCGGTTCGTCGAGGATGAGCACCTCGGGATCGTGAATGATGGACTGGGCGAAGCAGGTGCGATGGCGGTAGCCTTTCGAGAGAGTATCGACGCTCTGATGGCGCACCGGTTCGAGGAAGGTCGTTTCGATCGCCTTGTTCACCGCCGCTGTGATCTCGTTCGCGGGAACCCGGCGCATCTCGGCGGCGAAGCGGAGGAAGCCCTCCACCGTCATGTCCGAGTAGAGCGGGGCCGCCTCGGGGAGGTAGCCGATCTTGGACTTGGCCTCGATTTCGTTCGCTTCGATGTCGGCGCCTCCGATGGTGACGCGACCCTGAGTCGGCGGAAGAAAGCCGGTGACCATGCGCATCGTCGTCGACTTGCCGGCCCCGTTGGGTCCGAGGAAACCGAGGACTTCGCCCTTTTTCACCGTGAACGAGACCCCGTCCACGGCCACCTTTGAACCGAAGTGTTTATGGAGATTTTCGACTTCTATCATTGCTGAAAGCGATTAATTTTGACTTGGGAAGCGTTCCCCTCTTGCGGGTTTGTCTAAAAAAGTGTCGTCTCGGGGACTTTTTTCACTTTTTCAACGCGGGTGGGGGTTTGCGTCAGGTGTATTTCCTCGCGTCTCACCTAATCGCAAGGGAAAACTGTTTACAGGATGGCGGGGAGACGTAAGGAAAAGACCTTAAGCTATGGGCATGAAATTGATCAGTTGGAACGTGAACGGCATTCGTGCCGTCCTGAAAAAGGGCTTTATCGACTTCCTCGAGCTGCACCAGCCTGACATGATCCTACTTCAGGAGGTGAAGGCCACCCCCGACCAGGTCGAAGTCGCTTTTGAAGAGGCCGGGTGGGACGTCCACTGGAACCCGGCAATGAAAAAGGGATACTCCGGCGTCGCCACCTTCAGCAAGGTGCCGGTGCTCTCCTCCCGTCTCGGGATCGGCTCACCCGGGCACGATCAGGAGGGCCGCGTCGTCACGACCGAGCACGATGACTTTTTTGTTGTCAATGTCTACACGCCGAACTCGCAGGACGACCTCCGCCGTCTCCCTTACCGCATCGAGTGGAACGCCGCCTTCCTCTCTTATGTGAAAGAGCTCGAAAAAACCAAGCCTGTCATCTTTGCCGGCGACCTCAACGTCGCCCACCGCGAAATCGACCTTGCCCGGCCCAGGCAGAATCGCAAGAGCGCCGGATTCTCCGACGAAGAGCGTGCCGGCTTCGACGACATCCTCGCGGCCGGTTTCATCGACACCTTCCGCCACCTCCATCCCGACGAGCCCGATCATTACTCCTGGTGGAGCTACCGAGGTGGGGCGAGGGAGAAGAATATCGGATGGCGGATTGACTACTTCTGCGTCTCGAGCCCGCTCATGCCCCGCATCACCTCCGCCGCGATCCTGCCGGCAGTGATCGGATCCGATCACTGCCCGGTGTTGATTGAGTTGGAGTGAGGGGGGTGACGTTATAACGTTTTGGTGTTTCATTTTCCTATGGAAGGGGACAAGACCAAACGATCGACCGTTTATCTGGAAGCGGACCTCCATCGTGCTCTCAAGGTGCAGGCGGCGGAGACCTCGTCGAATTTATCCGAACTCATCAATCAGGCCGTCCGCGAGGCCCTGCGTGAAGACCGTGATGATCTCGCCGTTTTCGATGAGCGCACTCTCGAGCCGACTCTTACTTTCGAAGAAATGCTCAAGCGCCTCGATTTGGATGGCAAAATTTGAGGTTCAGTTTCGCGTGTCGGTCGAGAAGGAGTTGAAAACGATTCCTCAAAAAGACCACATCCGCCTTCTTGAGCGGATCGCTTTGCTCGCGGAGGATCCTCATCCTCCGACGAGCAAGAAGCTCTCGGGACTCGATCGATATCGCGTATAAGGCAGGGGGGCTACCGGATTCTTTATGAGATCTTTGAGCAGCGGCTGGTGATCGTCGTAGTAAAGATTGGACACCGCCGGGATGTGTATGGGTGAGGCAATCGACTAGCGGGAGCGTTCGTTCAACCACTCCCGAAATCTCTCCAGCGCCCGACCGCGATGGCTCATGCTGTTTTTAACCTCCTCACTCAGTTCGCCGAAGGAGCGGTCGTGGCCTTCGGGAATGAAGAGCGGATCGTAGCCGAAGCCGCCGTCTCCGGTCATGGCGTCGGCGATGCGACCCTCGACGGTGCCGTCGAAGCGGGCGATCACTTCTCCGCCGAAGGCAATGGTTACGGCGCAGTGGAAGCGGGCGCTGCGGGGGGTGCCGGCGTGCTCGGGCCGGGCGAGTTCGCGCAGGAGCTTTTCCCGATTCGAGGCGTCAGTCGCGTCGTCGCCCGAGTAGCGCGACGAGTAAATCCCCGGCGCGCCGCCGAGGGCATCGACCTCGAGGCCGGAGTCGTCGGCAAGAATGAAGGCGTCGGGCCTGGCAAGGCTCGCGGCGAGGGCTTTGATGGCGGAGTTTTCGGCAAAGGTGGCACCGCTTTCTTCGGGCGGCGTCATCCCCGGCAGTTCCGTGAGGTCGGTGATGACGTCGAAGTGCGACCCAAGGATGGCGCGCATCTCGGCGGTCTTGTGAGCGTTGTGGGTGGCGATGAGGAGGGTTCCGGGCATTCCGGATAGTCGCGGGAGCGGCAGGAGGATTCAAACAGTAAATAGTCCGACGCGACTGTAATAGGGTTATTCCCTATGGAGGAGAAGGCGGGGAGAGCCCATTCTTTTTCCATGAGCACCATCCTTCTCGTTGTCCTGATCCTCCTCCTCATCGGCGTTTTTCCCGCCTGGCCGCACAGCCGCAAGTGGGGTTATGGTCCCACCGGGGGTCTCGGGCTCATTCTCATCATCCTGATCATCCTCGCGCTGATGGGGAGGATTTAGCGGGAAAATTGTTCCCCCGTGGCGACGGTTCCGGCATACCCTGTCACTGCCGTTAAGTCATGAGTCATCAGTCGCACGGGGAGTACCATCACCATCGCAGCAGCGAGAATCTCAAGGTCGCGTTTTTTCTCAATCTGGGATTTACCCTGCTCGAGGTCGCGGGCGGTTTCTGGACGAACAGCATCGCGATCCTGACGGATTCGGTGCATGACTTCGGTGACTCGATCTCGCTGGGCCTGGCCTGCTACTTTGACCGGCTCTCCTATCGGAAGCGCAGCGCCCGCCACACCTACGGCTACCGCCGCTTTCGTATCTTCGGCGGACTGATCACGGGGCTCACCCTGCTACTGGGGCTCGCCTTTGTGCTCTACCACGCGATCCCGCGACTGATGCATCCGGCCGAGGTCCAAGTCCCCGGGATGATGGTCCTCGCGGTCATCGGGGTCTTCTTCAACGGCGCCGCCGTCCTGCGGGTGCGGCGGGGCAGTTCCCTCACGGAAAAGCTTGTGAGCTGGCATCTCCTCGAGGACGCGCTGGGCTGGATCGCCGTATTGATCGGGGCGGGGATTATGGCGATATGGAACGTGCCGGTGGTCGATCCGCTGCTGTCCATCGGTATTTCGCTCCTCGTCTTCTGGAACGTGGGGAAAAATCTGAAGAAGGTCTTTGCGGTTCTCCTGCAGTCCGCGCCCGACGATTTTGATGTGGATGACTTCGGGCGCCGCGTCCGCTGCATCGCCGGGGTCGAGTCTATTCACCATGTGCACAGCTGGTCGATCGACGGGGAAAGCCACGTCCTCAGCGCCCATCTTGTCCTCGCCGATGCCTCGGTGGATCCGGCAGAAGTAAAGGCAAAGGTGCGCGAACTGCTCTCGGCGGACCTTTTCGAACACGTCACCCTTGAGGTCGAGGTGGCCGGCGAGGCCTGTCCGCAACGCGAGCGCGAGGAGGCGGGGAGCGAACTTTCTGAAGGAGAATAAGATCGCCCGTGCTACCTTCGGCGATGTCGAAATCCTCCACCGAACTACTCGCTCCTGCCGGCAACTGGGAGTGCGCCCGCGCCGCCGTGGCGAACGGGGCCGACGCGATTTATTTCGGCATGCCCCGGTTCAACGCGCGAATTCGGGCGGACAACTTCACCCACGAGGATCTGCCTGAGCTGATGGATTTCCTCCACCGCCACGGGGTGCGGGGATTTGTCGCTTTTAACACGCTCATCTTTCCGTCCGAGCTTGAGGACGCGGCGGAGCAACTGCGGCACCTCAGCGCGAGCGGCGTTGACGCGATCATCGTGCAGGATCTCGGACTCGCGGCAATGGCGCGGGCGATAGTGCCCGATCTCCATCTCCACGCCTCGACGCAGATGACAATTACTTCGCCAGAGGCTCTCGCCTTTGCCCACGGGATCCTCGATCTCGACCGAGCGGTCATTGCGAGGGAAAATTCGCTGCGAGAGATCCGGCTTTTTCATGCCAATGATCCCGGTGCGGTTGAGATCGAGACCTTTGTCCACGGCGCCCTCTGCGTCGCCTACTCGGGCCAGTGTCTCACCAGTGAATCGCTCGGGCAGCGCAGCGCCAATCGCGGCGAGTGCGCCCAGGCCTGCCGCATGCCCTATGAACTCGTCGTCGATGGCGTCACCCGCGAGATGGGTGATCAGCGTTATCTGCTCTCGCCGCAGGATCTCGCGGGGATCGATCAGATTCCCGAACTGATCCGCCTCGGGGTGACAAGCTTTAAAATCGAAGGCCGCCTCAAGACTCCCGAGTATGTCGCGGCGGTGACCCGCGCCTATCGAAAAGCGATCGATGCGGCCGAGTCCGGAGCAGAGGGGGGGACGTCCGAGGAGGATCGCTACGCCCTTGAGATGGTCTTTTCCCGCGGGCTTTCCACCGGCTGGTTGAATGGCATCAATAATCAGGAACTCGTCCACGCCCGCTTCGGCAAAAAGCGCGGCGCCTACATCGGTCGCATCAGTAAGATCGGGACCGACTGGATCGAGTTCGAGGCGGATGGCGGGGACGCTGCCCTGAAAAACGGCGATGGTATCGTCTTCGACACCGGAGGCAATACCGACCGCGAACAGGGCGGACGTATTTACGAGGTGAGCGGGCCGCGGATTTTTCTTAAGCACGGCAAGATCGATTTTTCGAAAATCCGGGAAGGTCACCGCATCTGGAAGACCGATGATCCGGCTCTCAATGCCGCGCTCCAGAGCAGCTACAAACGCGAGCATCTCCCCGCCCGGGCGAGGCGGGTAAACTGGATCGTGAGTGGAAAAGCGGGTGCTCCCCTGAAGTTGCGCGACCGCGAGAGCGGCATCGAGGTCAGCTCGGCGATCCCGCTTGAAGTCGCCGCGAACCGGCCTCTCACCCCGGAATTTCTTGAGCAGCAGTTCGCCCGTCTTGGCGGCACGGTCTACGCCCTTGCCTCGCTCGAGGTGCATCTGTCAGGGGATGTCATGGTTCCCGTCAGTGAGCTCAACCGTCTCCGCCGCGCCCTCGTCGAGCAGCTCGATGCGGCGGGTGAGAGTGCCTATGAAAAGCGGCGCTCCACCGGGGTGAGTGTTTCGGAACTGCTACCCGCGCCGACCGCCGCCGTTGAAGGCGTGATGGAACTCCGCGTCCTCTGCCGCACCGAGGCACAGGTCGACGCCGCGATCGAGTGCGGTCTTCCCTCGGTTTACATCGATCTCGAGGATGTGCGTCGCTACCGCGATCTCGTCGCCCGCGTGCGCGAGGCGGCTCCGGCGATGCGGATTTTTCTCGCCACTCCGCGCATTCAAAAGCCGGGTGAGAGCGGTCTCTTCCGCGTCGTCGAAAAGGCCAAACCCGACGGTGTTCTCGTCCGCAATCTGGGAGGAATCGGGCATTTCCGGAATCATGAGCACCTCGCCATGACCGGAGATTTTTCCCTCAACGTCGCCAATCCCATCAGCGCGCGATTGCTTATGGATGAAGGCTTCGAAAATCTCACGATCTCCTACGACCTCAACATCTCCCAGGTTCTCGATCTCCTCGCCGGGGCTCCGCCCGAGTGGTTCGAGATCACTCTGCACCAGCACATGCCCATGTTTCACATGGAGCACTGTGTCTTCTGCGCTTTCCTCTCCGAGGGGACCGACTCCACGAACTGCGGTCGCCCCTGCGACAAGCACGAAGTGCACCTGCGCGACCGGGTCGGTCAGTTGCACCGGCTCACCGCCGATGTCGGCTGCCGCAATACGCTCTTCAACGGTCGTGCCCAGAGCGGAGCCCGCTTTTTCAACGCTCTCCGTGACGCCGGGCTGCGGCGTTACCGGATCGAGTTTCTCGACGAAGGGATGAACGAGGCCATCGAGACAATTCGCACCTACGAGGCGCTTCTGCGCGGCGAGAACGAAGGCAGCGCCTTGTTTTCGAAGCTCCGCGCCGAATCCAAGCTCGGTGTGGTCGAGGGGACGCTGGAGGGGTGACAAACTGAAAAACCAAAAGCAGCCTCGGAGAGGCCGCCTACAGGCTTCTTGCCGCTTCGATAAAGGCGCGGACCAATTCGAGACTCTTTCGCCCTGGGCTAACCTCGACGCCGCTCGCCACATCGACGGCGGCGGGTCGAACCTGGCGAATTGCTTCGGTGACGTTGTCCGGCGTGAGTCCGCCAGCGAGAACGATCTGTCGATCGGGCCATTGCGCCACGGCCTTCGCCCCGAGCGCCCAGTCCATCGTTGCACCGCTGCCGCCGTATTCGTTCGGCGCGTAGGCATCAAGGAGAAGGGTGGGGGCGTCATAGGCGGCCACCGCCTCAAGGCTCGACCTGTCCCGCACCCCGAGGGCTTTGAAGACGGGTAAACCCTGTTGAGTCAGTGACCGGACTCTGTCCGGTGTTTCGTCGCCGTGGAGCTGGATCCAGTCGATCACGCCGCTGTCGTGGAGGCGGCGCAGTTCGTCATCATCGGCGTTCACCGTGACGGCGACGCGCGGGACGGCCCCGGCGAGATCCCGTAGCCAGGGCAGGGCCTCTTCGAGGGAGATGAAGCGTTTCGACCCGCGCCAGAAATTAATCCCGAGCGCCTCGGCGCCCGCGTCGACAATGGCGATGGCCTCGTCGGCGCGGGTGATACCGCAGATTTTCACGGCGACGCGTCCGGGATCCTGAGGGAAAAGGAAGCGCATCGTCATGAACAGTGACTCTTTTTAGAGCTTCGTGAGGGAGTCGTCGAGGGCGTCGAGCAGATTCTGAATCGTCGCCTCGGTCTCGTCGCCCATGTTGGAAAGACGGAAGGTCTTGCCTTTGATCTTGCCGTAACCCCCGTCAATGGCGAGGGCGTGGTCCGTGCGCATGATCGAGCCGAGTTTCGCGACATCGATCTCGCGGTTGTTTTTGATACAGGTGAGAGACTTGGAGCGATAGCCTTCGGGAGCGAAAAACTCGAAGCCGTTTTCCTGCACCCAGGCGTGGACGATGTCGTTGAGTTTTTCGTGACGGGCGAAGCGGTTTTCGATGCCTTCGGCGAAAATGACGTCGAGCTGGTGGTTGAGTCCGTAGATTGTCGCGATGCAGGGCGTGCTGGGAGTCATCGAGTTCTCGTGATTGGCCTTGAACTCGAGGAAGTCGAAGTAGTAGCCGCGATCGTTGATTTTCGCGGCACGCGCAAAGGCGCGGTCCGAGACGGCAAAGACGGCGAGCCCGGGAGGCAGGGCGAGGGCTTTCTGACTGCCGGTGAGGAGCACATCGATCCCCATCTTGTCGACTTCGATCGGCACGACGGTGAAGCTCGAGACGGTGTCGGTGACGAGGAGCACGTCGTCGTATTTGTTCACGACGGCGGCGACTTCGGCGAGCGGGTTCATCACGCCGGTCGAAGTCTCATTGTGGATGAAGGTGACCACGTCGAACTCGCCGGTGGCAAGCTTGGCATCGATCGCGGCCGGATCGACCGGCACGCCCCACTCGAATTGGAGCGCTTCGGCTTCCTTGCCGCAGCGGCGGGCGACATCGACCCACTTGTCGGAAAACGCTCCCGAACAGCAGCAGAGGACTTTTTTGATGACGAGATTGCGGATCGCGCCCTCCATTACCCCCCAGGCGGATGAGGTGGAGAGAAAAACCGGTTGTTTTGTGCCCATCAGTTCCTGAAGACGAGGCTGAATGGAGTCGTAGAGGGCAACAAAATCTTTGGTCCGGTGCCCGATCATGGGGGCCGCCATGGCCTCGTAGGTCGCCGGAGAGACCTCGACCGGTCCGGGAATGTGAAGTCTGATGTGTTCGCTCATGAGTGGGCGCAATAAGGACTCCGATGGCAAAATCACAAACCGATTTTCGTGTCCGAGGCGGTAATTGCAATACGACGGGGAGGCGAAGGCGGCTGCACGGCGCGGCAACAAAATAGAGAAAGGGGGGCTTCAGGGTTTCATCGAGCCTCCTTCAAAAGTTCCACCGCTCTTTTTCGCCAAAGGGGGTGGACCGGGTCCTGCTTGAATTCTCTCCTGAGGGTAGTCGGCCGCTTCGCGGGCGTTCCCGGCGGCGAAGCTGAAGGGAAACACAAACCTTGACCTCGTCAGCCGAACGCGATTCGATGTCCCGCATGAAAGCCCCCCTCTTCGCTCTTGTGCTCTTCGGAACCTCGTCGGTCTTTTCCGCAGAACCGCTGCCGAACATCATTCTGATGATGGGAGACGATCACGGCTGGGAAGAGACGGGGTATAACGGGCATCCCCATTTGAAAACGCCGGTGCTCGACGAGATGGCGGCGACGGGGCTGCGGCTCGATCGTTTTTACGCAGCGCATCCGAGTTGTTCTCCGACCCGGGCGAGTTTTCTAACCGGTCGTCACCCGAATCGTATGGGCACCTTCACGCCGGGCTGGTCTCTCCGTCCCGAAGAGATCACGACAGCGGCGATCCTGGCAAAGGCGGGCTACCTTTGCGGCCATTTCGGGAAATGGCATGTCGGCGCGGTCAAGGCGGAGTCGCCGGTGAGTCCGGGCGCGATGGGCTTTCACGAATGGCTCTCGCACGACAACTTTTTCGAGATGAATCCTTCGTTCTCCCGCAACGGCGGGCCGCCCGAGGTTTATCCCGGGGAAAGCTCGGAGGTGCTTATCGCTGAAACGGTGAAGTTCATCGAGCGCTCGCGCGAGCAGGGCAAGCCCTTCTTCGGCGTGGTCTGGTTCGGGTCCCCGCACGAGCCCTACAGCGGTCTGCGCGCCGACCTCGCTCTCTACGACGATCTCCCCGCGAAATACCCGGACAAAATGGTCAAGCTGACCTCGAACGAGACCGGCCTGCAGGTCCAGCGTCCCCAGGGTGAGGTGCTGCGCGAGCGTTATGCCGAGATCACGGCGATGGACCGGTCTATCGGAACGCTGCGGCAGTATCTCGCCGACCATGGTCTGCGGGAAAACACCTTCGTTTTTTATTGCGGCGACAACGGCACCTCGGCCGATGGTTCCCTGAAGTCCCCGCACCGTGGCGTGAAAAGCGAAGTCTACGAGGGCGGTATCCTTGTCCCCGGGCTGATCGAGTGGCCCGCCCGCATTCCGAAGCCGGTCGTGAGCCGCCTCCGCGCCTCGACGAGCGATCTGCTCCCGACGGTGTGTTCGATCACGGGGCAGCCGTTCCCCGATCGACCCCTCGACGGAATCGACCTGACGAGCCTCATTGAGGATGGCCTCGATGAGCGGGCCGAGCCGCTTTTTTTCTGGGAGTATCCGGTCAGTCGGCTGAAATCGATGAACCTCGAGCCCTACCTCGATCCCGAATTGCAAAAAGGCACGACCCCGCTGGTGAAGCTCGCCAACGGCGTCGCGACGCGGAATTTCACCAATTTCCACCATCCGCCTCTCTCACCCGAGGACTACACGGGAGCCCGCGCCGTGGTCGACCGGCGCTACAAGCTCGTCGTGCATGAGAAAAAGGAGGGGGGAGCGAAAAAGGAGCTTTTTGACCTGATCGAGGATCCCGGCGAGACGCAAGATTTAGTCAAAGAACGGCCCGAAGTGGCCGAACGGCTCGGGAAAAGGCTGCGCGAATGGCAGGGTTCGGTCCTGAAAAGCCTCGGCGGAGCCGATTACGGAGGTCAGTGAGAGGGCCCGGGCCGTCCGGAGAGCGGGGAAATCAGCGCTTTGCCCTGCTTGACGGGCCGCGTCGAGTCGCTATAGGTTAGCCGTCCTGCGGCCCCGGGGTCGCTTTTTTCATTTTTTCGACATGTCTGAACCGCTTTCAGGAAAAGTTGCCTTTATCTCCGGCGGGTCCCGGGGAATCGGTCGTGCCACCGCGCTGAAGCTCGCTGCGGCGGGCTGCGACGTTGCGATCCTTTATTACAACAGCCATGAGGAATCCGAGGCGGTCTGCGAACTCGTCCGCGGGATGGGGCGCAGAGCCCTCGCGGTGCAGGCCGATGTGGCCAATCCCGGGAGCGTTGAGGAAGCCTTCGCCGAATTCAAAAAGGAATTCGACCGCGTCGATTTTGTGATCAGCAATGCGGCGCTCGGGGTCTTGAAACCCGCGCTGGAGATGGGTCTGAAGCATTTCCGCCGCTGCATGGAGACCAACGCGCTCGCGCTCAATACGCTCGCCCAGAATGCGGTCCCGATGATGAGCGACGGCGGGTCCATCATCGGCCTGACGAGTCTCGGCTCGGAGCGGGCCATCCCGAATTACACTTTCATCGGGGCCTCGAAAGCCGCCCTTGAGGCGCTCGCTCGCGGTCTCGCCCAGGAACTCGGGCCGCAGGGAATCCGGGTCAATTGCGTCAGTGCCGGAGTCGTCGACACGGACGCGCTGAAGCATTTCCCCAACCGCGAGCATCTCCTCGCGGAATACGAAACCCGCACCCCGCTGGGGCCAACACTCTCGCCCGGGCAGGTCGCCGACGCGATCTACCTGCTCTGTCTCCCCGAGGCGGCGATGATCACGGGACACACCCTTTTTGTGGACGGAGGCTACGCCATTTCAGGATGAGTGAGACCGTGACCACTACCGACGCCGGCCTCGCCGGCCGTCATGCCCTCGTGACCGGCGGCAGCCGCGGGATCGGACGGGCCATTGTTGAACGCCTCGCCGGAGCGGGGATGGACGTGACCTTTACCTACCTCGGCAACGAGACGGCCGCGAACGAAGTCGTCTCGGCCAATCCCGGACTGAAGATCACGGCGGTGCGGGTCGATGCCCGCGATAGCGAGGCCGTCAACCAGTGTGTCGAGGCCCTTGTCGAGCGTCTCGGCACGATCGACGTGCTCGTGAATAACGCCGGGGTCATCCGGGATAATCTCCTGCCCATGCTTGAGGACGACGACCTCCGCGAGGTCTTTTCGACCAATATCGAAGGAGTTTTCCACTTTTGCCGGGCGGCGGTCCCCTTCATGATGTCGAAGCGCTACGGGCGCATCATCAATATCAGCTCGGTCTCGGCCGACAAGGGCGGGCGCGGGCAGACGAATTACGCGGCGAGCAAAGGCGCCATCAATTCGTTTACGAAGGCTCTCGCGGTCGAGGTGGGTCGCCGCGGGATTCGCGTCAACGCTGTCGCACCGGGCGTGATCGAGACGGAAATGTCCAAAGAAGTCCGTGACCTCGCCGGTGAGGAAATCATTTCCAATATTGTTTTGAAGCGTTATGGTCTGCCCTCCGAAATTGCGAACGCCGTTTGGTTTCTCAGTTCCGACCTGGCGAGCTACATCACCGGGCAGGTCCTGAGCGTGGATGGCGGTTTTAAAATGTAACAGACATGAGTATTCAAGACATCAGCAAAGATGAAATCATGGCCATCTACCCCAAGGTGGCCGAAATCATCGCCGACGCCCTGGGCTGCGACGAAGAGGAAGTGCAGCCCGAATCTTCCCTCATCAATGACCTCGACGCCGAGTCGATCGACTTTCTCGATATCGTTTTTCGTCTTGAAAGGGAGTTCAAAGTGAAAATTCCCCGCGGCAAAGCTATCGAAGAGGCCCGCGGCGAGCTGAGCGAAGAGGAGTTCGAGCAGGGCGGTATCGTCACCGATGCCGGCGTTGAAAAGCTCCGCAGCTACCTCAGCGAAGTGCCCGCCGACCGCATCAGAACTCCGCTGAAAGCAGCCGAGATTCCCAAGCTCTTCACGACCGAGACCTTCTGCAAGATGGTCATCCGTGAGCAGCCGGCCGGTGCCTGAGGGCTCGCTCCCTCAGGAGGCGGTGACTGCCGAGTTGGTTTCCCGCGATCTTTGATTATTTTCCACGCTGATGACTGATCATTTCCGCGCTTTCTCCTTTGTGGACAGGATTCACAAGGACGAGACCGGGAAAAAGATCACCGGGTCCTACCGCATCCCGGCCGGGGTGGATTCCTTTCCGCTCTCTCTTGTGGCGGAGTCCATCGGTCAGCTTGCGGCCTGGTCGTCAATGGCGGTGGTGGACTTCGCGGTCCGCCCGGTCGCCGGTATCGCCGGTCGGGTCGAGTTCCCCGGCACGGTAGCGCCCGGAGACGTCCTGGAGCTCGACGCCACCCTCGTGAAGGCCGATGATGAGGCGGTCGGCTACGACGGCGTCGCTCGGGTCAACGGGGAAGCGGTCGTTTGTCTCCACGATTGTCTCGGACCGATGGTGCCGCTCGTTGATTTTGACGATCCCGAAGCGCTAAGAGAACGTTACCGGCTCCTCACTACGACCGGGGCGACCTCCGATGCTTTTGGCGGAGTGCCTCGTTTTTTGCCCGAAAAAACCGGAGGCACCCCCGGCGAGACCTCCGAGGGTAGTTTTTCCATTCCCGAGGCCGCTCCTTTTTTCGGAGACCATTTCCCCCGGCGACCCGTCTTTCCGGGGACGCTCCTGATGAACCTGAACCTCGGTTTTGCCATCGATCTCGCGGTCGAGCGAGTTGGGGAGGGGACGCGGTGGGCTCCGCTGGAGATGCGGGACGTGAAGATCCGCTCCTTTATGGCGCCCGGAGAGATCCTCGGCCTCAAGGCGACGGTCGAGGAACATGACGGCGACCTCGTTTGTGTTATCGTGGAGACTCGCAAAGGAAAGCGTTTAACCAGCAGTGCGCGAATCATCCTTTCCCGAATTCCCTGATATTCATGATTGAAAAACGCAGAATCGCCGTGACCGGAATCGGCATGGTCACCCCGGTCGGGAATACCGCTTCGGAAACCTGGTCCGCCCTCCTCGCGGGGAAAAGCGGGGCGGCTCCGACGCGGAGTTTCGACGCGAGCGGCTTTTCGACGACCTTTAGCGCCGAGGTGAAAGACTTCGACGCCGAGAGCGCGGTGCCCAGCCGCAAGCTCCTGAAATATGCCTCGCGATCCCACCGTTTCGCTCTCGCGGCCGCCGCTGAGGCGCTCGCCGATGCCGGGATTGCTCCGACCGGGGTCGATTCCCACCGCTGGGGACTCGCCGTGGGGGCGGGGATGCTCTCGGTCGGTTACGAAGATCTCACCGTGGTTCGCGACTACGCCGCCCCGGATGGAGAGTTCAATGCCGACGGGCTCGTCCGTCCCGATTTTCCGGGAAATCCGGTTAATTTCTGCCGCTGGCAATCCAACGCGGGGCAGGGTCTGCTGACGAAGCAGTTCGGTATCCGCGGGTATGCGAGCTCGGTCCACACCGCCTGTGCTTCGGGCGGGCAGGCCATCGGGACCGCGCTAAAGGTGATGCGTCGCGGCCAGTGTGACTACATGCTCGCGGGAGGATTTGATTCCATGATCAATCCGACCGGTATCTCAGGATTCTGTCTCCTCGGGGCTCTCTCGACCGACAATGACAACCCGACCGGAGCAAGCCGCCCCTTTGACGCGACTCGAAATGGATTTGTCCTCGGCGAAGGAGCCGGATTCCTCGTTCTCGAAGACTGGGACAAGGCCACCGCGCGCGGCGCGACGATCTACGCCGAGCTTGCCGGTGACGGGAACTCTCTGAGCTGTTACCGCATCACCGATTCTCCACCCGACGGGAACGGTCCGATCCAGGCCATCGAGCAGGCCCTCGGCGATGCCGGGATCACCGCCGCTGAGATTGATTACGTGAACGCTCACGGCACCTCGACGCAGATGAACGACCGCAGCGAGTGCGCCGCGCTCAAGGCGGTCTTCGCTGGGCGGATTGACGAGGTCCGGGTGAGTTCGACAAAAAGTTCCATGGGTCACCTCATCGCTGCCGCCGGGGCGGTCGAGGCGGCTGTCTGCTGTCTCGCCATTCGTCACAGTCTCGCTCCCATGAACGCGAACTACGAAAATCCCGATCCTGATTGCGACGTGAATCTCATCACCGGCGCGCCGCAGCCGATGCGCATTCGGGCGGCCCTCTCCAATTCACTCGGATTCGGCGGTTCAAACAGTTCACTCGTCTTCCGCCATCCCGAGGAGGTCCGGTCATGAAACACGCAGGCGAAAAAATCGTATTTACCGGCAGCGGCATTGTTTGCGGTGCCGGCACCTCGGTGGCGGAAGTGTGGGAACGTCTCGAAAAAGGCGAGACGGCGGTGGCGCCTTTCACCCAGTTTGACGGAACAAACTGGCCGGTCAAAGTCGCGGCCGAAGTCCTGCAGGACAATCGTTTCCTCGTTTCGGACCGCAAGCTCCACAAGACCATTGCCCGCACCGACATGTTCGGGATCTACGCGACCGAGAGCGCAATCGAAGACTCGGGCCTGCCCGCTTATCGGGAAGGACTCGGCGAAGCGGAGACCGACACCTTTAACGATCGCACGGGGCTCATCATCGGGTCGGGCGGCGGGAACTACCGCAGCAACTACGACTTTCTCCCGCTCATGACTGCGGCGAAGGCAGCCCCCGGGGAGGAGCTGCCCTATTTCGGTCGCGAGCTGGGAAATCAGGTCACCCCGATGTGGCTGCTCAAGAATCTTCCTAACAATGTCCTCTGTCATGTCGGCATCCGGGGGCAATACAAGGGCACTAATGCCTGCATCACGAACCAGTGTTCGAGCGGAGTTCTCGCCGTAGCGGAAGGCGCTTCCGCGATCTGGAACAACGAGGCCGACCGCATCGCCGCCGCTGGACACGATTCGCCCTTCGAACCCGAGATGGTCTATTATTATCATCAGCTCGGCTTGATGTCGGGGGAGCCGCCGCGGCCCTTTGACGCGGAGCGCAATGGCACCGTCTTCGGCGAAGGCTCCGCCGCCGTTGTCCTCGAGCGCGAGGCCGATGCAAAAGCGCGCGGCGCGAAAGTGCTCGGTGAGTTCCTCGGCTTCGGCTGTTGCAGCGAGGCGACCGGCATCCTCGATCTCGAAGACGACGGTGACGGGGTGAAACGCGCCATCGAATCGGCTCTCGCCGACGCGGGGATCACGAAAGAGCAGGTCGGGCTCATCTGCGCGCACGGCAACGGGAATGAGGCGTCCGACCTGACCGAGTCCATGGGCATTCGCAGTGTCTTCGGCGATGAGATCCCGCCGGTGACGGCTTTCAAGTGGGCCTACGGGCACCTCATCGCCGCCTCGGGCATCGCCGATCTCGTCATGATCCTCGAAGTGCTGAGACGCGGCGTCATCCCCGGCATCGCGACACTCGGCAAAGTTGATCCTCTTATCGCACCCTTTCCCATCTCGCGCGAAGCGACCGTCCCGCGCAGTGATATCGCCTTGCTGATCTGTCGCGGGTTCGGCGGGATGAACGTTGTTCTCGTCGTGCGCGGAGCTTCCTGAGATGCGCAACGGAATCGATACTGTTGAGATTTCCCGTATCGAGAAGCTTCTCGGCGATCTCGACGAAGTCGCCTTGCGTGATTTTTTTTCGGAAGAGGAACTGCTCGACGCGGGTTCCCGGGCGGGCGCGGCCCGCGCGCAGAAGTTGGCGGCCCGCTTCGCGGCGAAGGAGGCCTGCTGCAAACTTTTTCCCAGGGAAATTTGCCTGGGGACGATTGAGCCCTATGATTTCTCGGTCTCGCGCGACGGATACGGCGAGCCGGGCATAATCCCGAGCGAGCGGGCCCTTGCCGTGATGAACCGTCATCGCGTTAGCCGTCTTTCCCTTTCTATGACCCACACTGATACCAGCGCCACCGCTATTGCCACGATCGAGCCGCGAGTGGTGCCGGTCCCCTGGTATGGAAAGTTCCTTTACCGCTTTCTTCCTCTACGACGTCGCGTCGTGATGGAGAATCTCGAACGTGTTTTCGGGGAAACTCTAACGAACGCACAGATCGAAGAGATCGCGCAGGGCTTTTACGCGCACTTTGTGAAATTTTTCGGCGAGGTTATCGCCCTGCCTTTCAAGTCGGGCGCGAGGAGAGAATCACTCGTCCGGATCGAGGGCGGCGAGCACCTCACCACCGCGTTGGAGAAGGGGCGGGGTGTCCTGCTCCTAACCGGTCACTTCGGGAGCTGGGAGGTTTCAACCATTGCCGGAATCTCCCAGTTTCGTGAATACCACGGGCGCTTTCACTTTATTCGACGTCCCCTCAAGCCCCGATGGCTCAATGACTTTGTGATGCGTCGATTTCACAAGGCGGGCTTCGGCACCCTTTCCAAGGCCGGATCGCTCGATGAGATCCTCGATTTACTTGAGCAAAATCAGATCGTCGTCTCAATTTTCGACCAGTCCACGGGGAACAGCTATGGAATTCCCTCGGAGTTCTTTGGTCATCCCGCCTATACTTTCAAAAGTCTTGCCGTTCTCGCCCAATTCACGGGAGCGCCGGTGATCCCTTCGTCTAGTTGGCGCGAGCCCGATGGCACCCATGTGCTGCTTTTCGAAAAACCGGTTGAGATCGTTACCGAAGGACGCACCCGCGATATTATTTCGATGAACACGAAGCGCTTCAACGAAGTGATCGAGCGAATCATCCTGCGTCATCCCGAACAGTGGATCTGGATGCACCGGCGCTGGAAGAAAAGGTCCCGGAAGGATCGCTGAAACTCACCTTCCCTCGTGCCGCACGACCACTTCGTTTCTGCAGTGGTTCTTCACGATGCGGTGCGATTCGAGCGTGCCCTGCCACGAGGTCAGCGGATAAATGATGCAGTCGCGCCCGAGAATACTGCCTGGACTGAGGACACTGTTGCAGCCGATCTCGGTGCGGTCGCCGATGATCGCGCCGAATTTCCGCAAACCGGTCTCCAGTATCGCGCCCGCTCCGTCGCGCACCGTGACGGGACGACGATCGAGCCTGACATTCGAACAAATGACACCGGCACCGAGGTGGGATTTGTAACCGAGGATGGAATCCCCCACGTAATTGAAATGCGGGACTTCGCAGCAATTGAAAAGGAGGCAGTTCTTGAACTCGCTCGAGTTGCCGAGGACGCAGTTGCTCCCGACGATGACATTTCCCCTGACGTAGGCGCCGCTGCGAACCACTGTGCCGGGACCGATCCAGGCGGGGCCTTTGATGACGGCATTGGCCTCGACGGCGGCACCGGGTGCGATGTAAACGCGCTCCCCAACGATGGCGCGAGGGTCGATCAAACCTTGTTGGGTTGCCGACTCAACCCTGTTGAGTCGGTCCTCCAGGTAGTCGCCGATCCGGGAAAGCGCCGTCCAGACGGGTTCATCCGCCACAAAGAGCGCCGCATGCTCCGTCCCGGCCAAGTCGAATAGGTCTGTTGGGAAAAACGTCATTTTTATCCTCGTGACCCATGCCCCATGATTGACTTCGTTTCACTCCGTCTATCTCCGCTGCGCTTCGATTCATGTCCCGCGCGGACTAAACGGTCATCACATCCTTCTCCTTCGCCTCGAAGTGGGCGTCGATGGATTTGACGTGTTTGTCTGTGAGGGACTGGACTTCTTTTTCGAAGTCACGAAAATCGTCTTCAGTGATAGTGCTCTCCTTGAGGGCGGCTTTGAGCTTGTCCATCGCATCCTTTCTCGCCCCGCGCACTCGTATGCGACCCTGTTCGGCCATATCCTTAATCACTTTGACGAGATCCCGACGGCGCTCTTCGGACAGTTCGGGGATGGGCAGGCGGATAAGACGTCCGTCGCTTGAGGGATTGATTCCGAGTTTGGATTCGCGAAGGGCGCGCTCGATGTCCTGCATCACCGAAGGGTCGTGAGGCTGCACTGTGAGGAGGCGGGGCTCGGGTGCGGAGACGAGGGCGATCTGCTTCAGCTGCATGGACGTGCCGTAGGATGGCACGTGCACGTTGATGTTGTCGAGTAGAGCGGGGCTCGCTTTACCGGTCCGGATGGTGGCCATCTCGTGAGAGACGAAGTCGGCCGCTTTTTCCATCGCGTCTTCAGTTTCGAGGAGAAAAGTTTCAGGATCCATGGGCTTGTTCGGTCTTGATTGAATCTGTTATTTTAGGACGGCATCGCGTGAAATCAACCGACGGTGCTCAGGCACACACAACTGTGCCAACATTCTCGCCGGTAAGGGCCCGTTGAATGTTGCCGGGAAGAGTCATGTCAAAAACGACGATGGGGATGGCGTTATCCTGGCACAGGGTGAAGGCGGTTCCGTCCATAACTTTGAGGTTTCGGGAGAGAGCCTCGTTGTAGGTGACGGTGTCGTAGCGGACCGCGTCACTGAACTTGTTAGGATCCTTGTCGTAAACGCCGTCTACTTTAGTGGCCTTGAAAATTACATCAGCACCGATCTCGCTGGCGCGCAGGGCGGCGGTGGTGTCGGTCGTGAAAAAGGGGTTGCCGGTACCGGCACCGAAAATGACAACGCGGCCTTTCTCAAGATGACGAATGGCAACGCGACGGATGAAGCTCTCGGCGACGTTTTTCATCTCGATGGCGGACTGCACTCGCGTGGGGACGCCGACGGCCTCAAGCATGCTCTGGACCGCGAGGGAATTCATGACCGTGGCGAGCATCCCGACATAGTCGGCGGTAGCCCGGTCCATGCCCCGGCCGGCGGCAGCGGCTCCGCGCCAGAAGTTGCCTCCGCCGACGACGATGGCGATCTCCAGACCGGTCCGGGCGGCTGCCTTGATCTGGTGGGCGATTCCCTCGACGATCTCGGGGGAAATGTTGTCTTCGCTGCCCGGTTCGCGGAGGGCTTCGCCGCTGAGTTTCAGGATGACCCGCTTATACTTTTTGGACATGAGTTTGGCGCTGCGTTATTGGCTGAACCTCCGCCAATTGGATTGATTTTCAAAGGGCAATCTCACCAGGCTCCGAGAATCGTCCCGGGAGGGATGAGTGTCCCTCGCCCGAACGCCGCGGCACTAAGGCGTTTGCGCCCCTCGAGCTGGAGATCGCCCTCAAGAATGATGGCCCCGTCCCCGCAATTGACGACGAGGCGGGAGCTGCTCTCGAGAACCGTCCCGGGAGGGCTCGCATTACCCGCTGTCACGGTGGCGGGCGGATGGATTTTCAGTTTTTTTCTCTCGCCGCCGAGCGTGACAAAAGTCGTTGTGCCGGGCCATGGGTCATAGGCGCGGATGAGCCGCTCGATTGAGCTCGCGTCCTTCGTCCAGTCAATTTCGCCATCGTCACGAAGGAGCTTTCCCGAGTAGGTCACGAGGGCTTCGTCCTGTGGTTCGGCAGCGGGCTGCCCATCCAGAAAGAGCGGCAGGCCCCTTTCAAGAAGCCGCGGGCCGAGTATCGCGAGCCTGTCGTGGAGGCTGCCGCCGGTATCGTCCGGCCGGACGGGGGTCGCCTCCTTGAGGATCATGGCTCCGGCGTCGAGCCTGGGCACAATGTGCATCAGGGTCATGCCCGACTCATTGTCTCCCTCGCGAATCGCCGCCTGGATCGGGGAAGCACCCCGGTGACGGGGAAGGAGTGAGGCGTGGAGGTTGACACAGGCGATCGAGGGGGTCGAAATGACTTCGCGCGGGAGAATCTGCCCGTAGGCCATGACCACGGCGAGGTCGGGGCGGAAGGCGGCGAGTTCGGCAACCGCTTCCTTGTTTTCCCGCAGAGTTTCGGGTTGTCTTACCGGGATACCATGACTCTCCGCAAGCCTCTTGATCGCCGGCCCGGTGAGGATCTGCCTTCGGCCGACCGGCTTGTCGGGCTGGGTGTAGACCGCGACGAGGGTATCGCCGTCGGGTCGGGTCGACTGATGCCTGATGAGCCATTGCAGAGTGGGGATGGCGATGTCCCCGGTTCCCATAAAAATGATACGCATACTCTCACTACTCAAGGGCCGGAGTGTGCAAGGTCAAAAGAAATATGCCATTCCGCAGCAGCTTGCAATCCGTTCAGCGCGGGTTAAAAGGGAAAGACGATTTCTCCTCTCTCGCCCCACTCAAGTTGAAACCATGAAAGGATTTTTCCCCACCCTCCTCGTTGTCTGCGGCCTCTTCGCCGCTGCCTGGTTTTTTTACGAACCGTATCTGAAGCCCCTCGTTGATCGCGACCCGGCGGTTGAATCCATAACGGATAATGCGCGCGTTATCGAAAAAGAGGTGCCTGTTACCGGGCCGACCGGGCCTTCCCCGGGCCCGGTCGTCGTTCCGGAGCCGGTTCCGCAGGCGTCTCAGCCGGTTGCCGCCGCTCCGGCTGCCGTGGCCCCGAAGCCGAAGTCAGAGCTCGAACAACTCCTCGAACTTCGCTATCCCATGCCGCAGATTGTGCCGCTTTTGACGATTGTGGACCAGTGGCGCAATGTCCCGCCCAATGCGTTTCCCGCAGAGGTTACCGCCACAGAGACAATCGCTTTTGAGCTTGTTATCAACGGCCAGGTAGCCGGTTCGAGCAGTGTCGCGCCCGGCACGCCCTTGAAACCGGTGAGGCTCGCCGACAACCAAATCGTTGTTGCCAGCCTCGCGAATCCGACGATGAGCACGCAACTCCCGATTGAGAAGACCGACTTCCGCGAGCGTATCGAGGCTCGTTACAATCAGTTTGTGGATGTAAAGAGAGCGGAAGTTAAGGCGAAGCGCGATCGCGCCCGCAAGCTCGTCGAGGCGGACCCGTCGCGTCTTGCCCTGCTCACCGGCAGGACGGAGGCCCCCTCGTCGTCCGATTCGACGGACGATCCGCGTTTTGCTGCCGTTAAAGAAAGCCTTCGTCGGGGCGAGGCCGCCAGCGTGACTCTCGAAGAGGCAACTGCCTTTCGCTGGAACGGTTCCGAAACCGTAGGCGGCGAGTATGCCGGGACCTACGATACCGTTACGGTGAATTTCGAGGTTTCGACTATCTTCGGCCGATTCCCGGCCGAGTATAAAGCTCTCCTCAAAGCCGGGCGGGTCTTTGCCTGGATCGATCCGATTACGGAGGACCGGATCTGATGGATCTTCCGCGGATCCCGAAACTGCTTTTCCTGCTCGCCCTGGCGGCCCCGGCGATGCGGTCTGCTGCGGAGCCGGTTGCGCCGATCCTGCGGGTGCTTCCACCCCCGGGCACGGTTGCCGTCCCGCCCGATGTGCGGGTCGAGGTCGAGACTCGTGTTGCCGCTTACGCCGATCGCATCTGGGAGATTGAGCACAAAGATCATGTCGCGGACGTTGCGGTTCTTGTAAAAGCAGTCGATTTCGCTCTGCGGCACAATGAGTTTTACGCGGACAAAGAGATTCCCCTCGCCGCGGAAATGTTGAACCTCGCCGACGAGCGTTACCGTTTTCTGGACGAGGAGGACGCCCGGCCCTGGCTTTCCGAAAAAGGTCTCGTCGTTCGGGGCTATCGGTCCTCGATCGATCGGTCCTATCAACCCTATGGCCTTGAGATACCGGAAACCCTTGACCTGTCACGTCCCGTCCCGCTGCTTGTCTGGCTCCGGGGGCGTGCGGACAAGACGACCGACCTTCACTTTCTCGAACAATGCCGCCGTAAAAGCCAGGCCTTCGGCGGATTCCTCAAAGACCAGCAGGAGGCCATCATCCTCCATCCCTTCGGACGTCACTGCGTCGGGTGGAAGCACGCCGGGGAAATTGATGTTCTAGAGGCGATTGAGGCGGTCAAGGCCGACTATCCCGTTGATCCCGAGCGCATCATCCTCGCCGGATTTTCCATGGGCGGTGCGGGGGCGTGGCACATCGGGGCGCATTACCGCGATCAGTTCTGCGCCATTCATACCGGGGCCGGATTCGCTGAGACGAGGGAATACAATAACATCCTTCCGGAAAACTTTCCCCCCGATTACGAGCAGGCCCTCTGGAAAGTCTACGATGTCCCGAACTACGTGCGGAATTTCCTGAATGGACCGCTCCTTTCCTACTCGGGCGCCGATGACAAACAAAAGGCTTCTGCTGATCTTATGGCACGGGAACTGGCCAAAGTCGGGCATACCCTGCGCCACGTCATCGGCGTGGGGATGGGTCACCAATACAGCGAAGAATCCGTCAACGAGATCCGTCTCTGGCTCAGTGACTCGTGGGCGGAGGGGCGGCGGCGTCCGGCCGCGCGAATCGAGTGGCAAACCCCGACCTTGCGTTACCCGGGTTATGATTGGATCCGGTTCAGCGGGCTGGCGAAGCACTGGGAAGAGGCGCAGGTGATTGCCGCGAGGGACGACGCAAAGAAAGAAATTGTCCTCGATCTCCGTGGCGTCAGCGCTTTTGAAGTTAGCGCCGGCCCCGCAGGGAATCTTGCGGGGACGTTGCTCCGCATCGGCGGGGAGACTCTCATCGCCGATGATCCTGGCTTTCCGGTGAACTCGCTCTCTCTCATTCGCCCGGAAGGTGGGGCCGGGAAATGGACCTGGGGTGAACCGGCTCGAACCGGGAAAAGACCCGGAGTGCAGGGACCGATCGATGACGCCTTCATGACCCGTTTCCTCGTCGTCGCGCCCGAGCTGCTCCCCGCCGAAGAGAAGGCGGCGCGCTGGCTCGATTTCGAGCTGAACCACTTTCGCGAACGCTGGCGTGTTCTTATGAGGGGTGAATTGCCCGAAAAATCGGCTGCAGAGGTCGATTCGGGCGACATTGCGGAGGCCAACCTTGTTCTCTGGGGGGATCCCGCGACGAATCCTCTCATCGCCGAGATCGCCTCAAGACTCCCGGTGCAGTGGGGCCGCGGTTCTTTTACTCTGAGGGGTGAGACTTATTCGACCTCGGACCATGTTCCTGTCCTCGTTTTCCCGAATCCTCTCAATCCCGACCGTTACGTCGTTCTCAACAGCGGTCTCACTTTCCGGGAAGGACACGACAAAACCAACTCCCAGCAGAATCCGAAACTGCCCGACTGGGCCGTAATCGGGCTCGACCGCGATCCGGACGCCCTCGCCCCCGGGCGTATCATCCGGGCCGGGTTTTTTGATGAAACATGGAAGTAAACGGGCGAAAAATGCGGGTCTTTTCCCATTCCGGTCATGACTACGGAGTTCTCTTCTCGCGATGGGAGGCTCTCGCATCCCGGGCCGGCTTGAAGTTTTCGATTTTTTGTGAAGAGGGAGGTTTTCCCGTTATCGCGATCGAGAACGATCAGGCGCTCGCCGGGGAGTCCGACGGCGTCTACCTCAGTGCCGGGGTACACGGGGACGAATGTGCACCCGTGTGGGGACTGCTGCACTGGGCGGAGAGTGATCCGGTCATTCTGAGAACGCGCCCCGTCGTCATTTTTCCCTGTCTCAATCCCCACGGGCTCGTCGGGAACACGCGGTGCGACCATCGCGGGCTCGACCTGAACCGATGCTTTGAAAATCTCGGGTGCCCGCTCGTCAAAGCCTGGACCGCGTTTCTCGAGGGGCGCCGCTTCGCCCTTTCGCTGAATCTGCACGAAGATTACGATGCCGGCGGCATCTATCTCTACGAGCTTTCCCGCGACGAATCGCGGGGTGATGAACTGCTCTCCGCGTGTGAGGACATCATCCCGCGCGAGATGGCCGGAACTGTCGACGGCTCGGATTTTCACCGGGGCCTCCTCACCCGCAGCGGCGACCTCGAAAGAGTAGTGGAGGAAGATCTCGGCGGCGGTTACCCCGAGGCCATTCTTCTTTTTCTGCGCTACTGCCGGAACTCTTATACCTTTGAGACGCCGAGCGAGCAGGATCTGCCCTGCCGGGTGCATGCCCACGAACGCTTCATCGCTGCCGCTTTGCGGGAAATCGGCGCGAAATGAGAGGGCCGTGCCTGTGGTGAAAAGAAACGGCTCAGCTTTTCAACAGGCCCCTGGCCACGAGATTGTTCAGCCTGCGTGCCACTGAGACGACACCGTCAACGACCGCCTCGCTGTAGGTGCGACCGTCGCGGGTGTCGATCCCATGTCCGGGATCGAGCTGGCGCAACCCTTCAAGGGCGGGGTCTTCGTGGTGAAAGAGCTCGACAAAGACATACTCCAGCTTGCCCGTTTTCGCGGCGGCAGCAAGGAGGGCACCGATCCAGCCATCGTCGGTGCTGAGACAACCTCGTGTCGTCTTCGCCGAGGCGTGAAACATCCCCATCTCGTCAGCGGCGGCGATTTCGGCGATAAGGGATTCGTTCTCGGGAATACTCAGAGTCGAGTCGCCGCAGTGCGCGGCATCGACCATGATTTTGAAAAACTTCGTGCCGAGCTCCCGGTTGGCTGCTTTCACAAACTCCCAGCATTTCGCGACGTCGGTAAAGGTCTGGAATTCACCCCCGCGAAGAAACTCAATGTGCCAGTTTTTAACACAGCTGTTTGCGATATCAGCCTCGCGATAGGCGCGGCAATGGGCTTTGACGTTCTGGGCGACAGCGGCCTCAAATTCCGCGCCCGTTTTCGGCGTCGCCCCCGGCTTCATCCACTCCTCAATCGAGGTGGAGGCGACCTGGGTGATGCCGTATTTCTTCCCGACCTCGATTCCCGACACGAGCATTTCCACGACCGCGTCTTCATCGGCCGGGTTCATCGGGTCGGCCCCGCCCACCATCATGATGAGGTGAACCTCGAGCCCGAGAGCGCGGAGCCCGTTAATCAGCTCATCGGTATCTCCGGCGTGGACTCCGGGGAAAACGGTGATCTGGGCGCTCTGTATACGAACCGGAGAATCTGCAGTGAGTTTTGCCATCTCCGCCACGATACGGAGAACGCCGTCGTCGCCCCGCGGGAGACGACCTTCTCCATCGGGGACGAGCCCGCCGACAAACTTGATGTGCGTGGGGACCACGCCGAGCTCCACGTTCGTCTTTAGAGAGATCGATTCAGCCATGAGGGATCAGGAGGGTAGGAGGGAATAAAGTGATGGAAATCGTCGTCAGGCTCAGGCGAGGGCGGGCTGCAGGGTGCGCATGTGAGAGATTTGATCGCCCACCTCGGCCGCGACCCGGCGCCAGTGATGCAGTTTTTCGCCTGAAATCTTGATCTGTTCGCTTACCGCCTTCTCAAGTTCCAGGTAGCTGTCAGTGAGTTGCTCGGAGAGTTCCACAAGGGTGGCGTAGGATTTTTCCCGGGTGGGGCAAGCGATCTTCGAACTCCCGCCGGTAGCGATCTGGGCTTCGGCTCGCATTTTCATTTCACGCAATTCGGCGAGGACGATCTTCTCTTCGGGCACGCGGCGTAGTTCGGTCACGAGTCCGAGCTTGGAGAGTGTCCAGATAGCCCATTTAGTGGGATCCCACTGCCACGGCTTAACCCCGTTGCGATAGTCGTGCTGGAAGGAGTGATGGTAGTTGTGGTAACCCTCGCCGAAGGTCGGGATCGCCATCACCCAGCTGTCCCTCGCACTCGTTCCCGAGTCATAGGGGCGGCTGCCGATCGTGTGGCAGAGCGAGTTGATGAAAAAAGTGCAGTGCTGCACGCAAACAAGACGGGTTACCCCGGCGATGAGGAAGGCGCCCAGAGCCGAGATCCAGCCGCCGTAGAGAAATCCGATCAGAGTGGGGAGAACGAGACCAACCGCGAACCCGATGCGCTGGTGGTGCTTGTGCTGCCACATCACGAGGGGGTCTTTTTTGAGGTCTGCAACATTGGCGAGAGGGCGGGGATAAAGCTTGAAGAAAATCCAGCCCATATGCGCCCAGAAAAATCCCCGTGAGATACTATAGGGATCGTCCTCTTCATGGTCGACATGTTTGTGGTGTTCGCGGTGGTCCGATGCCCAGTCGAGAGCCGAATCTTCAAAGGCACTTGCCCCGAAAAGAAGGGTTGTCAGCTTTACTGTTTTCCCCGCCTTGAACGCTTTGTGCGCGAAGAGACGGTGGTAGCCGAGAGTGATGCTCATCCCCGTGGCGATGAAGTAAAACACAAAAAGGGCGACCTGGAAAAAATCGATCCCAAAGTGATAAACATAGATCGGGGTGCCAATGACCGCAGTGAAAAAGGTGACAATGAGAAAGATACTGGAAACCCAGTTGATGCGATCTAAGGGCAGTTTTGGAATCATAAGGAAATATTGAGTTAAGGAGTGGGAAAAAGGGTCGTAGGGCTTCGGGGGAAGAAAGCGGGGGTGTTTTGCCCAAAATGCCCCCGTGTGGAGACCACTACGGGGGCGGGTTAAAATTCAGATCCCTGAAGGCTCCTGGTCAAAGGCTGCGATAGCGTTTGCCGCCGCCTCGATCATCACGGTCGCCGCGATCACCACGGTC
>DIVG01000084.1 GCA_002422425.1 Akkermansiaceae bacterium UBA6138 | reverse complement strand
AGCGTGAGCGTCGAGGCGCGGAAATCGTTCTGCACGATGCGTCCCTGCACAATGCTGCCGTCTGTCTTCGTGACAAGGATACTACGATGCACCTCGGCCACGACCTGTGAGGGATCGATGATGGACTCGAGGAGATCGCGGGGACTGAAGCGACTCGCCACCATGGTGAGATCGGGCCCGACAGGTCGACCGGTCGTGCCGGTGACATGGCAGGCGGCGCAAAGGACCGCGCTGTAGAGCTCACGGCCGCGCGCGAGGTCGGGCTCGGGCAGCGTTTCATCGAGCGGAAAGTCGGCCATCGTCCAGTGTTTCACAAAGGGGCGGGGAGCCACCGCCGCGAGTGTGTCCTCCCCTTCCCCGGCGAGGACAGCGGTGAATTTTTTACGATCTTCCTCGTCGGTGACATTCGCGAGCGCCGTCTCTTCGAGCGTCTGAAAGAACGACAGCATAAACCGGTCGCCGTAGGAAAAGCGCTTCGCATGCCCGAGGGCGGTGAAAAAGAGCGCACGCTGCCCGGGTTCCCATCCGCTCTTCGCCTCGCTGAGCGCTTCAAGATAATGGAGTCGCTCCATCTGACCCGTGGCGGAGGCGAGACGCTCGAGACCGTAATTCACCGCACCCGCCGCCTCCACCGCGATGAGTCCACGGACAAGTTCACGATGAACCGATTCGGAAAGGTCGGGAAGCAGGGCGTGAAATTGTTTGGCGATAAGGGCCCTTTCCTGTGGCGCTGTCGGGTAAGCGGCCAGCTCGTGCACCCGCATCAGAGTGAGCTTGTCGAGGCGCGAGGCGGCCGCGTCGAGGGACAATTTCGCGGCGGCGCCACTAACGGCGCGCCTGTCCTCATCCGTCCCGACCCGCGCCAGGGCGAGCAGGGCGGTAAGTCCCGCCGTGTCGGAACCGGCCGCGAGGGCTCTGGTTCGCCATGTCTCGAGCGGCTGCCACTCCAGCGCAACGCGGGCGGCACTGCGAAGCCACGGGTCGGGATGACCGAGGTAGGACCATGACTCCGGGACAGCGTCCGCATCGACCCTGCCGTGAAAACGCTCGAGTTTTTTCCGGGACTCGCGCGCAGCAGCAGCATAATCGGCATTGGCGATGGCCTGTTCCCCCGCCCCGGGGATATCGACATTTGCCCCGGTGTAACGAACGCGATAGAGCGCCGACTTTGTCTTGCGCCCTCCCGTCACGAACCACATCGCACCCGCCTCGTCGAAGTCGAGATCGGTGACATTGAGCGGCCGTCCTTCGAGGAAAACTTCTCCACTCCCGAGGTAGCTCGCGCCCTGCGGGGTCAGGTTTACCGCGATGATACGGCCATAGGCCCAGTCGAGCGAGAAGAGTGACTCCCGCCACGGCGAGGGAAAATGGCTGCGCGTCCCGAACTTAACCCCCGTGGGCGATCCGCGGCCCATGTCGTAATTGGTAGGCACATTGTCAGGCGCATCAATCGGAAAGCTGCGTGTATTGCCACGGTCCTGATGCCAGCCGTAGTTCGCCCCCGAGACGAGATGATTGATTCGGGTCGGACGATAGAAAGGCAGCCCCACGTCGCCCTCATTATCGGCATCATAGGTAAAAGCCTCGCCCTCGGGATTGAAGTCGATGCCGTAGGGATTGCGGAGGCCGCGGTTCATCGCCTCCCACACGACCTTGCCGTCGATGACGGTGTGTCGGATCCAGTGACCAAGTTCCTTCGGCGCCCCGCGCTCGGGCGGGGCACGACGCGGGGAATCGGCGGGGACTTCGATGTCGTCGCCGGTGATGAGATGGATCGCGTCCCCGTGCAGGGCAATATCGTTGCGACCGTGACCGGGTCCGCCAACCGTGGACTGAATCAGCCGGATCTCGTCGAACTGATCATCGCCATCCGTGTCGCGCAGGGTGTAGAGCGCCTTGCTGTTGTTCGCATGGGCGTAGAGCGTGTCGCCCGACCAGGCGAGGCCGCGGCATTCTTTGAGGGTATCCTCGACCGTCTCGACCGCGACGACCTCGCCGCCATTGTCGGAGAGAGTCAGGCGCAAAATCCCCTTTTGCTCTTTGCCGATGAGGAGCCGTCCCCTGGGATCGATCGCGAGACTAACCCACGAATCCTCGCCCTCCGCCGCGTCGCGGACTTTTTCGATTTCGAAGCCCGGCGGCAGCGGCGAGAGCGACGCGGTCTCTCCGTCGAGGGCCTCTTTCCACTGATTGTATTCCGCGAAAGGACTCACGTCGGGCAGCTCGTTCAGCGCCCACCGGTGCGGGTCGATCGGGCCTAAAGAGCGGAGCGCCGGGTCGCCCCATTCGGGTGAGGAAAGAATCGTCACCCCCTCGCCCGAGGCCGGCTGCACCGTGAGCGAGAGAGCGATTGCCGACGGCCCCGCCGTGCCCGACGCCGTGATCGTGAGCTCGTTGGCACCCTCCGTGAGAAATCGCGTCACCTCGATCTCCCGGGGGGGATCGTAGGGATCGAGCGAAAGGATTGCCTCGCCATTGATAGCGATCGTCAGGCCGGCATAGTCAGCCGTGGCCCGCAGAGTGGCGCTCTTCGGGACATTGGCGAGTGAAAAGGCGTGACTCGCCGACCAGGTTCCGACGGCCATCCGATCGCCCGCTTTTACCCAAATCCAGTGCGGAAGATTGGGCTCGGCGGAAAAGGAAAGCGCAGTAACGGCGAGGACGACAACAGGGAAAAAGCGAAGGGACAGGTTCACAGTTTCGCCATCAAAGCGGAAGCCTCTCCCGAATGCCAGCCCGATGGAGGACGTGATGACGCTGGCCCGCTTTCCCCGCCCTTGCTCTCGCCGGAATCCCGTTGCACCAGTATCCCATGGAACCCCTCCCCGACCTGCCCGCGATCGAATCCGCCAAGGCACTGATCCGACCGCACATCCGCGAAACGCCGACCTACCGCTGGCCTCTCCTCGAGGCGGGGCTCGGGCTGGAGATCTGGGTAAAACACGAAAACCACACTCCTGTCGGGGCTTTTAAAATCCGCGGCGGCCTTGTTTACCTCGACGAACTGCTCCGCCTCGAACCCGGCGTCCCCGGCATCGTCGCCGCGACGACCGGCAACCATGGCCAGTCCATCGCCTACGCCGCCCGCGAGAGCGGCCTGCGTGCCGTCATCGTCGTGCCGCACGGAAACAATCCCGAGAAAAATGCCGCGATGCGCGCCCTCGGCGCCGAACTCGTCGAGCACGGACGCGAGTTCCAGGAAGCCCTCGAATTTTCCCGCGAAATCGCCGCAAAAGAGGGACTGCACCCCGTTCCCTCGTTTCACCCCTGGCTCGTCCGCGGAGTCGCCACCTACGGGCTCGAACTTTTCCGCTCCGTCCCCGACCTCGACGCGGTCTTTGTCCCGATCGGACTCGGCTCGGGCTTCTGCGGAGTGGCGGCGGCGCGGGAAGCTCTCGGATTAAAAACCAAGTTGATCGGCGTCGTCTCGGAACACGCTCCCGCTTACGCCTTGTCGTTCCGTCAGGGAGAGTTTATCGAGCAGTCGAGCACGACCCGCGTCGCCGAGGGAGTCGCCTGCAAAACGCCGAACCGCGACGCGCTCGACCACATCCGCCACTACGCGCACGACATCCTCACGGTGAACGACGACGAGGCCCTCGCGGGAATGGGCGATCTCATCCGCCACACCCACAACCTCGCCGAGGGGTCGGGCGCTCTCGCGTGGGCCGCGTTGAAAAAAAACCATCGTGACTGGCAGGGACAGCGCGTCGCCGTGATCCTCAGTGGAGGAAACGCCAGCACCGCCATGATGCGCGAGGTGATGGCAACTCACTCGCCCCCCACCGGACTCACGACCGCAAAGTAGGCACCGACCTCGTTCCCCTTGGCGTCGGTGAAAAAGGGAGCCAGCGTCAGCGAGGTCGCCGCGAGGTCGGCTTCGAAGACGACTTCGAGATCGCCTTCCGCCACCGGCTTTGTTGCCACCTCTTTCCCGTCGATCCGCAGGGTCGCGGTCACGGCGGGGATGGCCACGCCCGGACGGGCGCGAAAGGCGACAGTGGCACCCGGCACATTTTCTCCGGCCGGCAATCCTGCCTTGATCGGGACATCCGCCTCGAAAGGCCAGCGCCGCAGAGCGATACGGTAGCGGCCCGCTTCGACGACCTTGACCGCCCAATGCCCGACGTGTCTGGAGAGGACGGGTTCACCCGCCGCGGGAGCCGCCTTCGCTTTGTTGCCCTTGCCGCCGCCGGGTCGTGGCGGGCCGTAGCCGGCTGCTTCGCGGATGTGCTGCTGATTCCATGGCGGCAGATTTTCCTGGATCCAGTCGTGTCCTGTCAGGCTCACGACGGGATGATCCGGGTGGCCCAGATAGATCTCCGTCGTTTGGGAAAAAGTGGGCTCCAGCTCGCTCCACCAGGCCTCGTAAAAGGCGGTCATTGCCGCGACGCGATCGGGCTGCTCCGCGTAAAGATTTCGCTCCTGCCCGGGATCGCTCGCGATGTCGTAGAGTTCTTTCCCGTTCACGAGACGCCATTTGCCGGACATCACTGCAGTCTGCTTCCACTTGATCGGATCCCGCACCCGCTGCGAATCGGTCACGATAAATCGTCCCTCGGGCACGCCGGACTCCTCCGCCGCAGGATCGAGGAGCGTGCGGATCGAGACGCCGTCGAGCTTCACCGTCTCAGGTTTCTCAGCCCCCGTGATCTCGAGCAAAGTCGGGACGATATCGATGGCGTGGCAGAGCGTGTCGTCGACGTGTTTGATTTTCCACCCTGCCGCCGGCCAGTGGGCGATGAAGGGGACGCGGTGTCCGCCCTCGTATTCGCTCCCCTTTGCGCCGCGCATCCCCGCGTTGAAGACCTTCGCGCCGGACGAGGTTCCGTTGTCGGTCGTGTAGATGAAGAGGGTATTCTCCGCGATGCCCAACTCGCGCAAGAGCTCGCGCGTCGCCCCGACATTGTCGTCGATGTTCGTGATCATGCCGTAAAAGGCGGCGATCACGGGATCCTGCCCCTCGTAAAGATCGAGGTATTTTTGAGGAGCATGGTAGGGACTGTGAGGAGCGTTCGTGGTGATGTAGGCGAAGAACGGACGCTTCTTCCCGGCCTCTTCTCTGATGAAACGATGCGCCGCTTTGAAAAAGACATCAGTGCAGAATCCCCCGGCTTCGACGATCTCCCCGTTGTGAAAGTAACGCCCGTCAAAGTAGGCGTTGTCCCAGAGATCGGGCGACTGCCCCACCCCGCCGCCGCCGTGCCGGTAGACTTCGGAGAAGCCGCGATCCTCGGGGCGGTAGGGAAAATTGTCACCGAGATGCCACTTCCCGAAATGTCCCGTGGCATAACCCGCGTCGGCCAGCATCTCCGCGACGGTGACCTCGTTCTCACGCAGCATGGAGCGGCCGTTCACGGTGTGCCAGACGCCGGTGCGATTGGTCCAGTGACCAGTCAAGAGAGCTGCCCGCGTCGGAGAGCAGGTCGGGGCGACATGGAAATCCGTGAGGCTCGACGACTCCGCCGCGAGGGCGTCAAGGTGCGGTGTTTTTACGACAGGATTCCCCGTATGCCCGAGATCTCCGTAGCCCTGATCGTCCGAGATGATGAAGACGATGTTCGGCCTCCCGGCGGCGGGAGCGATCGAAGCGTGAAGGAAAAAGGCGAAGAGGAACAGGTGAGGTAAACGGGGACGTATCATCTTCATTACGGGGGTGAACCCGGAAAATGTGGTGGGTCCCGTGCCCCGAGTCAACGCTATCGCGAGTTCTAAAAGCGACGATTTCGTGTCCGGCATGGCATGTTCGCCGCTAAACAAACGCCATTCCCCCCGACTCATGGACGTCCTCCTCATCGCGATTGCATTTCTTTTCGGCCTTGTCGCCCGGCAATTCCGTCTCCCGCCCCTTGTCGGATTCCTTGTCGCGGGTTTTGTGCTGCAGACGCTCGGAAAAGAAGGTGGAGAGACTCTGCGCAGCGTCTCCGATCTCGGGGTGACCCTGCTGCTCTTCAGTATCGGGTTGAAGCTGCGGGTGCGTAGCCTCATGCGCCCGGAGATCTGGGGCAGCACCACCGTGCACGCGGGGTTCGTCGTCCTGCTTCTCGCGCCCTTACTCTACGGAGCCGCCATTTTTTTCGCGCCATCGTTCGGGCTCGACTGGCAGACGGCCTTTCTCCTCGCCTTCGCCCTCAGCTTTTCCAGCACCGTCTTCGCCGTGAAAGCGCTCGATGAAAACGGCGACCTCGGGGCAGCACACGGACGGGTCGCGATCGGCATCCTCGTGATGCAGGATATCTTTGCCGTCATTTTCCTCACCGTCTCGACCGGAAAAATTCCCTCGGCCTGGGCGATCCTCGCGATCCCCATACTCCTCCTCGCACGGCCGGCCTTCGGCTGGATCGTGAGCCGTTCGGGCCATGGGGAATTGCTCACCCTCTGCGGCCTCTTTTTTGCCCTCGTCATCGGGGCGAAGGTCTTCGACGTCGTCGGGCTCAAGGCCGATCTCGGAGCGCTCTTCGTCGGAGTCCTCGTCGGAGCACACCCGCGCGCGAGCGAACTGAAGAAATCCCTCAACGACATCACCGATCTGCTCCTCGTCGGATTCTTTCTCCAGATCGGGCTCGAGGGATCGCTGAGCTGGCAGGGGCTGGGCTGGTCGCTCCTCTTCCTCCTCCTGCTCCCGCTGAAAAGCGTCGCCTTCTTCGCCCTGCTGACTCGCTTCCGCCTGCGCGCCCGCACCTCGTGGATGGCGTCCGCCTCGCTCTCGACCTATAGCGAGTTCGGCCTCATCGTCATGGCTCTCGGGGTCTCGCAGGGACTCGTCGGGGCCGAGTGGCTCGTCGCCGTGGCTCTCGCCATGTCGTTCAGTTTCCTTGTCGCAGCGCCCCTCAATCGGCGCGCCGAACCCCTCTACGATCCCATCAGCGACTCCCTCAAGAAATGGGAAATCAAATGCCCGCACGAAGACGATCTGCCCGCTCTCGGCAAAGGGGAACGCGTCGCCGTATTTGGAATGGGTCGGGTCGGTCTCGCCGTTTATCATGCCCTCGAGGGACGCTTTCCCGGTCTCGTGATCGGCTTTGATCGCGACCCGGGCGCCGTCGCCGAACACCTCACAATGGAGCGCAACGTGAAGCTCGCCGACGCGACCGACTCGGACTTCTGGGAGACCGTCTGTCCCCGCGACGGACTCGATCTCGCCGTGCTCGCAATGCCGACTCATACCGCCAACGTCCACGCCGTCGAGACCCTGCGGCGCCATGGCTTCCAGGGAGTCGTCGCCGTGGCCGGCAAATTTTCCGAAGATATCCACGAACTGCGGGGACTCGGCGTCGATACCGCCTTCGACCTCTACTCAAAGGCCGGATCAAGCTTTGCCGGACACGTCATCAATGTCTTCACCCAGCAGCGGCCCGATCTCGCGAAAGAGTGGCGGACCGTGCTGGACAAAGATTAAATGGTGTTTTATTAGTCTTTTGTTAGTCTTCTTTCGGCCGGTGCGATCTTACGCATCCCGGTCCCTTGACGTTGCGGCATCAAGAGTTATCGCTGTCTGGTAACGGACCAACCCCTGTTGACCCATGCCCCGAATTCTCCCGATTTTTCTCCTTTGTGCTGCGGTCACCTGTATCACCTTTTCCGCATCGGCCGACGAAAAGCCGAACTTCATCGTCATCTTCTGCGATGACCTCGGCTACGGCGACCTCTCCAGCTTCGGACACCCCACGATCCGTACGCCACACCTCGACCGCCTCGCCGCCGAGGGGCAGAAATGGACGAGCTTCTACGCTGCCGACAATGTCTGCACGCCGAGTCGTGCCGGTCTCCTCACCGGTCGACTCCCCATCCGCAGCGGCATGGCCTCGGACGTGAGACGCGTCCTCTTCCCCGACTCCGCCGGAGGCCTCCCCGCCTCCGAGATCACCATTCCGGAAGCGCTCAAAGAGTTCGGCTACGCCACCGCCTGCGTCGGCAAATGGCATCTCGGTCACCTGCCCGAATTCCTTCCGACCCGCCACGGCTTCGACAGCTACTTCGGGATCCCCTACTCGAACGACATGAACCGCCTCGACCGCGAGACAAGCCAACTGGTCCTCGCCGAACAGGAAAACTTCGCCGCCTATGATGTGCCTCTGCTGCGAGACGAAGAAGAGATCGAGCGCCCCGCCGATCAGCGTAGCATCACCCGACGCTACACGGAAGAGTCGGTCAAAAAAATCAACGAACTGAAGGGCGGACCCTTTTTCCTCTATCTCGCCCACAGCCTGCCCCACATCCCGCTCTTCCGCGCGCCCGAGTTCAAGGACCGCTCGGTCGCCGGCATCTACGGCGATGTCATCGAGGAGATCGACTGGTCGGTCGGTGAAATTGCCGCGGCGCTAAAGGAGGCAGACATCGAGAAACGCACCCTCGTCGTCTTCACCTCGGACAACGGTCCGTGGCTGATTTTTGACACGCACGGCGGCACGGCGGGTTTGTTGCGCGAAGGGAAAGGGAGCACCTGGGAAGGCGGGCAGCGCGTCCCCACGGTGATGTCATGGCCGGGGAAGCTCGCCCCGGGCATCGTGAGTGAGATGGGCAGCACTCTCGACCTGCTCCAGACCTTCGTTTCTCTCGCCGGCGGCTCGGCGCCGGAAGATCGCACCCTCGACGGGCACGACCTCTCGCCCGCCCTCTTCGGCACCGGCCCGAGCCCGCGTGAGACGATGTTTTTCTATCAGGGAGCCCAACTCTACGCCGTTCGGAAAGGCCCCTACAAAGCGCATTTCACGACTTACACCTCCTACGTGAAGCAGAAGCCCGCGCCGCAGGATCCGCCCCTGCTTTATCATCTCGACCACGACCCGTCAGAGCGTTTCAACATCACGACAAAGCACTCCGAAATCGTCGCAGAACTAAAGTCTCTCGCTGAGGCCCACCGTAAATCGATCGAGCCGGTCGAGGATCAACTGGCGAAGAGAATCGTCGAGGGGCAATAAGGGAGCGCCTCAGAGCTGTTCCGAGAACTCCTCCAGCGAGGCACTCTGAATCGCGGCACGCAGAAGAGTTCGAAGCTTACCGGCATCCTCCACCGCAAAAACCGCCTCCTTGACCGCGGCGGAGGCATCCCCGAATCGCAGGGTAAGAGCCTCCATGATATCCTCCTGACGGCCTTCCTGACGGCCTTCCTGGCGATAAACTTGAGCAAGTGTCATGGCTTTACTGCGAATTTGCGGGTTGCCGATCTGATTCAATCTAGTCTCGAAAGCTCCCCTGTCAATGTCGCGGCCGAGGATGTAGCGCAACACCATCTCGAAGAGTTCGGGCGGCACCTGAATGAGCAAGTCCTCTTCCCAAACCACATCATCGAGGAGCGCTCCCAGTCGCTCGGCTTTCATCGCACGAAGCACAAAGATCCCGGTGCTGGTTCCCGGAATCTCTTCGTAGTCCATTCCGGCGAGTTGGAGATGGCGATAGGCGAAGTCGGGAATGTAGGGGTGGAGGGCTTCGACCAGCGCTTCCGGCAGGTCGAGCAACTGGACGAGCCGCTCGGGCACCTCCCAGATCTCGGCATTCTGCGAGAGCACGACCGGGAGGATGGCGGGAAGCTTTGCCGGGTGAGGATGAAGCCGGTCAAACCGGTCCCAGACGCGGGCCATGTAGGTGAGGAGCCGCAGCGGGAGCCTTGGATCCCGGGTGCTCTGGTGTTCGAAAAGCACGTAAATTAGGGCCTCGCCGCCCGCGACGGTGGCGGAAAAAAGCAGATCGGTGTGCGACTGCCGGAAGCGGGAATCCACGAACGAGCCGGGCTCGAGGGTGAGCGAATCCCAGTCGACCACCGCCGACAAATCCCCGGGCAAGGTCGAACGCAGCAACCCGGCCGCGTTTTCAGGAACGCCGAAAGTGGCCGCAAAGAGCTTGTCGTGAGGCTGATGGAGAGAGTCTTCCCCGTTGGAATCGTCGGTGCCCATGCGAGGGCATCATCCTGTCAGGACCAGAAAGGATCAAGGGGAAAGATCGTCCCCGTTCATCTCTCCGCCTTCACCTCCGCCTCCCAGTTCTTCACGAGCGCCTTCAACTCCGCCACGCTATCGGCGCGACTCTTCTTTAGATCGGTTTTTTCGCCGGGATCGGCCGCGAGGTCGAAGAACCATTCTTCGGTCCCTTCCTCCTTGTCTTCACGACCGATCCATTTCAGGTCGCCCGAACGCACCGCACGCCATGTGATCCCGCCGCGCCGCGCCCGCCAGAAAAAATCGCGTAGCGGACTCTCGCGCTTTTCCGCCACATCGACGAGCACGGGATGCCCGTCGAGGGGACGCCCATCGGGAACCGCGGCCCCCGCGAAGGAAAGAAAAGAAGGGGCGAGATCCATCAGCATCCAGGGGCGGTCATCGGTTGTCCCTCCCTGAAAACGTCCGGGCCAGCGGGCCAGCACGGGGGTGCGAATCCCGCCCTCGAAGAGCGTCTCTTTGTAGTCGCGAAAGGGCCCATTCGATCCCGGCGGCATGGCGCCGTGATCGCTTGTGAAAACAATCAGGGTGTTCCCGTCCGCTCCGGTTTCGCGCAGGGCGGCCATGACCGCACCGGCGGCGGCGTCCATGCTCTCGATCATCTTCACGTAGTTCTCCCGCGTCCCTTTGGTCCACTCTTCCCGGGTCGGCATCGGTTCGTCAGCCGTGCCGGGGGGCTGGAAGGGAAAGTGAGGTGCGGTGAAACTGAGGAAGAGAAAGAAAGGCTTCTCCTTTTCCCGCTCCCGAATAAAGGATACCGCCTCGTCGCGGAAGAGATCGGTCATGTAGCCCTCGCGGGCAATCGGCTCGCGCCCCTCGAAGAAAACAGGCAGGTCGGAAAGCTCGAGGTGGCGATAATAATCAACGTTGCCGCCGAGGATGCCGAAAAAGCGATCAAATCCCTGCTCGAGCGGATTGAACTTCAGCTCGTAACCGAGATGCCATTTCCCGATCAGAGCCGTCGCATAACCCGCCGACTTCAGGCCAGGAGCGAGCACCGCCATGGACGCCGGCAGACCGAGGTCGTTCTGCTCGCGCAGGCGGATGGCGTCGTCATAGCGGCCCACATTGCCCGTCCCAACGGGACATTCGAGACCGCCGGGGCGCTGCGGGTGTCGTCCTGTCAGGATCGCGGTGCGCGACGGAGTGCACTCGGGTCCATTCGCGTAAGCGCCCGTGAATTTCATTCCTTCCGCCGCGAGGCGGGCGAGATGGGGAGTCTCGAGATCGGTCCCCCCGAAAGCCGGAAGGTCCCCGTAGCCGAGATCGTCGGCGAGCATCAGGATGATGTTCGGCCGCTCGGCACCGGGCGAGATGAGGGTGCCAGCGAAGGAAAGAGCGAGGAGGAGAAAGATCCGCTTCATCGGTTCATCGTGGCACTTTTGAACTTTGGCCATCCTTACTCCTTCGCCTTCCCCTTGGGACGCGAACCTGGAAGCGGCTTCACGAGGACGATCTCGACGTCGTTCCTCAGTTCGGGGCCCGGAGTGGTGCGACCGCGCGCAATCGCCTCCTCCATCGCCGCTTTCATCTTCGCGACCCGGTCCGGATGTTCCGCGACGAGATTGGTCGTCTCTCCCGGATCAGCGGACAGGTCGTAGAGCTGAAAGTCGGGCATCTCACTGGTGTCGTCGGCGCCGGGACGGGGGACGCTCCAGCCGCCCGAGCCGGGACAGAGAAGCAGCTTCCACTCTCCATCACGAATCGCAAAACTGCCGTTGATCGACTGGCTCACGAGACTGCGACGGATGGGACCCTCGTCGGTGCCGAGCAGCGCCGGGAGAAAACTGACACTGTCCTCACCCACGTCTTCAGGCAACGGCTTCTCCAGCAAATCCGCAAAGGTCGCAATGAAGTCGAACTGTCCGACAAGTTGATCCGAGACCGATCCCGCCTTTACTTTTGCCGGCCAGCGCACGAGAAAGGGAACGCGGTGTCCGCCCTCGTAGAGATCGGCTTTGTGACCGCGGTAGATGTGGCTGGGGTTGTGACCGGCCGCGAGCAGTTCGGGAATGTTCGCCTGGGGTGAGCAGCCGTTGTCCGCCGTGAAAACGACGATCGTGTTTTCCGCGAGACCATTTGATTCCAGTGCATCGAGGATGAGGCCCATGTCGTGATCGACTTGCAGAACAAAATCGGCGTAGGCGTTGAGGCCGCTTTTTCCCTGAAACTCGGGCATCGGCACGATGGGCGTATGGGGCGAGGCGAGCGGCACATAGGCAAAGAATGGCGTGCCGGCCTTTGCCTCATCGGCACGTTCACCGACATACTCGATGAGTCGCGCGGTGATGCCGGGCTGCACATCGACAGCCTCGAAGCGGGGACCGGCCGGACCGGTGCGAAGCCAGGTCTTCTCGGCGCTCGCCACCTCCGTGGGAAGACGGTCACGGATCCAGACAAAGGGGAACATGTCGAGCGAGGCACTGATACCGTGGAAATGGTCGAAACCGACATCGACAGGACCGCCCTGGATGGGCACGGTGTAATCGACAAGGGCGACGTCCTTGAACGGTTTTCCGAAATTACCTTCATCGTCGGCGACGGCCCCGTTCTGGAGCGGCCACTTCATCCCGAGGTGCCATTTCCCGATGCAGGCGGTATGATATCCCTGCTCGCGCAGGAAGCCCGGGAGAGTGGTGCGACCTTCCGAAATGAGCGGCAGAGAAAAGCCGCCGAGGACGCCGCTCTGGAGCTTCGTGCGCCAGTGATAGCGTCCCGTCAGGAGACTGTAGCGCGTCGGAGTGCAAACGCCCGACGAGGTGTGTGCGTCGGTGAACCTCATCCCCTCTTTTGCGAGACGGTCGATGTTCGGGGTCGGAATCTTCGAATCGGGATTGTAAGCCGAGACATCGCCGTAGCCCTGATCATCCGCGAGGATGATGATAATGTTAGGATTTTCCGCAGCGGCAAAACTGAAGGAGGCGGCGAGGAGGGCAGTGAGGAGGAGGGGTTTCATCGGTAGGTAAAGTGAGGTTTACGGAAGCAGCATAGGAGCCCAGATACCCTCTTTGATCGCAGGCGTCACGCCATCGGCGGGAAATGTCCCCTTTGCGGCCTCGCGAAGGGTTTTGCTGAGTTCGGCCACCGTATCGGCGTGTTCCGCCTTCCCGGCGAGATTAACGAGTTCGCCGGGGTCGGCACCGTGGTCGTAGAGTTCGCTGCCCTGGCCGCCCTCGTCCCACTCGGTGTAGCGATAGCGCGACGTGCGCAGACTGTAGCCGAAGAAACGTGTGCCTCCGGCCCCTTTCGCGGTGCTCGCCTTCGGAACGCCGACTCCGCCGCGCACAACCTGCGTCAGCGCCCAGCCACGACCCTTCGCCGACGGATCTTTGAGCATGGGCACGAGGCTCTGGCCCTGGAGGTTCTCCGGCGCTTCCAATCCCGCGAGTTCGGTCAGGGTCGGGTAGAGGTCGAGATGGCTCACCGGTTCCTTCACCACCGTTCCCGGCTCGGTCGTGCCCGGAGCGACGACCATCAGCGGCACGCGGGCGCTGTTTTCAAAAAGGCTCATCTTCTGCCAGAGTCCGTGCTCGCCCATGTGGTAGCCGTGGTCGCTCGTGAAGACGATGATGGTGTTCTCCGCGAGACCGAGTCGATCGAGAGCATCGACGACGCGCCCGACCTGCGCGTCCATGAAACTGATGCTCGCGTAATAGGCCTGCACACATTGCCGGCGAAGTTCGTCGGTGAGCTTTTCCTGCTCTTTTTTGTGACTTCCGTAGGCGGCGGGAGGGACGTCCGGCGACTTTTGTTCGATCGCGGGGAAGAGCGGCATCTCGTCGGGATCGTAGAGATCGAAGTAAGGAACCTTCGGGGCGACGTAGGGCGTGTGCGGGCGGAAGAAACCGACCGCAAGGAAGAAGGGCCTGTCCTTCTCTTTGGCGCAGCGCTCCAGGACCCATTCGGCGTCCTTTGCCAGCATCGCGTCAGTATGATGCTCATCATCCTTCGGCGAGGCATACCAGCTCAGGGTGCCGCCGAATTGTCCCGGTGTCAGGGTGAAAGTGTCCTTCTCCTCCTCGAGCCGGTCGATCCCGGCGGGGTTCAGTTCGAGCTCCCACGAGGCGGGATCGTCGTGCCCGTCGGTGCCGACGGACTTGGGCACGTTGTAGTGATAGAGCTTGCCGATGCGGGCCGCGAAGTAGCCGGCACGGCGGAAGGTCTGCGAAAGGCTGGTATGATCAGGAATGGCCTGGCGGAAGATCTGGGCGTTAGAGAGAATGCCGTTGCTGTTCGGGTAGAGGCCGGTGAGCATCGAGTTCCGGCTCGGACCACAGAGGGGGAAGGTGCAGTAGGCGCGCTCGAACATGACCCCGCGCGCAGCCAGTTCGTCGAGGTTCGGCGTCTTCGCCCTCGGGTCTCCGTAGCAGCCGAGGTAGTTGTTGAGATCGTCGGAGATGAGAAAAAGCACGTTGGGCTTTTCCGCAGCTGG
>DIVG01000092.1:6312-8438 GCA_002422425.1 Akkermansiaceae bacterium UBA6138 | reverse complement strand
GAACTCGTCTACGCGGCGGCGACGCGTTTCACCCAGGGTGGCAGTTTCCGCCCGACCGAGGGCAAGCCGCGTCCCGTCCACGTGCTCCATCGCGGCGATCTCACTTCTCCGGGCGATGCCGTTTCGCCGGGGGCCCCGCCGCTCTGGTCGGGAGTAGCGGAACAGTTCCCCGAACTCGCCGGCGAGACCTGGGACGAAGGCAGGGCCCGCGCCGCCCTCGCCGCCTACCTCGTCCGTGACGACAACCCGCTCGTGTGGCGCTCCATTGTCAACCGGCTCTGGCAGTGGACCTTCGGCGCGCCCCTCGTCGGCACGCCGAATGACTTCGGGCGCGGCGGGATGGAGCCGACCCATCCAGAGCTGCTCGACTACCTCGCCGCGACGCTGCGGGATGATCCTGACAACTCATTAAAATCAGTCGTCCGTCTCCTCGTCACGAGCGAGGCCTATCGCCGTTCGGTCACCCACGACGAGGCGAATGCCGCGATCGACGGAAGCAACACGACCCTCTGGCGCGCGAACCGGCGGAGACTCTCGGCGGAGGAATTCCGTGACTCGGTCCTCGCGGTGAGCGGAAAACTCGATCGAAAATCCGGCGGCAAACCCTTTCAGGATTTTGTCATCGAAAAACCCGAACATTCACCCCATTACCAGTATCACCTCCACGATCCGAACGATCCCGTCGCCCACCGCCGCACCATCTACCGCTTTGTCGTGCGCTCGCAGCCGCAGCCCATGCTGACGACGCTCGACTGCGCCGACCCGTCCATGAGCGTGCCCGGGCGCGACGAATCGACCACCGCCCTGCAGGCGCTGACGCAGTGGAACAACCGTTTCGTCGAGGCCATGTCGATCCACTTCGCCGAACGTCTCCGCCGCGAAGCCCCCGCGTCGCCGGAAGAAAAAGTCGACCTCGCCTGCCGCCTCGCGATCGGACGCCTTCCCACGCCGGAGGAACGACCGGTGCTCGTCGGCCATTTGAAAGAGCACGGCGAAGAAAGCTTCGCCCGCGTCGTGATGAACCTGAACGCTTTTGTGTATGTGGAGTGATCTCACCCATTCATTGCGCGACAGCGCCGCTAGGGACGCTTGGCCCAGGCGTCCGTATTGGACATCCAGTGACATTCAGCGGACGCCTCGTCGAGGCGTCCCTACCGAAATACGATTCTATTCTATTCATCAATGAGTGCCCCAAGCCCCCTCCAACCCAACCGCCGCCAGTTCCTCGGCACACTAGCGGGCTCGTTCTCCGGTCTCGCTCTCACGGACATGCTCGCCCGGGACGGCGCCCTCTCGGGCGTGCTCCATGCGCCGCCGCGGGCAAAGCGGGTCATCCAGCTTTTCATGGCGGGGGCGGCGAGCCACGTCGATACCTTTGACCATAAACCGCTCCTGAAAGAAAAGGACGGCACCCCCTGGGATCCGGGCGAGACCGTCGAGCTGTTCCAAAGCACCCCCGGTGCCTGCTTTGCCGGGCCATGGGGATTCAAGCCCTACGGACAGAGCGGCAAGAGGCTCAGCGAGGTCGTCGCTCCGCTCGGCGAGGTCGTCGATGAGATCGCCTTTGTCCACAACGTCGTCGGGAAAACCGGCGTGCACAGCCAGGGGACCCTGCTGCAATCGACAGGCTTCACCTTTCCGGGCTTCCCCAGTGCGGGCTCGTGGGTCTCCTATGCGCTCGGAAGTGAGAGTGAGAATCTGCCATCCTTCGTCGTTCTCCCCGATCATCGCGGACTCGCCTCGAACGGATCGAAAAACTGGGCCAACGCCTTTCTTCCCGCCCGCCATCAGGGCACCGTGATCCGCCCCGGGAGCGAGACGCCCATCGCCGATCTCGTCGCCCCGGCGAGCCGCTTTATTACCCCGCAGAACGACCGTGCCGGACTCGATGCCCTCTCGCAGCTGAATTCCCTCCACGCCCTATCTCATTCCGGCGATGACAGGCTCAGCGCCCGGGTCCGCTCCTACGAACTCGCCGCGGCCATGCAGCTCAGCGCGACCGACGCCCTCGATCTCTCGCGCGAGCCCGACTACATCAAGACGCTCTACGGCCTCGCTCCCGAGGGACCCGGTATCGACGACACGACGATCAACGAAAAGGCCGAGAGCGAATTTTTCGGGCGAAA
>DIVG01000092.1:0-6225 GCA_002422425.1 Akkermansiaceae bacterium UBA6138 | reverse complement strand
CACAACCCCTTCGTTTTCACCAACTGGCTCTGCGGCGGCGGGATCAAGGGCGGCACCTACGGCGAGAGCGACGAATGGGGATTCCGCCCGCAGGATCGCGCGCACTCGTCCTCCGTCTACGACATCCATGCAACGGTCCTGCACCAACTCGGGATCGACCACGAGCGCCTCAGCGTTAGAAACAACGGCATCGACCGACGTCTCACGGATGTGCATGGACACATCCTGCGGGAGATGATCACCTGAAACGCTCGTGACGCCGCAATCAAATCCCGCCAGGGCTGGAATCACATAAAATCCGTCCATCGGCTTCAAGAACCCCGGGCGGACGCGAAGGAGCGTTCCAATTGTCTAGATCTACTCTTCTTACCACATGACTCAGCCCATCAGCAAACCCCGCGTCGCCATCATCGGTCTCGGCTTTGGCGCCGAGTTCATCCCCATCTACCAGCGCCATCCCAATGCGGAAATGAGCGCCATCTGCCAGCGCAATCCCGAACTGCTCAACGAAATCGGCGACAAGTTCGGCATCGAAAAACGCTACACCGACTACGCCGACGTCCTCGCCGATCCTGACATTGACGCTGTCCACATCAACACCCCGATTCCGAATCACGCCGAACACACCCTCGCCGCCCTTCGCGCCGGCAAACATGTCGCCTGCACCGTGCCGATGGCGACCTCGGTCGAGGACTGCAAAGCCATCGTCGAACTCTGCCGCGAAACCGGACTCCACTACATGATGATGGAGACCGTCGTCTACGCCCGCGAATTTCTCTTCATGAAAGAACTCTACGACAAGGGCGAGCTCGGCAAACTGCAGTTCCTCAAGGCGAGCCACCAGCAGGACATGGACGGCTGGCCGGGCTACTGGCCGGGCCTGCCCCCGATGCACTACGCGACCCACTGCGTCGGGCCCGTCCTCGGGCTTGCCCGAAATGAGGCCGAGTATGTGAGCTGTTTCCCCAGCGGCACGATCCGTGAGGAGATGCACTCGTGCTACGGCTCGCCCTTCGCCGTCGAGACGACCCACATCAAATTCCACAAAAGCGATCTCAGCGCCCAGGTCTACCGTTCCCTCTTCGACGTCGCCCGCCAATACCGCGAGAGCTTCGAAGTCTACGGCTCGAAAAAAGCAGTCGAGTGGCCCCTCGTCGAGCACGAGCCCCTCGTCGTCCATACTGCGAAAAAGCCCGAACCCGAGATCCCCGAGCGCGTCACCTGCCCCGACTATGGCCATCTTCTTCCGGACGAGATCGCCCCCTTCACCCAAGGTGGCGTCTACGGCGGTGACGGCGGCGAAGAGCATCTCAGCTTCACCCAGGGCGCCGGACACGGCGGCTCCCACCCGCACCTCGTGCATCAGTTCGTGGAGCTGCTCCGGGGGACCGGCGAAGGGTATCCGAACGCGATCCAGTCGGCAAATATTACCCTCTGCGGCATTCTCTCGCACGAGAGTGCGCTGAAGGGCGGGGAGCTGATGCGCCTGCCGGAGTGGAGCCTCTCATCGTCCAAGTAGTCAGACCTGACGGCCCCTCCCCGCAACCACCCGCAATACCCGGTCCAGCACCTCGTCGAGGCGCTTCCCGAGATCGTCCGCCAGAAAACGCAGCACGAGCCACCCGTGGCTCTGGAGCAGCGCGTCCTTGCGCCTATCGCGCCGATAGGCCTCGGCGTCCCCGAGGTGCTGCGCACCGTCGATCTCGATGACCAAGCGCTCCGACTCGCAGAGCAGGTCGACCTCCATGCGGCCGCGATCGTCAAATGGAATCGGCAGCAGCGCATTGAGTCGGAACTTACCCGCCAATTCGGGCAGGGTCTCGAATCGCCGGAAAATAAACGCCTCGCTCGCGCTGCGGGCGCGGGCCGCCCCCTCGGAATCCGCCTCAGGGTTCCGCGAGGCCGCGACAAAGAGATTTCCCAACGGCACATCCACCCCATCGCGGATCAAGCGCCGCACGCTGGCGGCATAGTCGGTCTTCCAGGCGGCATCAACCGGCAGAGCGACTTCGATCGGCCATCCCGGAAGTGCGCTCGCCGGCAGGAGGATCTTGTAACCCACCGCCTCGTAGCCCGCGCACCGCTTGTCGAACATACGGGACAGCATCGGCACGTCGAGATCGGCATAGTCGTGAATGCGCACAACGCGCTTGCCATGATGGAGCCGGTGCAAACGCCCCGCATACTGCGCCACGGTCCCGCGCCACGAGACCGGCATCGCCAGAAACAACGTGTCCAGCCGCGCGTCGTCGAAGCCCTCGCCAACGAAGCGCCCCGTCGCGACCACGACCCGGCCCTCGCCCTCCGGAACCGCGCGGAGCCGCTCGAGCATCAGCTTCATTGCTTTCTTCGAGATCCCCCCGCGCAGGGTGATGATATGCGGCACCTCGTTCATCAATCGCTCGACGAGGACCTCAAGATGCGAGGTTCGCTCGGTCAGGACCAGAGGACATCTCCCTTCCCGAACGGCTTTCACCACCTCGGCGACGATGAGATCGTTGCGGGATTCCGAATTCATCAGGGAATTGCAGAGCCGTTGGAACTCGCGACGCCGATCTTCCTCCGGCTCGCCCGGAGGCAGGAAGCCGGTCGGCCTCACCATCACCTCATGGGTGAAGGGACGACGCGACGCCTGCTCACGGGCGTCGACCCGGTGGCGCACCGGCCCGCATTGCATGAAGACGATGGGATGATGGCCGTCCTTCCGCGCCACCGTCGCAGAAAGACCGGTGACAAAGCAGGCCTTGGCGCGACGCGCCACCAGCTCGAAGCTGTGGGCCGAAAGATGGTGGCATTCATCCACGACGAGATGCCCATAGTTCGCCACGAGCTCCTCGACCTCTTCCTTGCGCACGAGACTCTGAAGGAGAGCGATGTCGATCCGCCCCGTGAGCTTTTTCTTTCCCCCGCCCCAGCGCCCGATCTCTTTCGCCTCCAACCCGAGAAACTGGCCGAGCCGCTCCACCCATTGCTCCATCAATTGTCGGCGATGCACCAGCACGAGGGTATTCACGCCGCGCTGTGCGATCAACCACGCTGCCAGCACGGTCTTGCCGAAGGCTGTCGTCGCCGCGAGCACACCGAAATCGTGGGCCATCATGGCCTCGCCCGCACGGAGCTGCTCCGGCATGAGAACGCCGGTGAACGCTACCTCCACCGGCGTTCCGGCACATCGCTCGTCGCGTAGTTCGCTTCGAATGCCCAGACCGCCGAGCAGGTCGAGCGCCTCCTCCAGACAGCCGCGCGGGAGACCGAGATGCTGCGGCAGATCCTCCGCGCAGGCGACGACGCGGGGTTTGTCGTGGGTCGAGAGCCGCATCGCCTGCGCCCGGTAGAACTCGGGATTCTGAAAGGCCGCGAGCCGCGTCAGGGCGTTGCGCAGGGAGGGCGGCAGGTCCGCTTTGGGCACGTAGAGCTGATCGGCAAGGACCAGCTCCAGCGACTCCGGCATCGGACCGGAGAGGACGACGCGACTTTTTCGCGAAGGAAACCAGAGCCAGGGAGCCTCGGCGTTTTCCAGTTCCTCGTCCGACGCCACCCGCCGCACCCTGAGGACGCGATCCTGCGACTCGGCCCGCTTCACCAGAGCCTCCAGGCGCTCTGCTGTCACCCGCCCGATTAAGGCGAGAAAGGCCCACTGGTCCGGGTAGGGAGTCAGAGCCTCGTCCACGAAGACGCTATTGCCCGCATCGCGCGCCGCCTTCTGCAGGGGCAGGGCGATCAAGTTCCCGAAGCCGCCCTGAGGCAGGGTGTCCTGGTTGGGGAAAAGGCGGTCGTAGGACCTCAATCCGACCTCGGGACGGCGTTCCATCGTCTCGGTCAGCAGATGCGCCCCGAGTCTGCGGGCGAGCGCGGCCGGGACCGCCGCCTCGAAGAAGATCCAGACATGTCCGCCCGCCCCGGAGCGAGATCTCTCAAGCGCTGCGGGAATCTCGAGACGACCGCAGGTCTCCAGAAAGGCACGGGCATCGACCGCCCAGTCGCCCTCGTCGAAGTCCACCGCGAGAAAGTGACAACGCTCGTCGAGCAGCATCGGATACACGCCCGCAACGAAGTGTCGCCCGCGCTCGTCGCAGCCCGAGAGATGCCGGCGCAGCACCTCGTTCGAGAGCGGCAGCCAGCGCTGGTGCGGGCAGTCGCCGCATTTGATTCGCGGCTTTTCGCAAATACCCCGCACCCACTCATTGCCGCAGGCCGGCGCATAGCCCGACCGGCCCGTTTTGGGGTTCTCAAAGCGCCGCGCATGGACCTCCTCTCGCCCGCGGAAGAGGGAGCGAAAAAGGGCGATTTTTTCCGGCGGCGGGGAGTGCAGGGAAATCGCCATTAATTAATCAAAAGAACACTTGATATTACTGCTTCATGCCTCTCGTGTCAAGAAGTCTGGGATAGCCATCTCCCTCCCCGTGTCGAGATTCCGTCTTCTTCAACGTAGTAACTGCGGAACCATCATGCTCCCGCCCGAATCCATCGCCGCCACCCTGCTCGCCGAGCGACTGCCGCTCACGGCCTACTTCGCCAGCGTCACGAGGGATTACCATCTCGCCGAGGATGTCTTTCAGGAAGTCTCGGTAAAGGCGGTCGGTCGCGCCGCGGAGTTCGAGACTCCCGCGCACCTTATCCACTGGGCCCGTGTCGCGGGACGGAACCGCTCCATCGATCTGCTCCGCGCCCGTGACGGGCGCTACATCGGCCTGAGCGAAGCCATGCTCGCCACCCTCGCCGCGGAATGGCCGGACGAGTCCGAGGCCAGCCCCATGCACGAAGCCCTGCGCCATTGCCTCGGCACGATCACGCCGAACAATCGCGAGCTTTTGCGTCTCCGCTATTTCGAGCGCCGCCCCTGTCCCGAAGTCGCGGAGATCATGGGGAAAAAGATTGAAACCGTTTATCAGGCCCTCACCCGGATTCACCGGACTCTGGGCGAATGCATGAAACTCAGGATGGCACAGGAGGCCTCGTCATGACCGATCCCGAATTCCTCGCAAACCTCGTGCGCTACGAGGACGGCGCGCTTTCTCCCGCCGAAATCGAAACGCTTGAGCGCGTGCTCCGCGATGATCCCGGGCGACGCCGCGAATTCGCCGCGATGCAGTTGCGCTCGACGGCGCTGCACGATCATTTCCGTCAGGAGGCCTACCGCACTCCCGAGCGCGCGCCCGCCCCGAACCGCCGCCCTTGGAAGTCGCGCCCCGCCCTCGCGGCGGCGGCAGGTCTCGTCATCGGGCTGTTCTGCGCCACGGTCGCATGGGGAATGGTGTCCCCTCGCGCGGTGGCAACGGCGGAGCGCCTCTTAACGCTCGACGACGGGAGCTTCGAGGGCGGCGCGGTGGCGGCCGGCTTTCCCAAGGGGACCGGCGTCTGGAGCGGCGACGCGGCGGAGGTCGTCCTCGCGGAGGGCATCCTCGCGGAGGGCATGAGGGCCGCGGAAGGTCGGCGCACCTTGCGTTTTGTGAAGGCGGAAGGCGACGCCGGCGATCCGGAGGGCCGGGCCATCGCCTGCGATGTCTTTCAGCTGGTCGATCTGCGGCCGCTCCGCGCGAGCCTCGGTGCCGGGGGAGATTCCGTGCTGGAGTTGTCGGCGAGCTTTCTCGACGCCAGGGCGGCGGATTCGACGCCGTCTGTCACTTTTTTTTGCCAGATCTTCCTCTTCCAGGGAGAGGCTGAGAGCCGGCATCAGAGCTGGCCGCACTGCATCCCCGAAGCCATCGCGAGCGGCTCGGCCCAGCTCACCACCTTCGGCGGGAGCGGTGATGGGTGGGAGCGGCTCACCGCAAAATCGCTCGTCCCGACCGAGGCCGACTTTGCCGTGATCCAGATCAGCGCACGCCCCAATCTTCGCGTTCCCATGCCTCCGCTCCTCTTCGCCGATGCCGTGGAGCTCACCCTCAAAACGCAACCGAACCTGCCGGTGCGGCTGGTCCATCGCTGAATTTTCCCATGAATCGCCCCTTTCCCGCCATCGCCGTTTTTCTCGCGGCTTTCGCCGACCCCCTCCTCGCCTCGCCCGTGCTTTTTCTCGAGCGGCACTGCTACGAATGCCACGATCCGGACACGGAAAAGGGCGGGATCGATTTGACCGAACTCACCCTCGAGGACCCCCATCCCGGCGTGTGGGTGCGGGTCCACGATGCCGTCGCGCGCGGCGAGATGCCGCCGAAAAAGAAGTCCCGTCCGCCCGCAGACGAGACCGCCGACTTCCTGCGCGAACTCGACGCGGAACTGGTG
>DIVG01000013.1 GCA_002422425.1 Akkermansiaceae bacterium UBA6138 | reverse complement strand
TCGCGGGAGTCGCGGGAGTCGCGGGTGCCGGAGCATTGCTGCGCGGAGGGTTCGAAGCGACAGGTTCGGCGGTCGCGACGATGGCAGGAGCTGAGGGCTCCATCACAGGGGCGGCTTCCTGTTTCTTTCGGCCCATGAAGGGGATCCAGCCGAACCTATCTCCCTTTTCCTTTTCGATTCCGGCAAAATTCGGGGTCTCAGCCGTTTCGGTGACGGGGGGCGCTGCCGCGAGATTCCGCGCGGGAGCCGGGGAAGGCGCGGCGACAGCGGGCGGGGTCGCCCTTGGAGGGGCGAAGCCGCCTTCGACAGGGACGGGGGTGACGACTGCATTTTCTTCAGCACTATCGCCGCGACGTCCGAAGGCAAAGAGTCCGCCTTTTTTCCTGCCCTCGCCCGAGGCGAGTTCGACTCCGTTGTTCTGCGCCAACTCGATTGCCTGAGTCGCCGATGCGGGTTCGGTGGCCGGTGCCGTGAGGGGAGCTGCCCCTTCGACGGGGCGTTCGATCTTTCGTCCGTTTTGTATCACATAAGAGACGGCGTCGACCGGCTTGGGCTGGCCGGTGCGGAAAATCTCGCTTCCTCCCGAGCCGGGGGAGGAAGCAGGCGCGTTCGCCGATGGTTTAACGATGGTGCTGGTTGACTCGGCCGCATGACCGCGATCGGGAAAGAGCCCCGCCGATATCTGCGCACTCTTTTGAGAGCCGAAGTTGAAGAGCCCTCCCGTGCGCTTGGTCGGTGGATCCGCTGCATCAGCCGAAGTGGCGCAAAAAAAAGTGGCGAGAAGAAGGAATCTCTTCATGGGAGAACAATAGAAGATTTTGAGAGCGACTTCAATGACAAGCCGAACTCATTCTTTAACGGGCGAGCGGCGGATTTAATGGCCGTTTTTTTCACCTTTCGCTTTCAGCGAGCTCAAATAGGCCACAAGATCGCGAAGCTCGGTTTTGCTGAGTATAAAAGTCATAGGGGGCATCGCCGAGACGGGCGGTTGGCGGTTTTCCACTTCGCTCATCGGAATGGTCCGCTCGATCTGCTTGTCCGGGTTCTGGGGATCCGGCGCACTGATGACAATGCTCTGTTCGTTCTCCTTCATGAGCATCCCCCCGAGGCTCTCCCCGTTTTTGAGTGTCACCAGAGTGATTCCATAGCCGGGCACGACGACCTTGCTAGGGGCAATGAGGGACTCAAGAAGGTATTCCTTTTGCTGGCGGGAACCTATCCCGGTGAGTTCCGGTCCGGCAATGCCTCCGTCCCCGTCGATTTTGTGGCACTTGGAGCACTGACCGGCGGCATGGGTCAAGAAAATTTCTTTTCCCCTCTCGACACTGCCCCCCTCGAGAGCCGGCTTAAAAGCGTTCATCAAATCGGAGGGATCGATTCCCTTTTCGTAAGCAATAAGGAGATCGTTGACGGCGGCGTCCTTCACGTCAGCCGCGCTCTCAAGCAGATCGAGGAGGGCGCCGGGGAGTTCCGTTTCGATCGCGGTGAGCCGTTCGCGGAAAAGAGCGGCGGCTTCGGGTGTCTTCGATTCGGCGAGGAGACGGTAGCCCTTCTGGCGCAGTGCGACGGCGTCGGACTGTGCCATGGCGAGGGCGGCGGCGAGGCCACGGGCGGGCTCGATCATGAGGAGTTGCTTTACCGCTGCCGAGCGGAGAAAGGCATCATCGGACTTCAGGAGCTCGTCCCAGAGCGGCGCGAGGGCAGCGGGATTCTGACGGGCAAGTCCTTCAAGTGAGCTGATGCGCGAGGTTATCGCTGCCTTGCTGTCCCTGATTTGGGCCACAAGGAGTTCTTCGGGAGCATCAATTCCGTAAGCCAGGGCGATACGGGTGGCGAGTCCGACGAGGCCACCCTCGGCGCCGGCGAACACGGCGGGGAGTCCCTCCTTCACTGCGGCACTGATGTCGTCCCGGCTCTCCGGCGCGAGGGGCCGATAATAGCCGTTTGTCGCGTCGACCGGATTGGGTTTTTTCCATTCCTCGATCGCGAGAAGAGCCTGTTCGCGCAGCATCGCGGGCAGTTTCGTCTGCGCGGCGTAAGCGAGGAGGTTGGCCGCGTTATCATTGCCGCCGACGCGGAAATTTGCATTGATGAGGCGGGTCTGGATGATCCAGTCACGATGATCGGAGGGCAGACGGAGTTCCGCTTCGGCTGAGGCGTAGCCCTTCACCTGATCGGCGAGATCGGGCAGGGCGGTGAGCAGGTCGAGGTCGTTGATCGCCCGGATCGCCTCGAAGCGAACCGTCTCATCGGTGTCGTTAAGGAAGTATTTTACGCGGGGATCGTTCAGCTTGCGAAGCGCGAGGAGGACTCCGAGCCGCACGGCGGCTGATTCGTTTTTGACCTCCTTGAGAATTTTCTCCCGCTCATTCAAATACCAGATGCCCTGGACGCAGGCGTGGCGGAGAAAGACGTCTTTATTGTCATTCCCGGCGAGAATCTCGAGGAGGCGCACGAGAGCGGGGACATTACCGCATTTGCCGACACCGATTGCGGCGAAGGCTTTGACCCGGGCGGATTCGTCCGAGAGGACGGCAAGGAGAGCTTCCCCGGCGGTGGGGGTGCGGGAGTCGGCGAGCACTTTTGCGGCCTGTGCCCTCACTTCGGCGTCGGGGTCGGTAAGCAGGGGGATCACTTTTTCGAGCAGGGCAGTGTCTTTTCGCGCGAGTTGACCGAGTCCCCAGATGCCGTGGAGGCGTTTGAGGCGGTTCGCCGTCTGCGTGGCGGCGGCGGTGAAAAGGGTCGCGCCTTCCGCTTCCCTCCCGGCGAGTGCGAACTGGGCTCGCTGGCGGACGCGCATGTCCGGATGTCCGAGGAGTCCGTCGAGGGTTTTGCCGTCGAGGCCGGCGAAGTCTTTCAGGAGAATGTCCCGGGTGCTGTCGATGAGACCGGCGTTTTCCGGAGCGGTCGCCTCAAGCACGTAGATGTTCCCGAGGTCCTGCTTCATCCAGCCGCTGTTGTTGAAGCAGCTCAGATACAGGCGTCCGTCCGGACCAAACTCGACATCGGTATTACCGAGCCCGACCATGAAGATTTCACGGTGCTCGAGGGAGAAACCGGCCCCCTGATTTTTTATGGAAAATGCCTCAAGATCGCCGTTGGATCCTCCGAAGTTGCAGACCCAGAAATGACCCGCGTAGCGTGCGGGCATCGCGGTGGCACCATAGTTGTAGACGAGTCCGCTCGGTCCCCACGAGAGTTTATCGACGGGAGGGAGGGCATAGGCGGGGCGGCCCTCGTGCTCCGGCTCCCAGATCGACTCGGTCATCCACGGATTCATCGGGATCTCCTTATGCCCGGGATGGGTATAGACCGGGGTGCGCAGCTTGAGCTGATTTCGGAAATTCATCAGGACCTGATGCCCGTGATTCCAGCCTGAGTCTCCGCCTTCGATGAGGTAAACGAGACGTCCCGTGTCCCAGGCGTCGGCGTTGTTGTCGCAGGTGAAAAGGTTGCCGAATTCGTCAAAGGCGAGCTCCTGCGGGTTGCGGAGGCCCGAGTAGACCTCTTCGAGATTCGAGCCGTCAGGATCACAGCGGAAGACGCCGCCGGTGTAGGGACGATCGTAGTGGCGGCCTTCCTTCGTCGTGAAATGATAGCCGCGGTCGCCGATGGACCAGTAGAGTTTGCCATCCGGCCCCCACACGAGCCCGTGCATGTCGTGGCCCGAGATGCTCATGCGCACGCCGAAGCCATTCTGCAGGGAGGTGCGCTCGTCGGCGCTGCCGTCGCCGTTGGTGTCGCGGAGATGCCAGAGATGCGGGATGTTCGTGTAGTAGATGTCGTCCTTTTCCCCCGCGATCAGGCCGATCCCGGGACCGTCGAGGACGTCGTTAAAGCCATCGGCCCAGACTTTCGAGGTATCGGCGCGACCGTCGCCGTCGGTGTCTTCGACACGGACGATGCGGTCGGTGAATTCCGTGTAGAAAGAGAGTGGACGCGTCAATTGGTCCTGCTCATACATCCTGAGACGGTCTTCCGAAGTCCTGTTATTGATATCGTCGAGGAGGAGTCGCTGCTCGTTGCGGATGTCCTGCACCCCGCTACGCCAGCGGTGGATCTCGGCGATATAAAGGCGTCCTTTGTTGTCAAAGCAGATCGCGCTGGGGTTCTGGGTCTGGCTTGAGTCGGCGAAAAGGCTCGCGGTGACGCCCTCGGGCAGCTTGAAATTGCTGATGCGGACCTGTGCCTCGCTGTCGTATGCCTCCTTCGTCAAAAATTCGACCGGAGCGGCGAGCGTTTTCCCTTTTTCCGGATCAGCATCCTGCGCGAGGCAGGGATGAAAGAGCAGCACGGTGAGGGAGAGGGGAGCGAGGGCTGATTTCATGGTCGGGGGAATAGAGGGACGGACTATAGGCCAAAGTCCGCCGGGCGAAATCCGAAAGTTCGGCTTCGGCAGGCCTATCCGCCACCCGCAAATGCCCACGATTGCGCCATTTGGCCTACCCCGGGTCTTGCCATGCGCGGGCGTAAGGGACTACACTGGGCGCTCAGATGACTTTACGGAATATACCCCTCGCGATCATTCTCCTCGCCGGGTTCACTCTCTTCGGGAAGGATCCGGTCACCTCTCCGTCCGCAGCGCCGGTGGCCGGTGGAGGCACGCATGCCGAGAGTTTCAGCCCCGGGTCGCCTGTCTCTCCGATCACGCCCTCCGGAACGCGCCCCTTTGTGCAGGCATGGAATGTAGCCGACTTCGATGACGTTATCTCCGTCGGACTGGAGGGAAATCGTGATTTTCGAAATGGAAGCCGCCTCTTCAGTGCCGCGAGTTGCTCTGCCTGCCATCAGTTCAAGGAGTATAGTCGAGCGGTCGGTCCGGACCTTTCAAAAGCAGGGGATAAATTCAGTCCGCGCGATCTCCTTGAGTCCATCACTGATCCGAGCAGGGAAATTCTGTCGCCGTATGGCCAGATGATTTTTGAATTGGTGGACGGCACTCTCGTTACCGGCCGCATTGTAAGCCTTTCGGGGGACACCCTGCAGGTAAATACGGACATGATGAGACCGCACGAGCTTGTTTCCGTTGACCGTAAGCGCGTCCGAACCAAGACGGAATCTCCCGTCAGTATGATGCCGTCAGGCCTTCTCAACACCCTCAGCAAAGACGATGTCCTCGACCTCCTTGCTTTCCTTCTTTCAGGTGGGGACAAGGATGACCCGCTCTTCAGCGATTGAACCGGGAAAGGGACTAGCCGGGAGAGCCCGGCGGGAAACGCCGTTACTTGAAGGTGGTGTGGCGAAGGATGAATTTGCGGAAGGCAACGGGGCCATGGTCTCCTTGCACTTTAAGGGAAGCCAGGGGAACTTCCGGCCCTTGGGATCCTTCCCTCGTGGCCCCGGTTACCTCGACATCCTCGTGAATGACAACCCCGTTGTGTACGACGCGAAGAAATCGGGCATTCTCGGTTTTTTTTCCCCCGGCGTCAAAACGTGGAGCTCGGAACTGGATCTGATAGCTTTGCCAGGTTCCGGGAGCGGTCGAGGCGTTGGTCGCGGGTGCGGTGCCTTCATAGCCCTTCGAACCCTCCGGTTTACTGTCGTCCCAGCGTTCGTACACCGCGCCGCAATCGGCAAAAGAGAGAACGTTGTCGGCTTTGCCGTAGCTGTCGAGGATTTGAATTTCGTAGCGCCCCATCAGATAGATACCCGAGTTGGACGCTTTTGGAATCATGAACTCGACTTCGAGCTCCGCGTCGCCATGCATCCCTTTACTGACCATATTGGTGGTCTTGCCTTCGGTGCCGTTGTATAAAACCGCTTCTCCAGGAGCGATGGATTTCCATTTTTTTTCCTGAGTGCTGCCGTGGATTTCCCCTGCTTTGGCCCAGTCGCCGGTATCGGTCCACGCATCGAGGGAGAGGAGTTCGAGCGGTGCCGGAGGGGTCTCCGCCCGGCCCGTGAGAGAGAGGACGAGAAGCGCCGGAAGGACGGGGAGGAGAGAAGGTTTCATGGAGAATAGATTCGATCATGCTTCAAATCCGCTGTCAATCGGGACGACGTGGAGCATGGAGGTTTTTCAGATATCCGGGATTGGTGCCGCTGCGGTTTAACTGAGCGAGCCCCTGTTACTTCGACGCTTCGGAACCCGGTTCGTTCGTTATCTTATTGCGAAAAGTTTCAGAATAGGGAATTGACCTCAATCCGGGAAAGTTAGTATTCTGCGCGCATGAAAAGGTTCGCCGTCTTATTTTTGCTCGTGCTGATCACGCTTTTTTTCCTGACGCCGGGATACGCCGAGGTGCGTGAATGGACGCGGGCATCTGACGGGAAAAAGATCACGGCGGAGTTTGCCGGGATGAAGAATGAGACCACTGTAAAAATCAAACTCGGCAACGGACAAATCTATGAAGTGCCTCTCAGCGGCCTTTCCCCCGAGGACGGCGTCTTCATTCAGGACGCGGTGGCGAAGGAGAGCGTGGCGATGAAGGCGACGGTAGACTCGGGCGTGAACCCACCCCAGCCCCGGACGGAGCCGGAGGGTCCTGTCACCGTCATACTCAGCGGGGTCCACCTCTGCTGCAGGGACTGCGAAGAGGCAGTCACAAACATCGCCGCGAATGAAAAGACGCCGGTCCCGGCCGGGGTCGTGATCACTCCGAACCGGAAAGAAGGCTCCATTTCCGTCGCGGCAGCTTCGGGTAAAGACGCGCAGGCCGCTCTGCGCAGCATCCTTGCGGCCGGCTTTTTCGGTAGCTCCGACCACGACGTCCTCAAGATAGCGGATCTCAAGCCCGACGAGTTCACCACCAATACGATGATCGTGCGCGACGCGCATCTCTGCTGCGCCGGCTGTGTGAAGGCGTTTGCGAGGGCGGTTGCGTCCGTCAAGGGCGTGAAATCCCACGAGGCGAAATCCGGGGCCACGAGCGTCAAGATCGAGGGCGAGGATTTCAAACCCTACGAGGTGATGCAGACTCTTCGTGAAGCTGGTTTCGGCGGCACTTTTCAGTAAAAGGGGCCATCGTTCGTTTCTCAACCGGCCCATCCGTTCTCGGTCAGCAGGCGGTGCATCCTAATGTCGTGTGATTCCCGAACCAGGGTCATGAACTGCACCGAAAAACCCACGCCGACAAAGGTAACGGGCCTTTTTTCCTTGAGGACGAGAGCGAGATAACGGTCGTAGTGACCTTTTCCCCGGCCGAGACGGGTCAGCGAACGCAGGTCAAAGCCGAGCCCCGGGACAAGAATGAGATCGGGTGCCGAGGGCGGCTGAAGCCGGTCGGGTTTAGGCTCGGGCTCAGAGATTCCGAGGGTGCCGCGACTGAGGGCGAGGTCCGTCTCTACCGCATAAAACGTGAGTTTGTCATCATCGTCGACTTTCGGATAGGCCCAGACTTTGTCAGGGTACCGGGCGACGAGCGGACCGAGATCGGGTTCACCGGGGAGCGCGGCAAAAGAGAAGACAGTGTCCGCCTCACGGAAAAGCGGGGAGCTCATTACTAGCTCTCTTATCTTCGCCGAGGCGGCGGCTTTCTCCTCGTTACTCAGCGAATTGATCCGGGCGAAGCACTCGCGGCGTCGGGCGGGTTTGTCCATACTCAGCCCTTGTATTCGGCGATGGCTTCAGGGAGGTAATACTGCAGCTCGCTGATGCGCCTCTCGTCGAGCGGGTGGGTGCTGAGAAACGGCGGAGTAGTCCCGCCCGCACTGTTTGCCTGCCGCCAGACGGCGAAACGCTGCCAAAGTGAGAGGGCTTCACGGGGGTCGTAGCCGGCGCGCGCCATGAAAATGGCCCCCATGCGATCGGCTTCAAGCTCCTGCTCCCTCGAAAAGGCCCGTGTCGCGAGAAGCGCCCCGGCACCGAGGGCGGCGGTGGGAAGTGCGCCGTTGCGACCGTCTTTGTTCAATGCGTATCCGGCTCCCGCGACGGCGGCACCGGCGAGCACGTTCCGGGAGAGACGCTCGCCGGAATGACGGGCGACAACGTGAGCGACCTCGTGCCCAATGACTGCGGCCAGGCCGGCCTCGTTCTGACTCACTTTGAAGAGCCCCGTATGGACACCGACCTTGCCGCCGGGCAGGGCAAAGGCATTCGGGGTCGGATCATCAAAGACGACAAACTCCCATTCGGCGTTCGGGACGGGCATCACTTTCGAGAGTCGTGCGCCGACACGCTGGACGAGGGCGTTCTGCCCCGGATCGGTCGAGATATTCAGGGTTTGCTTCATCTTTTGAAACTCAGTCAGGCCGAGTGAAGCTTCCTGCGCAGGGTCGAGAAAGTTTAGTTGTCTTCGTCCCGTCTCGGGTACCGTGGTCGTGCAGGCGGCACCGATCAGTGCGGCGATTAGCGTGGCGAACGCGTAAAGAGAGGCGGGAGGTCTTTTCATCTGTTTTTGACGTCTATTTCCAGGCGGCGACACCGTCACGATAATACGTTCCGGGAGCAGCGGACTTAGAAAAATCCTTGGCTCGAGGGAGAGCTGAGTGCTCAGATTAAAGGGGGGGGATCTGCGGGGCGATGCGATCCCGTTTTTTAAAAAAACAGTTCGGCAAGTGAGGCGTCGTCGAGCTGCCCCGGATCCGCCACGGCCATAAGTTGCCCGATAAACTCAATGGCGGCCATCTCCGACGCCGGATCAAAAGCCTCTGACGGATTATACGACACGTTAGAAGCACCGCTCACTCCTCCGGTGTCTATAAGGCGGGGGAGAAGGGGAAGCAAAAAAAGGGCAAGGGCCGCAGAGGCGGTCGCACCGACAAGAATGAGATGCCGTCTGACACAGGACTCTGCCCAGGCCGAAAGACGTGAGAGGCCGACCGGTGAGCGATCAAGCTGGCGCACTTCCCGCAGAACATTGCGAACAAAGAAGGGAGACGGCTCCACTTTTCCGGCGTGCCCCAGCAAATCCCAGACCTGATCCTGTTCTGTCTCGTCGTTCATACCCGATAGAACCCGCCGCAAGCCGGAGAGTTTCAACGTTTGGGATAAATTTACCCGGGGTGGGGAGCGTCGATAAAACCCTCAAGCTGGCGTATTCTCGTGGGATGGCGCATTTTCCGCAATGCCTTGGCCTCGATCTGGCGGATCCGCTCGCGAGTCACCCGGAATTGCTTGCCCACCTCTTCGAGGGTGCGGCTATACCCGTCGACCAGGCCGAACCGTTGCTCAAGTACCTCGCGCTCCCGCGGGTTGAGGGTGTCGAGGACGTCGCGGATGCGGTCCTTGAGCATAGACATGGAAGTCATGTCGCTGGGGTCCTCAGCTCCCTTATCTTCGATGAAGTCCCCCAGGTTCGTTTCGTCGCTGTCGCCCACCGGCGCCTGGAGGGAAATGGGTTGCTGGGCCATTTTCAGGACCGCATTGACCCGCTCGACGGGGAGATGGATCTCTTCCGCTATTTCCTCCGGGGTGGGCTCGCGCCCGTATTCCTGAACGAGCTGCTTTTGCACCCGCATGAGCTTGTTGATCGTTTCGATCATGTGCACCGGGATGCGGATGGTGCGGGCCTGATCAGCAATGGAGCGGGTGATCGCCTGACGAATCCACCAGGTCGCGTAAGTGGAAAACTTGTAACCGCGCCGGTATTCGAACTTCTCAACCGCTTTCATGAGGCCCATGTTGCCTTCCTGAATGAGGTCGAGGAAAGAAAGGCCGCGGTTCGTGTATTTCTTCGCAATCGAGATGACCAGTCGCAGGTTGGCCTCGACCATTTCATCCTTGGCGCGGCGGGCGTCGTCAACGTAGCTGTTGAGAGAACCGAAAAGGGCCTCGAACTCCTCCTGTGTCATCCAAAGGTCCTTTTCGAAGGCGGTCTTGGCGCGAGTCGCGTCGGACTTTTCCTTTCGCTCGTCGGCCCGGGCGGCCTGCGCTTTGAGGGCGGTGGAGCGGGTGAAGAATTCGCTGGTGATGGTGACGAGGTCTTCGGTCACCTTCTGCTTGAAATAAAAGCGGCTGTAGGTCTTGGCGAGCTCGGCGTGGTCTTTCTCGAATGCCTCCGTGACGTGAGCGATGGAGGCTTCGGGTTTGGGGTGACGAAGCTCAGCGTAGCCTGCCGAGAGCCTGTCGCGCAGGTTCGAAACCTGTTCACAGAGCTTCTCCATGTTCTTGAGGTAGCGAGCGCGGCTCTCAACTTTCTTGTCGATGATGAGACGATCGAAGCGTTCTTCACCCTTTTCGAGGCGCCTGGCAAATTCGAGGTAGGCATCGGGGATGAATCCAAAGCGAGTCAGAATCTTGCGAATTTCGGTCTCGGAACGCTCGATGCGCTTGGAGATATCAACCTCCTGTTCACGGGTGAGAAGAGGGACCTGACCCATTTGTTTCAGATACATCCTCACGGGATCGTCGAGGATGTCGAGACGCCCCTCGCGTTCGACGGGGCGTTTCTTCTCATCAGGTTCCTCAGCGTCGTCTCCTTCGTCGTCATCGTCATCATCATCGACCGCCCCGGCCTTGAGATTATCCACCTCAGCGGCGTCGATAATACGGAATTTCATCGTGCGCAGCCGCTCGATGAGATCTTCAAAAAGCTCGATGTCCGTTTCCGCGTCCGGAATAGCCTCGTTGATGTCATCGAAGGTGAGGTAACCTTGTTCCTTAGCCAGGCGAATAAGGTCGCGGATGATAGGCTTGAACTCCGGTGAGTCGAGAGGCAGCTTGCCCCTGCCCTCGGCGTCGATACAATCTCCTTCCGAGGTTTCCGGGTTCCTGGCTTTGCCGATTTGACCGGAACCGCTGCCGGATTCCTTCCCTTTTGACCTGCTCCTTTCGGCGGTAGCTCCGTTTGCTTTGTTTTTGACGGCCATTTTCCAGACGAAAGGAAGGAAAGAAAAAAGAAAAACTCTCCGTCAAGACGGAACGCGCTAACATTCGTTTAGTAGTTCACGAAGGTCAAGGAGGACTTTGGAGAGCCTCGTGACCTCGTTTTCAGGCAGTTCCGGGGCCCCCAGCTGAGCTTTGGTAACGGAAATCTGGCGTTGGATGCTCTGTTTCCGCAGCGCGGTGAGGCAATCCCGCGCGAGTTCAGGCGTGACGCGGGCACTCTCGTCGCTGAGGAGACGACTGACGCATTGCTGCTCGGGCGGGGCGAGCTGGCCGACGAAGGCGTTCACGCTGGCCGGACTGGCGGGATCGAATTTGGCTTGCCAGATCCGGGTGAGAACCTCGGTCTCGGTGAGATTGCGGAAATAATCGGGGACTGGTAGGACCGTGATCTCATCGCGGATTTCCGCATCGATGAGAAGCCCGCGGCAAAGGAGACGGATGGAGCGATTCGTGATTTCGACGGGGACGACCGGGGCCGCTGGATCCGTAGCCTCGCCGGGTTGCTCTTTACCGGCCCCGGTTGGGCGACTTCCGGTCTCCAACTGGCGTCGCTGGATCACCGATTCGCGTTTGAATTGAGCCTTTTCCGTGCGCGCCTTCGCCGCGACGGCATCGCGCACCAGCTTGCGAATGTCGTCCTCACCGACGCCGAGGCGTATCGTGACGCGACTGATGAGAGAGTCCTGCATCATTTTGTCCTCGATCAGGGCAATGTCGGCGGAGAGGTCTCGGGCGAAGTTGAGACGGTCACGCAGGCTGCCCTGATTCAATCTACCGCCTCGCCGGTCGATCTGAAAATCAAAAAACTCGGGAGCCGTTTCGAGAATTTCGCGAAGGGCCTCGATGCCCTGCTTGCGGATGAAGGAGTCCGGGTCTTCGCCTTCGGGCAGGAGAGCCAGTCTTACCAGCATGCCCGTCGGAGCGAGGATGCGAAAGGCCTTCGAGGCCGCGTTCAGGCCTGCCGTGTCCGAGTCATAGCATAATACGACCTCCTCGGTGTGGCGTTTCAGGATCTTTGCGTGATCGGCGGTCAGCGCCGTGCCGAGCCCGGCGACCACATTCTCAATCCCCGACTCGAAGATGGAAATGATATCGATCTGGCCCTCGCATACAATAGCCTGCTTCGCTTTGAGGATTGCCCGCTTGCTCTTATCGAGTCCGAAGAAGGTTTTGCTTTTGTTGAAAAGAACCGTCTCGGGCGAGTTCACATACTTGCCGCCGCCCTGATCTTTCGAGAGGATGCGGCCGCTGAAGGCGATGGGTTCGCCGAAGTCGTTATTCACCGGGAACATGAGCCGGTGACGGAAGAAGCTGTAGGCCCCCTTGTGCGGGGCACTCTCTTCGCGCCATTTTGCGAGGCCTCCCTCGACGAGCTGGGGAATCGTGAATCCTTCGCTGCGCGCCCAGTCGATGAAGGGCTTTTGTTCGGCAGGGGCGTAGCCGAATTGCCAGCGCCGCGAGGTCTCCATCGTAAGACCGCGCGACTTCAGGTAGTCGCGGGCCTCCTGAGCCGCCGGACTTTTAAAGAGGAGCCGGTGAAACCAGTCCGCCGCCGCCTTTTGCAGCCGCAGGATGTCGCTGCGGCCGCGTTGCCTTGCCTCTTCCTTAGGATCGAGGACCTCTTCGCGCACGACAACCCCGACCTGACCCGCCAGCTTCTTCGCTGCCTCGGGAAAGGAAAGATTGTCATACATCATCAGAAACTTAATTGCATCACCCCCTGCCTGGCAGCCGAAGCAGTGAAAAATCTGCCTCTGCGGGTTGATGTTGAAGCTCGGCGATTTCTCGTTGTGGAACGGGCAGATCGCGAGAAAATTCGTTCCGGCCCGCTTGAGCGGAAAATAGCCCTGGATCAGCTCGACGATGTCGGTCGCATCGAGAATCTCCTGCACGGTTTCCTGGGGAATGATCGCCATATTGATAGCCCGGTCCCGTTCGCGCGGTGACTCGGGAGGGTCGGGTGAAACACTTAACCCTCTTGGCCCGCCATGGCAACGGGTGAGGGAAAAACTCCAACTGGATTCCGCCCTGAAATCCGCCATGTTGGCGCGGTGAACCTATCCGACCTCCAGACCCAGCTCAAACGTCTCGACCTCACGCCCAGTCGCAAGCTCGGGCAGAGCTTTCTCGTCGATGACTCGATCTCCGGCTGGATCGCGGCCCAGCTCCACGTGAAACCCGACGACTGTGTTATCGAGATCGGACCCGGGTTCGGCGCGCTCACGCAACATCTCGTCGGGAAATGCCGCCGCCTCATCCTCGTCGAGGCTGATGGACGTCTCGCCAAATTTCTTCACGAAAAATACGGACCGCTCGGCGTCGAGGTGATCCACGGCGACGCGACCGAGTATGATGTGCGCCCGCTCTTCCTTGAGGGCAGCGTCAAGTTCATCGGGAATCTCCCTTACTCCGTCGGCAATGCCATCCTGAGCCGCTTCCTCGATGCCCCGAGTCCCGTCAGCAGCGCCATCATCATGGTGCAAAAGGAAGTGGGGGACCGTTTTGTCGCCGTGCCGAAGACAAAAAACTACGGCATTCTCAGTCTTATGCTGCAGGAGCGCTGGCGAACCACTGCTCTCCGCACCGTCGGCCCCGAACCTTTTCACCCGCGCCCTGCGGTTGACTCGACCATCCTGCGTTTTGACCCGCGTCCCTTCGACGAACTGCCCCTGCACTCGCCCGAGGTTTTTCGCAGCGTCGTGAAACAGGGCTTCTCCCAGCGGAGGAAGCAACTCCACAACAACCTCCAGCTTGAGGCCGCACGCGCGGCGGAGATCTTCGGTGCTCTCGATTTTAAGGCGAGTGTCAGGGCTGAGGAGCTCTCTCTCGTCGAGTGGGTCAATCTTTCCAATCGCTACGACCCGCATCCGTGCAGCGTCCTCCCGCCCTCGGCGACCGAGTTGCTCGATGTCGTCAATGAAAACGACGAAGTGATCGAATCGCTCCCGCGCCGAGAGGTCCACCAACGCAAGCTCCTCCACCGCGCCGTGCATGTGTTTCTCCAGAACAAAATCGGTGAGATTTACCTGCAACTCCGCTCGCATTTGAAGGACACTCATCCCCGCAAGTGGGACAGCAGTGCCTCGGGTCACGTCGATCCGGGAGAAAGCTACCTCGCCTGTGCTGGGCGTGAGATGTGGGAGGAAGTCTGGGTGCAGCCAAAGGGCGAGATTACCCGCGTCGCCCGCATCGCCGCGAGCGAGGCGACCGATCAGGAGTTCATCGAAGTCTTCCTCGCCGAAGCCAAAGGAAAGATTCGGGTCCACGGTAAAGAGATCGAGAGTGGCCGATGGTTTTCGCCGGAGTTTATCGAAGAGTGGATCGGGAAACGACCGCAGGATTTTGCGACTGGCTTTATAACGTGTTTTAAGGCATGGCGGGCGGGGTGAGGGGAGCGCGGGCACTCCTGCCCGCAGTGGGTATCCGGCGGCGATTCGCAAATCGTGGCGGGCAAGAGTGCCCGTGCTCCGTTTTAGTTCACCGGCGAAGCAGGTTTTAAAAGTTCGCATTGTTTCGCCGGATCGGGCGACTGGCGTAGGAGGCTTCCATGGTCACATTCCGGAAAGCGGCGCCTATTCCCGGGCCATCGCAGAGACAAAATTCTCAAGGGAATCCGCAATGATCATCAGATCGTCAGGCTCTTCGGGATCGATCATCAATACCTGATTGCTCTCCCGTTCACCCGGCTTCAGGAAGATCCAGCTCTGATCGCAAGCCATTGCGAGCGGAACGATGTCGAAAGGTAGTCCGCTTTTTTTCGCTGATACCAGATAGTTCTTATGGAGTGGCCAGAACTCAATTGAATCATCCTCCGCTTTCAGGTCCCGTAGGGTGGGGAGAGCTCTCTTCAGGCGAGGGTCTTCATAGAGGCTTCTGAGCTCGTTCGGAATGGAACGACCCAAATGCCCCGAGTAAAAATCCCAGTCCGGATTCAGCAGAGCTTCACCCCGGGCCCGTTCAGCTTCCTCGATCTCTCTTCGCGTGGGACCGTCGCCCCGTATCGAGAGTCTCAGGATGTACCAGCCAAATCCCATCATGCCTGAAAAGACCAGGAGACCGGGCACGTTTCTGATCAGCGAGTAGTCATTTTTTTCAAAGGCGGCCCATATGGCGAGTGAAAACACCGCAAGGCAGGCGCAAATACAGATGATACCGAAGCAACCCAGCGGGCTGCACACCAGGAATCGCATCAATGCGCCGGCGAGTCCGCGCGGGTTTTCAAAATGGATTTCTTCGCGGGCGGACCGGGCGCTGATGATCAGGGCCACCGGGCCAATCAACCAGATCCAGACCGTGACCACAACAGAGAGCCACTCGGGAAAACCGTTCCCCAGTCGGAACCACAGAACAATCGCGGTGACGAACAGAGACAGAATGACAAAGAATACTTTCGTGCGAGGCATGTCGTGAATCCGGTAAAGGATCCTTTTCGAGAGAGAAAGCAGGTGCCCCTGGTGGTCGGCACGGTGGCCCTGATCGGGTTGGATCTCTGGTGAGCCGTTCGCCCTTTGCTCACTCCCCTGGCTCCGCCGCCTGCACTCGCAACTGCTCCCCGGACCATTCCATCTTTTTAGCGAAATCGTTCAGGTATCTCCACTTCGTGTTGTCGTCGTAGATTCGCAACTGGCTCTTTTCCCCGGCGATGGCAGCGATCTGGGGTATGTCGGTGAAGCGGAGGACGTTGAGCAGTTCAGGTCCTTCCTGATGACTCGTCGGAAGATTGTGCAGGTCGAGACGGTCAATGTCCTTTTCGTAGAGTGAGGCATAGAGTGCATTGCCGGCCATGACTCCGTCGGCCTGGAGCCAGAGCTTCGGCTTATCCGCTCCCTCAATGGCACGCAGAGCCTGAATCCCCCGTCGAATGTCCCAGATGCGCATCGTGTCGAGAGTTTGGCCGAGCAGGGCAAAACGACGCCGGATGTGGGTGCGTTCTTTCTCATCGCTCGTCCAGGCAGTCGGGCCGACACCGCGGACGGGCAGGTAAAGCATGCCCCATTTCTGCGAGGCGTGGAGAGACTTCTCGGACTCGTAGGCCTCCGCGTCGGACTCAGGCAGGGACGCCCCGGGAAAGGCCCCGGCAAATGCATCCCCGAAGGTCCCGAGGAAGTCGGTCCACCCTTCATCGTCGAGGGTGTTGAGAACGAGGAGGTCGAGATCGCCCGGCGTGCGGTCGGCCTGATGGACGAGGTAAAGCGGGAGCCTCACTCCGGCCTGGCTGTCAAAGCTCCAGCGGCTGAAGCTCATGCCGTCTTTCTCTTCACGGAACTCCTCTGAGAGATTGAGATCCTCCGCCGCAGTCGGCCACCCGCGAAAGCTGCGGTTCTGGAGCCGGTTGAGGATGAGAGCTTTTTCCGCGTTCCAGTCGGCGGCGGACTCGGGCACGACGGGTTCGTCGGAGACTCGTTTGGTGAAATACTCGTCGATGAAGGTGTTGCGTTCGTTCTCCGGCAGGGTGCCGAAGACCTTGAGCTCGGACGGCTCGAAGAGTTTGGGAGCGCGCGTGTCGGCGATCTCGTCACCGATCTCGATGCCCTTGAAATGGCGCTCGAACCAGTGAAAGGCCGGAACCCGCAGCGGCTGGGTGTCTTTGTGCGGGCCTTCGTAAAAGGCGAGTCCGATCTTGTCGAGGGCCCCCATTGCTTCGTAGACCTTCCGCGTCTTCTGATAGACATCGACGACCCCGTCGACCGGGAAAATGGTGTCCTTGTCCGTGTTCAGAATCATGAGCGGACGCGGTGCGATCAATGCCGTGATGAGCGGGAAATCCCATCGGAATGTGTTGACCATGAACATACAATCGCAATGCCCCTCGATGCAGCCATTAACGACATGGTTCTGCATCGAGGTGATCCCCGCGACCGGGGCAGCGACCTTGATGCGCTCGTCGAGGGCGGCGACCCAGAGGGTGTAGGCTCCGCCACCGGACCGGCCCGTGACGCCGAACTTTTCCTTGTCGACCTCGGGTCGCGTCTCGAGGTAGTCGAGCGCCCGGATCGAGTTCCAGGCTTCGACTCCGGCGGGGGTGTAGCCGCGCGAGTTCCACCACCAGCGTCCGAGATTGTGGGTGCCGTGATGTTTGCCCTCGATCTCGCCGAGTTGCAGGGTGTCGATCGTGAGACAGGTGTAACCGTTTTTGGCAAACCAGGCGCCGTGGTGTTGATAGGTCGTTTTGTTCCCGTAGCTGACGCCGTCGATCTTCACGCCGCCGTGGCCGCAGACATAGAGAATCGTCGGGAGCGGCCCTTCTTGAGTGACAGGACGATAAAAGTTCGCCGTGACATACAGTCCGGGGCGGGATTGGAAGGTGAGGTTTTCGACGATGACCCCGTCTCGCTCGACCGAACTCGTGATCTCCGCCTTGAGATCCGATCGCGCCGGGAGCGGTTGCAGGCCGAGCATTTCAAAAAGCTGTCGCCGCAGAGTCGACTGGGCGGCGGGCCAGTCGGTCGTGTTTTCGATGAACGACGCGTTGCGCGCGGTGAGGCGACGGGTCTCGCGCTCAAAATACGCATCGAGCATCCGATCGCCCTCGGTCGGTTCTGTCGGGATGCTACGATAGTCGGCGGCGAATGCCGATACGATGGCGAAGAGTAAAAGGGCGAGGCAGAGGGAACGAGCGAACATGGCCGCAGAATACGGGAAATGATCGCAAGGGCTCAAGCCGAAAACCGGCGCGATGCAGGGGGAGGCGAGTCATTGCATTTCCCGTTTGTGAAGCGACACAGCCGACTTATCATTCTTTAATGCAGGAGAGCAAGGCACTACAGGAGCCCGTAAAAAAACGCCTCGGCGGGAGCCTTTCCGTGAAAAGCCCTTTCGAGCGTCTTGCCATGCTCCAGCGGAACGCCGACGCGCTTCTCGGCGATTCCTGGCGGGGAAAAGATGATGGAACCCTCATTCGAAAAGTTCTTGGTAAAGTTACTCGCTGACGAGGTTCGCTTCATCGTTGTCGGTGGGCTCGCCGTGACGCTCAACGGCTATGTGCGACTGACTGAGGATGTCGATATTCTCATCGACCTCGCGCCCGATAATGTCGAAAAGCTGATCCGCTCGCTTTCGGGCTTCGGAGAGGGGTACGGAGGTCAACTGACCCCACAGGACCTCGGTCCCGAACCCGGAGCAGTGCGGATCATCGAAGAAACCGAGAGTCTCCAGGTGGACATCTTTGGTTCCCTTTCCGGACTGACCTATGCGGATCTCGAGTTTTCCGCCGAATCATCATCGCTTCGCGGGATGTCATTTCGATTCGCTTCGAAATCCCAGCTCATCGAGATCAAGTCGAGTTCGGTCAGGGAGAAAGATCAAATCGATGTCAGCGCCATGCGCCAACTCATTGAGAATCCGCAGGCTTTTGATTGACCCCGCTTTATGACAAACTGCGCTCTCGACGACGGATCGCCTCGTGTGCAGAATGGGGGCACTATCTGATCCTCCATGAAAGCCCTCGTCAAAAGTCATGATGCTCCCGGACTCTGGCTCGAGGATGTCCCCGAGCCGACCGTCGGGATCAACGATGTCCTCATCAAG
>DIVG01000065.1 GCA_002422425.1 Akkermansiaceae bacterium UBA6138 | reverse complement strand
TTGGTTCGATTCCTTCCCTCTCCGCTGTTTTCCTCTCCCATCCCCTCGGACTAATCCGGGCCCTTCCTCTCATTCTATCGCGCAAGTCCTGAATCCGGTGAAGGTGTCGTGACGGTCAGGATGATACGCCTGGCGGTAGGTGTTGCGGATGAGTGAACTTGAGGTCGCAAAGCTTCCGCCTCTGGTCGTTTTGTGCGTGCCGAACTGCAGGGTCGACATGTAGGCATACATATCGACGGAGAACCCATTGTAAGGGAGGTACTGGTTGCTGGTCCACTCCCACGCCGTTCCTATCATCTGAAGGCAGCCATGCGGCGTCGAGCCGTCGGTGAAAGCATTTACAGGGCGGGTCGCGAGGTAGTTGCCGTCGAGATCAGCGGGAAAATTTTCCGGGGAATTTCCCCAGGGATACCGGTTTGCTTTGGCAGTGCGGGCGGCGGCTTCCCACTCAAATTCCGTCGGGAGACGGCGTCCGGCCCATCTGGCATAGGCCTCGGCTTCCCAGAAGCTGAGGTGGATGGCGGGTGCTGCCGCTGATAAAGCTTCCGTTTGGTCAAAACGGCGTACGAGCCACCCACCGTCCCGTTTTTCCCAGTAAGCGGGCCCCTGACGGGCCGTGTCCCGGAGCCAGTATTTACCCCCGGCGCTCCAGAATTCGGGGCGGGCATAGCCCCCTTCTTCGATAAAGGCGAGAAATTCCCCCTGCGACACGAGGGTTGGGGAAAGCCGGAAAGGAGTGATCTCCATTTCGAAGCCCGGTCTCTCATTGTCAAAGCTGAAATGAAGGCTTTTCTCTCCCTCTTTCGTTCCCGGCATCCCGATAAAATAAACGCCTCCGGGAATGTCCACGTCTGCCAACGGGAGGCTGCCGTGATTGCCCGGGGAGTTTTCCCACCGGTCCGACCAGGGCGGTGCGGGGTAAGCGAGGGTCTGGCGACACCAGATGAGCGATTCGAGGTGCATGCACTGATGGGCAACGACATATCGCCCGAGGTAGAGTTCCTCGTCGCTCAGTTCGTTACCGGTCGAGAGTCGCTGACACGTCTCGTCCAGAACCCGGCGATAATAAGCAAGGGTGGTGCTTTTGTCGGGAACGACTCCTGCAGACCAGCGTTCGCGATGGGGAATTTCGAAGGAATCCCAGACCTCGTCGAATCCCGGCATGACGGGGGAGCGCCCGTAGAGTCTTCGGAGAAGAAAGAATTCGTAGAAAAAAGCGGTGTGCCCGACTTCCCAGACCGGCGGGTTGATACCGGGTTCGCAGGGCACGGTCAGTTGTTTATCGTCCAGCGTTTCGAGCAAGGTCATCATCCGCCGGTCGGTCAGGATGATGTCATTGAGGAGAGATTCCCGATTGATCATGAATTTAGGTCTCAGGATGGCTTTTTCCGAAGAGTTTGGCAATCACCCCGCCCAGGGCACGAGCCTCGGCCTCCGGGGAAAATCGGTCGGCAAGAGCGGATCTTGCCTCCTGTAACCGGCGGTAGAATTTCGGATCGGTTTCGCACTTTGAAAGCATCGCCGCGAGGGCTGCGGTGTCGTTATCCGGAAAAAATCCCGGATACTCCTCACCGATAAGCCCCTCGACTCCATCAATTCGGGTCGAGAGGACGGGGGTTCCCTGAACAATGGATTCTCCGATAACCCGCGCACCGCCCTCGCTGCGGGAAGTGAGCACCATGAGGTCGCTCGAGGTGATCAGGGCGGAGACGGCCTCTGACGAAAGTTCGCCGAGCCAGCGATAGCGCGGATTCTCCCGCTGTTCCCCGGCGACGAGAGATTCGTATTTCGGCTCGAGAATCCCGCCGGCATGCCGGACACGAATGCGGGATTCAACCGGGAGGAGGCGTGCGGCCGCAGCGGTGAGAAGAGGGTTTTTGACGTCGCGGAGGTGCCCTACGAGGCAGACCTCGAAGAATTCGGACGCGGTCTTGCGATGTTCGGACGTCTTGCGGACCGCCTGGATCACCACGGCGGCTCGTGATCGCAGCTCGGGCGGGATTTTCTCCAGTGCCTTTTCTTGCAGGACAATAATGCCGTCGGCCCGGGCCATGGACTCTTTCGCGGCTTTCGACGGTTCCGGATAGATATCTGTGCCGGTGAGAGCGAGAAGGACCTTGCCCGCGGGCACGGTGGCCCGGTAGAGGGCGATGACCCCATGGCATTTTACACCGTGCATCGCGATAAGGAGGTCGGTGTGCAAAGACGGGAGCGTCCCGGGAATGTCGTAGCAGACGATCACCTCATGTCCCTGATTCGTCAGGATATCAGCCCACTGAGAAGCGGTGCAGCGGTTCCCGGAATGGCGAACGTTGGAGCCGGGGGTGATCAGAAGAATGGTCATCGGGCCGGAGTGGCGTCTGATTTAGATTGAAAAAGATGAAAGCTACATGAGAGCATACGCGACGAAAATCGTAGTCTACCAGAATCCATGTCAGCAGACCCTATTAAATTGACTTCCCTGTCGTCCTGCGCCGGTTGAGCTTCCAAGCTTAGCCAGGAGGCACTCGTGCAGGTCTTGCACGGGCTCGAACAGTTCGAAGATAGCAATCTGCTCGTCGGGTCCGGGACCTCTGACGACGCGGCGATCTATCGTATTGCCCCGGACCTCGCACTGGTGCAGACGGTCGACTTTTTCACCCCTATCGTGGACGACCCTTACCTTTACGGGCAGATTGCGGCGACGAACTCGCTCTCGGATATCTATGCGATGGGCGGACGTCCCATCACGGCGATGAACATCGTCGGGATGCCGGCCGACATTCTCAGTGTGGAAATCATCAATGCGATTCTCAAGGGCGGTGCCGACAAGGTGAAGGAGGCGCAGTGCTCGCTTGCCGGGGGACATTCGATCAAGAATCCCGAGCCGATCTACGGCTTGTCCGTCACCGGACTCGTCCATCCGGATCGCATGATCACCAATGCGGCGGCGCAGCCGGGAGACATCCTCGTCCTGACAAAGCCGCTCGGGACCGGCATTCTCACAACCGGAATCAAGCGCGGGCTGGTCTCCGATGAACTCATCGAGCGTGTCATCGTCCAAATGTGCCGTCTCAATACTCCCGGCCGGATCATGGCCGAGCGCGGACTCGTGAAATGCGCGACGGACGTGACCGGCTTCGGGTTACTCGGGCACCTCGCCTCGCTCTGCCGGGCGAGCGGCGTCAGTGCGGTGCTTCACTCGGCCGACATCCCCGCGATCGATCCCGCAGTCATCCGCCTGATCGAAGAGGACGGCTGCGTTCCGGGAGGCACAAAGGAGAACCTGCGGACCGCCGGGCCGAATCTCAGCTTCGCCGACGGCGTCACCGACGCGATGCGACTGCTCTTCGCTGATGCCCAGACGAGCGGCGGATTGCTCTGCTGTGTGCCGGCGGCTCATCTCGACGAGGTTCTCGCGATCTGTGAGGCGGAGGAGACGCTCTGCCGGGCCGTCATCGGGAAAATCGGGGAGCGGCGGGGCGACGATATTCTCATTTCGGTCAACTGATCACGGTAGCTGTCATCGAGGGTTCTTCGTGCTACCATTCCGGCGAATGAGCGAGAAAAGCACCAATCCCTACAGCCTGATCCCGGCGGTTGATAAAGTCCTCGTTACGCTGGAAAAAGAGGGTGGACTCCCGCCATTGCCGCAGCCGCTCATCACTGATCTCGTCCGTCAATCCGTCGAGTCGATGCGCGAGGGCGTGAAGGCTGGCCGGGCAACGATCGGAGAGTTCGCGGACTCTGTCGCCGCGATCCGGGGCGAGATCGAGCGGCTCTACCGGTCACGCATTCATCCTGTTATCAATGGCACGGGGGTCTGTGTTCACACCAATCTCGGGCGCTCGCCCTTGCGGAAAGAGGTGGTCGAAGCCATCGCCGCGGTGGGACAATTTTACAATAATCTCGAACTCGATCTCGAGACGGGTGAGCGGGGGCGGCGCGGGGGATTTCTCGAGGTCTGCCTCGCTAAAGTGTGCGAGGCCCCCGCCGCGACGGTGACGAACAATTGCGCGGCGGCGCTCATTCTCATCCTCAAACATCTCGCCAATGGCGAGCGCAACGAGGTCATCATCTCGCGGGGCGAGCTCGTCGAGATCGGCGGTGGCTTTCGCGTGCCCGAGATCATGGAGGCCTCGGGGGCGCGTCTCGTCGAAGTAGGCGCGACGAACAAGACCTCGCTCGCCGATTACGAGAAGGCGATCACGCCGCGCACGGGGATGCTCCTGAAGGTGCATCGCTCGAACTTTTTTATGGAGGGATTCATCGGGGAACCTTCGACCGAGGATCTCGTTGCGCTTGGTCGTGCCCACGGCATCCCCGTCGTTGAGGACCTCGGGAGCGGGGCGATCGTCATGACGGAATCCGTTGCGCCCATTCCCCACGAACCGACCGCGGCGGAAGTTCTTAATCGCGGTGTCGATCTCGTCTGCGTGAGTGGGGACAAGCTCTTCGGCGGTCCCCAGACGGGGATCATCGCGGGACGGGCCGATCTCGTTGCGGGCGTGAAAAAAGAGCCCTTTTTCCGCGCCCTGCGCTGCGACAAACTCATCCTTACGGCGATGCAGGAGACGGTTCTGGAATACCTGCGTTGCGGCCCCG
>DIVG01000091.1:1882-11506 GCA_002422425.1 Akkermansiaceae bacterium UBA6138 | reverse complement strand
TAGAAGAGGAAATAGGGCGCCGCACCGACGTAGACGCCGCCGAAGCCGATCGCGATGCCGCTGGCGAGGTTGATCTTCTCGGCGAAGACCTTGCGGGTTTCGAAGGTGCCGTCGCCGTCACTGTCTTCGAAAATGAGAATGCGGTCCTTGCCCTCATTGTAATTGCCCGGATCGCGCACCGGGTAAGTGTGCCCCTCGATCACCCAGAGGCGGCCGCGGGCGTCGAAGGTCATCGCAATGGGCTGGGTAATCTGCGGCTCGGCGGCGATGAGATCGACGGAGAATCCCGGCGGCAGCTCCATGCGGGCGAGGGCCTCCTGCGGAGAGAGGCCGCTGCCGTAGCCGTCCTGCGGGCGACCTCCGGGAACTTTCCAGCGTTCCGCTGCCGTCTTCGAGAGAGCTTCGGCGCTTTTCTGTAGGTGGACGGTGAGTCCCTTCTTGCTGCTGCTAACGACATCGGGACGTTTGTCTCCGTTGAGATCGGCGACCTTCACCTCGACCCCGACGCCGGAGTCATTGTCGATGAAATGAGGGACAAATTCTACTTTCTTCTCCGCATCGAGCGTGTTCCTGAACCAGTAGAGCACCGCCTCACCGAGGCCGCCGGGATCTTTTCCCTGATGGGCGAGGTAACGTTTCCCGGTCACAAAATCCATCCGTCCGTCCCCGTCGAAGTCCGCGAGGGCGAGAGCGTGGAGCTGGGAAAAGGCGAGCCCGTGCGGATTTTCAGTCGAGCTTTGCCCCATGATGTCGTGCTTCTCAAACTTGCCCGGCTCGTATTGCTCAAACCAGCCGAGGCCGTAGGCGTGGGCGTTGTATGAGGTGACGATGTCCATGTCGCCGTCGCCGTCGAGATCGTGCACGAGGATCTGCGCGCCACCTCCTCCGTAGGGAAGATGTGCCCACTTGTGTTTCCGCCAGGGTCCGTTTGCGGGATCGGCGGGCTGTTCGTACCAGAAGGCCTTCTCGACCACGTCCGGGCGTCCGTCTCCGTTGAGATCACCGACGCCGAGACCGTGACCGAAGGGCGTCGCCGCTTCGCCCGCTTCGGAGATGGCGTGCCAAGTCCAGGGCCGGGTGGGATCGGCCCCGGCTTCGTAATAGCCGTAGGCCTTTTCGCGGGCACAGACGATCTCGGGAAGGCCACCGGGGACGAGATCGATGAAATGGGGTGACTCGTTTGCGACCTGATCGGCGACGAGGTGCATGGGCCAGTTGCCGGTGGCCCCCGGTCCCGGATTCAAATACAGTCGCGCTTCCTTGCCGGGGAAACCGAAGACAATGATATCGTTTTTACCGTCGCTGTTGATGTCATGAATGAAGCTGAAAAAGTTGTCAGAGTAACCCTTCTCCGCGACGAAGGCCTCTCCTTCGGCGAAACGTCTCGCCTCCGCAAAATCGGGTCCGGCAAACCAGAAGGGACCGTAGGCGATATCAGGCTTGCCGTTGCCGTTGAGATCGCCAACCGCGCCACCCTCGGCGTGAAAGTCGGGGAGGAGAGACTGCGAATCCCAGCTACCGGAACCGCCTTGGAGAAGAGCGGGAACAAGCCAGAAGAAAAATAGGGGGAGTGCTTTCATGGGAGTGAGTCAGTCATGATGAGGGATCGAACCGAATGAAGTCAAGGGGTCAGGGCCGGCCTCATGGGCATTCTTTGAATGGAAACCGGAGCGGGCGAGGGCATAACGGTTAGGAAAGAATGTCTTTTAGCACGTGTCCATGCACGTCGGTGAGGCGATAGTCGCGGCCCTGAAAGCGGGAAGTGAGGCGGGTGTGGTCGAGCCCGAGGAGGTGGAGCGCGGTGGCATTGAGGTCGTGGATATGGACGGGGTCTCTCACGATGTTGTAGCTGAATTCGTCGGTCTCACCGTGGACGTGGCCGCCTTTCACGCCCGCGCCGGCCATCCAGACACTGAAGCAGCGCGGGTGGTGGTCGCGGCCGTGATTGTCCGGGGTGAGGACGCCCTGCGAATAGACGGTTCGTCCGAATTCGCCGCCCCAGATGACGAGGGTGTCCTCCAGCATGCCGCGCTCCTTGAGTTCGGCCAAAAGGGCGGCGGTGGGCTGGTCGGTGTCGTGACACTGGCTCCTGATGCCGCTGGGAAGATTGTTGTGCTGATCCCAGCCGCGATGGTAGAGCTGGATGAAGCGCACCCCGCGCTCGGCGAGACGACGGGCGAGGATGCAGTTCGCGGCGTAGGTGCCGGGCTTTTTGGATTCGGGGCCGTAGCGGTCGTAGATGTCGGTGGGTTCTTTCGAGAGATCGGCGAGGTCGGGCACGGCGGCTTGCATGCGGAAAGCGAGCTCGTATTGATCGATACGGGCCTGCGTCTCGGGATCGTGATAGTCGGCGAACTTGAGCCGGTTCAGCGCGGTGACGTCGTCGAGCATGGCGCGGCGGCGTTCGGCGGTGATGCCGGGCGGATCGGAGAGGAAAAGTACGGGGTCTTTGCCGGAGCTCATGCGCACACCCTGATACTTCGACGGCAGGAAGCCGCTCCCCCACATGCGTTCGTGCAGCGGCTGCGCATTGGTGGGTCCGCTGGGACGGGAGATGAGCGCGACAAAGGCGGGCAGGTCGGCGTTGTCCGAACCGAGCCCGTATGACACCCACGAGCCGAACGCGGGTCGTCCGCCGATCTGATGCCCGGTCTGCAGCAGGGTCATCGCGGGATCATGGTTGATCGCCTCGGTGTGCAGGGAGCGGATGAGGCAGATCTCGTCGGCGAACTTCGCGGTGTGCGGCAGCAGTTCGCTCAGCCACATCCCGCTCCGGCCGTGTTGCTGAAACTGGAAGACCGAGGGCGCGACCGGAAAACGTTTTTGTCCCGAGGTCATTCCGGTGAGGCGCTGCTCGCCGCGCACGGAGTCCGGCAGGTCCTTGTCAAACTGCGAGGCGAGGCCCGGCTTGTAGTCGAAGAGATCGATCTGCGACGGCGCCCCGGCCTGGGTGAGCCAGATCACGCGTTTCGCCCTGGGGGCGAAGTGGGCGGCCGGGGAGGCGAAGAGTCTCGGATTCGCGAGGGAGGCAAGGGCGAGGGTCTTGAGCCAGTTGCGTCGCGAAAAAGGTGCGAGGGAGGATTCAGTGCTCATGAGCTTACTCTTTGGTGATGGTTTCGTCGAGATTGATGAGGGTGCTGGCGAGCATGGTGTAGGCCGCGAGCTCGGCGGGGTTCAGCGTTTCGTCGGTGCCGGCATCGCCGACGGCAAGGAACTGCTTGGCCGCTTCGGGGTCTCCGGTGAAGTCCTTGATGGACCGCTCCATGGCGGCGGTGAGAACCTCGAGTTCCTGCGGGCCGGGGTTTCTTGTGAGGAGCAGGCGAAATCCGAGCGCGAGCCGTGACTCGACCCCTGGTCCGCCTTCCCGGATCATGCGCTGGGCGAGGTGGCGCGCGGCTTCGACATAGGTGGGGTCGTTGAGGAGGTTGAGCGCCTGCAGCGCGGTGTTGGAGCGGGAGCGCCGCAGGGAGCAAGTCTCGCGGAAGGGCGCGTCGAAGAGCAGCATCCCGGGGTGGGGCACGCTGCGCTTCCAGTAGGTGTAAAGGCTGCGACGGTGCAGGTCATCGCCGCTGCCCTGCTGATAGGTAGCCTTGGGGTTGTCGCGCTGCGCCACGACCTGCTCATAGAGACCGGGCGGATGATACGGTTTCACACTGGGACCGCCTATCGTCGGGACCAGCAGGCCGCTGGCGGCGAGGGCCTGGTCGCGGATGACCTCAGCGCTGAGGCGGTGACGCGGACCGCGGGAGAGGAGCAGGTTCATCGGATCCGCTTCCGTGCTGCCGCCCGCGAAACGGGAACTCTGCTGATAGGTCGCGCTGGTCACGATTCTTTTCACGAGCGCCTTCACATCCCAGCCGCTCTCCTGAAAGGTGAGGGCGAGCCAGTCGAGCAGTTCGGGGTGGCTGGGGAGTCCGCCCTGGGAGCCGAAGTCCTCGCTGGTGCTGACGATTCCGGTGCCGAAAAAGTGCTGCCAGTAGCGGTTCACGACGACTCGCGCGGTGAGGGGATTCTCTGGACTGACGAGCCACTTGGCGAGACCGAGACGGTTTCGCGGCAACCCGTCCGCGAGCGGAGGCAGGACGGCGGGAGTGGCGGCGGCGACCTGCTCGCCGGGCTTGTCGTAGGCGCCCCGCATGAGAAGGAAAGTGGGGCGCGGCTCCCCCAGCTCCTCCATGACGAGCGTGGTGGGGATCTCCGCTTCGGTCTCCGCGATCGCCTTTTTTAGTGCCGATACTTCTTCGGCGAGGCGGCGGTAGTCCGGCATCTGCGCCAGACGGAAGTCCGTGAGCTGATTGCGTTCGGCGTCCGATCGCTGCGCAGGTTCTTTCGCCGCGATGGCGAGGATGCCGGCGGGCGCGATGAGTTCCGTCGGATTCGTCGTGGCAAAAAAGCGCCATTGCGAGGGACCCCCGGCGTTCTCGACGCTCAGCGTAATTTCGACCTCAGCGCCAGCGAGGGCTGACTCGAGTTGGAAGAGGGCCTGCACGGGTTTGTCCGGAGCGACGGAGAGCACGGAGCGGGTCTTGCGGTCCTTGTCGAGCACCTGGATGTGGGCGGCGTCGATGGAGCGGAGCTTGCTCTCGCCGACCTTCAACTCGCTCCACTGGAAACTGGCCGAGGGAGCCGTCGTGGTGCATTCGAGACGCAGCGAGGTGATATTTCCTCCCGGAATTCCGACCCTGATGACGATGTCGTTTGCCCGGGTTTCCTGTGGTCCGATAAGGACGGTCTTGTCCGCGATTTGCGGTGGAGTGTCCCCGCCAACGGCCTTCAGGGGCTCGAGCGGCTGCCATTCGATCGTTGCGGCCGCGAGTTTTTTGGCCCATGGTTCCAGATCGCCCGCCGCGAGGCTGTTGAGCTTCTCTTCAACCGGTTTCAGCTTCGCCGTCAGCCCGCTGATTTTGGCCTCCAGTTCGGGTGCGGGCAGCCGGACGAAGGGCGGGGCATTCGTGCGGACGGGATTGCTGTAGATCCCGATGCCGCGTTCGGGGACGTTGTGGAAAAAGGCCTTCATCGCGTAGAAGTCGCGCTGAGTGATGGGGTCGTACTTATGATCGTGGCAGCGGGCGCAGTTGAAGGTCTGACCGAGCCAGACCGCCGCCGTCGTCTCGACGCGGTCGGCGGTGTATTCGGCGAGGAACTCCTCCGCGATGATGCCGCCCTCTTCGTTGAGCATGTGGTTGCGATGGAAGCCGGTGGCAATCTTCTGATCGAGCGTGGCATTCGGCAGGAGATCACCCGCGAGTTGTTCGATGGTGAACCGGTCGAAGGGCAGGTTCGCATTGAAGGCATCGATGACCCAGTCGCGCCAAGGCCACAACTCGCGGTCGCGATCCACCTGGTAGCCGTTCGTGTCGGCGAAGCGAGCCGCGTCGAGCCAGCCGACGGCCATGTGCTCGCCGTGGTGCGGTGACTGAAGGAGCCGGTCGATGTAGGTCGGCAGATCGGGATCATCCGACAGATCGACGGCCTTCGGGGGCAGTCCGGTGAGATCCAGAGAGAGGCGGCGGAGGAGTGTCTCCCGCGAGGCGGGCGGGGATGGCTGGAGACCCTTCTCCTGGAGCCCGGCAAGGATGAAGTCGTCGATGGAGTTGCCCGTGCCCGATTTCACGGGCGGGACAAAGGCCCAGTGCGCTTCGTATTCCGCGCCTTCGGCGATCCATCGCCTCAGCGTATCCTTCTGCTTCGCTGTGAGTTTTTTGTGGGAATTCGGCGGCGGCATGACCTCGTCCTCGTCATCGCTCAGAATGCGGGCGACGAGCGCGCTGGCATCGACCTCGCCGGGAACGATGGCCGGGTCGCCGGATTTGGCCGGTTTCATTGCCGCCTCGCGGGCATCGAGCCGCAATCCCGATTTCTGATTGGCCGTGTCCGGACCATGGCAGGCAAAACAGTTGTCCGAAAGGATGGGGCGGACGTCACGGTTGTAACGGACCGGCTCCCCGGAAAGCGGCTCGGCCAGCGTCGCGAAAAGGATCGCGGCGCAGAAAGGGATGAGGTGTCTCATGGCGTGGGGCTTTGGTTAGGGAACGGGGAAAAGAGGCGGAAGGACAAGGACGGGAAAACGGAGTTTGGATAGTTTCCTGTTCCCGCTCCTCGCCATGTTCCCAACCTGACCTGAAAGACTGTGCCCTTTGCGCGGAGTTTCCACCACGGTCGAAACATCCGGCTTTGCGCCAGCTCACTTCCCCAAGGTGACCCGTGCCGAATGAATGTCGCTGTAGAGCACGTCGGAGGAAGCCTTCTTCTGCGCCCAAATCGCGACGAGGGTGCCATCGGCGAGTTCGGTGAGGGTGGGGTAACAAATCGACCAGCCGCCCACTTTCTCGGGACGGTCGGCGAGGAGGGTGGGCTCGCCCCAGGTCGCGCCTTCGTCACGTGAGGTGCGGATGAGCAAGGGGAAGCGATGCGGATCGGGACCGGGATTGTAGGTGAGGACGAGGGTGCCGTCGCGGGTGCACAGCAGATGCGAGGCGCACGAGGTGGAGGTGAGGCCGGTCTTCTCCGCCGCGCTCCAGGTTTCGCCCCGGTCACGGCTGACGGACCGCCAGAGGTCGCCGTCCTTGGTGCGCAGGATCATGTGGATCGCGCCGGACTTCGTCTCCGCGATCGTCGGCTCGCCGCCCTGGCCGTCGGGATTGACGACCGCACCGAAGCGTGTCCAGGTCGCGCCACCATCGCGCGATTTCAGAACCCCGCCGTTCTTTGTCCCGCGCAGGTGCAGCGGCACGAGCAGTTCGCCGGTGGACAAGTGGATCCCATTGGACCGAGTCGTGTGATTGGGCTGATCCACCTTCACCGGTTCGGTCCAGGTTTTCGCGGAGTCGCCGCTGCGGCGGAAATAGACGTCGAGTTTCGGATGAATCGCCGAGAAAAAGAGGAAGGTCTCCTTCCCGGCGACGAACAAGGCGGGATCGAAATCCGCCGCGCCCTCAAAATCCTGCAGGATCGTCGGTTCGCCCCAGGTGCGGCCTCCATCGGCGGAAAAGGCCTGCCCGAGGCGCTGCGAGACCGCGCCCTCGGACGGGGAGGAAAACCACGCGGCCATGACCCGTCCATCCGGAAGGGCGGTGACGCTCGGGCCGAAGTTGTAGCCCGAGGTGTTCGACGGATCTTCGGGATCGGTGCCCGTGTGCCGGAAGACGACGGTCCGGTCGGTGATCGTGATGGGTGATTCCGCGTGGAGTGCGGACGGAGGCAGGAGGAACAAGGCGGTAAGTGCGTGGCGGAGTGTCATGGTTTCTGAAATGGAACGGAGGCTTCTCCCAAACGCTTTTGGAGTTCCGCTGCATCCACGCCTTGCACGGAAGTCTTCTCCTTCTGCGTCATCGCGGCGGCGGTGCCGGCGGCCTGGCCGAGCATCATCCAGGTCGGTTCGACGCGGAGGGAGTTGAAGGCGACACGGGAACTGCTGAGGGCGCTGGTGACGAGGAGATTCTCACACTCGGAGGCCTTCGGCGTGAGAGCTCGATAAGGGACTTCATAAATGGGCGGGATGACGAGATAGCCCCCTTCATTAATGACCTCTTTGCCGTCGGGCGTGGCGAGGCGGCGCACGACGTGAGAGTCCACCGGAAAGCAGCCGAGGGCGATGGCGTCGGGTTTGGCGAGGTCATCGAAGAGATCGCGCTGCGTCATGACGAAGTCGCCGATCATGCGGCGGCCCTCGCGGGCGTAGAGGTCGTAGGGCCAGTGTCCGTTGTCGGTGAACTCATCCTTTGGCAGGCCCCACTGCCGGAGATTTTGCCGGATGGACTCGGGCACGGACGCATCGGTGCGCAGGAACCAGAGCATGCGGTGGGTGTAGTCACGATGCGTTTCCCAAATGCGGCGGCGCTCCTTCGGCGTGGCGGCGGGATAGGCGTCCGCACCCCCGGCGAGACCCCAGTGGAGCAGGTAGTTCACGCCGTCGTTCATTTTCGCCTTGTCGCCGGGAACTCCACCACCGAAGCCGAACCTGGCGTCCTTGCCGAGACGGATGATCTCGCGGCGCAAGAGTTCGAACTCGGCGGGATCGTAGTTTTGCGGCGCGGTGAGTTCAAGACGATTGGCGGGATCTCTGGTGAGGCAGGCGTAAAGATTGGCGCATTGCAGGTGCGTGTCGCCATCGCCTTCCCGCACGTCGGTGGTGAGGCCCTGCACATGCGGCAGCAGCGTCCTGCCATCGGCCGCGAAGCCGCTGACGGGACTGCTCATCACGGGTATATCGATGGGTCCGGGCGGATTGACGAGCTTCAAGAGCACTCCGGCGAGGGATTCGCCATATTGCGCGCGGGATTCGCGTCCGATCGTGAAACTCACCTCTGCAATCGGCAGCAGGTCGCCGTAGTAGGTGGCATCAATAAAAACGGGAGCCTCGATGCGGCCCCGCCAGTCGGAATAGACCCGCACGAGCCGCGCGCCTTCCTTGTCGGCGCGCACGGGCTGAAAACGATCCGCAAAGACCACGCCCTCCGCTTTAAGCCAATCGCCGAGGATCTGCTCCATCACATGCGGCTCCGGCGTGCTGGTCGTCTTGCCATAGTGGGCGTCCACTTTCGCGCGGAGTTCGGTCCACAGGCCACCGACGCTCTCGGGCTTCATGCGATCGACTTCGCCAAATCCGATCGTCTCGGCAAAACGTCCTCCGAGATGCGCGGAAGGATCGGCGATCGTCACGTGCTCGATGCCCGCACGCCGCGCCGCGATCGCCGCCGCGATGCCCGATGGCGTGGCACCGAACACGGCCACGTCATAGGTCTGCGTGATGGGATTTCGCCCCGTCGCCTGATTCACGACCACACGCTGCCGCGCCCGCTCATCGAAGCTCCCGCGTGACACATCGTCCTCGTGAAAAACGGTCGTGAGGACCTGCTTCTCGACAGTCTTGCGGTTGTAGTCGTAGATGAGGCGAATCTCGCCGGGCGGCCCCTCGACGGCATCGGGATAGGAGACGCCTCCACGTTCATCGATGAGCAACCCACTGCTCCAGGAGCGGCCATCGTCCTCCGAGAGATACGCTGTGAGATGGGAGCGCGTGGTGCCGGCGTGACGCACCATCACGAGCCGCCCGCTCGCCAGTTTGCGGATGAAAAACCGCGACTCCGCATGTTCGATGCCCGATGGCGCGACGTCCGTCCAGGTCCTGCCGCGATCTTTCGAAAACGATTCACCCAGCCCGTAGCCCGTGCGCACGAGCATCCAGAGCGAGCCGTCCTTGCGCTCGACGATCATGTTTTCGTCGCCGTTTCGATCCTCATACTTCGGGATCGTCGCGCTGCCGAACTCCTCGAAGGTGGCCCCCTGATCCGTGGAGCGCAGGATGCGCGAGCTGCGTTCATCGCGCCAGAGGCACGTCGGCATCAGCCACTCGCCGGAACTGAGCACCGTCGGCTTGTTTAACATCACGCCTGCACTGAGATGACGCGGCTGCGACCACAACGGATTCTCCCCGGACGCGTCCTCCGTCATGATCGCGAAGTTATGCATCGAGACACTGTCCTTTTGGCTCCAGAAAAACCACAAGCGCCCCTGCGGATCGTGCCACAGGCATGGATCAAACGCCCGCACCGGCCCGCTGCCGTCCGGGTCGATGACGAGCTTCAAGGGCGACCACGAGCGACCGTCATCGCCACTGGTGGC
>DIVG01000091.1:0-1813 GCA_002422425.1 Akkermansiaceae bacterium UBA6138 | reverse complement strand
AGTGCGGCCGGATTCACAAGCAGCAGGGAAAGGAGGAGTGCGGGAGTGGTTCTCATGGTCGCGTCGATAGTGCCCTGTAGAGGAAATTTCCACTACAGGAGAAACATCCGGCTTTGCGCCGACGCGTGAGCGGTCGGGAGCGACTGGCGGATCGTGTTGAGATGCCCGGAGTAGGGAAAACCGGGGAATACAGCCGGTCGAAGCGGCCTCACGAGTTTGCAGGTGATCCTGCTCAACATCTGCGTATCAATCAGGGGTCGGGTGATTTCCGCGACGGCGCGATCGTTGGAGGATCGCTTGAAGAATTTCGTGAGAGGGAGTGACGACGGCGAAGAAGATCAGCAGCAGGGCAACCTGCAGGTCAGGCCGCCACGAGTCGAAAAGGAACAGGCTTGCGCCGATATAGGCTGCCAGAGTCGGTATGAAGAGGATGGAGCGACGCCGGTCCAGCCCGCACCATTCGCGAATTCGGCTGACGGAAAGGATTTTCCTCCCGCTGTGAAAATTTAAATTTCTCAGGCTGTGCCAGAAAAGAAAGTAGGCGCCCAGCGCAAATACAGGATCCAGAAAAAGGAGCGTTAGCACCAGGACGGCGGTCTCCAGCAACTCGCGTCGGAATGAGACGAAATCGCGGTGGAGGCCGAAAAGCGCGATGAGGAGAACTGAAGAAGTGATCGAGATTTACAGATTGCCTGTCCCTTGGGATTTGCTCTCGGATCGGCATCGGCCGGCACTTGCTCGACAAAGGGATGCCGGAGAAAGGAAAATACGAGTGGCCAGGTCTTCTCACCGGCACGGTGGAAAGGCTTGAGGCAAACCACGGAACGGTTGATCCTCTGGCAGGAGGAACTAAAGTGTCGCAATGAGCGCCGTAACTCTGGAATATCCAACAAGCTGGCTCGCCACACTCGGGCTGGATGCTGAACATTTTGCCGAAGAGACCCGAATGGCCGCCGCCATGAAACTCTTTGAGCGAGGGAGGCTGTCCAGCGGGCAAGCCGCCCAATTGGCGGAGGTGCCCCGTGCCGAGTTTTTGCTCGCCTGCCGTCAGTGGGGCGTCGATAGCGTCAGTTGGGATGATGACGATCTCGAAGCGGAATTCAATGGCAGTCTGCCGCTGTCTTCTCCGCAGGCATGATCGTGTGCAACTCGGGTCCTCTGATTGCTTTGGGTGGGATTGATCGTCTTGAGTTACTCCGGGACCTGTTCGGGCAAGTTCTTGTGCCGACAGAGGTCGTGGATGAGTGGTTTAAAGGCGGGATTCATAAAACCGGCGTTGAGGCTCTGCAACGTGCGGCCTGGATCGAACCTCGAGCGATTCCAACAGCCTGCGATCCTCTCCTGGTTTCGCTTCTCGATCTGGGTGAGGCCCGTGCCATCGAACTGGCCCGTCAGCTTCAACCGGCGGTGCTGCTGATGGACGAGGCTCGCGGACGGCGGGTGGCTCGTGATATCTACGGTCTACAAGTGATTGGAACGGGACGTGTGTTGATTGAAGCAAAACATGCCGGTTTGATTACACAAGTGGAGCCGCTCGTCTCGGCCATGCGAGAGTTCGGCTACTGGCTATCTGATAAGATTGTGGCAGAGATACTTCGCCAGGCGGGCGAGTGACAGTGTCGAATTAAAGCGGCATCCCTCAACCCACCCACTCGAGACGCAGAAACTCCGGCGCGGGACCTTGCCAGATACGGGCTTCCTCGTCGCCGTTCTGAAAACTCGCGCACAGCCCGACCTGATCCAGTTCGGCCCAGGAGGTAGGCGAGCCATGGTCGGAGGTGAAATCCGTCAGGCTCAGCGTGATCGTCTGCGG
>DIVG01000016.1 GCA_002422425.1 Akkermansiaceae bacterium UBA6138 | reverse complement strand
CCGACGGCGGTCGCCGCCTCGTCCTCGTCTCGCCGCTGCCCTTTGAAAAGCCGACCGACGCCGTCGCCAAAGACCTCACCGTCCACAACGCCGACCTCGCTCTTTACTCCGACGCGATCCGTCAGCTCGCCGCGACCCTGAAAGTTCCCTACATCGACCTCGCGCCCCTCGCCGACGGCGAAAAGGCTCTCACCGACAACGGCTTTCAGCTCAACGCCGCCGGTCATTCCCGCGTCGCCGCGAGTGTCACCGAGGGCCTCGGTCTTGGCGCCGCGCCCGACGACAGCCTCACCGCCGTCCGCCACGAGATGCTCGAGCTCGAGCGCCTCTGGTTTGACTACTGGCGTCCCATGAACTGGGCCTTCCTCACCGGCGACCGCACCAATGTGCCCTACTCGCGCGACTGGAAAGATCAGGACAAACGCCTTTTCCCCGAGGAAATGCAGGAGTTCCTCCCGCTCCTCGAGCTGGCCGAGGCCAATGTCCGCGCCGCCCTCGCCGGAGAGCCGACCACTCCCATTCCGGTGCGTTCCTCCATCCCCGTCGAGGAGCCCGCTGCGAAACCGCAGTCGCCCGACGAGCAGCTAGCCTCTTTCCAGATCCTCGACGGTTTTGCCGTGAACCTTTTTGCCTCCGAGGCCGACGGCATCATCAAGCCTGTCCAGATCCGCTGGGACGAACGCGGCCGCCTCTGGGTCGCCTGCTCTCCCAGCTACCCGCAGATCAAACCCGGGGAAAAGGCCAACGACTATGTCCTTGTCTGCGAAGACACCGACGGCGACGGCAAAGCCGACAAGTTCCACAAGTTCGTCGAGGAGCTCTTCATGCCCGCCGGGATCGAGCTTGGCGACGGCGGACTCTACGTCGCCCAGGGCACCGAGTTGCTCCATTTCAAAGACACCGACGGCGATGACAAGGCCGACACCAGCCGCATCGTTCTCGGCGGCTTCGGCACAGCCGATTCGCACCAGATGATCAACTGCCTCAGCTGGGGCTTCGGCGGTGAATTGTGGTTCACCCAGGGTCACCACATCTACTCGCGTGTCGAGACTCCCTACGGCGTCGAGACCCTCAACCGCGCCGGACTCTGGCGCCTGCGCCCCCGCACCGGACACCTCGATCCTTTCTTCCAGTGGTCCTCCGCCGGAGCGAACTGCTGGGGTGTCGTCACGACCGACCACGGCCAGCCCTTTCACAAGAGCGGAGCGAACATCGGCGGCTATTACAGCACCCCCGGCCTCGTCCGCAGCGATCTCGCCGTCGATGCCCGTGCCCTCAATCTCTTCCTCGCCCCCATCAAGCAGGTCGGACTTGAGTTCATCGGCTCGTCCCACTTTCCCGACGAGATGCAGGGCCGCGTCGTCATCGGCGGTTATTACGGCAACACCCTCGAGCAGCACGCCCTCCACTACGATGAAAAGACCGGCCTCTACTCCACCGAGCTGCTCCCCAACCTCATCGAGACAAAAAACAACGTCTTCCGTCCCATCGAGGTGCGCATGGGACCCGACGGTGCGCTGTATGTCGCCGACTGGTACAATCCCATCATCGGCCACTACCAGGCCTCTTACCGCCACCCCGACCGCGACAAGGAACACGGCCGCATCTGGCGGGTCACGGTGAAGGACAGACCTCTCGTCAATCCCTTTTCACTCGCCGGGGCAACAGTGTCTGATCTGCTTGAGCAACTCGACTCGCCCGAGCGCTGGGCGAAGTATCAGGCGAAACGCCTTCTCTTCGAGCGTCCTACTGCCGAAGTCGTCGCCGCTCTCGAGCCCTGGGTTGCGATGCTGAAGCCCGGGGACGCAAAAGACGAATACCGCCGTCTCCAGGCCCTTTCCCTTTACGAGGCCCACGAGACGCCTCGGGCGGACCTGCTCACGAGCCTGCTCCGTTCCCCCGATGCCCGGATGCGGGCCTATGCGACGCGCACGCTCTCGACCTGGGTGCGCTCGGGTAAGATTGACGGAGCGACCGCTTTGCTCGAACAGCAGATTGCCGACACCGATCCGCTCGTGCGGCTCGAGGCCATCGTCGCGGCCAGCTACTTCAGCGATCCCGCCGCTGCGGTCCTCGCCGCCCGTGCCCTCGATCACGAGTGCAACGACTACCACCGCCACGCCATCACGAAAACGCTGCACGCCACCCACGGCCTCTGGGCGCCGCGTCTCAGCAGGGGCGATCTCTCTTTTGAAAACGACGAGCACCTCCTCTTTGCCCTGAAAAATAGCTGGGTCGAGAACAATCCCGAGGATCTCAAAAACCTCACCGGCGGCGCGATCAACTACAATCCCACCGCTGCGTCGAACGAGGTCCGGTCCATCATGCGGCAGCAGGTCGACAAGTTCAAAGACAGCCCCGAGCGGGAACTCGTCTGGCTGCAGGCTCTCGCCGCGCGGGCTTCGTCCGATGACCTGCCGCTCCTCCTCGAGCGCGGGACGCAGCATCCGGCCCTGCTTGCGGCGATCACGGCGAGCCCGGGGACCGATCCGGTCGCTCTCCTTACGCCGCTCTGGGCGAGCGAGAATCCGGCGGTGCAGCGCGAGGCGGTGCGTTTGTCAGGACTCTGGAAAGTGGGAGCCTTCACCGATCGCATCCGCGCTCTCGCCTTTGACGAAGCCTCGCCCCTGCGGACCCGCGCCTTCGAGGCCCTCCTCGTCCTCGATCCCGATGCCGTCGTCGGTCGCCAGCTCGAAAGTCTACGCACCGTCGCCGATGCCAAGGCCGCTGCGCCGCTTCTCTCCGCCCTGCTCGCCAGGACCGAAGGCCGCGAGGCCATCATCCGAGCCCTCGCCGCACCCGACGTCCTCAGCCCCGCCGCCGCCAAGCACATCCTCAACGCCCTCAACGCGATCGGACGCGCCGATAGTCAGCTCTCCCCCCCGCTCATGAAACTGGCCGGACTCAACCCCGCCCTGCCCGCCTACACGAAGGAGTATGTCACCAAAGTCGTCAAAGACGCCCGCACCTACGGCGACCCCGTCGAGGGCAAAAAGATCTACGAAAGCAACGGTTGCGTCGCCTGCCATATTCCCGGAGCCGCGCAAAGCAGGATCGGCCCCGACCTCAGCGCCATTAGCCGCGGCCTCCCCGTCGAGCTCATCGTGACCGAACTCGTTTGGCCCGCCCTCAATATTAAAGAAGGCTACGAAGCGGCCACGGTGACGTTGACAGACGGCACTGTCGTGACTGGATTCAAACAAACCGAGACGGCGGAG
>DIVG01000060.1 GCA_002422425.1 Akkermansiaceae bacterium UBA6138 | reverse complement strand
CCCACTCAAATTGACGAAGAACCATTATTTTTCAGTACAAACACGTCGAACGGAACAATCGAAAGAGGAAATCCACAGTCACATCTGGAGCTCTGGGCTTAGGTTGATCCGAATGATTGGTTACCGTAACTCACTCAGTAAATTTAAAACTCTCTAACACGGACGCTGAAACTGACTGAAATCTCGTTGTATTTTCTCCATTTACTTGGATTTGCCACATTTCGTTGCGGCGAGCAATGATTAAGGAATTAAAGGCGTAAATTACTCCATTTGCGCTGCAGCTGATTTTTGACAACACCCCCTTATTGTTCCCGATGGTGACCACGGAATCGTTGGTTTCAACCCCCGATATTCCTTTTAAAGCCTTGATTGCTAGAGTCTTGGCTTCTGACGTAGATTCGACTGATGGAGACTGCCCCTTGAAACGATAATAGGTGACCATAACCTGAAATTTATTTCCGTCTGGAAGCTGTGCTTTAAATGACTCGATTTGTTCGAGATTGGCTTGTGCCTCCGGAGGAAGCTTGGGCGCGGTTGTTGGCGATAAATTCAAAATAGTTTCCACTGTTATTCCGAACTTTCGAAATTCTCCATCTTTTTCGACATCAGCTTGTTGTTCGGTCGTCTTTCCTTTGAGGGCAGCGGATAAGGAGGAGGACGCTTCCCCGAATCCTTTGAGAGCAGCGGATAAGGAGGAGGACACTTCCCCTAACATAGAGTCGATCTCGACCTGCCTACGTCTACGCTGAGTATCTTCCAATAGCATGTTCTGCTGCCGTTGGAGGTCTAGCCTCTGCTTGTCGTAATCCATCTGTTCGCGCACCATCGCCGCTGTCTCCCTCCGTAGGATATCTCTTTCGGCGGAAGACATAGGGGCTTGCGCGGATGTTTGAATGTTGAAAAAAAATGTAGCAAATACAATGCAAATTAGACAGGGAAGTTTTTTCATTTGAATATACTGTTATATTTTTCTACTGCTAGGAAATCGCTTTTTCATCCCCTCGGCTCCCTTCCCGCCGTAGGCCCGGAGTCGGGGGGGTTAGGGGGAAGTCAGGAGTAATTGGTGCGGCTTGATTAGAATTTCTTGATTTAGAGAAGTTGGCAACCTTTTTTTGCGATTTTGAATAAATGTGACATTCTGTTACAGGTCGTTGGGGCCTCTCCGTGCCGCAAACTTTCGCAACGAAACAATCAAGCAACCCGGCGAGACGCTCGACAATCGGCGAGGGTATCGAGTTCTCGAGCGGTTGCTAGGAAATCCCGTCTTCATCCCCTTCGGCTCCCTTCCCGCCGAAGGCCCCGCGGTCGGAGGTGGGTCGGCAAGCCGGATTGCTTCGCGTTGCATCGAATTAGGCCACCGCTCAACTAACTGAAGGATTTGCTTTTCCGTCCCTCCCGCACCCGCCCTACCGGAAGGCCGGGGATAGAGGGGGTTCGGTGGGTAGTATCGGGCGTTCAGGTCCATCGGGTGCAGAATCGCCTGTTTTGTGCGCCACTTAAGATGCTGCCACGACTGCCTTACAGCTGCCACATTGGAGCACCTTCTTCTTCATGATTAGTAACCATCCCAGAAGGCCTCCAACAAAAGACACGACAATGAGAAAGATTCCAAATCCTCCGGCAACAGCGGTTCCGGCGCCGGCGCCAAGCTGGCCAGCACTCTTAGCCAACTCAGCGGAGGATAAGGCAGTTCGCTGTTCCGGCGATAGGCTGTCCCGATCTGTCGCGGTTAGGCCTCCTGGCTTAGCGGACTTTTCAACCAATGTTTCGGGAATTCCAGCTTCTACCAACGAGGAACGATACTCATCCTCAATTGCCGTGAAGCTCGCATCCGATGCGCCTCCGGTGGCAAACATCATCACCAATCCGATGAGCATTCCGATCACACACGGGACAAGGAGCAAATAGCCGATGGCTACGACGGGGCCGCTCATTCGATACTTCTTCTTGGGACGAAGATCACCGTTGGAGCAGACTTGGCATTTGGGATATTGTTTCATAAGCGTATTTTTTATTGATAAGGATTTGCTATCTCATCCGTTCGGCACCCAACCCGCCGAAGGCCCGGAATCGGTGGGAGTTCGGGGGTTACAGTTTGGTGACTTGGCGGGCGTCCGCCACTTCCCCGTCGATGTAGAGCACCGCGCTATCGTGGCTGCAGAAGTCATCCTTGAGGATGCGGATGTCGGAGCCTCTGGTGACGAAGGCGAAGGTCTTGACAATGAAGTCAGAGCCCCCTCCCCCGGTGAACAGGATGGTGTGGCTGTCCAGCACTTGGAAGCGGAGCTTGGCTTTGGCGTTGACGACACAGTCGGCAGAGGCGGAGGTGCTGAGGGACAGCACGGCGGCGAGGATTGTCAGGGTGTATTTCATAAGGGTAACAGCCGGTTAATTGGTTTCTTCTTCACTGTTGTGCTTTTATTATTTTTCGATTGAGGCGGCCGGTATCTTGAACTCAATTAAGCCCTCACCGCCAAGGCACGCTAGATCGACCGTCAATATTAGATGATCTGTCTTCGGAGGCGGTATCGAGAAAAGTTCAATGTGCGTCGCAGAAGACCCTGGAGCGATGTCTTCTGAGCCCGTTAGGACCCCAACAGGCTTCGACATCATCCCATAGTCGATGCCTCTAATCACGTTATCGACGTCGTCTCTCAACTTGAAGTTGCCACCCAAGAATTGATTGCCCGCTCGAAATCTTAGAATGCGCCGTTCATCAAGGTTTTTGAAGGTGAGGGCAAAGGTCAAATCAGGATTCTTTCCTGTTCCGATGTCTCCCATCAGGTCTTTGACTTTGGTAGTCGCAATCTTAGCACTATCGAGGGTGATCGAAAAAGCATCGGACGAGTATGTCTGTCCAACCATCAGCTGCGGAACTGGGTCGGGCTCAGGCTCCGGACTTGATTTTATTGATCCAAGTGTCGAAGGCCCAATCGAAGACTCGCCAGTATCATTGGAATCGATTTCAACTTCTTCTGAGAATGACTTTGCTGCATCCGTAAATGCAGATCTTATTTGATAGCCGACGTGCCAGCGCCCGACGAAATAACCTAAAATGAGCGTCAGAATGGCAGGGGCTACTAGCAGGACAGTGCGAGGGATCGCGACCTTCACTTTCTTGTAATTATTAGTGTCCCGTAGCGTCACCGGAGCCTTCCTGACTGCGGTTGCGACCGGTTCCGGTTTCGTCGTAATATCCATGACAGAATCGATCGGCTTCCATTCGGAAAGCCCTTCATACCAGATCAGATCGTTCGTCGAAAGACTGCCCTCTGATAGCATTTCGGCGATTTGATGTTCGTCGTAAGGTCCGACATGTTCGCCATTTCTAAGGAGAAAGAGTTCCATATTTGTGGTGGGGTTATTCGCTTATTTATTCTTCACGAAGTCGAGCTGGCGGCACCCGCCGCCGATTGCGGGATGGCAATGGTTTTTCATGTGACCGGAAGGCGCCCCTCTCTCCGAGGTTGTCGCCGAATTGGATCGGCAACGGCAGGTTCGGCGAACCCAGCCTGCGCGAGTAGATGCTTGCGGAGGGCTCTGTACGACCCATTGTCGTTGCCATATTGGTATTTGGTTGTCCCGCATCTGGAATTTAGTAGCGAATGCGCAAGGCGTAAGGCGTAGGGAATATCTGCTCAAGACATCCGACTGTAGTTGGGGGGGACGGACAGATTTAGGGGGAGGGGGTGCATTTTTTTGGTTTTCTTGCGCTTGGAGAGGTCGGAACGGCGCAAAATGCCGCAAGAATAAGCAATCTTTTAATGAGACCGTCTCTGTACCCTTGGGGTCAAACCCTCACCCAATTTCCATGAGAGGTCTGTTTTTCAGCTTTCCACTTTTTTCACGCTGATGAGGCCGTCTGAAGGCCATTGGAGAGCCTGAATCCTAGATTCGGCGGGGCTTGTAGCCTGCATGCCATTCGCGCTGGTCCTCCCAAAATCAGACAACTTGAGTGGGAACTGTTGGCAGTGGAGGCGAAAAAGTAGCCTCGAGCGTGGAGGTGCTCCCGGAGATGGGATCCGGCCATCAAACTGGCAAAAGGCGGCAAATTTCGGCCGGCGTGCGATTCAAAAGCCCGATTCGGTGACGCAACAGACTTTGGCCCTGAGTCGGTCCCGCCGTCCTGTTGCATCACAGATCGGCCCCCACGACGGCCGCGAGGCGCTCGATGTTCGGCATCGTGATCTGGTCCGGTCCAAGGCGGAAGACGCGCCAGCCGCTCAGTCCCGCCTCCAGATACTTTTGACTCGCGCCCGCCTCACGGGCGTCTCGCCCTTCGGGCTGCGCTGCGCGCAGTCGATCTCGCCTCCCGCCAGTCGGCTCGGTTCCAGGTCCGCGTTGAACCCGGCGGCCCGATTGTGCCGACCGTTCACCCAGATGCCGCCCTCGATCTCGATGAGGCAATGCGTCGGTAAATGCGCAAAATCGGCCCTCCAACGCCGCTTGAGGTCGAAGCGGTATTCCCTCTCCAGTTCGGGGCCTCCGGCCCGTCTCCAGAGTCTCAGGAAGGATTCTTCGAGACGGGAGGGCGGAGTCGGGGCGCGGTAGCGGGCGCGGGTCATGAGCCGTCTCCGATCAAAGCAGCCTCGGTTGATTAGGATCGTCCACGGTGCTTTCGATCTCGTCGGTGACGGTGCGGGAGATCCGGCTCGTCACCTTCACCCTGGCGGGCGCGCCGTCGCTGACCGCCACCCTGAAGCCGATCGCGAACTTGCCGTCCTCGTCGGCGCTGTCCGAGGCTTCCCGCCAGTGAAGGTCGAGGAGTTCGCGCAGGTGACCGAGGGCCTGGGTCTTGAGCGCTTCGTCAAGGGTGTCCGGGGTAGCGGGGAGGAGCGGGTCCATGGAAGGTTTGGCGTTCGGGGTTCAGAGTTCGTTGTAGATGCGGACGATGGGTTCGAGGTCGCGCTTGAGGGCGGCACGCTGCTCGGAGGTGGCCTCATTGGTCCAGCCCTTCTCCCGCATCCGCGACCACCAGGCGACGAGCCGGTTCACGAAGGGGATGTGGTTCTCGATGCCCTTGTCGTTCTCGGGCAGGCTCACCTCCTCGGTGTCGAGGAGGCGGCCCGAGGAGATCGAGCGGCGGAGGCGGCGCGTGGAAACCGGTTGGCCGTCCGCGAGCTGATGGGCGGCCAGCTTGAGCCAATACTGCTGATCGACGGGCGGGAGTTTGGCCACGATCTTGTGGTGTTCCCAGGAGAGATCTTTGTTGCGCAACGAAGAGGAGACTTTGCGCGAGACGTGGGCGTAGGTTTGCAGGGTGGCCCGGTCCAGACCAGTGAGATGGATGGCCGCTTCGTAGTCCTCGGAGCGGACGCGGGAGGTGGCGTGGCGGGGATCGCCCTTTTCGCTTTGGGCGAAGCGGTCGAGGCCGTAGAGGAGCCAGTCGCCGATCACGAAGGCCACGCCGCGAGCCGCCTCGTTGAGGAGCGGGGCGAGGGACGACCATTCCTCGAAGGAGAGATGATCGTGAACTTCAAGCCCGGTGCGGCTGATGGTGAACTTTCGGGTGTCGGAGAGGGCGATGCTCATGCTTGGGTCTGCGGTGTCAAATCTGGGTGCTGAGATGCTGGAGACGGGCGCGCCGATAGCTCTGACGGGCCGAGACCGATCGCATCGCGCGGCTGGGTTTGAGATTGAGAGCGCGGGTCAGCTCGACGCAGCGCTTGGACACCGCCGCGCGGGTCACCCCGTGGCGTTTGGCGATCTCGGTCATGGAATCGCCGCAGTAGGAGAGGCCGGTGACCAGGGCAAGGCACTCGAGGGAAAGGCGGGCGTTGTCCTGGCCGATCAGCTCGCCGACGAGACGACGAAGAAGGTCGTGAAAGCGTTCAGAATCGCCGCTGATGGCCTCTTTTGTGGTTCCACTGTCCTGACTCTCGACGGCGGAGAAAAGCGCTCCTGAGGGCTCCTCGGGGCCGCAACAGGCCATTGAGGATTCCGCGATGTCACGACTGGGCGCGCCGGTGCCGGATCCGGGGACGGAAGGGCGGTCGAGGCCGAGGTCAGCGAGCTGTTCGAGGTCCTCCGCAGGCAGGGAGGCGATCCACTCGGCGTAGGCCTGGCGGTAGTCCTCGTCGCGGGATCGCTGGCGGATTTCGTAGTCGTCCTCCACGTCGCCGAGGTCGAGGTCGTTGTCGTTGTCGTTGGGGTCTCTCATCTTGGATCGACCTCCTCTCCGACTTCCGTCTTCTCAGCCGCTGCAGCTGCAATTGCAAATCCCCCCTTTAAGGGGGGGGATTTTGCAGTAATTGCAGCAGCTGCTATCCCAATTTTTACAGCGCTTTCAGCGCATTTTTGCAGCATATTCATAAGTCGTTTTGATTGAGGCGTTTCCACCAGTTCCAGAGCGTGCGGACGGATTTTTCCATTTTTGCAGCGACCTCCTCCTCGTTCTGGCGTGTCAGAGAGCCTCCGAACTCTTCGAGAACCGCCCTGAATTTCCCCGGATCAAGGGTGTCTGGGCGACCTACCTTGTAGGTGGTTTTGGGCTTTTCCACGGGGGCCTCGCACTGTTCCCAGCAGATCCCGCCACGTTGGCCATGGCGCAGAAAGATGGTGTCGGTGGGCTCGGCGTCCTCGTCGTGGAGACCGGCCCGGAGGCGACGTTTGGTCATGCTCAGCTGGAAGGTGGGAGGTTCACCTTCCTCAGTCTTCACCCGCACCAGAACGGCCATCTCGCGGGCCCAGTTGGTCAGGGCGGAGGAGCCGATGCCGCTGTAGGCGAGGTCGCTGGCGGTCCAGTTGGCAGACACTGCGTGAATTTCGCTTCTCCTTTGCTGGTTGTGACTGGGGCGCAACCATTTTCGACGAAGCTCACAACATCAAGAATCCGAATGCTCTGCAGACCATCGCGGCAAAATCGTTAAAGGCTTTCTTTCGAGTCGCTCTTACCGGCACGCCGGTGGAAAACCACCTAGGAGATCTTTGGAGTCTCATGGATGCTGTCGAGCCCGGCGCGCTGGGGTCCTTCGCCGAATTCCGCAAGAGTTGGATCAAGCGTCTGAGTCTTGACCCCACCCAGATGAACGAAGTGGGGCAGCGACTTCGTGACTACTTGGGTGACCTGATTCTGAGAAGGACCAAGGAAGATGAGTTAAAGGGACTCCCGAAAAAGACGCTCCGCCCGGTCAGGATCCCCATGACGCCGACCCAGCTTGAACGCTATGACGAAATCCTACGTCTCGCCAAGAGCTCTTCACCCGAAGAGGGGGACAAGAAACGAGCTAACCACCATCTAAGCTGCATGTGGGAGCTACGGCGTATCACGCTGCATCCCGACCTCGTCGGCGGGGCATTGGCCAGCGCTCCGACGAGCGAACGGGCTTCACGAACGTATCTCGCTGAGTCCGGAAAGCTCCGATGGCTGCTGGAGAAGCTTGATGAAATCCAAAACCGTGGCGAGAAAGCGTTGATTTTCTCCATCCAGAAGTCCCTGCAGGATATGCTCGTGACCCATCTAAGGCAGATTTACAAGATTCCCGTTCCCCTCATCAATGGAGATACGAAAGCGACCTCACAAACTCGCCCGAACGACACACGTCTTGGCTTGATCCGCCAGTTTTGTGACCGCCCGGGGTTTGGCGTTTGCGTCCTTTCTCCGATCGCCGCAGGTGCCGGCCTCAACATCGTGGCGGCAAATCACGTGATTCACTTGGAACGGCACTGGAATCCGGCGAAGGAGGATCAGGCCACGGACCGCGCCTATCGGATTGGTCAGCAAAAAGAGGTGGAGGTCCACCTCCCGCTCCTTTTCCATCCGCACCGTCCCGAGCTCACGACTTTCGATCTTGGGCTCGACAAATTGGTTTCCAGAAAACGCTCTTTGGCCGGTTCGCTTGGCCTTATTCCGGTAGCGCCGGTTTCAGCAGATGAACTGTTTTTGGAGGTATTTGGCGATCGGGCACCAGATGCTGCTCCGACCAAGCCCACTCGGATCGACCTTGGCGAAGCCCTGAAACTGTCATGGGATTGGTTCGAGGCACTGATTGCCGAAATCTACGGTCGGGAGGCCGACTCGGTGATCCTCACGCCTAAAGGGCGCGACGGAGGCGCCGATGTAATCGTTCTGGGATTTGGCCCCGAATCGAAAAACATTCTCGTTCAATGCAAGATGACAGGACGGTCGATCCTTGATAGCGAACACGCGATACGAGAAGTGATCGGGGCCAAGCCCGGCTATGCCCGTAGTCTGAACCTGCCCGTTCTAGAGGGCGCGGTCCATACGACCGCAAAGACCTTTTCGAAGAGAACAAAAAGAGCCGCCGCCCCCGAAGGGATCAAGCTTCAAGGTTCGCGCTGGCTCAGAGACGCTCTCGCTCGACACGAGGTGACTTTGTCGCAGATCTTGAAACGCAATCGGGTGCGGAAGCGTGTGGTTTAATGGAGCACCTATGATCATATCGTACCCATGTCCGAGACGGTACCAACGACCCCGAAGATCTCATCAGCGCCTGCCAGCCCTGCGATTGCGGCCGGTCAGGCCTGACTCTCGAGGAAGCCGGTCTCCTCGATCCACGGTCCCTGGCCGGACCTAAGTCACCCCGAAGAATTCGCTATCATCACCGCCTACGCGACCACCGGCGAGACTTGGTCCGAGGAGCGAAACCAGGCGGCAGATCTCAAACTCGAAAACGAACTTCGTGAAACTGGTCTCTGGCTGCGGCGCCTCACCGGTTACGATCCCGCAACGTGCCATGCGGAACCCGGGTGGGCGATCGAGATGGGCTTCGAGGCCGCCTGCGATCTCGGTTGGCGCTTCAAGCAGGACGCCATCTTCTGGGTCTCGGGAAACCGGGTTCGGGTGGCGAAGTGCGGACCCGATCGGCAGCGTGCGGAGATCGGCACGTTTTCCGACCGGTTTGATATGGAAGAGACAAACCATCCGGCGGAGTGAGAATCTGGGGGCAGATCTGCATGACAAAACATGACAAACGGCTTGCGTCACCCTGCGAAAACATCCCCGGACACCCCCGAATCCCTTTGAAGAAAAGCCCGTGGATACGAAGGTTCACGCATGAAGAGACAATCCCCGACGTCCCGGCGGTGCGTCCCTACCGGGATAATCACTCCAAGCCCCCTCCTCACCGCGCCGTCACCCTCACCGGAATAGACTTCGAACAGGGGGTGTTTGAAATCGCGGCGGTCAGACCGATGGGGACGAGCGGATTGAGTTCGGGGAAGTAACCGGCCACGGCGGTGCGGGGAAGGTCGTAGGGAATCGCGAGGAATTGCTCCACTTTTCTGAGACGGCCGTCGCTGTCGTTTTCGATATCGACCGGGGCGAGCGGACTGATCCCTCGCTCGGCCATGTCTTCCGGATTCATGAAGAGGATGCGACGCTCGTTGCTGATGCCGCGGTAGCGATCGTGCAGCCCGTAGACGGTGGTGTTGAACTGATCGTGACTGCGTATCGTCATCAGCATCAGTTCCCCTTCCCCGAGGTCGGCACTGGTGAGGGGAGCGTCGGAGAAATTCGCTTTGCCCGTGGTCGTTTTGAAGACGCGATTTCTGGCGTTGTTAGGCAAATAAAACCCGCCGGGATGTCGGACGCGGTCATTGAAGTTTTCAAAGTTAGGCAGCGTCCGCGCGATGAGGTCACGGATGCGGTCGTTGTCCCCCGCAACGTGGACAAAGTCGAGGGCCTCGCGTCTCCCGAGAGTCGCCTCGGCGAGGCGGGCCACGATCATGGCTTCGCTGAGCAGATTCCCCGAGATCGGCGCGAGGGTGCCGCGGCTTTGGTGGACGACGCTCATGGAATTCTCAACAGTGGAAAACTGGCTCTCCCCGCTGTCGTTGAGATCCTCTTCGCTTCGTCCGAGGCAGGGCAGGATGAGGGCGGTGCGTCCGGTGACGACGTGACTGCGGTTCAGTTTTGTCGAGACGTGGGCGGTCAGCGAACACTGCCGCAGGGCCTCCGCGGTGAAGTTCGTGTCGGGAGTCGCCTGTAGGAAGTTCCCCCCCATCGCAAAAAAGACCGAGGCGTCACCCCGGTGCATCGCGAGAATGGAACCGACGACGTCATGTCCGATCTCGCGCGGAGAGGTGAACTTGAACTCGCGGTCGATCGCGTCGTGGTAGGCTGCCGGCATCTTCTCAAAGATCCCCATGGTGCGGTCGCCCTGCACGTTGCTGTGGCCTCGCACGGGACAGAGTCCGGCACCTTCGCGCCCGATCGCGCCGAGGAGGAGGTGGAGATTGACGACCTCGCGAATCGTCGCGACGGCGTTGACGTGCTGGGTCAGGCCCATCGCCCAGCAGGTGATGAGCCGCTTTTCCCCGCGCACGATGGTGCGGGCGACCTTTTCGATTTCCTCGCGAGTCACGGCGGAGCGCGACTCGATCTCGGACCATTCGACAGAAGCGGTGCGCGCTGCGAAGCTCTCGTATCCGCTCGTTTCCGAAGCGATGAACTCACTGTCGATAACGGTGCCGGGGGACTCCGCCTCGAGCGCGAGGACCGCCTTGCAGAGCCCCTGAAAAAGGGCAAAGTCGCCGTTGATTTTCACCCGCACAAATTGCGAGGCGAGCGGCGACGAGGCACCCATCATCCCCGTGATTTCCTGCGGGTGGGCAAAGCCGATCAGGCCGGCCTCTTTCATCGGGTTCACGGCGATGATCTCGCCGCCATTGCGAGTCGTTGCCTGAAGGGTCGAGAGCATGCGCGGGTGATTGGTCCCCGGATTTTGCCCCACCACGAGGACGGTGTCGGCGACTTCGATGTCGTGCAGCGTGACAGTCCCCTTCCCCACCCCGACCGAGGCATCGAGAGCGGCCCCGCTCGATTCGTGGCACATGTTGGAGCAGTCAGGGAGATTGTTCGTCCCGAACATCCTGACAAAGAGACCAAAAAGAAAGGCGCTCTCGTTCACGGTCCGACCCGAGGTGTAGAAGATCGCCTTGTTCGGGTCGTCGAGCGCCTTGAGTTCGCCGGCAATGAGGGAGAAAGCTTCATCCCAGGAGATCGCTTCGTAGTGACTCGCCCCCGGACGGAGGACAACAGGATCGGTGATACGGCCCTGCTGTTCCATCCAGTAGTCGGACTGATGCGAGATCTCCGCGACGGAATGCTTCGCAAAAAAGGCGGGATCGACCCGACTGCGCGTCGTTTCCGAGGCGAGGGCTTTGGCTCCGTTTTCACAGAACTCGGTCGCGGCGCGATGATCGTCGGGATCGGGCCAGGCACACGAAGGACAGTCAAAGCCGTTCGTCTGATTCAGCTTCACCATGCCCTCGACCCCGCGCTTCAGCCCGGCGAGGCCGAAGACGTGCTTGAACGACGAAGTCACTGCGGAGACACCGGCGGCATAAGTCTTGGGGTCACTCACTTTGATCCCCGTGAACTCGACGGGCGGTTCCACTTCGATCTCTTCGTCGGGCAGGGTATGGGAAGGGGGCTTTGACATCCTGATTGGCGGGTTGGTGACTGGAAAAGTCGCATCATATGCCCGAATAATCCGGCACTTTCTGTACAACCTCGTTACGCGTCGGCTGGAGGAACGGAATCTTTTCATCCCGACCAAAAATTGTGCTGGAAAATGGCCTGCGAAATGGAATCATCACGCAATTGCGTCCCGACTGCCCCACCCGGCACCGGGACCGCACTCGAACTCATCCGGATGCACCGGTTTCTGCTATAGACGAATTTCCCCGCGGTCGCCCAGCGTCCGCACCCCATGCCTGAGAAACCAATAGAACTGGCCGTAGAGCCCCTGAGTTTTACCCCGCCGAGCGGGAACTGGGCCGACTGCGCCGAGTCGCTCGAGGAATGGAACGAGGCTTACCGCCGCGTCGAGGCCTACTTCTCCGCCCTCCGGGTCGATAACAAGCTGCTCCTCTCGTCCCTCGTCTTCAAAATCCTAGGCCTCGTCAGCGAGCGGGCCGCCAGCGAACCGGGGCGACTCCCCGTCGAACTGGCCGCCGAAGAAACCGACCGGCTTCTCGTGAAATGGTTCCGCCGTGTCCTCGAAGATTCAGAAGTTGAACCGATCGACCGACTTTCCGCCCGCGGACGACTCGCCCTGCTCTTTGTCGAGACGAGCGTGCCCTGGCAACAACTTTTCCTGAGCGACGACCCCATTCCCGAAGACGTCGTAAAGGCAATGCGCACCGCCTATCTCCGGGCGGACCCGGATTTCCGCTTCGTCGAGATGCGCCCCCGCCCCATCGATCTCGGGATCGTGGGCGTGGCGAACCGCACTTTTGAGAGCATGGGGGTGTGGAAGACAGCGGTGCAATGGCTCCTCTGGATCGCTTTCAGCCTCATCCTCGGCGGCCTTTTCTATCTCACCCGCTAACGGATTTTTTTTCCCTGATGAACGAAGAGGAACTCAGCCACGGGAGCGGCAAAGACGAACGCGGCACGGTGTGGGAGGCCTTCATTTTCTTCTCGATCACCCTCGGCATCACCGGCGTCGGTGCCTACCTCATGGCGGACTACCTTTGGGCGCTCGGCTGGAGCAGTTCCTCGACCGCGCTCTGGATCCTCTTTGTGATTCTCTTCGGTTACCTCGCCTTTGGATTCACTCACGCCCTCATCGGATTCCTCCTCCGCCTTTTCAAATCCTCCGCTGCGAGCATGCCGCCGGTCGATGAAGAGGCTTCGAAGATCGAGGACTTCGACGGCACCCCGCGGGTCGCCATCATCATCCCCGTCTACAACGAACCCGTCGATCGCGTCTTCGCCGGGATCCGTGCGATCTTCGACTCGGTCATGCGCACCTCGCAGGGTGACGCCTTCGATTTCTTCATCCTCTCCGACTCGAACCAGCCCGAACAGTGGGTCATCGAAGAGGCTGCCTGGCTGAATCTGCTCCGAGACCCCGGCGCCCAGGACCGTGTTTTTTATCGCCGCCGCCCTGACAATATCGCAAAAAAGAGCGGCAACGTTGCCGACTTCTGCCGCACCTGGGGAGACCACTACCGCTACATGATCGTCCTTGATGCCGACAGCATCATGAGCGGGGAAACGCTTGCCGAGCTCTACCTGCGGATGGAGTCCAATCCCCGCGTCGCCCTCATTCAGACCGCCCCCGGGCTCGTCAACGGCGAGTCGCTCTTCGGCCGCATGCAGCAGTTTGCGAACCGGCTCTACGGTCCCGTCTTCATGGAGGGCCTCGGCTTCTGGCAGCAGTGCGGCGGCAACTTCTGGGGGCACAATGCGATCATCCGCCTGCGCCCCTTCATGGAACAGTGCGACCTGCCCGAGCTCCCCGGACGCAAGCCTTTCGGCGGTCACATCCTTTCCCACGACTTCGTCGAGGCAGGCCTCCTCCGTCGGGCCGGATGGGAAGTCTGGCTCGCCCCCAATCTCGGCGGCAGCTATGAGGAGGGCCCCCAGGGAATCATCGAGTCCGCCCAGCGCGACCGGCGCTGGTGCCAAGGGAATTTGCAGCACAGCCTCCTCCTCTTTGCGCGACAGCTCCGGGGGAAAACGCGCGTCCACCTCGCTAACGGTATCCTCGGCTACGTCGCCTCCCCTCTCTGGCTCATCTTCATGGCCATCGCCCTGTGGCGGGCCTATTTCTACGGTCCCGAGTCCTTTATCCCCGATCACGGCGGCACCCAGGGACTGGCGGTGCTCGTCCTTACCTTTGTCCTTCTCTTTTCGCCGAAGATCCTCTGCCTCATCGATCTGCTCTTTGACCGTGAGAGACTGCGCGGCTTCGGCGGTTTCCTCAATGCCGCGACCGGCTCAGTCGTCGAGACCTTTTTCTCGGCACTGATCGCTCCGGTCATGATGCTCTTTCACACCCAGTTCGTGATCTGGAACCTCATTGGCAGAACGGTCGGATGGGGCGCGCAACGACGCGGTGCCCAGGGAACTTCGTGGGATGAGGCCATCTCGGTGCACGGGGTGCAGACCCTCTTCGGCCTCGGTATCGGCGTCTTCACCGCGATGACCAATCCGATGATCTTCTGGTGGCTCTCCCCCGTTCTCATGGGACTCTGGCTCAGCATTCCCGTCTCCGTCTGGACGAGCCGACTCGAGATCGGACTCAATGCAAAGCGGGAAAAACTTTTCCTCACTCCAGAGGAAACCAATCCTCCTCTCGAGGTCGTCCAAGCGACGACTCCGACGAAGGATCAGGACACCCGGCGCTACCGCGGCATCACCGCCGCCGTCCTCGACCCTTTCCTCAATGCGGTGCACGTCTCTCTCCTCCGCCGCAACCGGCGCCGTCTCATGAGCGGTCAAAAGGTCTACGGCGCCACCGTCGCCTCCAGCGTGCCCAAGGCCGGTGGGTCAGGCGCACGCCGTCTCCTCGCCGAACGTCTCCTCCGCGAAGGTCCCCGCGCTCTCGATCAGGCCGAGACGCTTTCCATTCTCTCCGACATCGACAACATGCTCTGGCTCCACCGCCAGGCCTGGCTGCGGCCGAATAAAGACCTCGCCCCCTGGTGGCAAAAGGCGATTCGCGAGACTTCGGCGGCCGTGTAGGGAGGGCGGAGTAAAGAGGGTCGGGGTTACCACGCTTCGGTATCGGACGCAGATCGACCTTATCAGGCAAAAAAGCCGTTACAGAAGAATCCTTTTCCGTGATAACGGAACCAGCGTTCAACTTCATTCCTTCCCAAATTGTCTTGCCTGCATTCATTTTTGAATCGAAAATGCATGCATGACTCAGGTAACGATTCGACGTATTGAAGAGAGCTGGCTGGAGAAAGCGAAAATCGAGGCCGCCGAGCGACGAGTCTCGATGAACCAGGTGCTTGTCGAAGCCCTGCGTCGCGGCCTTGGTGCGGAGACGGAACCGGTTCGGAAGACAAATCTCGATCGCTATGCGGGGGACTCAGACTTCGACCCCGAATGGGATAAATTTTTAGAGAAGGACCTAAAACGACTTGACCCCGAACTATGGACCTGATCCTTGTGCTCGATACCAATGCCTACAGCGACTGGCGACGCAGCGGGCGATGGCACCCGCAGATCGCAATCGCCAACCGGGTAGTCATTCCGACCACGGTAATTGGAGAGTTGCATCACGGATTCCGAAAAGGGACGAACTTCGGAGTGAACACCCGGAAACTGAGAGAGTTCCTCGCAGAACCGCAGGTCGAGGTCCATCCCGTCACCTACCGAACGGCCGAAATCTATGGAGAGCTCGTCCACCATCTCCAACAGCAAGGCACCCCGATCCCGACGAACGATATCTGGATCGCCGCCGCGACTCAGGAGTGTCGCGGGATCCTCGCTTCAGGCGACGATCATTTCCGCCACCTTCCTTTCATCGACTTGGCGAAAGAGCGGTAGTGAACGGCTCATCTCCGAACCGGTGTTGCCATCACCGCGCGCGACAATCAATTTTAGGACAACGACGCGCCCCCCGCCGCCAAAAAATGCGCTGCCTTCGGCATTTACGCCGGCTTGCAAAAACGGTAAACTCCTGTCCATGAAGCGTTCCCTCCTCTTTTGCTCCCTTGCCCCCCTCGGCTTAATTGCCATCACTTTTCTGAACGCCCAGGACCCCTCGCCGGAAGAAAAATCCGTCGTCCCGCCAGGCCAGGAGGAGCGCGGGCTGAAGATTTTCACGGAGAAAGGTTGCTACAGCTGTCACAGCGCCGGCGCGACAAAGCTCCCCGAGGTCGAGGCCGGGCCGAGACTCGTCATCGAACTTGGCGGAGACCTTCACGCCGCCTGGACGCGGGACGACTTTGCCCGGGCCATCCTGAATCCGAATCACGTGGTTGCGGAGGATTACAGGATCGCCATGATACGCCTCGGCGATCATGTTAAAGCGGAAAACTCGCCCATGCCCGAGTTCATCGACTCGCTCACGGTGTCGGACCTCATTCACCTCACGACCTTTCTCGACAGCCTCTCCGATTAACCCCTGCCCCGTCTCCGCCATGATCAACCGCCGCTCTTTTCTGCAACGCGCCGCCCTCTCCACCGCCGCGCTCGCGACTCCCGCCGCCACTTCGCTGGTTCACGCGGCCGGGATGCCGGAGTCGGAAACGCTCGTGAAGACCTTTTACGACAGCCTTTCAGAAGCACAACGGACCGCACTCGTTTTTGCCTTCGATGATCCGCTGCGCTCGAAAATCTCGAACAACTGGCACATCACCGAGCAGCGCATCGGAGCCTTTCTCAACGCCGATCAGAACGCGATGGTGCGCGAGATTTTCCTCACCCTGCACAGCGAGGAATACCGGGACAAGGTCATCGCCCAGGTCGAGCACGATAGCGGCGCGGCGGGATTCGGTGACTCATCGGTGGCGATCTTCGGTGAACCGGGCACGGGAAAATTCCAGTTTGTCCTAACGGGACGCCACTGCACCCGCCGCGTCGATGGCGACTCGGTCGCGGGCAAGGCCTTCGGCGGTCCAATCTTTTACGGCCATGCCGCCGAGGGTTTCCGTGAAGGGCCCGAGCACAAGGGCAACGCCTACTGGTATCAGGCCCAGAGCGCGAACAAAGTCTTCCAAATGCTTGACGGCAAACAGCGCGAGTCGGCACTGATTGAGAAAGAGCCCGGCGATACCGCTGCCACGATCCAGCTGAAACGCCAAGCCGGCGACCTCCCCGGTCTCGCCACCGTCGACATGACGGCCGATCAGAAAACGGCGGTGCGGGGAGTGCTCACTGATCTTCTGATGCCCTTCCGCGAAGTCGACCGGGTCGAGTCCATGGCTCTGATCGAAAAGGGCGGTTTTGACGACCTCCACCTTTCCTTTTACAAAGAAGGCGACATCGGCAACGACGGCGTCTGGGACAACTGGCGCCTCGAAGGCCCCCACATGGTCTGGTATTTCCGCGGTTCTCCGCACGTCCACACCTGGGTCCACATCTCCGATCCCGAAACGCCGCGGGAACCGCGCGCGTGAGGGGCGGGTCATGGGTCATGGGTCATGGGGCATGGGTCATGGGGCATGGGGCATGAAAACAAGGAACGGGGCTTGCCTAAGCCCCGTTGGCTCGTTGCTCCGCGTGGGGGGCTTGGCAAGCCCCCTTCTTTGCTTTCTTTGCATCGCCCAAAGAGGATCGACATTCCTTGGGGCGCGGGCTGACACATCGTCTCTGGGCAGTCGAGCGGCACGTCCCGCGAGCCCCCGTTTGCAAACTCGCGCGGGCGGTGGGAAGATGCCGGACTTTTCCCATCCATGACAGATTTCGCCTACCACAAGCCGTTCCCCCTCGGTCCCGACACGACGCAGTATCGCCTCCTCACGACCGAGGGCGTCTCCGTCGCTGAATTTGATGGACAGGAGATCCTCAAGGTCTCGCCCGACGCGCTCACCCGTCTCGCGAACGAGGCGATCCACGACATTTCCTTCATGCTGCGCCCCTCGCACCTGAAGCAGGTCGCCGCAATCCTCGATGATCTCGAAGCGACGGACAACGATCGCCTCGTCGCCCTGACGCTCCTGCGGAACGCCGAGATCGCGGCGCGGGGAATTTTACCGATGTGTCAGGATACCGGCACGGCCATCGTCATGGGCAAAAAAGGCCAGCAGGTCTGGACCGGCGGTCACGACGAGGAAGCTATTGCGGCCGGCATTTGGAAAACCTATCAGGAGGAAAACCTGCGTTACTCCCAGCTCGCCCCCCTCACTCTCTTCGACGAAAAAAACACGGGCGACAACCTGCCGGCGCAGATTGATCTCTTCGCAACGGACGGATCGGAGTATGAGTTTCTCTTCATCACCAAGGGAGGCGGATCGGCCAACAAAACCTTCCTTTATCAGGAGACAAAAGCACTCCTCTCCCCGAATCGCTTTGTCGAGTGGGCCGTGGAAAAGATGCGATCCCTCGGAACATCGGCCTGCCCACCCTACCACATGGCTTTTGTCGTAGGCGGCACCAGCGCGGAAGCAACCCTGAAGACCGTGAAGCTCGCCTCGACCCGCTACTACGACGCGCTCCCGACCGAAGGCAGTGACCGCGCCCAGGCCTTTCGTGATGTCGAGATGGAAAAGGCCCTGCTCGAAAAGGCGCGTGTCATCGGGATCGGTGCCCAGTTCGGCGGAAAGTATTTCGCTCTCGACGTTCGCGTCATCCGACTCCCCCGCCACGGCGCGAGTTGTCCGGTCGGTCTCGGCGTGAGCTGCTCGGCCGATCGTCAGGTGAAGGCGAAGATTACAAAAGACGGCATTTTCCTTGAGCAGCTTGAGGTGAATCCGGGCCAGTACATCCCCGATCAGTGGCGTGATCATCAGTTCCACGGTGTCCCTCTCGATCTCAACGCGGGCATGGCCGAGACGCTGAAGACGCTCTCCAAATATCCTGTCACGACGGCGTTGGAAATGACCGGCACGATCATCGTGGCCCGCGACATCGCCCATGCAAAGCTGCGCGAAATGGTCGAACGCGGTGAGGAGCTGCCCGACTATTTCAAGGAATATCCCGTCTACTACGCCGGACCGGCAAAGACACCCGAGGGCATGCCGAGCGGCTCGTTCGGCCCGACCACGGCCGGCCGGATGGATCCCTACGTCGATCTTTTCCAGTCGAAGGGTGCTTCCATGGTCATGATCGCCAAGGGCAACCGCAGCCAGCAGGTCACCGACGCCTGCAAAAAGCACGGGGGCTTTTACCTCGGCTCGATCGGTGGTCCGGCCGCGATTCTGGCGCAGAATCACATCAGAAAAGTGGAGGTCCTCGACTTCGCCGAACTCGGGATGGAAGCGGTCTGGAAGATCGAAGTGGAGAAATTCCCCGCCTTCATCCTCGTCGATGACAAAGGGAACGACTTCTTCAAGGCGATCAATCAGTGCCCGGTGGGCTGAGCTTAGACGAATGGAGCAAGATCAGATCACTCTTGTCGAACCTGGACAGCTCATCATCTCGCGCGGCAGTCTGCCCGATCCGGCACCGGGAGAGGCCCGTATCCGGATCCGGCGGATCGGGGTGTGCGGGACAGATATCCACGCCTACCACGGGCGGCAGCCCTTTTTCGAATACCCGCGTATCCTCGGCCACGAACTCGGAGCCGAGGTCGTCGCGATTAATGGAAACTCGGATCTGCGACCGGGCGAAGCGGTCGCGGTCGAACCGTATCTCAATGATCCCGACTCCCCTGCCTCGCGTCGCGGCAAGACGAACTGCTGCGAGTCGCTCAAGGTCCTCGGAGTTCATTGCGACGGGGGCATGCGCCCTGAAATTAATGTCCCCCTTCACAAGCTCCATCGCACTGCCTCGGCCTCGATGGACCAACTCGCCCTCGTCGAGATGCTCTGCATCGGTCAGCATGCCGTGAATCGCAGCCTTGTTTCAACTGCGGACAACGTTCTCGTGCTGGGAGCCGGACCGATCGGGCTAAGCGTGATCAGTTTTCTCAAAGGGCGCACGAATCGCCTCCTTGTTGGAGATCTCAGCGAATCACGCCTCGGCTTCTGCCGGGAGTTCATGGGCGTCGATGCGACTGTCACGGTAAGACCTGACACGAACCCTGAAGAGCCGATCCGCGCCGCCCTTGGCGGCGGGCTCCCCGATGTCATCTTCGACGCGACCGGCAACCGCAGCTCGATGCTCTCGACCTTTGACCTAGCCGCTCACGGAGGTCGCCTCGTTCTTGTCGGGCTTTTTCAGGGCGAAGTCGTCTTTCACGATCCCAACTTCCACCGCCGCGAGCTCACCGTGATGTCGAGCCGCAACGCGACACCGCAGGAGTTCGCCCAGGTCATCGCCGCAATGGAATCGGGATACGTCGATACCTCACCTTGGATCACTCACCGGCTCGATTTTGCCGAAGTGCCTGCGAGTTTCGGTAAGGTGATCTCGGATCCCGGACTGCGGAAGGCGGTGATTCACCTCGATGAGTAAGGCGACGCTCACAGGGTCGCGGCGAACGCATCGAGCGACGCGCATTGAATAGCGGCACGATGCATCTCTCGGAGTTTCAGATCATCCGTGACCAGATCAATCGCTTCACGAAGACCGGAGGGGATGTTTTCAAACCGAATCTCAAGAGCCTCAAGAATGTTGGCTTGAAGAATCTCCTGACGGCCTTCCTGACGGCCTTCCTGATGGAGCTGTTGGGCGAGAGTCATGGCATTGGCGCGGATTTCCGGATCGCTAATCTCTTTCAACTTATTCTTGAATACCTCCTTGTCAATTTCCCCGGCCACGATGTAGCGCAAGACGATCTGGAACAATTCGCGCGGCACCCGCAGGATCAGACTTTCATCCCAGACCGCGTCACCGAGGAGTTCGCCAAGACGCTCGGCCTTCATCGCCCGCAGCACAAACACGCCTGAAGCAGTCCCGGGGATCGCTTCGAAGGCCATCTCCGCGAGCTGAAGATGGATGTATGAAAAATCGGGGAAATACGGACGGAGTTCGGAAGCGAGCTTTTCAGGCACCTCAAGGAGCGAGGCGAACTGGGAAGAGACATACCACACATCGGCGTTCTGGGAGAGAACCACCGGAAGGATGACAGGAAGCTTCGCCCGGGAGGCATCGGACTTTTCCACGCTTTCCCAAATGCGCGTCATGTAGCGCAGCAGCCGCAGAGGCAGGAGCCGATCGAAGGTGCTCTGGTGTTCGAAGAGAAGATAAATGAAGCCCTCCGCGTTCCCTATCGGCGCGGAGAAGAGGAGATCGGTATGGGACCGCCGGAATTGCGAGTCAACGAAGGATCCGGGGAGCAAACTTAGTTCATCCCAGCTGACGGCCGAGACGAGGGCAGGCGGTAACTTTGCTCTCAACAGCCCGGCCGTATTCTCCGGAATGCTGAACGTGGAGCTGAAAAGCTTGTCGTTAGGCTGATGGATATCCTCTTCCGGCATGGAGGAAACTGAACGGTGCTGCGATTTTCGTCAAATCGGGCTTTTACAAGCACTTGATGGGGTAATTTCGTCTCCGCGATAAAGTGAAGAAATCCGGTTGCGCACGGGCTTTGATTTCATTACAACCCGATTCATGAATCGCATCACCCTGTTTTCCGCCGCCCTTGCGGTGAGTCTCTTCAACCCCGCCGCTGACGCCGGTCTTAAACTTCCCGCCATCATTGGTCACCACATGGTCCTCCAGCGCGATCTCGCGAATCCCATCTGGGGCTGGGCCGATCCGGGCGCGGATGTCACTGTCGCCATCGGCGGCCAGAGCCATCAGGCAAAGGCGGATGAAAAGGGCAAATGGCAAGTCAAGCTCGCCCCGATGAAGGGGTCCTTCCACGCGATGCGGATGACGATCCAGTCGAAAGGCGAAGAGATCGTTCTCGCGAACATTGTCGTTGGCGAGGTCTGGCTCTGCTCGGGCCAGTCGAACATGCAATGGTCGGTGAGCCAATCCGATGACCCCGATCTCGAAATCGCCACCGCGAACTACCCTAACATTCGCTTTATCTCGGTCCCCCAGACCGGCACGCAGGAGTTGCAGGACGATTTCAAAGGACAATGGGACATCTGCACACCGGAGACCGCGGGGCAGTTTTCCGCGGTCGGTTATTTCTTCGGCCGCCAGCTCCATCAGACCATCGGCGTCCCCATCGGGCTGATCGACAATGCCTGGGGGGGGTCCGCCGCAGAGGCCTGGGTCGCCCGCGACGTTCTTGAGGCCGACCCTCGCTTTGCCGATTATATCGCCCAGTGGAAGAATACCGAGGCCACCTACGACCACGAAAAGGCCATGGCGGCCTGGAAAATCAAAGCCGAAGAGGCCAAGGCCGCCGGCAACCCCGCCCCCCGGGCCCCCACGGATCAGCTCAAAGGGCAGCACCGTCCCGGCAATCTTTGGGCGGGCGTTCTCAATCCCACGGTAGGCTACGGCATTCGCGGCGCAATCTGGTATCAGGGCGAGTCCAATGCCGGACGCGCCTACCAGTATGACGACCTCTTCTCTCTCATGATCACCGAGTGGCGCAAGGCCTGGGGTATCGGTGACTTCCCCTTTTACTGGGTCCAGCTCGCCGACTTCATGGCGGAAAAAGACGCACCCGCCGAGAGTAGCTGGGCCGAATTGCGCGAGGCCCAGAGCAACACCCTCGCTCTGCCGAACACGGGGCAAGCGGTCATCTACGACATCGGCGAAGGCCGCGACATTCATCCGCGCGACAAGCAGAACGTCGCCAAACGACTCGCCCGCATCGCCCTCGCCCGAGACTACGGCATCCCGCTCGTCTACCAGAGCCCCTCCTACAAGTCCATCGAAGTGAGCGAAGGCAAGGCCTTACTGACCTTTGAAAATGTCGGCGGAGGCCTTTACACCTTCGACACACTCGATGCGATCGGCTTCGACGTGGCCGGTGAGGACAAGGTCTGGCATCGCGGCATCGGCAAGCTCGTCGGCAATGATAAAGTGGAAGTGACCAGTTCCGCCGTCGCCGCCCCGGTCGCGGTTCGTTATGCCTGGGCCGACAATCCGGTCGCCAATCTCCGCAACAAAGAAGGCCTCCCCGTCGATCCTTTCCGCACCGATGACTGGCCGCTCTCGACCGAGCCCAAGGTCGGGCCGGCACCGGCTCCGAAGGCTCAATAAACCCGAGGCTAATTTTTCCCGGAAAATCCCGCCCCGTGTCCGCTGATATTTACGATCACGATCGCTCCCTCGTCGAAGAGCCGCCGCGCCACTTCGCCGGGATGCTCAAATATCTCGGGCCGGGCTTCATCCTCTCGGCTTCCATCGTGGGGTCGGGCGAACTTATCGCTACGACCGCCCTCGGAGCCGAGGCCGGCTTTGTCGCGATGTGGGTCATCATCGTCAGCTGCCTGGTGAAGGTCTTCGTGCAGCTCGAGTTCGGTAAACACGCGATTCACTCGGGCGAGACGACTTTCGAGGCGCTGAACCAGATTCCGGGACCGAAATTTGGAAAAGGAAACTGGGCGACCTGGCTCTGGCTCGTCATGATGCTGATCAAACCTCTCCAGGTCGGCGGCATCATCGGCGGAGTCGGGCTCGTCCTCAATATTCTCATCCCCTCGGTCCCCGTCTGGCTCTGGGTCTGCCTCGCCGGGCCCACCGTTTCCCTGATGATCTTCCGGGGGAAATATCGGTTCATCGAAAAACTCTCCCTGGTCATGATAGGGCTTTTCGCGCTTTTCACCCTCGCGTGCGTCATCGGGGTTCAGTACACCGATTTTGCGATGACCCGGGGGCAGATCATCGAAGGTCTCTCGTTCTGGAACGGCATCCCCCTTGCCGCCGTCGGAGTGGCCATCGCCGCCTTCGGCATCACCGGAGTCGGGGGGGACGAGGTCATGGCCTACAACTACTGGCTCATCGAAAAAGGCTACGCCGCCCGCACCGGCCCGCGCGAGGAAACGCCCGAGTGGAATCACCGCGCCAAAGGCTGGATCAGGGTCATGTATTGGGACGCCTTCCTTTCCATGCTGGTCTACACCTTCATGACCGTGGCTTTTTATCTGCTCGGAGCCGCGATCCTGCATGCTCAGGGTCTCAAGCCCGAAGGCTTTGACACGGTCAAGACGCTCTCCCGCATGTACACCGATTCGCTCGGGGGATGGGCCGAAATCGCCTTCCTCATCGGATCATTTTTCGTCCTGTTCTCGACGCTTTTTTCCGCCCTCGCCGCGTGGAGTCGACTCTTCTCTGACGCCTTCAGTTCGGTCGGCTGGATCGACTATCACAATCCCGCTTCTCGCGGTCGCATGATCGCGATTCTCTCGTTCTTCTTTCCAGCGCTCTGGGCCGTCCTCTTTTTCTTCTTCAAAGATCCGGTATTCATGGTCCTCGCCGGAGGCGCCATCACCGCAGTGATCCTTCTCCTCGTCGTCGTCGGTGCCGTTCATTTCCGCTATCGACGCCTTCCCGCGAGCCTGCGGCCCACAGTCCTTTATGACATCGGCTTCTGGATAAGCGCTCTCTCCATTGTTCTGCTGGCCGCGCTGGCTGTGTGGAAAGCGCTTGTGCAATATCAAAGCAGGGGGTGAACTCGATTACACTGCGATTGCACGCGATTGAAGAAACCCGCCGTGACGAAGATAATCGTTCGGGGGAGACTTTATCTTCCCCGCCGGTCGTGTCCGGAATACGAAGTTATTGTAACGGTGCATTTTGAGAAAGCAGGACCGCCATTTTCGGCTACCTGTGACTTATGAAACTCGGAGTAATCGGTTGTGGAAAAATGGGAAGAGCCCTCGTTGGCGGAATCGTCGGAGCCGGCATCTGTGAACCATCGGTGGTCACCGTCTACGACACCTATCCGACCGCCGCCTCATCGCTTGCTGACGAACTTGGGGTCGCCTTGGCCGACTCGAACGCCGCCGTCGTCGATGCCTCGGAAGTCGTTCTCCTGTGTGTCAAGCCCCAGGGTTTTGCCGAGGCACTCGCCGACCTCGGTAACACCGGCGACCGTCTCCTCATCTCTATCGCCGCCGGAATCCGCCTCGCCACGATCGAGTCAGGCAGCGGAGGAAAACACCGCGTCGTTCGAGTGATGCCAAACACTCCCGCCCTCATCGGTCGCGGTGCCTCGGCTTATGCGCTTGGGACAACCGCAACCGAAAGCGACGCCCTCCTGACCGAGTCCCTCCTCGGTGCCGTCGGATACGTCTGCCGCGTGCAGGAGAGCGATCTCGACGCCGTCACCGCCCTGAGTGGGAGCGGGCCTGCCTACTTTTTCTTTATGATCGAGGCGCTCATCGCCGCCGGGATCAAGGAGGGTCTCTCTCCCGAAATGGCGCGTAATCTTGCCGTCCACACCGCTGCCGGGGCCGCCGAACTGGTCCTTGCCACCGGGGAGTCCCCCGCGACCCTGCGCGAGAATGTCACGAGCCCGAACGGCACCACTTTTGCAGCCCTGGAGTCATTAAGATCCAATCACTTTGAAGCCATCATGGCCACTGCCGTGACCGCCGCAGCCGACCGCTCCCGCGAACTGGGGAAGAGCTGAAGGGTTCTCCCCTCAATTCCCCCAAACCTCTCACTTTCAACGATAACCTCCCGGTTTTTTACTGGATTCCAAGATGACCGACCTCAGAAAACACTACGACGCCTGCGGACAAGGGCACGTTTTTGCCCACTTCGATTCCCTCTCCGCGCCGCAGCAGGCGACACTCCTCGCCCAGGCCGCTGCGATTGACCTTGGTGAGATCGCCACCCTCGTGAAGACGCTAATCCAGTCCCCCGCCGCCGTGAGCGAGGGTGCTGCTGACGAGCTCAGCCCGGCCGACTACATTCCCCTGCCTGGACAGAGCGAGCATGCCGACCCGAGCCTCTGGAAAGAAGCCACGAAACGCGGCGAAGCGGCCCTGCGCACCGGACGTGTCGCCGCCTTCACCGTCGCGGGCGGACAGGGCACCCGCCTCGGCTTCGACGGACCGAAGGGGTCCTACGGGGTCACCCCGGTCCTGAAAAACTCGCTCTTTCAGGTCTTCGCCGAGAAGATCCTCGCGGCGGGCCGCCTCTTCGGTCGGCCGATCCACTGGTTCATCATGACCTCGGACCTCAATCACGAGGACACCGTCGCCTTTTTCGAAGCGCATCACTATTTCGGCCTTACCCCCGAGCGAGTCCACGTTTTCCGTCAGGGGCTCATGCCCGCAGTCGATGCCCACGGGAAAATTCTGATGGCCGATCGCGGGGAGATCGCCCTCAGCCCCGACGGTCACGGCGGATCCCTCCGCGCCCTCGTCCGGTCCGGCTCAATCCGGCTCATGGAAGCCGACGGGATCGACACGATCAGCTACTTTCAGGTCGACAACCCGCTCGTCCGCTGCCTCGACCCGACCTTCATCGGGTTCCATCTCATGAATCAGTCCGACCTCTCCAGCAAGATGGTGCCCAAGGCCTATGCCGGGGAAAAGGTCGGCGTCTTCTGTCAAAAAGACGGCAAAGCCCTCGTCGTGGAATACAGCGACCTCCCCGAACACCTTGCCGAAGAACGCGACGCCAGCGGCGAACTGCGTTTCAAAGCCGGCAGCATCGCTATCCATGTCTTCAACCGTGACTTCATCGCCCGCCTCGGCAGCAACGGCGAGGGTGCTACCGCGTTACCCTTCCACCTCGCCCACAAGAAAGTCCCCTACATCGACAGCGCTGGCGTGAAGCACGAACCGACCGCGCCGAACGGCTACAAGTTCGAGATGTTCGTCTTCGACGCGCTGCCCTTTGCTGAAAACCCCGTCATCATCGAGACCGCCCGCGAAGACGATTTTTCACCGGTGAAAAACGCCGAGGGAGTCGATTCCCCACAGACCTGCCGCGACGATCAGTTGCGCCAGTATGTCCGCTGGGCCCGCGGGGCCGGCATCGAGATCGAGACCGACGAGACCGGGCTACCGCCTTTTGCCTTCGAAATCTCTCCTCTCTTCGGCGATACCCCGGCGCGATTCCGCAAGGCTTGGGAGGCGCTTCCGCACAAACCCGGGTTGACCAACGGCGTCGTTCTGGTGTAGGACCATTGGGAAGTCGTCAAAAGACTTTTCTCCCTACATTTATGAGCGCAGCAGCCAGACTGACCGAACTAGGAATCACCCTCCCGCCGCCTCCCCAGCCGGGCGGCGTTTACAAGCCCCTCGTCATCGCGGGCAATCTCGCCTACCTCTCCGGTCACGGGCCCTGCCACGACGGCTCGAACTACCTCACCGGTCGGGTCGGTGCCGACATGACTCTCGACGAAGGGAAGGAAGCCGCCCGCATGGTCGGGCTCAGTCTGCTCGCGACCATTCAAAAAGAGCTCGGCTCACTCGACCGTGTCGTTCGGGTCATCAAGACTCTCGCCCTCGTGAACTCGTCCGACGACTTTACTCAGCAGCCGCAGGTCGTGAACGGCTACTCCGAACTTTTCGCCGAAGTCTTCGGACCCGATGCGGGCGTCGGAGCCCGCAGCGCCATCGCCACCAACACCCTCCCGGGAAATATCCCCGTCGAGATCGAAGTCATCCTCGAGATCAAAGACTGAGCCATGGAACCGATCACCGGACTTGAAGGAGCCGCCTCCCCCGCGCTGCTGTTTGACGCCGACGCCATCACCCGTAACCTTCAGCTCATGCTGCAGGTAGTCGGAGGCAATCCCGCGCTCCTGCGGCCGCATATCAAGACCCACAAGTGCCGCGAGATCCTCACCGAGCAACTTTCCCTCGGCATCACCGCCGTGAAATGCGCCACCATCGCCGAGGCCGAACTCTCAGCCCTTGCCGGAGTGCCCGACGTCCTCATCTCCTACCCGCTCGTCGGGCCGAATGTGGATCGCTTTTTCCAGCTCATCGAGACCTATCCCGCGAGTCGCTTCTCCACCCTCGTCGATAATGAAAGCTCCCTCGCTGCATTTGTCAGTGCCGGAGCCGCCCGCGGTGTAAAACCCGTCTCCCTTTTCATTGATCTCGACTGCGGCATGCACCGCACCGGCATTGCCCCCGGACCCAAAGCCATCGCGCTCGTCCGCACCCTCGTCGATCATCCTGCGGTTCACTTTGCCGGCGTCCACGCCTACGATGGCCACATCCATGACGCCTCCCTTGAGGACCGCAACGCCCAGTTTGAAGCCGCCATGGCCGTTCTCGATGGATTCATCGCAACGATCGAGTCCGATGTAGCCCCCGTCCCGCTCGTGGTCGCGGGCGGATCACCCACCTTCGGACTGCACGCCGCCCGCGCCGCGATGTCACCGCGCCCGCGTCAGTGCTCGCCCGGCACGACTGTGCTGTGGGATTCGGGTTACGGCGGGTATTACGACGACCTCCCTTTTGAGCCCGCCGCCTTTCTCCTCACCCGAGTCGTCAGCCATCCCGGACCGGGCCGCCTTTGTCTCGACCTCGGGCACAAGGCTGTCGCGGCGGAGAACCTCATCGGTCGCCGCGTCCGTTTCCCCGCGATGCCCGGGGCCACCTTTGTCTCGCAGAGCGAAGAGCACCTCGTCATTGAAGGGATCAACCCTGCCGAGTGGCCCGTCGGCACGCCCGTGATCGGCATCCCTATTCACGTGTGTCCCACCGTGGCCCTTCATCAGGAAGCCCGTATCATTCGCGGCAACGCCCTCACAGGTGAGAGCTGGGACATCGCGGCGCGGAATCGAAGGATCACGGTGTAGAAGTCGATTTTTCCCATCAGTGCCAGTCCGTGTGAGCGCCGCGAATCGGTGGTCATCTGCTTTGGCGTTAAAGTCCGAGCCGAACTCGTCACCGTCGTCGGGAACAAAGTCGAAGCCGGTGATGCGGATGCAGCGGCGTCATCCTGTGCATTGCCAAGCGTGCTGAAAAATGTTACTTCCACCTCCGGCAAGAGTGCTCACTTCCTGCCGATCGCGGGTTTTCCCGATACCCCTGACTCTTTCAACCCATTTTCCAGCCTCCAACCATGAATTTGATCTTCGACGTCCACCTCGACCTCAGTCTCAACGCCCTCGAATGGAACCGGGATCTCACCCTGCCGGTCGCCCGCATCCGTGAAGCCGAGGCCGGCATGACCGATCTCAAGGGACGCGCCCTCAACACCGTTGCCCTCCCCGACATGCGCCGCGGCGGCATCGGTCTCTGCGTCGCTACCCAGATCGGCGGCTGCATGAAACCCCGCGCCTCAGTCGCCTGCTGGGAATCTCCCGCCCAGGCCTGGGGCATGACCCAGGGACAACTCGCCTACTACCGCGCCCTCTGCGAACTCGGGGAAATGGTCCAGATCACGACCCTCGCCGAACTTGAGAATCACCTCGCCCTCTGGGCCGACCCCGTCGCCGCCGCTGCCGCCAGTGCCCCGATCGGATTTATCCTCAGCCTCGAAGGGGCCGACTCCATCATCACCGTCGATTACCTCGAGCGCGCCTACGCCTCGGGTCTGCGCGCGATGGGCCCGTCGCACTACGGCGTCGGACGCTACGCGATGGGACACGATCAGGTGGGCGGCCTGCGCCCAGGCGGCGCCGAACTCATCCGGAAAATGGACGAGCTCGGGATCATCCTCGACGTCACCCACCTCAGCGACGATTCCTTTTTTGAAGCCCTCGACATCTATACCGGTCCCGTCTGGGCAAGCCATTCGAACTGCCGCACCCTCGTCAACGACCCGCGTCAGTTCAGCGATGAACAGATCCGACTCCTCATCGAGCGCGACGCCGTCCTTGGTGCCGTCTTCGACGCCTGGATGATGATCCCCGGCTGGGCGCGCGGCACCTCCACTCCCGAATCCACCGGAGTCAAGATCGCCCACATCGCCGATCACATCGACCACATCTGCCAACTCGCCGGTAATACCCGGCACGTCGGCATCGGCAGCGATCTCGACGGCGGTTTCGGTAAGGAACAAAGTCCCGGAGATCTCGACACCATCGCCGATTTGCAAAGGATTGAGGGAATCCTGAAAGGGCGCGGGTATTCCGATGGAGACGTCAGCGCGATTTTCCACGGGAATTTCCTCAGACTACTGCGGCGGGCGTGGGCTTGATGGAAGCGTGGCGCGCTCCACAGCAGCCGCCCAGGCAGGGAAGAACTCCCCCCTGAGACGGGGGCCGAACCATACGGGAAAATACGCAGGAGTAACCTCCCGAATCGATCCCCGTGAAGTATCACGAGGATCAATGAGCCTCTTCCGACTTACGGTAGGAGAAGCCGATCACGCCGAGGGCGACGAGGGAGAGGCCGCCAACCGTCCGGACAGCCCCGCCAATGAAACTGCCGCCAAAAGCTTCCAGCCCGTAGGCGAGGATCCCGGCACCGATGAGAATAGAAAAAATCGGACCGGCTATCTCAATCGCTTTCGTCGAGAGCGGGAGACAACCAAGAACGGCAAACATGACCGTAAAACCCGCAAGATAGAGCCACAGAGGAGTCCAGTTGCCGCTGCTGGCAGTCACGCATACTTCACAGAGAAGCCAGGTGACACCAATGACGTAGAGGAAACCAAGGGAGAGTCGATTCATCGCCAAAGATTGAGTCAGGTTAGCGAGGAATCAAGTCGATTATTGACTTCCCGGCAACCTGCCTCATCACTTCTCCCTCGCCCTTCGGGGATCATCGCCATGAGCGAGGGCACCGATATAATCGACGAGACGGTCAATCTCCGCATCGCTGAGACGGGCGGCGATCCCGACCATTTTGTGGCCGTAGAGATCGCCCGGATCAGCTCCGCGCCACCCGGATCGGTAATTCATGAGCTGACGCTTCAGGTAGCTCCGGTTTAACGAAATGAGCGGGGCGCTGTGAAAGACGACCTCGCCCATGCCGTTGTAGCGGTGACATTCCATACAGGTGTTGGCGAAATGAAAGCGCCCCCTTTCGATATCAGCCCCGTCGGGCGGGGCCCCCGTAGAAACCATAGGCATCTCCGCGACGAGCGCGGCAACCTCACTTATCTGCTCCTGGGACAGGGTCAGGGAGACCGCCCGCATCTGCTGGCCGGGGATATCTTCGCGATGAAACCCGCGCAGCCCACCGCGAAATTTACGCAATTGCTCTTCGGTATACCAGGCCGGCAGCCCCGCGATCGACGGGCTGAAGAGTTCTTCTCTGCCCTCGCCGCCGGGCCCGTGACACGAGGCACAGACCTGCGCAAACACGCCTGTATCACGAACTGATCCGAGAGACGCTTCGGCGGGTGGTCGGGCAAACGGGGGATCAGCCGGCCTCTCGGCGGAACAGGAGCCCAGCAGAACCGACAACGCAACCGGCAAGCCCGAATGGAGCATGGAGCCCATGGCACCTCAGGGATTGGAAAACCGCGCCGTGGTTACGGGACGGATCAGGTCGCGATAAACCTCGTGATCGAGAAAAAACACGTCCGGGGCCCCTTCAATACGACCGAAATACAAGTTTGCCGAAGCTGGCGCGAACTTGAGAACCTTTGTTACCTCGATAGGTTCATTAGTCGCCCGATCAAGCTCGACAGTCACAATCTTGAACTGCGCCGTCGGCGTCTCGAGCGCCTCGTAAGCGGGACCAAGAGACAAATACCAGCCGCTCGCGGTGAGGGAACCCAGCCTGTCCCTGAGCCGCCGCGCCGAGGGAATATCAAGACTGGCAGTGATCTCGACGCCGCTGCGGGAGGCCGCCCACTGATCGCGACGATAGTCGTAATCGAGCTTAAGATTTTCCTTTTCAGGCATCTCCCTCGTGATCGACTTCAGGTGCATCGGATTGAACGTTAAAACACTGAGCGAACGCCACTTGATCGGGTGGGTCGGGATATGGGTTACAAAAGAGGGATCAAGCTGGTAGACGTAGGGCTCCCCCTCAAAATTTGCATAAAGACGCTCCTCATCGCCCTCGCGCCACCCCAGATTAAGCACGCGTGATATTTCCCGGACCTGTCCGGGACTACCATCAGGGAGCGGCGCTCCGGGGAAGAGGAGATTAAAGATCACCCGACGGGCAGGAGGATTAAGTCCGTAGTCGGCCGGGTTCTCCGCCGAATCCGAGGTAAACTCGCGAATTGCCGCGTCGTTCACCGCGTTCACGAGAGCTGAGACCTCGGCGAAATTCGCGGGAACAAGTTTGTTATTCAACTTCACCGTCCAGGCGGGATTCTCCGCCGAGCGGTCGGCCTTCAAATACACGAGAGGGTCGATGCGGCTCTGCACCGTGATCGTATCGAGATACTGCATCGGAATCCGCGCGAGGGTGCGGTCACGGAGGTCGTTGGCCGACTCGGGCAGCTTGGTGAGGAGATCGGTCCGAAGCCGGTATACGAGAGGTCGGTCGGAAACACGGACCTCGACGAGCGGCGCGCTCCCCTCCCCGGCCTCGGCGACCTCCTTCAGATAAACCGTGAGCGGTTTCTCAACTCCGTGGACTTGGAACAGCAGCACTGCCGCGTTCCCGGGCAGCGGGACCGGGACCGGCTCGTCGGCGACTCCATCGACGACGACCTCCTCTATACGCAACGCACCAAGGGAGGCAAGAAGCTGGTCGAGGACCTCGCGGTTTGCCCAGGCGCGGATCGGCTCGATCAGGGCCCAGTCCTGCAGGGGCGGGGTGACACGTCGCTGCAGAGCCACCTGCCCGGTTGCCCGGTGAATCACCAGTTGCACCACCGCCTCGACCGGAACCCCGAGGACGCGACGATCACGAAGCAACTCAAGCGGGTTCTCAAGCCAGGCACGCGGGTTCCCTGCGACAACAAAAGTGCCGCCGCCGCCACTGTCACGGCGAACGTAAATGGAATCGGTGCGCGGCGACTCTGACCCGAGAGTAATGACCTCCTCGACCTTACCGCCACCTTGGCCGTTCTCACCTGAGAGCGTCACGCGGATGGCACCATTGCCACGCAGCCCGATCTGCTCGTCTGTCATCTCGACGTCATCTCCGGTAATCGTATCGACGACACCCAGATGATTGAGCTTATCCAACAGTGATAAAAAAGCGACGGTATCAACGCGATCTTCCTGTGGCTCGGTAAAATACCAGAAACCCTCGCGTTTCGTCAGGACCGTCTTTGTGCCCGCCTTTTCGATGACAACCTGATCGATCTCCTCCGGCGCGAGGCGCAGCAGCACATTGGCACGCGCCGCAGCACGCTTGCCCGAAGATGGTTCACGATCCACAAAACGGGTTGCAATGGCGAGAGCGATCGCGGTCGCGGCCAAGATAGCAGTGGTAGTGAGTCTCATGTCGTTCTAGGCACGGCGCCGCATCCAGACAAACCCGCCCAGGATCACGGTCGCCCCGGGCAGAACCATGATGAGGAGGGACTGTAAAAAGGCAACTTTATCGGGGCTGATGCTGAGGGTGAAAAAAGTCGGCCGACGGGGCGAAATACCGATCAACTCCTCGCGGTTCATGACCCAATTGAGCGATGCCATCGTGAAATCAACCGCGACCTTGGCGGAATTCCCCGTCGGCGAGATGAGGTTGGCATTGCCTACGACGACGAGACGGCTTGAGCCCTGGAGAAGACCGGGATCGCCCTGAACACCCTTTTCCACCGACGCGGCGGTAAAAACAGGATCGGGCTGACCGCGATCCACCCCCGGATTGAATGAAATTTCTTCGGCCTGAAAATCCGTCTCTCCCCAAAAACCCGTCGCGGCAATCATGAGCGGAAACGGCCTGATATTCTCGGCATGGAGGAGGTCATCCTCAAAAAGCACCTCGATCGACTGGGTCTGCCCCGTCAGCCTCGTCGAGAGCGCAGGCAGGTCACGGGTCGGCCCCTGCCCCGGCAAGAGCGAAATAGGAACGTCGTAGGTCTTCCGGGCAGCCACCCCGGGGATACTGACGACGCTGAGAACCCGATCCGCACGGGGCGCAACACCGTGCTCGCGCAACATCGAATTCAACACCGGAGTCTCCGCTGTCGGGTCAAGAAAAAGAACAAGCCCCCCGCGCCGGCCCTCCCAGTAGGCCCTCACCATGGCGAGCTCGCGTTCGGTCAGATCGTCCGAATTGCCCGGGAAAAAGAGGGCGTCAGCATCCTCGGGAATTTCTTCGCGACCCTCGAGGCCAAGCCCTTCGAGACGGGCATTCTGAGCATTGGCAAGTGGCTGAAGCTGGGCGGCAATAGGGATCAGTTCGTCGGCGCGGCGATCCCCGGTGACGAGGTAAATCTTGCGCTGCTTCTGCTCGGTAACTTCGAGGATCGCGGCAGTGATGACCTCCTCGCCTTTGAACTCAATAACCCGGCCCGAGTTGGCATCGCGATTGACGAGCTCTTCGGCATTCACTGTTTTGATACGACCCGATTCACCGAAGATCACGATCTGATCTCCGCTGAACTGGAGTTGGTGTTTGTCCTTCAACTCGGCGATCCGCGAGCGGCTGCGACTCAGATCGAGATACTCCGCCGAGACGGCATCCCCTCCGATGCGGTCGTATTCGGCAATGAGACCTTTGGCCTCCGAGTGCAACTCCGATGTGCCGAGGAACGCCATCACTAGACGAACTTCGCCCCCGAGGCTCTGGAGGTAATTTTTCGTCGTATCAGACACGGTGAAACGGCGATTTTGCGTGAGGTCCCACGTCACGTGCCGTCGGCAACTGAGGTAATTCACCTGGAGGAAAACAATGAAAATAAGCACCGCCTGAACCGACACGAGAGCCGCAGTGCGATAACGCTGAAGACGCCGACCGGTCATGGACAGGACGGCTTCTCCGGCCTTGCCGAGCCGCCCGGCTTCCTTTTTTGATGGCTGTAGTTTCTGCTTCCCCATTCTCAATTTCCCTTACCGGCGTTACGCATCAGACACGCCACTTCCTCGACTCGATAACCAGATGAGTAAAGGCAAGGAGCACGGCGCTGAAGCTGAGATAATAAATCACCGGACGGCTGTCAATGAGCCCCTCGCTGAGCGACTGAATGTGTTCCGTCGTCGAAAAATAGGCCATCCCTGCGGTCCAGGTGGAACCGGGTATCATTCCGAAGTTCTGGAGGAACCCGAGGAAATAATGCAGCATAACAAAGACGAAGGTGAGCATTGCGGCAATGAGTTGATTGGCAGTCAGAGCCGAAGCAAGAGTTCCGATCGCGACGTTGAAAAAGCCGACAAGAAGCAACCCCAGCGCGCTACCCCAGACCGCCCCTTGGTGGAAGGCGGCGGCTTCACCGGTGACCGCCTGAAAGAGCGGAAAAAAGAGGAAAACAGGGGCCACGATCACGATGTAAACAACAACGGACGCGGCATATTTGGCAAGAACCACTTCCGAAGTGCGCACCGGCGCGGTGAGAAGACCCTCGATCGTCCCCATTTTGCGCTCGTCGGCAAAGAGGCGCATGGTGATGAGAGGGAAGAGAATGAAATACCCCATCCAGAACCAGCCCGAGGAAAACAGATTGTAAATGAGACTTCTCGGACTCACCTGCAACTGCATCGCTTTCACCATGCTGATGAAAAGCCACCCGTTCAAAAAAGTAAAAAGCGCCATCACCACATAGGCAAGCGGCGAAAAGAAAAACGACCTCAGTTCTTTGCCGAAAAGGATAAAAAAGGCACGCATAATGGTGAGCAGAAGGAGGCCGGGAGGATTCAGCCCTCGGACTCAACGGGGGGGGGGGCGGGTCGTCACGGTCGGCTTCGCTGCCTTTTCTTTCGGTAACCCCGACCATCGCGGTGCCCTCTTCGGAGTGACGAACCGGGGTATCTCCACGACCAACAGCGGACCCGGGAGACTGCTGGAGAATATCAACGAAAGCGTCTTCGAGCGAGGCGGCCCGACTCGCCAGCTCGCGAATGCTCCACTTTTCTTTTTGCACAAGGGCAAAAAGATCCTCACGCACATCCACAAGCGGGTCTGTTGCAATAGAGAAAGAGACCCAGCCGCCTCGCTCATGGATAACACTCACCGCTTCGACCCCCTCGATCGCCTCGATCGCGACCTTTGCCGGCTCAACCCTCCCTTTGAGCTCAAGGATGACCGAGCCGGGCCTGCGCAGGCGGCGAATGAGATTCTGCGGGGAATCGGACGCACGAATGTGACCACGATCGATAATGATGACACGGCCGCATGTCATCTCAACCTCGGAGAGAATGTGAGTGGAGATAAGAATGGTATGGCGCTCACCAAGACGCTTGATGAGTTCTCTCGATTGCCTGATCTGATTCGGATCGAGACCGTTGGTGGGCTCATCGAGGATGAGCAATTCAGGTTTGTTCACAAGGGCATCGGCGAGACCGACGCGCTGCTTATAGCCCTTCGAAAGAGTCGAGATCATCTTTTTCTCAACTCCGGAGAGGCTGCAGATGTCCATCGCTTCACCTACCGCCCGGGGCGCTGCCCGCCACCCGAGCCCCTTGATGCGGGCCCGGAAACGCAGATACTCTTCGACTCGCATATCGGGATAGAGCGGGACATTCTCCGGCATATAACCAACGCGGCGACGGACCTCGATGGAATCCTCGTAGATGTCGTAGCCTGCCACCGTCGCCGTTCCCTCCGACGCGGAAAGGAAGCAGGTCAGCATGCGCAAAGTCGTGCTTTTTCCCGCCCCGTTCGGCCCTAGGAACCCGACAATTTCCCCCTTGCCGACGTCGAACGAGACGGCATCGACAGCGGTCCGTCCGGCATAACGTTTCGTGAGGTTCCTGGCTTCGATCATTTAAGGGGAGTTCTATGCTTACATGGGCTGCGACGCCAGTTCAAGCCTGCAAATCGATTTCGGCGCGCCTTTCCCGGAAGGTCAGGCCCGCTTAGTCGAGATGCTCAATCTCAAGAGCGGCTCGTTCCGGCTTGGTCTCAAGGTCGATACGGTGAACCCAGACACTCTGGACCACTCCCAGGAGAAAAAGAATCACAATCGTAAAAGTCCCGCCGTAACTGATCAGAGGCAGGGGAATTCCGGTGATAGGCATGATCAACAGGTTCATTCCCACATTTTGATAAATATGGGCGAACAATAATCCAACGACACCCACGACGAGAAGGCGCCCCATGAGATCGCGACTGTAAAACGCCACATAAATACATTGAAGCAGCAGCAGCATGAAGCCCCCCAGCATGAGGAGACTGCCACGAAATCCGTGTTCCTCGGCGAGGACCGGGAAAATGAAATCATTGATTGCCGTATCAGGTGAAATGAAGCCTTTGTTATTCACCGTCTCGGGATTTTTGAACCCCTTCCCTCCCCAGCCCCCGCTCCCTATCGCCAGGAGATTATTGTAGGCGCTGTAGGCCTCGGCGAGGACGTTGACCTTTTTCCCCTGGAGCATCTCGATCTGGGTGGTGATCCGTTTTTTCTGATATTCTTTCAGCCCGAAAAAGAAAGCAAAAGGAAGGAACATCGTTACCGAGAGCGTGATGACAATGAGGTATCGAATCGGGATATTTCCAATCAGGACCATTGCCCCGTAAACGGGGACCCAGACCAGAGCCGAACCGAAGTCCCCCTGCAAAAGAACAAAAACAAAAGGGATCAGGGCGATGATCCCGGTCACAATTAGTCTCACAAAGGAACTGCGAAAAACGGGATGCCACTTATGCAGAGTGCAGAGCGCGAGCGCGAGCGCAATGACTCCGCCGGCAATGGCGAGCTGCGAAGGCTGCAAAAGGACCGGACCGAAATCGAGCCAGGCTCTTGTCCCGTTAATCTCAATTCCGAAAAAAGTCGTATAGATCAGCAGCCCCGTCGCCCCGACATAGAAAGGAATCCCCAGAAAACGGACCCATTTATAGTCGATGAGGCTGGCCGCGAAGTAGAAGACCAGCCCGATCAGCATCCAGTAGACCTGGTCACGCCACTTCCCCGCGAGCCCCGGCTGATCGCGCATCCAGCAGGCGCTGTAAATGGCGAAGACTCCAAAAATCATCAAAGCGATGATATTGGCGAAAAGCAACCAGTTGAGTCCGATGAATTTGCGAAAAAGCGGGGTCATGTTCTTTTTTGCCCCTCACGCAGTGCACTTCACGAGACGTCGGGTGAAGTCATGTTGCGGACGGTGAACAAGCGCCTCGGCCGTCCCTGACTCGACGAGCTGTCCGCGGTGGATAACGGCGATGTCATCGCCCAGGTGGCAGGCCACCGCGAGGTCATCGGTCATCACCGCCAGCGCGAAACCGAATTCCCCTCTGAGGCGTTTTACGAGATTTAGCAACTCTCCCTGCTGCACCGCATCGAGCCCCTCGGTCACCCCGTGGCAAATAAGGAGCTCAGGACCCGTCAGAAGCACGCGGGCGAGAACAACCTGCTGGCGCTCGACAAGATCAAGTTCGAAGGGGTAAAGATGCCGGACCGCTTCGGGCAACCCGCAGGCAATCATGACGTCCTCGATCCGCAGGCGCCACTGCGAACGTGACTCGCGTCCGTGCCAGACCGCGAGAACCTCGCGAAACGTGGCGTCAATTGTCAGATTGGGGGTCAGCTGCCCGAAGTGATCGGGAAAGACCGCCTGAAGCCGACGGCGGACGGGGCGAAAACGCCGCTCCGATAGAGAGGTAAGATCAATCCCGCCGAAGACGATTCTGCCCGCAGCGACCCTCCCGAGCTTCAAAATAGCGAAAGTCAGGGCCAGGAGACCGCCCCTGTCCTCTCCTACTATACCAATACTGGCCCCCGAAGGCAACATGAGACTCAGATCATCAACAAGGGCCTCACCCTCCGCATGAGAGCGGAACCGACGCAGAGGCGCTCGCTTCAAAGTGAGATTTTCCAGCTCAAGAAGTTCCATCACGGAAAGGTTAAGACAACTCAAGAATAATGCGATCCAAATTCACGCTTCCCTTTAAGAGCAAAACATCGATTTCAATTACAGGGAGCACGCCGGACCCTCGCCTCCGGGAGGAGAGACCGCCCGCCTGACGGCAAGAAGACCGCCGAATGGCAAAACCGGTACTCTAAAGAGCTACTATTAAGATGAAAATAAATGTTTACATGATGTCAAGGTTTCTTAAGTATTTTCTCTGAGAATTCCCTTTGCACCGTCCTGCGGTGCACGATTGAAGACAGCACCCCAACCGCCTAACCCTGCAACGCGCCATGAACACCAGCTATTCGACGTCTCAGCATCCGCGCTCGCGCCACCCGCTTAAACATTTCTTCTTCTGGCTCTCGGGGGCGGGAGCAGAGACTCTTGAGCAGTGCCCCGGGTGGGAGCAGCGCAAGTATGTCGCCTTCGGGGCGACCGTTCTGGTTCCTTCGGTTTTCGCCTTTATCGCCTGCGGCTACGCCCTCTCTACCTTGACGGACAATTGGAACATCATTGTGCCCATCGCTTTCGCCTGGGGCCTCATCATCATGACGATTGACCGGGCACTCCTCTCGATCTACCGCTCCTACCAGAAATTTCACCGTAAAGTCAGTCAGTTTTTTCTAAGGATTGTTGTGGCGGGTCTCATGGGGGTGACGATCTCCCATCCCCTCACCCTTCTCCTCTTTAACGACACGATCACCAGTGTGGTCGAAAGCGATCGCCAGGCCGAGATCGAGGCGGTGCGGCTCACCGCCAATGCCGAGAAAGCGACCGTGGAGAGCAAAGTTGCCGAGCTTGAAAGCCAAATCGCCGAGCAGCGCGCCCATTTTGAGAGGACTTTCTCCGCTGAGTTCCTTGTCGAAGATGCCTCAGCGGGATTATCCGATCCTCTCGCCGACCTTGACGACGAGCTCCGCGCCCAAATGACCGCCCGCATCACGGCGGAAACCCTTGCTGACGCCACGAAGATAGGTGAACTGGACAAAGAATTCGCTGGAGAACAGGGCAAATACACCGCTTTGCAGGCGGAACTCGACTCATGGCAGAAAGAATTCGAACGAGAGGTCAACGGTCAGCGCAGTGGCATCGTTGGCCTCGGACCGAGGGCTAAGAGCATCCAGGCCGATCAACTCGCCTGGCGCCGCGACGAGGCAAAGCGAATGAGCGAAACGCTCGCTTACCTCACCAGCCAACGCAATGACCTTGCCGCCCGCGTCAAAGAGACTGAGGAAAGCATCAAGGGCGAGTTCGTGGGCATCGCCGCCGCGAAAGCCGAGCGCCGCAAGGAGGAACGTGACCGGGTTGCCGATCTCAAGCGTCAGGTGCAGCAGTCCCAGGCCGTGCAGTTCGTCGATCAACAGAACACCATCCGTGCGACCATCACCGCCCAGATCGACACACGACTCGCCGAGCTCGGCCGACTTCAGAGCGAGATCGCGGCAATCGCCCTGCAGGAGCAGGATAGAATCGCCGACATCGCCGCCGAGCCTCGCCGCGACATTCTCACCCAGACCCTCGCGCTGCACAGTCTTTTCGATCAGAACAGCGAAGGCGGCCAATTCGCCCTTATCGCTTATTTTGTCCTCGCCGGACTCTTTATGCTAATTGATACGATCCCTCTCGTCGTGAAATTTTTCTCCCAGCCCGGGCCTTACGACGCCCTTGTGGATCGGGACGAGGTGCGTTACGCCCGCGAGCGCCAAGCTTGGCTGAAGAGCTACAACCAGTATATGGACGATCTCTCGGACGGGCGCCTCCTTCACCTAACCCAGAACAAACCTCTTGAGCGCGCCGTAATCGACGGGATTGACAGCTCGCGGGCCGCAAAGGCCTTCATGGAAAACCTTCTCGATCTCGAAACCGCCTTTGAGGAGCGCATTGAGCTCGAAAAAACGCGACTTGCCGACGAGAAGAACGCCCGTACAAAAAATCGCGAGAAACGCCTCGAGCGTTTTGCCGAGACTTTCTACGATGACCTCAACCACCGTATGGAAACCTTCTTCGACCGCGACGCTGCCCGCGCCGCCGCGCGGGGTGCAGCCTGATAGGACGGGCCGGGGCCCAAAGGGTCCTTACGATCGGATCACATTCCCAAACCGGCCTGCGGAGTTGTAAAGGCCCCTTCACTGACCCGGACCTGAGGCCTCTCTCCCGCCGCTAGGATCACCTCGATCACGTCGAAGCGGAAGAGGATCCCGCTCTGGTTGAGCTCGCGCAACCATGCGTTCGCCCCCCGGATGATTAGTTTTTGCTTGGCGCGATCGACCGCTCGCGCGGGGTCGCCAAATTCACCGCGGCTCCTTGTTTTCACTTCGGCGAAAACAAGGATCGCGCCATCACGATAGACGAGGTCGATTTCGCCCCCTCCCTTGGCTCTGAAATTCCGGTACAACACTTTTTTACCGGTTCGCCAGAGAAACTTTCCAGCGAGACGTTCCCCGGTGCGGCCGACGAGGGCGTTCCATTCGCCTGCGGAGATCGTAGTGCGGTCGGGAAGCACGGGGATGCAATCGAGTTCCCGGTCGCAATGGCGAAAGTAGATTTGGTAAAGCAGTCTCACGGGAAATTGAATTCGATCTGGGAAACCGGGGCAAAACTGCGTCGGTGGATCGGGCAGGGCCCGTGTTTACGCAGAGCCGCGAGATGCTGCGCGGTGCCATACCCCTTATGGCGCTCGAACCCGTATTCAGGGTAAAGGCTCGCATACCCGACCATGATCCGGTCGCGCTGGACTTTGGCAATAATGCTCGCGGCAGCAATGGACAGACTGAGGGAGTCTCCTTTCACGAGAGCGCGATGTTCGCCGGGAAAGTCGACCACCGGCCGACCGTCGATCAGCGCGATATCAGCCGCGCCACCCAGCCGCGTAAAGGCCAGGCTCATCGCCCGCCATGTCGCGCGAAGAATGTTGCTGCGATCAATCTCGTCCGCCTCGACACAGGCAGCCGCCCAGTGCAGGCGATCATCGGCAGCGAGCTCGGCATAAAGAGCTTCGCGTTGCTTTTCGGAGAGCTTTTTGGAGTCGTTGAGAATATCATGGCGATAGCCGTCGGGCAGCACAACCGCTCCCGCCGTGACTGGCCCGGCGAGAGGCCCCCGTCCTGCCTCGTCGATCCCGGCAATACGGCGGAAGCCTTCATGACGGAGTTTGATTTCGTGAGAAAGATCAGGCATGGCGGGTCTGGTTCGGAATAGATGCCGGGTGGGCGTTCACGAAATCAATCATCTGCCGAAAGCGCCCCGCCAGCCCCCGCTTTTTCGTGCAGATAAGACGCGGCAGGTCTTTCAGGTGGGGTTCGTCGGCCTCCTGCGGCATCGCCTCGCACGTGTGGTAAGACCCTTCTTCAATCAGGTCCGCGAAATCCTCGTTCAGCTTCCCGATCAATTCCGGTGTTACCGCCCGCTGGAGTCGCATCACGAGACGTTTCCCGACATATCGGTAGCTGTGAAAGTTCCGGTAAAAACCGGTGATTTCCTCGACCGCTTCGTCGAGATCGTCGGTCACTTTAAAGAGATGGAAGTCATCCTCCGAAATAAGATCGAGCCGTAAAAGGTGCTCCTTTACAAATCGAAGCCACGTTTTCCAATAGGTACCCCCCACGGCATCGACCAGCACAATCGGTACGACCTGAGCCTTGCCTGTCTGGATCAGGGTCAACACTTCGAAGAGCTCGTCCATGGTGCCAAAACCGCCGGGAAAAGCGGCAATGGCATCACTTTCCTTCACGAAGGCAAGCTTCCGGGTGAAAAAGTAATTGAAATTAATCAGCTTCTCGTCTCCGAGGATGGTGGGATTCGCCTCCTGCTCGAAAGGCAGCTTGATGTTCAGTCCGAAGCTGCTGTCGCGCCCCGAACCTTCCTGAGCCGCCTCCATAATCCCGGGGCCCGCCCCCGTTATCGACATAAACCCCGCCTCGCGCATTTTTTTTGCAAAAACCACCGCTGCCCTGAACTCGGGCTCGCTCGGTTTCGTGCGGGCGCTGCCGAAAATGGAAAGCTTACGCTCATCCTCATACGGGCCGAAAACGAGACTGGATCGCCTCATCTCTTTGAGGGCGCGGCTGTAGAGCTTCATGTCGCCTTGGCCAATACCGTCGCGGCCCATCTTCAGCGCCGAGACGATCATCTCGCGAACGAGCGGGCAGGCGGGCCCCTGGCACCAATCCTCAACAAGAACCTTGATGCGGTCATCAAACCGCCTGTCCCCCGTGGTGCCCGGGCCCGCAGGTAGCCCCATGATGGCACCGCCCGTAAAATCCCGGGGGTCTTTGCGAAGGTGAGCGCGTTCGTTCATTGCCTTTCAGGCTAAAGCCGGATTTACCCTTACTCAATCAACGAAAACGATTTCCCCGAGTCCCGCCCGGGAAATTAGGTTATTTTCCCCTTTCAACGGGAGACATTACGATGCTTATTCCCCGCCCCATGTCAATTCCACTCGACGACGTTCGCATCGCCAGCACCCGCCAGCTCATTGCACCTACCATCCTGATGGAGGAGATTCCTGTCTCCCCGGAAGCAGAGCGCACCGTCGCGAGGGCGCGGCAGGCTATCGCCGACATCCTTGCCGGGCGCGACGATCGGGTCCTCGCCATTGTTGGCCCCTGCTCTATCCACGATCCGAAGGCAGCTCTGGAATATGCGGATCGCCTCGTCGAGCTCGCTGGAAAGGTCTCTGGTGACGTCCTCGTCATTATGCGGGTCTACTTTGAAAAACCACGCACCACGGTCGGTTGGAAGGGCCTCATCAACGATCCGCATCTCGACGAATCCTACGACATTAACGAAGGCCTCACGATCGCCCGTCGGCTTCTCCTGCAAATTGCCGAGAAGGGCATGGCGGCGGGGACGGAGTTCCTTGACACGATCAGCCCTCAGTTTTACGCCGATCTCATCAGCTGGGGCGCGATCGGTGCCCGCACTACCGAATGCCAGCTCCACCGTGAGCTCGCCTCCGGTCTCAGCATGCCGGTTGGATTCAAGAACGGAACCAGCGGGAACTACCAGATCGCGATCGACGCCATTCAGGCCGCCGCACAACCGCACCGCTTTCTTTCCGTAACGAAGTCGGGGGACAGCGCCATCATTTCGACACGCGGCAACGATACCTGTCACATCATCCTGCGAGGCGGTGCCGTCACGGGGACAAACTACGATCACGAGAGCGTTCGCGAAGTTCGCAAGGCCCTTGAGGCAAAGGGACTTGAGCCGGCCATCATGGTCGATTGCAGTCACGCCAACAGCGAAAAGGACTACCGCAACCAGCCCAAAGTGAGCGCCGTTCTCGGGTCGCAGATCGCCGGAGGCGATTCCTCGATCCGCGCCGTCATGATCGAGAGCCACCTCAAAGAGGGGGCCCAGAAGCTCGTCCCCGATCTCGACAAACTCGAGTACGGCCTCAGCGTGACCGACTCCTGCGTCGGATGGGAAACCACCGTCGAAATGGTGAAGGATCTCGCGACGGCAGTGCGTAAGCGCCGCGCGACGTTTTTGGCGTAGGATATTCGGCGTTTTTTCGCGTGCTTCCCAATAGTCCGGACGGCGACTTTGGTGCATCACAGCTACAGTCAGCGACGGGATTCCCCTCTGTACCGGTAAGGATTTGCTGGGTGATGGCCAAGGGGTATTGGTAACTCACGCACCATTCATCTTCCAGCGTGATTCTTCACGCAGGCACGAGGAGAAGACCGGCACCCATTTCAGCCGCCGGCTCACTCATTCACCTCAAAGTACACAATCGTCGCCGTGTTCCCTTTGCTCTGCGGATTCCTCTCCTCGGCGACTCGGATCGCGGAGGTGTGATAGGACTTTGTCAGGCCGTCGGCGAGGATGACGCTGCGCGGGTAATTAAGGCCTTTGCTGTGCTCGTGATAGAGATCCACTTTCGTCCAATCGCCTCCGTCAATGCTCACTTCGAGGATACCGGCATCGGGCCCGGCGAGGACGAAGGCACCGAGCATGGTCCCCGAAAAGGTGTGATAAAGGTAGTCCCCCGCTCCGTCGGATCGCAGCGCCTTGAACGAGGTGTAGTCCGCCCTGATACTCCCCATCGGGAGGAGTTCGGGCGAGACCGTCTCGTATTTCCATCCGCCGAGCCAGCTGAAGACCTGAGGATCGATCATCATCGCACCCGAGTAAGACAAGGGATCGAGCGGCTCGGGCAGAGTGAACGTCTGCGGTGTTTCGCCCGAGATCGTATCGGCGATGACTTTGGTGATCAGATCCGAGGCGAACTGATACCCGGTCGGGTTCGGATGCGTGTCCTTGTAATCCGCCTCCCAGGTCATCTTCCCGGACGCAATCTCGCGGGCGAGGGCAAGACCGACGTCAACGATGGGGACATCGTAATGACGCGCCACCGCCTTGTGCGCGGCGACGCTGACGGCCTCTTCGCCGGCCTGCGCTTTGGCGAGAATCCCCGGGTTAACGAACTGCACCGAGATAACATCTCCGGTCGGATTAGCTTCAAAATACTGGCGGATGATTCCCTCGAGCCCTCGAATTGCCGTTGCTCGATCATGCTTTGCGTCCTGATCGTCATTGACCGCGAACTCCACGACGAGCAGGTCGACCTGCCCTTTTGAAAAGACATCGCGGTCGGCACGGAAGGCTCCCGTCGTCGAGCAGGTCGAGCTGAGACCCGCGTTGGTGAAGGTGAACTCGACCTGCGGCCACTGCGCTTCGAGCCAGTCCGGCACCATCTTCGTGTGGCCGGTCTTGTTCTGCGTGATTGATCCACCAAAAAAGGCGACGTGGGCTTTTTGCTCTTTCTCAAGCCTTGCAATGAAATTCGGCACCCCGCGCGTCCCCATTTCGATCACCGCTGGAGCGGGCTCCCGGGAACGGGCGATGCCGATAAAGACAGACAGGGCGAAAACGAAGGAAAGAATAAATCTCATGGCGGGCTCATGATCCTATACCGGAATTCGCGCCTGCCATAAAATGCTTTTTCCGTTTTTGCGGGAACGCGTAACCGCTTACCCGATCCCGCCGTCTCTTCCCTACGAATTCTGCATGAAGCCTTTTCTCCCCCTCCTCGTCTTCGCTCCCCTGCTCGCCTCCGCCGCCGACGAAGCGGTGACTTACCACCTCGACATCGCCCCCATCGTCTACGCGAACTGCACCAGTTGCCACCGCGAAGGCGAAGCCGCCCCTTTCCCCCTGACCAACTATACCGAGGTCTCCCGGAAAGCGCTCACGATCAGCCGCGTCGTCAATGACCGCTACATGCCGCCCTGGCACGCCAATGACGCGGTCACCGACTTCCTCGATGTGCGCCGCCTCTCACCGGAACAGATCACCCTGATCGATCGCTGGGTCGCCGCCGGCAAACCCGAGGGCGATCCCGCCGAAGCGCCCGCGATGCCCGCCTTCACTCAGGGCTGGCAGCTCGGCGAACCCGATCTCGTGGTAAAAATGGGAGCGGCCTATGAGGTTCCCGCAGAGGGTCCCGACATCTACCGCAACTTCGTCCTGCCGCTCGATCTCCCGGAGGACAAATGGGTCAAGGCGATCGAACTGCGCCCCTCGGCACGCCATGTCGTCCACCATTCCCTCTACTTCCTCGACGACAGCGGCACCGCCCGACAGCTCGATGGCAAAGACGGCAAGCCCGGCTTCAGCGGCATGTCTTTCCGCCAGAGCGGCTCGCTCGGCGGCTACGTCCCCGGGGTCAGTCCGCGCAAGCTCCCGGGCGATCTCGCGAGACCTCTGCCAAAGGGCTCGGACCTCGTTCTCTCGACCCATTTCCATCCCTCCGGCAAGCCCGAACTCGAGCAGACCACCGTCGGCATCTACCTCACCGACACCCCGCCCTCCCGGAAGCTCGAAGAGCTCCAGGTCCCGCCGGGCTTCGGCCGCAGCGCCGGGATCGACATCCCCGCGGGCGAGGCCAATTTCACGATCAGGGACGACTTTAAACTCCCCGTCGACGTCGAAGCCTACTCTGTGAGCGGCCACGCCCACTACCTTTGCACCACCATGAAAATGACCGCGACCTTCCCCGACGGCAGCTCGCGCTTCCTCCTCGACATTCCCGACTGGGATCTCGACTGGCAGGACACCTACTTCTTCGCCGAACCCGTCGTCCTGCCCGCCGGCACCGTGATCGAGTCCGTCATTACCTACGACAACTCGGCGGAGAACCCCGAAAATCCTCACACTCCGCCAAAGCGGGTCAAGTGGGGACGCGAGTCCACCGACGAGATGGGCAGCATCACCCTCGTGGGTGTCGCCCTCGATGCGGGCGATGACCGACGGCTCAATCTCTCCAACAAAGCCCAGCGGGCCAAAATCTTCGCCCAGCTCGGTCGTGAATTGAAAAGCGGCGGCGTCCTCGAAAAACTCCCCGCGATCGTGAAAAAGCTGGATGCGAACGGAGACGGTTCTCTGCAGGAATCCGAACTCCCCCAGCGCCTGCGTGCGGCCCTGCTCCTGCGACTCGACGAAGACGGGGACAGAGCCATCAACCCCTCCGAGCTCGAATTGCTCAAGGACTGGCTCGCGGATCTGAAAGCCGAACGTGACGCATGAAAACACTCTGGCTCACGCTTCTCCTGACCTGCACCTCGTTCGCCGGGGGCGCTGAACCGCACGCCAAGGTCATGATCTTTGTCGCGGTCGACTGCCCCATTGCGAACAGCTACGCACCCGAACTGAACCGCCTCCACGAAACCTACGGAGGAAAAATGGTCGAGTTTCTCCTCGTCTACCCCGATCCCGACCTCACTGCGGATGAGGTGAAAAAACACCTCGCAGGCTACGCGCTCACCCTGCGCGCGACGATTGATCGCGATCACGCGCTTGTGAAGAAAACCGGCGTCACGACCACTCCGGAAGTCGCCGTCTTTGATACCTCGGATGCCGTCGTCTATCGCGGTCGCATCGACAATCTCTACGCCGACTACGGCGAACGCCGCCGCACCGTCACTGAACCCTACCTGCGCGATGCCCTCGACGCGATCCTGCGGGGGGAAAAGCCCGCCCTGGCGACAACCGAGGCGATCGGATGTCTCATTGAGGCGATTGAGTGATGACTTCCGTGAAATCCCACGCCCGGGCTTTGCCTCCCTCGCCGCTGATCTCTCCCCCCTGCTATCGCAACAAGCGCGAATCGAAAGCAAAAGGCTCAGGCACGGACACGACGATCTTCCGAAAATCAGGATGGGCGGGATTGAGAAGATAGTTGGGCTCACCCGGAACGATCACACTCGGCACCGCCAGCACCGCCGATCGGGCCTCGCGCCGCCATTCGTCGCCGAGGGCACGGGTCGCGTCGGGTCCGGGAAATCGCTGCCAGTTTGCGGGGAGAAGAGCGGGATCGAGATTCTCGACAAACCCACCATCGAACACCGCCCGCAGCGCGACCCATTCGAAATGGACCGGCGGATTGAGATGCACGAGCAACTCGAGCGCCGCAAGCGAGAGCGTCCCGCTGGTGTAAACGACCCATTCGCCCCGCGAGTTCCAGCGCCCCCCGGCTCGGGAGGCGCCTTCGCCAGAGAAGGCCGTGTCGGCGTATTTCGCCTTCACGATTCGCCACACCGCTAGCTTCATGCGTAGACGCTGAACTCGATGCGGGTGAGGAGATCCTCCACCTCACGGGCACCCACCTCGGTCTCGGCAAAGACAAGCGGGGCCGCCCCGCCCAGACCGATCTGCGGGGTGGCGAGCCAGCCCCGTGCGGCCTCGAGGGACTCCATCGTCGTCAGCGCCAACCCGAGGAGACGGGCAAAACGCAGCACCCGGTCGGACTCGCCCGAATCGAGGCGGCCGGCCGTCTTGCGGCGGTGCAGGGTCGCCCGCGAGATCGACAAATGAGCGGCGAGTCTGTCCATCGGCAGATCGAGGAGGTCTCGCAGCGTCTCGAGTTCGCTGAAGGGAAACCCCGCCTGGAGCGACTCGATTAACGCCACCGGCCCGGCTCCCTCGCCACGCACACAAGCCGCGACGAGCGACACCGCGCCCTTCCTGCCAACGACATAAGTTGAGGGCGGCTTTTCCGTGACGCGGGCACCGGGATTTTTTTGAGTCGGAACGACCAATTCCTTCATGTGGATCAATTAATCACTCCACATGAAACAACGCAAGCATTTTCTTTACCGCCCAAAAAATCAGCTCAGCACCTCCCGCACGACATGCCCGTGGACGTCGGTAAAGCGGAAATTCCGACCATCAAAACGGTAGGTGAGCTTTTCATGATCCAACCCCAGTTGATGGAGAATTGTGGCGTGGAGATCGTGCATGTGGACCTTGTTCTCCACCGCCATGTGTCCGAATTCATCAGTCGCGCCGTGAGCGTGTCCGGGTTTGAAGCCTCCGCCTGCGAGCCAGGTCGTAAATCCTTTCGGATTGTGATCCCGCCCCGTTCCGTTCCCCTGAGCGTAAGGGGTGCGACCAAATTCACCTCCGAACCACACAATCGTGTCTTCGAGAAGGCCCCGTTGCTTGAGATCGGCGAGCAGACCGGCGACCGGTTTATCGACGGCGAGGGCGTGATCCGCATGCTTTGGCATATTGGAGTGCTGGTCCCACGCGGGGTTTGCAGTGTTATCCCCATAGGTAACCTGCACAAAGCGCACGCCGGACTCGCAGAGACGACGGGCGAGCAGGCATTTACGCCCGAATTCTTCGGTCGGAGAGCCTTCGCGAATCCCGTAAAGCTCGAGCGTCGCGGCTGATTCTCCTGACAGGTCAGTGACCCCGGGAGCCTCACGCTGAAGCCGCCAGGCGAGCTCATATGAATTCACCGCCGCGTCCAGTTCCGCATCTCCGGGCCGCCGCTGCCGTTGCGCCTCATTCAAGGCTTGGATGAAGTCGAAACGCTGACGCTGCTTTTCTGGACTGAGGGAGGGGTTCCCCACGTTGCGGAACGCGGCGGTAGCCGCCGGAGCATCCGCCCGCCCCAGCGGAGTCCCCTGATAGACCGGCGGGAGGAAAGCGCTGCCGTAATTCCTCGCCCCGCCATTTCCCGAAGACGGCCCGATCGTGACGAAGCCCGGCAAATTTTCACACTCGCTGCCGAGTCCGTAACTGATCCATGACCCCATCGAGGGACGCACAAAATTGGTCGCGCCGCAGTGAAGAAAAAGCGTCGCCGGCCCGTGGGCGATTCCCTCCGTATGCATCGAATGGATAAAACACATGTCATCGACATGGCGGGCCATCTCGGGAAAGAGGGCGGAGACGTGGCGACCGCACTCCCCGTGACGGGAAAAGTCCCACAACGGCTTCATGACCCGGTGGGCCGTGGCCGCCCGGTCGCCGGAATTCGCTATTTTACGCGAATCATAAAAATCGACCATTTGCCCATCACGATCAAAGAGAAGCGGCTTATAATCGAAAGTATCAACATGGCTCGGACCACCCTGCATGAAGACAAAAATGACCCGCTTGGCACGGGCGGGCAGTAGCGGAATCCGGGCCCCGGAAACCTCCTCATTCCGGCCGGCAAGGGCAGAAAAAGCAAGGCCGCCAAAGCCACAAGATACCGATTGGAGAAAATGGCGTCGAATCATGGCGAAAGATTAGTCGAGATAGCGGAAGTCAAGGCTGGCAAAAAGACCCTGCAGGATCGTCGTCCACGCTTCACTCTCTTCCCCTTCGGCGTTCGCCGCAAGAAGACTGGAGAAGAGGGCTCGCTCAGCGGGGAGAGGTCTGCGGCCGAGGACGCGCAGAGTGGCACGCTCAAAGGCTGCCTCCCCGCCCCGTCCCTCCTCGACGACACGACGTGCAGCGAGGGCGGCTTGCTCAAGAACGAAAGGATGATTCATAAGAAAAAGCGCCTGCGGGGCGACGGTGCCAAGATCGCGATTTCCAGTCGTCCGGCTAGGGTCGGCAGTGTTGAAGGTCTCAAGAATCTCGGGCAGAGAATTCCGCAGGACCGGCAGGTAGATGCTGCGACGCTCGCTGTCCTGTGCATAATGATAGTCGTTTGAAGCAGCGGGGCGCACTGTCGGCCCACCCCGGGAAAGGTCCAGCCGACCGCTCACATGGAGAATGGAATCGCGCAAGACCTCCGCATCGAGACGGCGACGGGCAGCCCGGGCAAAAAGCCGATTTTCGGGATCAGCGGTGAACCATGGGGACTCATCCGCCGGAGCCGAGAGACGGTAGGCATTCGTCAGAGCTATCTCGCGCACGAGCCATTTCACCGACCACCCCTGTTCGATGAATCGCAGGGTGAGATAATCAAGCAGCTCGGGATGCGAGGGCGCCTCTCCTGTCGTGCCAAAATTATCCGTCGTGCGGACAAGTCCGCGGCCGAACATCCAATGCCAGACCCGGTTGACAAAAACGCGGGCAGTCAGCGGATTTCCCGACGAGGCGACCCAGGCAGCCAGCTCGAGACGACCACTCCGCCCTTCCGGAATCGATGGCGGCTCGGTATCGGCGGGAAAAGTCACCTGAAGAAATCCTCGCGGAACCGGTTCTCCGGTTGGCTGATGAACCACTCCCCGGGCGAGCACGGGGAGATCGGCCGGCTTTTCAGACTCCCGCACCCCGAGGTGCATCGGCCGAACCGGACCCGCTGCTTTCATCGCCGATATCTCCTTCTTCAGGCGGGCTACTTCGGCGAGCGCCTCGCGACGCCGTTGCGCCGCCCTGTCATCACGGGGGACATCAGTGCGCTCAGCGTCCGTCTCACCTGCCGCGACGGGAAGGAACTGAACCGCGTCGGCAATAACGAAGCCACTGGTGCCCTCGTTCGAGATCAGGACAAAATTCGCGCCGTTCGGCTCGAAGGTATATTCACCCAGTGAGGCAAAACGCCCCTCGATCGGGGGGACGACATTCTGATCGAGCCGCAAGGGAAAATCCCCATCGGCGCTTGAGATCATGATGGGGACCGACTCGGCACGTCCCGCTCCCGGTGCCCATGCGAGACGAACCTCGTAGCGCCCTCGCTTCGGCACCCGCGCGACAAAACTGAGCGTCTTGAGGCCTTTGCCGGCATTCTCGTCGTGCAGATAGCCATCGCCGATATAAGAGCGTGTATGAACCGAGTGCTTCCACTCGCCGATCTTTTCCGCCTCGGCATCATCCACGACAAGACCGGGAAAATCATCGCTCTGAGCGATCTCGGGGCGGGACTCAGAAACCCGCGAAGGATCCGCTGCGACCGCCTCTTCGCGTTCTTTCTCGGCGGCTTTCAGCTGCTTCTCAAGCCCGGCGAGACGAGTCTCGTGGGACAGGATCGCCTTTTCCTCCTCCGGACCGAGCGGCAGAGGAAGATCGATCCAGTTCGACACATTCGAATGGGAAAGACTCACCGTGCTCGCGAGAATCCCTGCCATGGCATGGTAATCCCGCGCGGGGATGGGATCGAATTTGTGATCGTGACAACGCGCGCAACCGAGTGCCTGCCCCATGAAAGCCTTGCCGAGCGTATCGAGTTGCTCATCGACGATGTCGAGATCAAGCTGGCGTTTGTCCTGCTCCTCGAGATTGTGATTTCCGAAGGCAAGGAAGCCGGTCGCAATGAGACGACGCTGCCGTTCCGCCACGGACACCCCCTTATGGCTCATGAGATCACCCGCGATCTGCTCGCGCACAAACTGGTCATAGGGAAGATCGCGATTGAAGGCCTCGATGACATAGTCCCGGTAACGCCACGCCTCGCGCATGATGAGCCCGCGCAAGGTGTATGATTCCCCGAAGCGGACGACATCGAGCCAGTGCCTCGCCCAGCGCTCACCGAAGGTGGGCGAGGCGAGAAGCCGGTCCACTTCCTTTTCCCAGGCGGCGTCTGACGGATCGGCGAGGAAAGCAGTGATCTCCTCCGGCGTGGGCGGCAGCCCCCCGAGATCAAGGTGAAGACGACGCAGAAGGGCTTCGGGTCCGGCGCGGGGAGCAGGCTTGAGACCGGCTGACTCCATTTCAGCAAGAAGAAAACGATCAATGGCACCCGACGACCACGACTTATCCCGGTTATCGGGCGGTGTCACCTCGACCGGCGGGCGGTAAGACCAGAAGCGCCGCCCTTCCTCCACCTTCATTCCCGCACTCTCGCGAACGACCTGACCTCCGCGCGGGTCCGGGGCCCCTAGAGCAACCCATTTGGTGAGTATCTCGATCAAGTCGCCCGACAACCGGGTCTTCGGCGGCATCTCCAGGTGGGGATCATCGTAGCGGATACTTCGAATGAGGAGACTCTCGTCGGGTTCCCCGGGAATGATCGCCGGTCCCGAATCACCACCGACCATCCAGCCTTCGCGGGAATCGAGAAGGAGGCCGCCTTTGCTCGCCTCCCCCGCCGAATGGCATTCGTAGCAATGCGTGATGAGGAGAGGCCTCACCTTGCTCTCAAAAAAAGCCAGATCCTCCGTCGCCCCGAGCTTACCCAGACCCAGTAGCAGCGTTAAGAAAAAGCCGCCCAAGGGATCACAAACAAACCGTAAGCTGGGAGAGAAAGACACCATGAGACGCTTCGACGAGGGAACTATTCCCGGACACTTCGGGAGAACTATGACGGAAAATCTCTATTCAAAAAAGCCCAACATCGCACGGGTTTGCGTGCTCTTTACGCTGTCCAAATTTTTCCCGCCTCCCCGTCAGCGCTCCCCGGGCAAGAAAAGAGCAACGCTCAAATAGATCTTTACAGACAAGTCTGTCCGCTTATCTTTCGGAAGGATGAAAAAGCCCAACGCCAAAGAACGCATCCTTGAGACTGCCGGAGAGCTCTTTTCCCAGCGCGGTTATTCCGCCGTCGGAATCAACGAGATCATCGATAAAGCAGGCACGGCAAAAGCCAGCTTTTACCAGCACTATCCATCGAAAGAGTCACTCTGCGAAGCCTGGCTGAAGTCGATGCATGATCGCTCCGAAGTGATCCGGGCGGACTTGCTCGCGAGCAAAGGGTCGCCGGCCGAAAAGCTTGCCCGTTATTTTGATCATCTTGAGTCCTACATGAAGAACAGTCACTTTCGCGGTTGCCCCTACTCCAACACCAGTGCGGTTTCCGACGAGCAGTGCTGCGGCATCCTCGAGAAGGTCCGCACCCATAAGGAATCAATTCGGCAATTCTTCCGCGTTCTCGCTTCCCTCCATTTCCCGTCCCCCGAAAGAGCGGCTGAGACGGGTGATCGCCTTTTTATCCTCTACTCCGGCGCAACCAGCGAGGCCCAGAACCTCAAAGTGATATGGCCGGTTCATACCGCGCGACGCGCCGCGCTCGAACTCTTTCAAAACTGATTTTTCCGCCTCGCCTAGCCCGGACAATCCGCTCTGACCGGGCCGCCTCCCATTTTTCTCAATCATGACCGAGCCCTCCCTTAACCCGAATATCTGGAACATGAGCTATCGCGAATACCTCATCCGCTTCGCTCTCATGCGGGTCTCAGACTACGGGACGGCCGAAGATCTCGTCCAGGACACCTTTCTTTCCGGCTGGAACGGTCGGCGCCACTTCCGCGGAGATTGCTCAGAGCGCACCTGGCTCACTGGAATCCTGAGAAACAAGATCATCGACCACTACCGCAAGACCGGTCGGCGCCCCGCCATTCTCGCCACCGATTTGGAAAGCTCCTCTCACCGGGAAAATGAGTATCGCTCGTGGATCGATGAGCAACCCGACGAGCGTGCCACGCACCGACCGGGTGCCGGGACCGAGCGCAGAGAATTCATGGAGGAACTTGAACTCGCCGTTTCACGTCTCCCCGGGAAAATGGGGGCCGCTTTCCGGATGCGCGAGATGCTCGGATACTCCACTAACGAGATCACACGCGACCTCAAGATCTCGAAAGCCAATCTCTGGGTTCTAATTCATCGAGCGAAGCAGGTTCTCAGCAGCGAGTTAAGTGAGAATTGGGAAGGCGTCGAGAGTTTCGGCGGGAGAGCGGCCGCGTGAGGATGCCGGGCCTCCCGGCAATCGTTTCGCCAGCTATTGGAATTTTAATAATTCTTTATATTTCCCATGTTTAAATGACATGGAAGATGCGAGGTTAAGTTTATTGAAGTAAACTTAACCGTTATGGGTAGGAGAAAATCATCGTCATCAGGTCGAAAGGCCGCGCCCGGCCGGGTTTCGCACCGCTCCGGACGAAAGTCACGGTCATCAAGGCGGCGCAAAGGCTCTTTCATCCGTCGATTTTCCCGAAAGCTCTTCTCCTTCCTGCTGGTGACGGGATCATGCCTCGCCCTTGCCGGAGCAGTTTATTACGGGTTTCGCGCGACGCAGTTCGACCTCAGTGAAATCCGCGAAGCCCCCCAGCGAACCCTTGTCTACGATCGGGCGGGTAAGCTCCTCGGCCACGTTGCCGGCCACGGGGAGAACCGGATCGCAGTGCCCGTTTCGCAGGTCTCCCCGCACTTCGTCAAAGCTCTACTTGCCCGCGAAGACAGCCGCTTTTACTCGCATCATGGCGTCGATTTTCATGGAGTGGCTCGGGCCATCGTCACCAATCTCAAATCCGGTCGAATCGAGCAGGGAGCCTCCACTCTCACGATGCAGCTGGCTCGAAATACCTTCGGGATGAAAGAAAAGACCCTCCAGCGAAAGGTCATGGAAGTCGCCCTCTCCCAGCGCATCGAAAGACATTTCACCAAGGACGAAATCCTTGCCTATTACATGAACCGGGTCTACTTCGGATCCGGGCTCTATGGGATTGAGCGTGCCGCCCAGGGTTACTTCATGAAACCCGCCGCCGATCTCACCCTCGCTGAAAGTGCCATGCTCGCCGGGGTCATCCGCGGTCCCAGCCTCCTCAATCCCTTTCGGAGCATGGAAAACGCCAGGGAAACCCAAAGCGAAGTCCTCACACGACTTGTTGAAGCCGACCTCATCTCTCAGGCAGAGGCGACTGCGGCCAAGGCGGAAAAAATCAGACTCCGCCCCCCGAACCAACGCCTCGCGACGGGCAGCTATACGCTTCAGGCGGTTTTTGACCTGCTTGAGGACTACCTTGAACCGAACCTCATCGAGACGGGCGGCCTTAAAATCTACACCACGGTTGACTCAACTCTGCAGGCCTCGGCAGAAAAGGCGCTGGATCATCATCTCACCGGAATCGAAAAGCGCCCCGGCTACAAACACGCGCCACGCCGCTCACATCAGGAGGGAAAAGACACCAAATACCTCCAGGGTGCTGTCGTCTCGATCGACAACCGCAATGGCGGCATTCTCGCCCTCGTAGGGGGCCGTGACTTCGGTGAAAGCTCCTACAATCGCGCTTTCCTTGCCAAACGCCAGGTCGGCTCAACCTTCAAGCCTTTCGTCTACGCGGTCGCTTTTGATCGCGGGGGACTCCTGCCCGGAGCCTTTATCAGCGACGATGCGATCCAACTGAAAACCGCGGCCGGCCGGACCTGGGCGCCGAAAAACAGCGACGGAACCTTCACCGGACTCCAATCCGCCGCCCTCGGACTCATCCGGTCGCGCAACACCATGTCCGTCAGGGTTGGACAAATCGCCGGTCTCTCCAATGTGCGGGGACTCGCACGGGCTCTCAAATTCGGCGAAATTCCCGAGTCACCGGTCGTTTCGCTGGGCGCTTTCGAAACAAGCCCGGTCAGCCTTACCAGTGCCTACTCGACTTTTGCCGCAAAAGGCGTCAGCCTGACGCCATACCTGATTGAGCGTATCGAACACCACGATGGCCGCTTGCTCTATCAGCACGAGGTTCAGGGGCGTCCCCTCTTTCCCGAATCAGTGAGCTGGCTCACCTCGGACGTTCTTTCCAAAGTCCTCGACGAGGGAACCGCCACTTCCGCCCGTGAAGCCGGCTACCGGGCCCCCGCAAGCGGCAAGACAGGCAGCACCAATGACTACCTTGACGCCTGGTTCGTCGGCTATACCGACAAGGTCACAACCGGAGTCTGGGTCGGACTTGATCAGCCTAAAAAGATCATGGACCAGGGCTACGGCAGCACCCTTGCCCTTCCCGTCTGGACCGAGGTGATGAAGACAGCTGAGAGGGCCGGCTATGCCGGAGCCAAAATTCCGCCCCCGCCCGGATCAAGCAACACTCACCTCTGTCGCGAATGCGGACTCATTGCCTCCAATCAAACGAAATTCCCCTACCAGATGGATCTGCCCGCCGACCTGAGACCGCGCGACTCCTGCCGCGGCCACGGAAAGGGACTCTTCACCGGAAACCGCGCCCCGCAGAGTTTCCCTGTGCCGGGAGAGTCGGCCACCGTCCGAACCGCCCCGAACGGAAATTCTCCGGCCGGTCAAAACGGGGTCGGCAACACCATCCGCCGCATCGGACGCCTTGTCTTCGGGGAGCGCGGATAAATCTCTCATGGCACTTTATTTATGTGTCCAATTACGAAACAATTGCCTCAGTCACTCCGAATTTTCGGATCGACGGGTTCTTCGTTTTGTGCCATTTTACGCTCGATGCCGGAATGAGCACAAAAAAAGACGCTTTCTTCAGCCTTGTCCCCGATGGATCACCCCACGAAGTGGAAGGCGAACGTGAGGTCATGCTGCCGGGTATGTCGCTCGAAATCCTCGCGACACGGAAAATCCGGCTTCGCCGCTGGAACCTGCACAACCTGATCGACCCCTACTGGCGACTCTATTGCCCCGTCGAGGGAAGGGCGGTGGTTCGTTTTAACAATCACGACACCACTCTCCTGCCCGGAAATCTCTATCTCATCTCCCCGCGCACCGCTTTCAGCTCTCACAATCCGGAGCCCTTTTCCAAGTGGTACGTTCACTTCATCCTCGGACGCTCCGACCTGCTTTCCGTCCCCGGCGTTTTCTCCTCACCCGTCGATGACATCGCTGCCGGTTTCCTCGACTCTCTCTCCAGCGCCAAAGGGGAACCCCACAACTGGGAATCCGCCGCCCTCGTCCTCCATGCCCTCACCAAACTTCCCGCTGGTGCCTGGACCGACCAGAAGCTCGACCATCGGGTAAGCAAGGCGATGGAATTCCTCCATGGCCACCTCGCCCGCCGCATTACCGCCGATGATGCCGCCCGCGCCGCCGGGGTCAGCGTGCGAAATCTCAATCACCTTTTTCGCGCTCAGGTCCGTATGGCACCGATGAGCGTGCTCCTCAGCTACCGGCTCGACCGCGCCTGCCACCTCCTTCGCCACACCGAGCAATCCATCGAGCAAGTCGCGGAAAACTGCGGTTTCCCGAACCGCTATTACTTCAGCCGCATGCTCAAACAGCATCGCGGCGTCTCCCCCGCCGCCTACCGCAAAGGTCAACTCTACTGAGCGGGATTGTATTCGCCCCCTCACCCTCCGCATGAACCGGATCGATCCCGAGACCTTCACCCAGGGATCGCTCGTCCACTTCCTCTGCCTCTTCGGCAGCGCCCTCATCACCGTCGCTTTTGTTCTCGTCGCCCGGTCGAGACTGGTTCGCTCTAAGGGGAGCGCCCTTCGCCGGATGCGGGTCTTTCTCGTGATCGGCTGTCTTGTCGCCGCCTTCCTCGGCACCGGCATCGGGATCGTCCCCGGCGACTTCACTTGGAGCGATTCCCTGCCACTCCAATACTGCAATCTCGCCACCCTCATCGCCGCCTGGGCCGTCGCGACCCGCCACCGCAACGCCCAGGGAGTGCTTTATTTCTGGACCCTCGCCCTCTCGACCTGGGCCTACCTCACGCCCTCACTTTATGTCGGGCCCGCTCACGCCTGGTTCTGGGTTTTCTGGAGTTACCACCTTTTCATCCTGATCGCGCTCGCCTGGGTGCTCTTCGTCGATCGCTTCCGCCCCGACTGGACGGATTGGAGAAAATCCGTCTGTATCACCCTGATCTACACCGGCTTGCTCGCATCGCTCAATTTCCTCACCGGATGGAACTACGGTTTCGTCGGACCCGACGTGCCTTCCCAGCCGAACCTCCTCGAGTTTCTCGGCCCCTACCCGCTCCGCCTCTTCTGGATGATTCTGATCGGCGCGGGACTTTTTACTCTGCTCATGATTCCGTGGACACGCCCGGGTGCAAATCGGCCGAACTGAGCTAGCTTTTCCCCCATCTCATCGCTCCATGACCGACGCCGAACAAAAGGAACTCAGGGCCTTCATGAAAGGTCTTAAAAAACGGAACCCCTACGAGACCGAATTTCATCAGGCCGTCGCCGAAGTCGCCGCTTCGGTGATGCCCTGGTATCTCCAGCACGACGCCTGTCGCCGCGCCCAGATCCTCGAGCGCCTCACCGAACCCGACCGCCTCATCACTTTTCGCGTAACTTGGGAGACCGACTCGGGCGAGATCCGCGCCAACCGCGCCTGGCGGGTGCAGTTCAATCATGCCCTCGGGCCTTACAAGGGTGGGCTGCGCTTTCATCCCTCCGTCACCCAGAGCATCCTCAAATTCCTCGGATTTGAGCAGATCTTCAAAAACAGTCTCACCGGGCTACCCATGGGCGGGGCCAAAGGCGGCTCGAATTTTAATCCCAAGGGCAAAAGCGACCGCGAAGTGATGCGCTTCTGCCAGTCCATGATGACCGAACTCCACCGTCACATCGGCGAAGACGTCGACGTCCCCGCCGGTGACATCGGGGTCGGGGCCCGCGAGATCAGCTACCTTTTCGGTCAATACATGCGCCTTGAGAATCGCTGGAGCGGAGTCCTCACAGGAAAAGGCCTCGCCTACGGCGGCAGCGTCGTACGGACCGAGGCCACCGGCTGGGGTTGCGTCTACTTCTGCGAGCACATGCTCCACCAGCACAACGAGATCCTCGCCGGTAAACGTGTCGCGGTGAGCGGGGCTGGCAATGTCGCCCTCTACGCCGCCGCGAAGCTTATCGAAAAGGGGGCTAAAGTCGTCACCCTGAGCGACTCCGGCGGTTTCATCCACATCCCCGACGGACTCCACCTTGAGCAGTGGAACGAGATCCATCAGCTCAAGGAAGTCGAACGCGGCTCCCTCTCCACCTTTCAAAGTCGCGGCGTCACCTACCATTCCCGCGCCCGCCCCTGGGCCATTCCCTGCGACATCGCGATGCCCTGCGCGACGCAGAACGAGATCGAACTCGAAGACGCCGTCGCCCTCACCGCCAACGGGGCCGTCGCCGTCTGCGAAGGGGCGAACATGCCCACCAACCTCGAGGCTTCCGAATACTTCCGCGAGCACGGCGTCCTCCACGCCCCGGGCAAAGCCTCCAACGCCGGCGGCGTCTCCGTGAGCGGGCTCGAGCAGAGCCAGAACGCCATGCGCATCAGCTGGGATCGCGAGGAAGTCGATCGGCGCCTCCAGCAGATCATGCGCGACATTCACACCCGCTGTGTCGAGTCCGGTGCCACCAGCGCCGGTCGGGTCGATTACGTGAACGGGTCCAACATTGCCGGATTCAAAAAAGTGGCCGAGGCCATGCTCGCTTACGGGGCCGTCTGATGTGACAAGGCCGCCTGAAAGGAGAAATTGCTTTGACATTCCCCCTGCCGATCGGAGCGTACCCTTTCCAAAAATTCATGCACAAAACGGTCATCATCGGAGCAGGGGGAGTCGGCAACGTCGTCGCGCACAAGTGCGCTCAGGACGCCGGAACATTCGGGGAAATCTGGCTCGCGAGCCGTACTCTGGAAAAATGCGACGCCATCGCCGCCGACATCAAAACGGCCACCGGCGTGACGATTAAAACCGCGAAGCTCGACGCCGACAACGTTGCCGAAGTCGTCGCCTTTTTGAAAGAAGTGAAGCCGACCATCCTGCTCAACATCGCCCTGCCCTATCAGGACCTCACCCTCATGGACGCCTGTCTCGAGGCCGGGGTCCACTACCTCGACACCGCCAACTACGAACCGCAGGATACCGCCAAGTTCGAATACAAATGGCAGTGGGCCTACCGGGAGAAATTTGAAAAGGCCGGTCTCACCGCCATCCTCGGATCGGGCTTCGATCCGGGGGTGACCAACGCCTACTGCGCCTACGCGCTGAAGCATTACTTCGACGAGATTGAGACCGTCGACATCCTCGACGCCAATGCCGGTAACCACGGCCTCCCCTTTGCCACCAATTTCAATCCCGAGATCAATCTGCGGGAGATCACCGCGAACGGACGCTACTGGGAAAACGGCGCGTGGATAGAAACCAAACCCCTCGAGATCGGCCTCGACTATGCCTTTCCCGACGAGCACGTCGGCACCAAAAAGATCTACCTCCTCTTTCACGAGGAACTTGAGAGCCTCGCGCAGAACCTTTCAGGGCTGAAGCGCATCCGCTTCTGGATGACCTTTTCCGACAACTACATCAAACACCTCACCGTGCTTGAAAATATCGGCATGACCTCGATCGAGCCCATCGATTACGAGGGCAAACAGATCATCCCGATCCAGTTCCTCAAAGCCATCCTTCCCGACCCCGCCTCGCTCGGCCCCCTCACCAAAGGCAAGACCTGCATCGGCTGTCTCATCACCGGCAAACTCAAGAGCACCGGAGAGACCGCGACAAAGTTCATCTACAACGTCTGCGATCATCAGGAGTGCTATGCCGAGGTCAAGAGCCAGGCCATCAGCTACACCGCCGGCGTCCCCGCCATGATCGGCGGCCGCCAGCTCCTCTCCGGTGCATGGCTCAAGCCGGGAGTCTGGAACGTCGAGGAGCTCGATCCCGATCCCTACATGGCCGACCTCAATGCCTGGGGCCTCCCCTGGCAGGTCATCGACGCCGACCCGCTGCCGTGAGCGATTCAGGTTTTCAGGAATTGAGGTTTTCAGGCGTAGACCGGAGAATCCCCGATCTCACCGATTTCCCCTAAACGGCTCAGCCGCCCCTCGCCCCTCGATTGACTCCGTCTACCCGCTTCGCGGGTTCTCGCCCCTCGCCGGGAAGCTGGCCCCGTAGACGAGAAAATAAAAAAAGCCGGAGCTCGCGCCCCGGCTTTTCTAAATTTGTCGTTTCGGAAAAACGAAAGGATCACTCCTTCTCTTTTCCGTCCCAGACCGGATACTCAAGCGGCTTGTCGTCCTCTTTCCAAGCACCGAAGTCGGCCCCGTCGGCGATCCACTTGGAGACCAGCTCGATGTCGGCTTTGGTCCACTGGGGAGCCTTGCCTTCCGGCGGGTAGTGATATTCGTCGTCGATCGGCAGCTTCACCACCTGAATGATGCGGCTCTCGTCGGGCTTGCCGGGAACGATGAACTTCGTTCCCCCTTCGCCTTCAGCGGCAAGGAGAGCCTCGGCGTTGGTGAAGACGTATCCGCCCTTGGGCTTGATCATTCGTCCGGGACGCTCGGGGTTCTCGTGTTCGGGACGGTGGCACTGCACGCAACTCGCTTTAATGAGGGGATACACCTGAGTCTGGAAATCGACCTTGTCCTGAGCCGAGGCGGTGAACGCCGGCGCGAGGAGGCCGAAAAGAGGGGCAAGGAGAATAGTTTTTCGCATAAGTCTGGTTGGGGTTAACTAACACCCCGGCAGGATAACCTAAACCACGCCGAGGATCAATCCACAAATCGGTCCGCATTGATGGGCGTCAGACCTTCCGCCCGCGCTCCCGAAACTCACCGAAACTGCGGAATTTCCGATAACGCTGCTCAAGAAGAATATCCGGTGCGATCGTCGCGAGCTCGTTGAGCTGTCGGATAACCTGCTTCTTGAGATTGTTGGCGGCGGCGACGTGATCATGGTGGGCTCCGCCCATGGGTTCGGGGATGACTTCGTCGATAATGCCGAGATCCATGAGGTCGGCGGCACTGAGCTTCAGGGCAGTGGCCGCCTCGGTCGCATACTTGCGGTCTTTCCAGAGAATGGCAGCACACCCCTCCGGGCTGATGACGGAGTAGTAGGAGTTCTCCATCATGAGAACCCTGTCGGCGACTCCGATCCCGAGAGCGCCGCCCGAACCGCCCTCGCCGATGACGACGGCAACAACAGGAACCCGCAGCATCATCATTTCGCGAAGATTGAAGGCGATCGCCTCGGCGATGTTGCGCTCTTCCGAACCGATTCCCGGGTAAGCCCCGGGGGTATCGATAAGCGTCACGATAGGAAGCCCGAATTTTTCAGCCATTTTCATGAGCCGGAGCGCCTTGCGATAACCCTCGGGGTTGGCGCTGCCGAAGTTGCGACGAAGATTTTCCTTGGTATCACGTCCTTTCTGATGGCCGATGACAACAACACGCCGTCCTTCGATACGGGCAAAGCCCCCCGGCATCGCCTCGTCTTCGCCAATGTGGCGGTCGCCGTGAAGTTCAAGAAAATCGTCGAAAGAATGCTCCACGTAATCGAGCATGAAGGGCCGCCGGGTGTGCCGGGCAATCTGGACCCGCTGCCACGGAGAGAGGTTGCGGTAGACTTCGCCCTTCATCCTCGTGAGTTTGTCCTCGATCCGCTTCATCTCACTCGACATATCGATGTCGCTGTCGGCGGCCCGGTCCCGCAACTCGGCCAGCTGGCGCTCGAGGTTCACGATGGGTTTTTCGAATTCGAGAGGCTCGGTGATCATGATCATAGTTCGAGAGAGATAACTGATACTTGTTCGCACGCTACTTCACGAGGTCAACCCTTGAGCCGACCCTGAGGATGGTAAAAAGTTCTTCAAGATCCGCTTTTTCGAGCATGATCCCGAAAGGACGGGACTCGGCGAATCCACCTCCCCCGGAATCGGCGTGGCGAATGAAGAGCCCGATTCTCCCGGTCCGGAGCCATTTGCTGCAATTCATGTAGTTCCTGTCAGTGAAGTTGATGGGCCGGTTCCCGTCCCACGCTACTTTTTCGCTGACGGTGGTGGATACCGGCGCCCGCAGGTCGGAGGGCAGGTTGCGATCGACGACACGGTATTCCTTGAAGAGCTTTTCTCCGTCCATGACCGTGAGAGTGCCCCCGCCAAGACTGATGCGCACCGAAAACTCCAGCGGGTACACCGTCAAAACCTCGTCGGGGAAAATGAACTCGGACGTTTTGGCGTTCGCCCGCATGATGTAATCGATGGTCGTTTTATTCCGGTTCGAAATTGTCACGAGCGCCTCGCCACGCTTGACGGTGTGCTCGATCTTGCCGGGGAGCGGGATCCTTGAAACGAGAAGATCCATGTTTAATTCTCCGACGACACGACGGGCCTCTTCGAAGGTCCCTGACTCGGGGAAATACTCCATCAGGTAAAGAAGCCGATCGCGGGCGGAGACGAGCTCGCCCTCCCTGATCAGAGAAACAGCATCATCGAAATGGCGCTTTCCGAGATCGGGCCTTACAAAGGTCGAGCCGCTCGCTCCCGAGATGTGGCGGGTCACGGCAAGCTCGGGCTGAGCGAACTTCTTCCAGAAAAAATAGGCACCCGCGACCCCACCCGCACAGATCAGCATCGCAAAAAAAGCGAGGAGAAACTTGATACGGGCCATTTTTTGAAAAGGGAAAACGTCGCTCAGAGGAGTCCGCGGCGCTTAAGATCAAAGGCGTTAATCTGAAGCGACCGCCCTATCATTTCCATGGTAAACTTGATAAGAGAAACCTCCCACGAGTCATCAATACCGCAAATGAGCGCCCGGGACGGGCTGCCGCTGACACGGATGTCCTCGAGGAGGCGGTCCCTCACCGCTTCAAGCGACTCATGCACAATTTCCTCGGTAAAGCCGCGTTTTGCAAAGTTGAAGCCGTACTTGAAAAAATGAAGGTTCCCGTTCCGGCGAAACCACTCGGCAAAGACGGATGCCTGCTCGCCGAAACCCTCGAAAAGCAGCTCTTCATAGCCTTCCGGTTTAAGAATGCGGGGACGCTCCGCCTCCATACGCCCCTCGCGCACCCTGACCTTACCGGCGGAATCCATCGGCTCGGTAAGAAGATGAAACTGGAAATTCGTCGTTCCGAAAGTATCGATGAGGCGGTCCGGCTCATGCAAGACTACGGTGTTCTCCATCGCGTAGGCAATGTCGTCGAATGAAAGAGTGGCCATGATTAAAAAACCTCAAAGCTAGCTGATTTCCGGCGGGAAATCCAATGCTTAGAGAATCCGGGCGAGATTCAAGACCCGCAGTCCCCGTCGAAACGGAACGACTCGAATGTTTTTTCCCTTTCTAACGCGGCCTCCGGGCACAAAAAAAGCGCCCTCGTGCGAAGGCGCCTTCCCCGGAAAAAGGAGACGGGAAGGAGGCTATTTCGCCTGAGACTCGATGTAGGCGACCACTTCGCCGACGCTCGTCAGCTTTTCCGCCTCTTCATCGGGAACAGTGATATCGAACTCCTCTTCAAAGGCCATCACCAGCTCAACGGTGTCGAGGGAGTCAGCGCCAAGATCCTCGATGAACTTGGACTCGGACTTCACTTGCTCATCGCTCACACCCAGTTGTTCAACGATGATGTTTTTTACTTTTTCTTCGATTGATGCGTCAGCCATGTGAAAAGGGGAATAGGTTGATGTGAGCGGTTTATTAGCGGCGCTGGAGAAGTTTGGCAACGCTTTTTTTAGGCTTCTTTTCCCTTTCCCGCCAACGTCTGCCGCGTTTCCCGAATAAGAGGCATTGCCGAGCTGCGGCCCGCTGCTATCTTGAGCCCGAATGTCTTTTGTCGCTCAACTCAATGCGCTGGATGCCGGAGGCCCCCTCTCCCCGCTGCTCGCCCGCTTCAGCCGCCTCATCGCACCGGTCAGCCCTTCCGGCCTCGAGAGCCTTGCGGAGGAAGCCGTCAAAACAACGCGTCGGCACTTTGGACGCACGATGCGGCTTTTTGCACCGATCTACCTCTCCAACGAGTGCGTCAACAATTGCTCCTACTGCGGCTTCTCGCGCGACAATCCCATCCTGCGGACGACGCTGACGGTGGAACAAGTCGTCAGAGAGGCACGCCACCTTGAAAGGCTCGGCTTTCGAAACATTCTCCTCGTGGCCGGAGAACACCCGAGATTTGTCTCCGAAGGTTACCTGGAAGCATGCCTCACGGCCCTGCGGGATTTTGTTCCCACTCTCGCGATCGAAGTCGGGCCTATGGAGACCAACGAGTATGCCCCCCTCGTCATCGCGGGAGGCGAGGGCCTCGTCGTCTATCAGGAGACCTATGATCGCGAGGCTTATGCGCTCTACCACACAGCGGGGCCGAAAAAGCATTTCGACTGGCGGCTCGAGTGTCCTGAGCGCGGCTACATCGCAGGATTTCGCCGCATCGGGATCGGTGCATTGATGGGACTGACGGACTGGCGCTACGATGCCCTGCGCCTCGCCGCCCACCTGGAGTTTCTCTACCGCAGCTGCTGGAAAGCGACCTTCACGATCAGCCTGCCTCGACTGCGTCCCGCCGCCGGTGGATTCGAACCGAAATACGCCATGAGTGACGCGGAGTTCGTGCAGACGCTTTGCGCCTTCCGGGTTTGCTTCCCGCAAGTCGGCATCGTCCTCAGCACGCGCGAGTCGGAATCGCTTCGCAATGCCTTGTTCCCCCTTTGCGTCACGTCAATCAGCGCCGGCAGCCACACCGAACCGGGCGGCTACACGGGCGAGGGAGCGGAAGACGTCCACCTGACCGTGAAAGGCCGCCGCGTCGAACTTGACAAGGGCAGTCCGCTCCCCTGCTCGATGACAAGGTCACGGCCTGTAGAAACGACGGCCACGGGACAATTTGACATCGCCGACGAACGTTCCCCCGCCGCCGTCGCCGCCTACCTGCGGACCCTTGAACTTGATCCGGTCTGGAAAGACTGGGACGCCTCCATCCTCGCCCCGCTCACGGCATGACCCTGACCATTAATGGCCGGAACCACGAAGTCCCCGGAGAAAACCTTACCGTTTCCCGACTGATCGACACGCTCGGGCTGGGAGCACGACCGGTCCTCGTCGAACTGAACGGCGAGGCGGTCCTGTGCCGCGAATTCGACACTCAGGCGGTCGGCGCCGGAGACACGGTCGAGATCATCCGCATGGTAGCGGGCGGCTGAGGCGGCGCAAACTCCGCCCTGACAGCCTCACTGGAACGTCGTCGTCACGAGCAGGGCCCTGTTGAGCTGCCGCAGATACTCGTAACGCGGAATCTCGCGGCAACCGAAGCGGTTGAGGTGTTCGGTCGTCCATTGCGTATCGAGAAGAAGAAAATTCCGCTCGCGAAGCCGCTCGATGAGGGCCACAAGGGCGACCTTCGAAGCATCGGTCGCGCGGCTGAACATGGACTCACCGAAAAAAGCCCCCCCGATGGATACTCCGTAGAGACCGCCGACGAGTTCGCCATCGCGCCAGGTTTCAACCGAGTGAGCGTAGCCAAGCTCAAAAAGTTTTTCGTAACTCGTCACGATCTCGTGGCTGATCCACGTCGTCTTGCGGGCGGCGCAGCCTCTCATCACGGCGGAAAAATCGGAATCGACGCGGACTTCGAAAGAATTCCGCCGGAGCGTTCGGCGCAGACCGTGCGGGATGTGGAACTCGTCGAGGGGAATAACGCCCCTCGGATCGGGCGAGAACCAGCCAATCTCTCCGCGGTTATCCATTGCCATCGGGAACATGCCGCCGCGGTAGGCCGCGATGAGGACCGCCGGCCTAATATACCCCTCCCTCGTGAAGATCGACTCGGACATCTGTGCTCGATTCGTGAGATTAGAATCCATCCCTGATTTTGACAAACCAAAAAAGGTTTCCCCGGCGGGACGAAACGGGTGAAATGAGCGCAATCAGCGCTTGAAAAATGGTCTCTCCGGCCGTAAGGAGCGGCAGTATGCCAGTAGCCACACCCAAACAATTCGCCGCCATGTTGGACGCCGCCCAGAAAGGCGGCTACGCGTATCCCGCCATCAACTGCAGCAACCTCGTCACCATCAACGCCGCGCTAAAAGCGTTCGCCGATTCGAAGTCGGACGGGATCATCCAGTTCTCGACGGGGGCCGGACAGTTCGCTTCGGGACTCAACCACAAGAACACCGTCCTCGGCGTGATCGCCCTGGCCGAGCTGACCCACCGCCTCGCCGAGCAGTATGACGTGCTCGTTGCGCTGAATACAGATCACTGCCGCCCGCAGGTGGCAGACGAATTTCTCCGCCCCCTGATCGAAGAGACCGCCCGCCGTCGTGCCCGCGGGGAGAACAACCTTTTCCAGAACCATATGCTCGACGCCTCGGAGCTTCCTCTCGCCGAGAACATGGCGCTCTCGCAGGAGTATCTGAAGCTCTGCTCCGCCAATGAAATCATCCTCGAAGTGGAGGCCGGTGTAGTCGGCGGTGAAGAAGACGGAGCCGCCGGCAGTGAAGACACTCCCGACGCCGATCTTTATACGACCCCTGAGGACATGCTCGCCGTCTACGAGGCCCTCCACCCCATCGGTCGCTTCACCTTCGCCGCCACCTTTGGCAACGTCCACGGTCACTACAAGCCCGGTGCCGTGAAGCTTCGCCCCCAAATTCTGAAGCAGGGTCAGGACGCCGTCACGGCAAAGTTCGGGGCCGCCGCCGAGTTCGATCTCGTGTTCCACGGCGGTTCAGGATCCACCCTTGAGGAAATCCGTGAAACCCTCGGCTACGGTGTCGTGAAAATGAACGTGGATACCGACACCCAATACGCCTTCACCCGGCCGATCGCGGAACATATGTTCAAGAACTACGACGGAGTCCTCAAGATCGACGGTGAAATCGGGAACAAAAAAGCCTACGATCCGCGCGCCTACCTCAAGGCCGCTGAAGTCGGCATGGCAGCCCGTATTTCGGTGGCGTGCGACGACCTTCTCTCCACCGGCAGGACCATCTCTGGCACGGTCTGAAGGTGCCCCTACCGGTCGGAGCCTGAAACGCTGCCGACCTGAATTCCATCCCGGCCCGCCTCTAAGCGGTCCGGGATTTTTTTTGATTTAAGAGCCCGTCAACGGACCCGGACAAAAAACGGAAAACCGGAAGTTTCGTGGTCCGGTGCCTACGACCACTCACTCAACGATTCGCAACTGCAGCGTATCGATGATCTTCTCATTCGCCAGGGCATTGGTGATTACGACCATACAGTGACCGGGCTCGACCCAATTTTTGCGTTTCAAGTAACTGAGGGCACTTAGAATGGTAACCTCGGGATCCTCCGAAAAATCGATCAAAAAGGGTTCCACCCCCCATGGCAGGAGAAGCTGGCGGAAAATCAATTCGTCATCAGTAAAGGCATAGATCGGAATCCCGTGAGGGCGCAAGGCCCCGAGAACGTAGGCGAGGAAGCCGCTGCGGGTAAAGACAACGATGCCGGAGTTCTCCAGATCCTCGGCGAGGACGGCGGCCGAACGCAGCATTTTGGCTTTTGGCTCCTTGAGAACGATGAGCTTGTTCAACCCGGCCGGCACCGTCGGCTCGATACTCTGAATGATGTTCTTCAGAACCTGGACCGACTCGAGCGGATAAGCACCGACGGTCGTCTCGCCCGAAAGCATGACGGCATCGGCCTGCTCGCGCACGGCATGCGAGACGTCCGAGATCTCGGCACGCGTCGGCATGGGCGAGGTGATCATGGACTCGAGGAGGTGGGTGGCGATGATGACGGGTTTTCCATCCGCCTGACAAGCCTGCACGAGAGCGGTCTGCACGAGCGGGAGCCGGTGGTAGTCGATCTCGATCCCGAGGTCACCCCGGGCCACCATGATCGCATCGGAGGCCCGCACGATCTCCACCATGTTCCGCACCCCCGCCTGATCCTCGATTTTGGAAATGATGCGGGCCTTGGACCCGAGCGATTCAAGAAAACGGCGCAGGGTGTGAACATCCTCGGCCTGCCGAACGAAAGAAAGCGCGACAAAGTCGATCCCCGCCTCCACCCCGGCCCGGAGATCTTCCTCGTCCTTCTCGGTGAGGGCGGGCAGATTTACCTGTATTCCCGGCAGATTAATATGGCGTTTCGAAGTCAACTCCCCGGGCGTGAGCACCTCGAGCCGAACCCGGGAGGCGTCCTTTTCAAAGACCTTCATGCGGATGAGACCGCTGTCGACGAGGACAATATTGCCCACCTCAAGATCTCCCGGCAGTCCGGGATAGTTCACCGAAACGAAGGGAAGGTCCCCCTTCGGCTCGGCACCCTCGATGTGAAACTCGATCCGGTCACCAATCGCTAGGGAGATGGGGCGCTCGACTTTACCAGTCCGGATTTCGGGCCCCTTCACATCCATCATCACCGCCACGTGACGGCCGACCTCACTTGAGACTTCCCGGATGAACCACATCGCGTCCTTGACCCACTGGTGGGTGGCGTGGGCCATATTGAGGCGCAGAATGTCAACCCCGGCATTGATGAGGGCGGCGAGCATCTCCTTCGATTCGGTCGCGGGTCCGAGAGTGGCGATGATTTTGGTGTGGCGATAATAGTCAGACATGGGAACCGGCCTTCCGTTTAACGGAGCCAGTGCATTAAAGCAGATAAAGGGCCATTTTAAAGGAGCCGGACCACCTCCCGGCCCGCTTTGGCAATTTTTTTCTTGTGCCCCCGCCAGCTTGTCACTAAATACCCGGCGAATGAAGAAACATACTCTCTTTGCCGCCATCGCCCTCGCCGCGATCCCCCTCGTTTCCGTCGCCGACGAAAACCACGAAATTATCGAAAAAGTAATGAAGGACGGGATGAAGGGTGACGAAAGTCCCCTCGCCCGCGTCCTCGACGGCACAGCCTCCGAAAAAGAAACCGGGTCACTGGCTGCCCTGATTCTGACAATGAAGGGCACGAAGGCCCCGGTCGGCGATCAGGCGAAATACGAGGAGAAAGTGACTGAGCTCATCGCCGCGATGGACGCTGTCAGTGGCGGTGACAAAGGGGAAAAAGCGATCGGGCGTCTCGACAAGGCCTCAAACTGCAAAGCCTGTCACACCGATCACAAACCGAAGAAGTAGTCCTTCCTCCGCACTCCTCTCAAACAGAACCGCGATCCGGATCAGGGTCGCGGTTTTTTTAGGTCAGCTTGTGAAGATGACTTCCCGGGAGAGCATCGTCTCCCCTTCAAAACGAAACCAACCCCTAAACCGGCGGCCCTCAAGCATCTGGGGCAACCAGTAGCGGTCGTCGGCCCACATGCGGTCATACGGGACCTCGTCGAGGCGGAACCATTCGGGCTTCGCCTCCCGCGTCTCGGTGGGGGTGCCGCTGAATTCCTCCCCGCGGTAAACGGTGCAATGGAGGCGCAGTCCGTCTACAAAGTCGAAGTGAAGCTCGCCCATCGCGTCAAGCCGATGGGGGGTAATCAGCAATTCCTCCCTGACCTCGCGGATCGCGGCCTCGAGCGAAGTCTCCCCGGGCTCCTGCTTGCCGCCGGGACCATTGATCTTGCCGGCACCGAGTCCCGTTTTTTTGTGGATCAGGAGAACCTCGTCACCCCGCGTAAGGAAGACAAGATTGGCAATCATGTTAGGGATCCAGGTCCCGGGAAAGGGCATTTTCAGCCGGCTCTGCTGCATGGCTCGAACGGAAGGTATTTTAAGGTTCGTATTCGGCCATCCCATCGCAGGTGCAGACGAGATGACGGTCGCCGTAGACATTGTCGATACGACTCACCGGCGGCCAGAACTTCCGCTCGCGAACCCAGTCCAACGGAAAGGCCGCCACCTCACGCGAGTAAGCGTGAGGCCAATCCCCGGCGAGCAGCGTCACGGCCGGATGCGGCGAATTTTTCAGAGGATTGTCGAGCGCATCCCACGTGCCCGAACCAACCAGCCCGATCTCGTGATGGATGCTGATCATCGCCTCACAGAAACGGTCGAGTTCCTCCCGGGATTCGCTCTCGGTAGGCTCGATCATCAGCGTGCCGGGGACAGGCCACGACATGGTCGGAGCGTGAAAACCGTAGTCAATCAGCCGCTTCGCGATATCCTCCACCTCGATCCCCGCCTGCGCTTTAAAGGCCCGCAGGTCGATGATGCACTCGTGCGCGACGAGCCCTCTGCCCCCCCGGTAAAGAACGGGGAAATAAGGCTCAAGTCGGTTCGCCACATAGTTCGCGTTGAGGATTGCCACCTCGGTGGCACGGCGCAGCGAGGGCCCCATCATCGCAATATACATCCAGGAAATCGTGAGAATGCTGGCGCTACCGTAGGGTGCCGCACTGACGGCGTGGGTCGGCGAATCGGCCCACTCACTATGCCCCGGCAGATAGGGCGCGAGGTGTGACCGCACACCGATCGGCCCCACCCCTGGACCGCCGCCGCCATGAGGGATACAGAAGGTCTTATGGAGATTAAGATGGCAGACGTCGGCTCCGATCGAACCTGGCGAGCAAAGTCCGACCTGAGCGTTGAGATTGGCCCCGTCCATGTAGACCTGGCCGCCGTGGTCGTGGACCATTTCACAAATCGAGGAGACGCCCTCTTCAAAAACCCCGTGGGTCGAGGGATAGGTGATCATGAGCGCGCCGAGCCGAGCCGCATGCTGAGCCACCTTTGCGGTAAGGTCGGCGACATCGATGTTCCCATCGCTACCGCAGGCGACGGGGACGACTTCGAAGCCGGCCATGACCGCACTCGCCGGATTGGTTCCGTGGGCCGACATGGGGATCAGGCAGACCCTGCGATCCGGCTCGCCTTTTGATTCGTGGTAGCGGCGGATCGCGAGGAGACCGGCGTATTCCCCTTGCGATCCGGCATTGGGCTGTAGACTGACAGCGTCGAAGCCGGTGATCTCCGCAAGCCAGCTTTCGAGCTCGTGAATCATCTCCAGGTAACCGGAGACCTGGGTAACCGGAGCAAACGGGTGAAGTCCGGCGACCTCGCGCCAGCTCAGCGGCATCATCTCGGAGGCGGCGTTGAGCTTCATCGTGCAAGAACCCAGCGGGATCATGCTCCAGTTCAGGGCGATGTCCCTGCCCTCGAGTCGGCGGATGTATCGGAGCAGCCCTGTCTCGGTCCGGTAACGGCGGAAAACCGGCTGCTTGAGAAATTCGGAAGTCCGTGAAAGCGCAGCCGGCAGGTCCGGCGCACCGCAGTCCTCATCGACGAGGCCAAAAACCTCGAAGAGGGTTTTCCACTCTCCCGTCTCGAGCGCTGCCTCATCAAGGGAGAGCCCGAGACTACCGGGACGATCGCGGCGAAGATTAACCCTGGCATTGACGGACCTGGCGAGAACCTCCGCCCGCTTCGCCTCGGAAAGGGTGACTGTCAGGGTGTCGAAAAAAGAGTCGTTTTTCAGCTCGTAACCCGCCTTTACGAGCGCAGCGGCGAGGGCGGAGGTGGCGTTACGGATACGTTCGGCGATACAGCGGAGCCCCTCCGCTCCGTGGTAGATCGCATAAAATGCGGCCATGACCGCGAGAAGGACCTGGGCGGTGCAAATGTTTGAGGTCGCTTTTTCCCGTCGGATATGTTGCTCGCGGGTCTGCAACGAAAGTCGCAGGGCAGGTCTCCCTCCGCTGTCGCGGGAAATACCGATGAGGCGACCGGGGAGACGGCGTTTCAGTTCCTCGGTGCAGGAAAGGAAAGCGGCGTGCGGTCCGCCGAATCCAAGCGGCACTCCGAAGCGCTGGGCGCTTCCGACAACGATGTCCGCACCCCATTCACCGGGCGGTTTCAGCAAGGTCAGAGCCAGCAGATCGGCCGCGACGATGACAAGACCACCGGCGGCGTGGCAGGCCTCGACGACGCTGGTGAAATCGGTGACCGCCCCGGAGTCCCCCGGGTATTGCAGGAGCACGCCGATGACCTCATCACCCGACGCAGCGAAGTCGAAGGAATCCGGCACGCCGATGACGATCTCGATCCCAAGGGGTTCGGCGCGTGTCTGAAGCACCTCAAGAGTCTGGGCAAAGCAGTCCTCGCTCGCAAAAAATCGCTTTCCTTTACGCCTCGTCCCCGCCGCGAGGGCGAGCGCTTCGGCTGCGGCAGTCGCTTCATCAAGGAGCGACGCATTGGCGACAGGCATCGCGGTGAGCTCGGTGATGAGTGTCTGAAAATTCAAAAGAGCTTCGAGCCGTCCCTGCGAGATCTCAGCCTGGTAGGGCGTGTAGGCGGTATACCAGCCGGGATTCTCAAGCACACAACGCTGCACCACGGCGGGAGTCACGGTGTCGTAGTAGCCTCGTCCAATAAAGGAGCGGTAGACCTCGTTCTTCCCCATGATGCGCCGCAGCCGGGCGAGGGCGGCCGTCTCACTGAGAGCCAACGGGAGAGCGAGCGGCCCGGACCGGAGCAAATCGGCGGGGACAACGTCCTCGATGAGGGAGTCGAGCCGGTCGTAACCGAGGGACGAGAGCATGCTCCCGATCTCGTCGGGCGAGGGCCCGATATGGCGGGCGGCGAAGGCGGCGGATTCAGGAAAGGTGTTCACGATAAGCTTGCCCGGTCATGAGCGCATCAAGTTCCGCCGGATCGGAAAGGGTAATCTTCACGATCCAGCCGGCGCCGTAGGGATCTTCGTTGATCGCCTCCGGTGACTCGGCGAGCGCACTGTTAACCTCGACGACGACCCCGCTAACGGGGGCGTAGATATCATTGGCCGCCTTCACCGACTCAATTACCGCAAAGGGCTCGCCTTTGGCCAAAACCCTACCAACGGCGGGCAGCTCGAGGTAGACGACATCGGTCAGTTCCTCTTGCGCGTGGTCGCTGATCCCGACAGCGGCCGCCCCGGGTGCGGTCGCGTCAACCCATTCATGCGACTCGGAAAAGTGAAGGTGATCAGGGGCATTCATGGACACGGGGAAATCCCTTTCAACAAACCGAATTATAGGCTCCTGACAAATCGGATTCTCAAACAGGAGGCGTTTTTTGGTATCGGAGGGGGGACAAGCGGTCAGTCGAAAACATCTCCCGGCAAGCGGTCGGACGAACGAGCGGGACTTACCCCCGCCCGCCCTTCACACAAAAGGCTTTTTGACAATTTTCCCCGGGTAGAGTTTTTCACGAATCACAACGAACACATCGGTCCCGATGGCTGCCTGCGCGGGCGGGAGATAGGCCATGCCGATCCCGAGCCCAAGCCCGGGGGAGAGTGAGCCGCTCGTGAGCTCGCCGAGGAAGGTCTGCCCGTCGGCCGCCAGAACCGTGTAACCGTGCCGCAGCGGAGGCGCTTTTTCACTAAGACGAATCGCGACAAGAATCCCCGGCAATCCCCCTTCCCGCTGGGCGGCGAGGGCTTCACGCCCGATGAAACCGCCCGGCTTATCGAGTTTCACGAAAAAACCGAGCCCGGCTTCAAGCGGTGTGCGATTCTCGTCAAGGTCGGAACCGTTAAGCGGAAAGCCTTTTTCCAGGCGCAGGGTATCACGCGCCCCCAGCCCGCAGGGAACGGCCCCGCTCGCGATGAGCTGATCGAACCAGTGCCCGATCTGATCCGCAGCGGCAAAAAGCTCAAATCCATCCTCGCCGGTGTAGCCGGTGCGGCAGAGGATGAGCTCCCCCCCCGCCTCATAAACCGCGATACCGTTGCGTTCGGGAAGGGTAATTCCGGGGGCCATGTCGCACCAGAGATCAAGACTACGCGGCCCCTGCACTGCAACAGCACCAAATTCAATACTGCGATCGGTCAGCTCGACCCCGCAAGCGGGAAGCCGGCGCGACATCCAGAAAAAATCGGCCTCGATGCGGGAGGCGTTTACCACGAGAAAATAGCGTTCCGCATCGATCCGGTAAAGGATGAGATCGTCAATGACACCCCCTTTTTCGTTGAGAAGAAGGGTGTATTGACCTTGCCCGTCATCCAGCACGCTGACGTCGTTTGTGAGAAGTCCGTTAAGCCACTCCTCCGCCGCGGAACCCCTCACCTCAAATTCGCCCATGTGGGAAATGTCGAAAACCCCGACCGACTTTCGCACTGCCTCGTGCTCGCTCACAATGCCCGCATATTGAATCGGCATTTCCCATCCGGCAAAAGGGGCGAACCGCGCCTCAAGACGGAGATGGTGCGAATGGAGCGGCGATCTTTCCATTACTGAGTGTCGGCTCCGCCTCTTTGAAGTCAATGGGAGAGCGCTCTTTCCCGGAACTTGCTATTTGAATTCCTCCGGATTCCCCCCAACTTCCCCCATGATCTACGAAACCGGACACCGTGTTCTCAACCAGCTGGAAAAGCAGTTCGGCAAACTCGCTCTGCCGAAGCTTCTCCGCTGGGTCGCGGGTTTTCAGGTGCTCTCCTGGGTCCTCTCGGGCCTCTCTCCGGACTTCGTTAACTGGATCGTTTTCGACCGGGAAGCAGTCCTCTCTGGCGAGGTCTGGCGAGTCTTCACCTGGGTTATGGTCCCGATGTCGAAGAATGTTCTCTTTGTCGTCATCACTGCTCTTTTTATATTCTTCATCAACGACAGCCTCGAATCGGAATGGGACAGCTTTCGCCTCAATGTCTATGTCTTCGCCTCGATCATTTTTATCTCCATCGCCGGGCTCATTCCTCTGCCGACGGGAAGCGGGCTTCTTCTTAACGGCATTTTCTACTCTGCCATTTTCCTCGCTTTTGCCTCACTCTTTCCGAATCAGGTCATTCACCTTTTTGCGATCATACCGATCAAGGCAAAATGGCTCGGCTGGGCGAATGCGGCCTTTCTCCTTGCCGCGATCCTCACGAGCCCCTCGCCTCCCGTTTTTGCTGCGGTTACCGCGCTCGGATTAACTCCCTACCTGCTGACTTTTGTCCCCGGCTTCGTCACCGCCTACCGTCAACAGACCCAGGCAACGGTCCGCCGCCATCGTTTTGAAACCGCCATCCCCGGTGAGGGCGCCTCTTTTCATGAATGCGAATCGTGCGGGGCGACCGAAAAAAGCCATCCCGAACGTGACTTCCGCGTCAGCGCGGAGGGAAAGGAATACTGTGGTGAATGCCGGCGGGATGCGGCCGGTTGAAGCCGTCTGAGGTTAGAACTCGATATACGGTGTCGAAACAACTCCGGTGTGACGACCCCGCACGACTTTGAAGGTGATCAGGACGGTCGCGACGAGGAGCGCAAAACCGAGGAAAGCCCAGAGATAAATCAAGTTCAAGGGTGAACCGGTATGCACGGAGAGAACCTCGGAGGGAGGCGAACTTCTGCCGTCGTCCGCCGTGAGAACCACCCTGAACTCATACTGGCTCGCCGGATTCAATGGTTCGATCTTCGCCTTCACGAGCCGGTCAATACGCTCAAGTTTCACCGCCGGGTAAGGCACCCAGACACTCCGGGACTCCCCCGACGCAGAACCGACCGGGACGCTGCGCCCCTCCACCTCGAAAGAGCGGCCACGCTCGTCCTTCGGTGAGGTCCAGCCTATCATAATAGAGTCGCTCCTGACCTCAAAAACAGAAAGATCCTCGGGTCGTCGCAAATCGGGATCGACGACGCGCCCCGCGACCGATTGATTGCCGTCTCCCGACGAGTGCCTCCCGGCATCCGAAGGGCCGGGAGCGGCCCCGTCCGAATTGTTCGCCCCGGCCCCTCCGATGGCCGAAGAGAGTGGCGGATCGACCGGTGCCATTCGCTGGGAAGAAGATTCCGGGTCGGCCGCCAGCCCCGCAGGCCCCTCCGGCACGCCATCGTTGCTGGCCGCAGGGACTGCGGGTGTCGATGAGCCCAGCCTAACCCCTGCCAGAGGCAGATTTGCACCGGGCTGGGCGCCGCTGCGGGGCGCTGCCCCGGCGGGAGGCACGACATTGGCAAGGAGACGCACCGGAACTGTCTGCTCGTTGGCGAGGACATGCATCGTTACGTCAACAGGGCCGCGCGCCGAAGGAGCCGGAAAAAGACCAATCGAAATAGCGACCTCCGAGAGCGACCCCAACTGTGGACCCGGATTCGTGAGGAGTCGAAAAGGTTCGGGGATATGAAACTCAAGCGGGACCGCGATTCCCCCACGATTGGTAACCGTGATGCCCCGCTCGGTCGACCGACCCGCCTCGACCTTGCCGAAATTGATCACTTCGGAGCTGATCGCATTAGGCACGGCCACTTGGATGCGACCGGGCACGACCGGGGCGAAAACACGAACCGATTTCGAGTATCCGTTCGCCAGGGAAAACTGCACCGTGCCGTCAAAAGGAGCGGTATCGGTAGCGCCGAGATTGACGGGGACTCTGGTCGGTTTCCCGGGGACGATAAGATAGGTGTTCGCGAGGCCATTCTGCAGGCGGCTGCTGGCGCGGCTTTCGACCGTGACCGGCCTGGCCCCCGGATTTACGACTTCTATCTCTCCGCGACGTTCTCCGCTCACCGGGTCAACAACAAGCTCAAGCGATTCACTCGCCACCCGGAAAGGGTCCCCGCCCCTTCCCAGGAGCTTGGTAGTGCCCTCTTTGCTTCGGCTCAAACTGAGAAAATAACTGGTCTCGCCCGTCAGTTCAGGTCGGAAGGCGACCTTGAGGATGCGACCACCCCGCGGGCCAATGCTAACTTTCCCATCGGCCGGATCAACAAGATGCCAGGGAGGAGGCAGGAAAATCTGGCGATCGATCGAGCCGTTGCCGAGATTTCGAATCGCGATCTCGCGGATCGCCTCGGATCCCACCATCACCTCGTCAAAATCGATCTCAGGCGGAGCCTGAATCTCGGCCTTCAGATCGACAAGGTCGATGTCATAGCGCATCTCGGCCGAATAGCGCCCCCCCCGGTAGCGCACGGCAAAGGAAAACGCATCGGCATTGGCGCTGGAAGACGGGTCCGCGTAATAGGTCACGACGGCCTTATTACGTTCGTTCGGTTTACTGACGAGCGAGACAATTTTGCCTGCCGACGGAAAGGCCCGGATGAGGAACTCCACCGTGGCTCCGGGCGTCTTTGATTCGGCGCGAATCTCAAACTGCACCTCGTGCCCCTTGAGCGCCTCGACGCGACCGGTCACCGGCACCGGCACCCCGATTTCATCTTCCGTCTGGACCCGGGGTGCCTCTGTTTTCTTGTTAAAAAGCCCTCCCCCATTGAAGAGTTGGGCCTCCGCCGTTGGTGAAAAAAAGACCGGTAAAGCGATAAGGAACGCCGGGACGGCCCGCGTCCGTCCCCTCATCTGCCGACGATATTCACCCTGATGTCCCCTGTCCATTGTCACTCTCCCGGATCGGGCAAAATACCCGCGTTCGGCACGGAAAACGAGTCCTCCGGAACCGACCGAAGCACTACACCAACCAAGCCTGTTAATCGAGCGGGAAGCCAAGCAGTCTCCGCCGCAAGAGATCGAGGGCCTGCCTCGCTACCCGCATTTTAAAGCTTTTTCGTTCGACAGGGAAGAAATAACGTCGGGAAAAAACGGTGCCGTCTTTGGAAGCGAGGGCGATGTGAACCGTTCCGACCGGTTTCGTTTCACTCCCGCCACCGGGACCGGCGATGCCGCTGACGGCCAATGCGTAATGGGCCCCGCTCGCCGCGAGGCAACCGGCGGCCATGGCCTCGACCGTTTCGTCACTGACGGCACCGTGGGCATCAAGAATTGAACCCGGCACGCCGAGCATCTCCGTTTTCGCCTCATTTGAGTAGGTCACGTAGCCTCGCTGAAAGATCTCACTCGCACCCGCCACATCGGTGATGCTGCTCGCGAGGTAGCCTCCGGTGCAACTCTCAGCCGTCGCCACGGTCCCGCCGTGCCGTCGGAGAAGTTCGAGAATGACTTGTTCGATCGAATCCTCAGACTCGGTCACGATTTCATGAGGGAAGCCGGCGCGGACGAGCGCCGCCCCCTCCCTGACGGCAGCCGGGTCCCCGATCAGCCGCAAGTCGACCTCTCCGAGACGGGCGCAGTAGCCGACTTCGAGATTCGGTATTCGATCGAAATCGGGCTCAAGCGCCGAGGCGAGAGAGGACTCCCCCACTCCGAAAATTTTGAAGTTGAGCCATTCCGGCCGTTCTTGATCAGCCTTCAGCAGTCCGGCGATTGCAGGACCGACGTGCCTCTCATACATGGGCTTCAACTCACGGGGAGGTCCCGGAAGCAGAAAAAGATGCGGTGACCCGGCGACCGGGTCGGCCGGTAGATAGAGGCCCGGCGCGGTGCCGTTCGGATTATCCAGAACGAGCGCCCCCTCCGGTACCATGGCCTGGCGGTCGTTTGATCGATTTTGCTTCAGCCCGCGCCGACGGAACAATTCCGTAATGCCGTCGAGGATGGACTGATCGAGCCGCAGCGTGCGGCCGAGCATCTCCGCCACGACTTCGCGGGTGATGTCGTCACTGGTAGGGCCAAGCCCCCCGGTGATGAGAATGACGTCGCACCGGGGAAATGCCTCTTCGAGGACGACGCGGATATCATCCCCGTCAGGAATCGTCGTCTGCCGCTGGATGCGGAGACCGAGCTTGAAGAGCTCCTGCCCGAAAAAGGCGGCATGGGTATTGATCACTTTTCCGAGCAGCAGTTCGCTGCCTGTATTGACGACTTCGATACGCATGCGCGAGAGAGCGTTGAGTGAAAAGGCGTCACGTGCCGCAGGCTACTTTTTAGCGGGAGGCGGGGTGAGGAAATCGAGAGGCACGCGAGGGGCGTCGGACCAAAGATCCTCGAGGCTGTAGACATCGCGCATCCCAGAATGAAAAATGTGCACGACCACGTCGACGTAATCGAGAACCATCCAGAGACTCGCGGGGTCACCCTCGCCTGAGCGCGGTTTTTCCCCGATGACCTCTTCGGTCTTTGCCCGGATGTCACGATTGACAGCCTTCAAGTGGGGCACCGAGGTTGCCGTGCAGATCACAAAGTAATCGGCAATAGAAGAGAGGCCTCGCAGGTCGAGCACCACGATGTCCTCCGCCTGAATATCATCCGCGCTTCTGGCGCAGGTCTTGGCAATAGTGAGGGAATCAGGCACGGTCAAATGGGGAAGGAGTTAAAGGGATAAGATGCCGACGAACCTCCATTTCGCAATCGCCAATTTCCCTTCACCCGCGCCCCCTCCGTTCTACCTCCCCGAAACGCTCACCTCAAAGCGTTCGAAGCCGAGGAGGCGCTCGTAGCCCTCCTCCTTCTCCACCCGATCCTCCGACGCCAGTTCGGTGATGGACCCGACCATCTCAACACATTTCTGCAGGAGCGTCCGCACGAGCAGTCGCGCATGCGGTGCCCCGAGGCAGAGATGGGGGCCGAAGCCGAAAGAAAGGTGGGGATTCGGCTTACGATCGAGACGAATCTCTTCGGGGGCGCTGAAGACCGTCTCGTCCCGGTTCGCCGAGGCCCAGCAGAGCGAAACACGTTCCCCGGCTGCCACGGTGACGCCGTGGACATCCGTTGCCACGGGACAGACCCGTCCAATGTGAGTCAAGGGCATAAAGACCCGGAAAAATTCCTCACTCGCATGAGTAATCCGGCCGGGATCTTCACGCAAAAAATCCAACGCGGCGGGGTTTCTTGCCAGATAAGCGAAGACGGAGGACACGGTGTGAATGATCGTGTCGCGTCCGCCGGCAAAAGCCAGGTTCGCGAACCCCATCATTTCCTCGCGACTGAGCGGGCGCCCGCAATAGCTCGCGAGGGTCAGGGCACTGAAAAAATCCTCTCCCGGTGAGGCCTCGGCGCGGTCGAACTGCGCATGGAGATACTCCTCAAGGGCAATCCCTTTTTTCACTCCGCCGCTGACGCGAAATACGTGGATCCCCCACCCGATCCAGATCTCGGCCTCGCTCTCGGGCACGTTGAGCAGGTAAGTGAGGGCACGGGACTGCAGGGGAAGGGCAAACTCATTGACGACCTCAAGCGAGTCGCGCGCCATTGCCGCCTCCAACAGTCCGGTGACGAGTGCCTCCACCCGGGCGATCATGGCGGGATCCTTGGCACGACGGAAAAAGGGCTCGACAATAGCCCGGTATTCGGTGTGCTCGGGCGGGTTCGTCTCGATGGGTAGCTGTCGCATCGACCTGACGTCCTCCTCGGACGGGACCGGCACCCGGAACGGCGCATCCGAGCTGTAGGTTTGCCAGTCCTTTGCCGCCTGCCGCACCTCGGCGTGGCGGAGAATCATCGCGATCTTCTCCCCGTTAAACCTGCATTCCAAAACACCCGATGCGCCGCGTGCTTCACGAAAGGGATCAATTTCGGGTTTCATTGAAAAAGGGGAAAAGGAGAGGAAGACTCAAATTCGCTTGATCTGAATGTTTCGCACACGAAAAGGCTGACCATGATCCTGGATCGCGAGGTAACCTTCGGCGGGCAACTCTTTACCGGCCTCTTTCGCGGCGGCAAGGTCGAGATCGTGGATCGTCTCGCCATTGAGAACGACAATGAGCCGGTTCCCTTTCATCGTCACGGTCATTCGATTCCACTCACCGGCGGGCTTGCTCATATTTTTCAGAGCGCCTTTGGTCTTGATAATTCCCCCGTTGTCATGGTGCCCCATTTCGCTATCCGGTTTCCCCAGAGAATCGAGAATCTGCACTTCAAACCCGCTCAAGGTCGGGTCAACCCTATCAGCGCAGCGGAAATAAAAGCCGGAGTTGCCACCTGCCTCATGCTGGTATTCAAAATCAAAAGTGAAGTCGGCGAACTTTTCTTTGAGCCAGAGATAGTGATGGTAACGTTTCCAGCCCGATTCCCCCTCGCGCGGGACGAGGGAGAGGGAACCGTCCTCTTGGATCTGCCAGTTCCCTTCGGTGACGATGGCTGACATGTCTTTCCCGTCAAAAACAGTCACAAAGCCAGCCTCCTTTTTCCCGGGGTGCCCGGCCCAGGCCGTTAACAGGAAGCCGGAGAGCAGAAGAGGAAGAACAGAGATCGTTTTCATGCCGGAAGGGTAGCGGACAAAAATTCCGCCGCAAGCCCGCAATAATGTGCTCCCTTACCCTAGGCCATTCTCTTTACCCGAACGATAATGAAGACACTCCATTTACTCCTTCTTCTCGCCACCGTCATAGCTCCCCGAACTCTCAGCGCACAGGAATTCCAGAAGGGCATCCAGGGAGCAAAAGCCCCCCCTATCAATATCAGCACATGGTATCAACTGCCCGAGGGAAAAAAGGATCTCGAACTCACCGACTATGAGGGCAAAGTGATTGTCATGCTTTTTTTCCAGCACTGGTGCAAGGCCTCACAGGAACGCGAGCTGCCCGTCCTCAAGAATCTCGTTGCCCGTTACGAGGGCAACGATGAGATTGTCTTTCTTGCGATACAGACCGCCTTTGAGGGATTCCTCGACAACACCCCGGACAAGCTGAAAGTCACCGCAGAGAAGTTCGAGCTTGCGATCCCCTTCGGCCACAACATCAAAGCTCCGGAGTTTCCCGGTATCAGCGGCACTTACAAACCGCGCGGAACTCCCTGGTGGGTCATCATCGACCGGAAAGGTATCGTCGAATACAACGGCTCGATCCTCAACGAGGAGGAGGCGGTCAAGGGTTTCCGGAAATTGCTCGCGGGAGAGCCGGTTGATTAGGTCCCTTCGCAAAAATCGCTTCTGGTGAAGGGTTCAGTTCCCCTGCGATTTGATCAGATCGGCGACGAAAGGCGGCAAAACGGCATTTTCGGTTCCGGAGACTCCTTACAGGTCGCGAAGGCATCCCGGCGGCACCGGGGGACGGGGCCATGGCAGGTCGCAGGCATTGTGATTTGCGACGCGGGAATTGGCCTACAGCCTTATTGAAGTGACGTGAGGGGCCGTCCCTGTCTATTTATCCCCCGGGGAAAAGCGCAACCCTTTTCCCCGGCCATCGCCATGTCCGATTCCGCCACCCCCCCGACAAAGCAAGCTGCCACAAGTCACGGCAACGCATCCCGGCAACCGCCCGTGCCCAAATATCCGGGTCGGCCCGTTACCTGCAACGGCAATACCCTCGTGGCAAAATACGTCGAGACCCGCATTACCGAGGGCGGCGTTTTTTACCCGATCACCCCGTCAACCGAGGGCGGGGAAATATACCAGCAATCCTTCGCCGCCGGAGAGCTTGACGTTTGGGGTCACCGCAAAATCGCGATTGAGACCGAGGGCGAACACGCGGCTCAGGGCGGGGCCACCGCTCTCGCGGTTACCGGGCGCCGCGTCGTCAACTTTACCTCGGGACAGGGACTCGTCTACGCGATGGAACAATACTACCATGCGCCGGGGAAATGCTCCACGATGGTTCTCCAGGTCGGTGCCCGCGCCCTCACCAAACACGCCCTCAACGTCCATTGCGGACACGACGATATCTATGCCGCTCTCGATACCGGATGGACGATCCTTTTTGCCAAAGACGCGCAACAAGCCGCCGACCAATCCATCATTCTCCGCAAGGTCAACGAACTCGCCCTCAATCCGGGAATGAATGTCCAGGACGGCATGCTCACGACGCACTCCGAACGGGCCTGGCTCATGCCCGAGGCAGAGTTGCTCCGCGAGTTCCTCGGTGCCGCCGACGATCTCATCGAAAGTCCCACCCCGGCTCAGCGTGAACTTTTCGGTGCCTTACGGCGTCGCGTCCCGGCGATGATGGATTTGAAGAACCCTATCCTGCTCGGTCCGGTGGAGAATCAGGAGCACCACATGAATGGGGTCGCGGCCCGCCGCAATAACTGGAACGAACCCATTACCGCTCTCCTTGAAGAGGCCTTTCGTGAATTTGGCGAACTCACCGGTCGGCGATACGGACTTATCGACTGCTACCGCACGGAGGATGCCGACACTGTTTTTATCTCTCTCGGCAGCGCCGCCTCCAATATCGAAGCCGCCTGCGACTATCTCCGCAGCAAGCGCAAGGCGAGGGTCGGATCGATCCATCTCAACGTGATCCGCCCTTTTCCGGAGGGAGCTGTCATCGAGGCCCTGCGGGGAAAGAAAAACGTCATTATCCTCGAACGCACCGACGAGGGGATGGCCGGCGACAATCCGATGGGGCGGGACATCCGCACGGCCCTGAGCAAAGGCCTCGAAGCCCATCTTCATGGTGCTACCGGGGGGCTCCCTTCACTCTCCCCGGCCGATTTCCCGAGGCTCTTTAACGGCATCTACGGGATAGGTTCCCGCGATTTTCGCCCTGAACACAGCATCGGTGCCTACGAGTTTGCCGCCGGACTCCTCAATCGCCGCGACGGCCGGGGAGCTGCCGAAGGCGAGACGTTTTTTGTCCTCGGCGTTGACCATCCCTACGCTGTCATTTCCAGAGAGACGCCCTCGCTCCTCCCCGAGGGTGCCATTGCCGCGCGCTTCCATTCCATCGGCGGCCGGGGCATGATCACCACCGGAAAAAACCTCGGAGAGATCATTGGCGAATTTGCCCGCCTCCTCGAAAAGGAAGGCGGCGAGGCCCGGCTTTTTGTCAGCGCGAACCCGAAATACGGGTCCGAAAAAAAAGGTGCCCCGACAAACTATTACCTTGTTGCCGCTCCCGATGAGGTCCGCGTGAATTGCGAACTCAACCACGTCGATATCGTCCTCTGTTGTGACCCTAAAGCCTTCACTCACACCAATCCCCTCGCCGGCCTGAAACGCGGCGGAGCCCTCGTCTGGGAGTCCAGCGAGTCCCCGGAGATGGCCTGGAAACGCATTCCGCGCCGGTATCGGGCAAGAGTCAAGGAAGACGGCATCCGTATTTACACCCTGCCCGGATTCGAAATTGCCAAAGCCGCGACCGACCGCCCCGACCTGCAGCTGCGGATGCAGGGCAACAGCTTTCTCGGCGCTTATTTCCGCGTCTCTCCCTTTTTCGAAGTGTTCGGAATCGACGCGTCGAAATTCGACGAAGTTGTCCGCGCCCAATATGAGAAAAAATTCGGGCGCTTCGGAGCCGCTGTCGTCGCATCGAATATGAAAGTGATGGAAGATGGATTCGACCGCGTCACCGAGATATCCTATGGAGACATCGATGACGAAGACCTTTCCACCATGCGGAGTGCTCCCGTCCTCCCGCACGGTGAGGCGACGATCCTTCCTACGGCCGGGTGTAGCTATGCCGGTCTCACCGCTCCCGCGCCCTCCCCCCGCCAGAATGCCCGATACCCCCTGCAACAACTTGCCAGGTTCGACAGTGAATTCCGATGCGGTCTCGGCTATCATCAGCCTGCCAGTGCCCTCGCCTCGATCGGTGTTGTTGCCACGGCCACCGGAGCAACCGCCTCGAAATACGTCGCCCGACGCGAGACCCCGCTCTTTATCCCAGAGAACTGCACTCAATGCATGGAATGCATCAGCGTCTGCCCCGACACCGCCCTGCCAAACACCGCACAGGACATTTCGACCATTCTCATCACCACAGCACGTCACTACGTCAGCGATCCGGACCAGCGGGAGCGTCTCATCGCCGCCCTCCCCGAGGTCGAACGCCAGGCCAGGCGCATCATGAATGCGGCGATCGAGGCAAAAGAGTCGATCCCGTTCAAAGACATCATTCGCACCGAAGTCGCCGCACTCGACCGGGGACTCACCCGGCAGACAAAGGATGAATTCACGACTATTCTCGATCTCGTCCCTGTGGCCTACAGCAAGGTTCCGGCCGTCTTCAGAAGCCTTGAAAAGAAAAAAAGCGGCACCGGCGGAGTCTTCTCCCTCTTCGTCAGCGACCTCTGTAAAGGCTGCGGTGAATGTGTCGAGCAGTGCGGCGATCACGGGGCGCTGGTCATGGTCCCCGATACCGAATCTTTAAACTACAAGCTCACCAGTGCCCAGATTTTCTCGCGCCTCCTCCCGGAGACGGGGGCCAAATATCTCGGACTCTACGATGGCGAAAACCCCCTCGACTCGCGCCCTGCCGCACTTCGCAATCATCTCATGCTGCGGAGAAACTATGAAGCGCTTGTCTCCGGCGACGGAGCCTGCGCCGGTTGCGGCGAGAAGTCCGCACTCCGCGCCATCGCCTCCATGACCGAGGCTTACATGCGGCCCCTCTATCACCATAAGGCGGATCGCCTCGATAAAGCGGCCGACCGACTGGAAGCGGATGGGCTCACCCGCCTTGAGCGGCTTCGTTGCGAAAACCCTGACACGGCCGCAATTTTCAAACAAGCCGTGGCACACCTTCTGATGGGTCTGGGCGGCGAGAATGACGATGACACAAGAAAACGCCTCGCGCGAACCGGTCCCGTCTCCGACGAGGACATCGTCTCCGCTCTGGTCAGCGCCCTGCGGGTTGACGCCTTCAACCACCGTGACCTCCAGGCAGGTGACGGGCGGCTTGCAAACGGGATGAGCGTCATGTTCATGGGGGCCTCGACCGGCTGCAATACCGTCTACAGTTCGACCCCGCCGGCCAATCCCCATCCCTACCCGTGGATGAACTCGCTCTTTCAGGACGGAGCCACGATCTCTTGGCTCCTCGGTGAAGCACTTATCCTCAACCACGCCCGCTACTCCGTCGCGCCGGAACGTCTTGCGAGAGCGCTGCTCGGCGACGAACCCGCCGCCGCTCACGGATCGGATGTTATCGACGAAGACGGCTACTGGCATCTCACTCACCTTTCGGATAATGAGATGACAGATCTGGAGATCAGGGAACTGCCCAAGGTTTGGATCGTCGGAGGAGACGGAGCCCTCGGAGACATCGGATTTCAGAACCTTTCAAAAGTCATCCTCCAGAATCGCCCCAATGTAAAAGGCATCATGCTCGACACCCAGGTCTATTCCAATACCGGAGGCCAGAACTCGGACAGTTCGAATATGCTCGGGGGATATGATATGAACCAGTTCGGACGCGCTTCTCAGGGCAAGCTCAACGAAAAGAAAAGCGTCGCCGAGATCCTGACAAGCGGACACGGCAGCCCCTACATCGCCCAGGTCTCTATGGCGAACTCCGCCAAACTCTACCGGACCGTCCTTGAGGGACTCGACTACCGCGGCACTGCCTTTTTCCAGTGTTACACCACCTGCCAGCCCGAGCACGGCGTCGCCGATGACATGTCCGCTCACCAGGCCAGGCTCGCACGCGACTCGCGCGGCATGCCGGAGTTCGTCTTCGATCCGCGCCGTGGCGAGAGCTGTCAGGAGAGTTTTGACCTCAAGGGAAATCCCGATCCCGACCGGGACTGGTATCAGGCCGCCTACAGCGACAAGACCCGCTTTAATTATACGGTGGCCCACTGGGCGGCGACGGAGGCTCGCTTCGGCAAGCATCTCAAACCCATCCTCGAAGAAGGGGCCGGGGCCCTCATACCGCTTGAGCGCATTCTGGTCCTCATCACTCAGGATGACATCGTCAGGCGTCATGTCTTCCTGCCTGACCATCGCAGCTATGTGCCTGACTTCGGCGTCTTCATCACCGCAGAGTCGGACGGGCAGCGCCGCCACTTCGCCGTCTCCCGCCAGATCGTCCTCTTCTGTGTCGAACGCCGCAAGGCCTGGCGCATGCTTCAAAGCAAGGCGGGGATCATCAACCTCGACTACCTCGCCCAGAAAGCCGTTCTCAACCGATGGGCCAATGGTGAAATCGACACGGCGGAACTGCGTTCGCGGGCCGCCGAACTTCACGCCGCCGAAAGACTCGCTTTGGAGCCGTGACAATGCCCCTGCAACGCCGGTCTCGCCGACAGCCCCCCTTTTCTCTGGTTCCCCCTGCGGCGCCGCATTCTCACCGCCGGCACGGGAGGCCCGTCGAATCGGAGAAGGGACGCTTCACTCCGTGAAGCGATAGGCATAAAGGTCGGCATCTTTGACCTCAAAGCGCAGCCGCACCGTTTTCCCCGCGAGTGCCGAGACCTCCGTGCCACCCCTCCACGCCACGACCCGGGCATGCGAATCGCCGAAGACGGGCGGACAGTCATCGAGCGCATAGCCGGGGAACGCCCTTCCCTCCGCGTCGGCAATTTCCACCCGGATCCCGCCGGCGGCGGACGAGGCAAAATTCAACTCCAGTGCCCTACCCGAAAAGCGAATCGGTTTTGTGAGCAGGGAACCGCCCGACATCGGCGCGTTCAGGGAGACAAATCCATCCAATCGGAGGGCATAACGACGCAGCAGACTGCTCTTCCCGGTCCAATAGCTCTCCGTCGCGTAGAACGAGAGCTCGTTCGGCGCACCCTCGAGGGTGCCCTTTGTCTCGACCGCATGCCAGGCGAGATACTGATGACCGTAGTTCCACGTGCCGTCCCGCTCGATCCCGGGCCGAAGAAAGGCCTCGTTCCAGCGCTTGAACGTCACCCCGTCGCGCCCGGCCATGAAGAGCCCCTCGGTGATGGCCGTCCCGTAGCGCGGACTCGCCGCAGCGCGTGCCTCCCGATGCTCCTTTTCGGGAAGCGATTTCATGGACTCGCTCCAGCCTCGGTCGAGATACCGCGTCGGAAAACCGAGGAGCAGGTGCGGAGCGCGGTGGTAGGGTTTCACGCCGTTCGTGTAGAGCTCCTCTTCCGGCGAGTCCGTATAGGAAAGATCCCGCCAATTCTCCCAGTTCACCAGATCCTTCGACACCGCCGTCCGGATCGCGCGGACCCCTTCAGGCTTCCACTCTTCGCCATCGGTCCGGCCGCCCGTGAAGGTCCGCCAATAGGCGCGGTAAGCGCTTATGTTAGGGTCATAAAATGCCAGGTTCTGCGAGTCGAAAGCCCCTTCGGTGATGACGGGTTCCGGATGGGCGAGCGACCAGTTAAAGCCGTCAGGTGACTCGAAAAGGAGCAGTCCGTGCGGTTTCTCCGATCGGATGATCGCCTTGTATTTTGCCCCGGGAGCGCAGGCGGGATTTTCATCCTTAAACACCGCCGGATGCCCCGGATCAGATTTCACCTTTTCAAACGCCTCGGGAGCGAGGACGATATTGTTTTCCTTTGAACCGGCAAACTCAACCAGCCCGAGGACGGGCTTGCGCCAGAGGATGCCGTCGTCACTCTCCGCATAGCAGCAGAAAAGAGGATGCCTCCCCGTGTTCACCCGACCGTCCCCTACGTCGAGGTGCCAGGCTTTGTAATACATCCGGTAGATTTCGCCGTCACGAAAAATACTGTGGTAGCCGCTCCCCGTGCCCTCCCAGGCGGCATCATGCTCAAGAGCGATCCCGCGCGGCTCGGGATGATGCAGCTGGAGCCTCGCGTTTCCCGAGATGGACTCGATAAGAGCGTCATCAACAAACAGCTCCCGCCGCGTCCCGATGTCCGAAACCTCGGCACCGAAGAGGCTGAGCGGCAGAGCGAGATGGAGGAGGGGAAAAACGGTTTTAACTTGAATCATGAATCCGGTTTAACAATTCCCACGACGCAATTCAACCCTCTTGGCCCGATGGGTTTGCCCTGTTAGCGCCATCTGCCATGTTGAACACAAGCACCTGCGGAGGAAGAGGCATTTCGCCGTGCTTCACATGCGACCACCACAGGATGCGTGGTAACGCCCCGGAGTATTCCGCCCCCTGGGCACAATCGACGCTCATCATTCGCCATTGCACAAGCCCGCTACCACTGGCTTATTCTCCCCCTGTTGATTATAAAATCCTTTCCCCATGGCGGTGCAGTATCGTGATTATTATGAAACCCTCGGCGTCGACAAAACGGCTTCGCAGGATGAAATTAAGAAGGCTTTCAAAAAGCTCGCACGCAAGTATCACCCGGACGTCGCAAAGGATCTCGCCGACGCGGAAGAACGCTTCAAAGCGGTGAACGAGGCCTACGAAGTCCTCGGAGATCCGGAAAAGCGGAAAAAATACGACACCCTCGGGGCAAACTGGCAGCATGGGACGGGCTACCCGTCAGGCGGGAGTTATTCGGGCTATCCCGGCGGCGGGGAATACGAATACAATTTCGGGGGCAGCACGGGATTCAGTGATTTTTTTGAGAGCTTTTTCGGCGGACGCGCCGGAGCCGGCGGAGGGGCTGATCCTTTCGGCGGATACGGCGGTGCCCGCGGCGGAAGATCAACGCGTCCGATGAAGGGCGAAGACATCGAGGCTGACCTGCTCGTCCGCATTGAGGAGATCATGCACGGTTCCACCCGCGAGGTGCGACTGGCACGTCCCTCGGCCGACGGTCGTCCGGGCAAGGAGACGACGATACGGGTGAAGATTCCGAGGGGCATCGGTGAGGGGCAGAAGATCCGTTGCGCCGGCCTCGGTTATCCGGGATTTAACGGCGGGCCCGACGGAGATCTCTACATGAGGGTGCGGCTGGAGCGGCATCCGCTTTACAAACCGGACGGCCGCGATCTCGACAGCGACCTCGTCCTCGCACCGTGGGAATTTGTCCTCGGCGCGAGTGTCACGATTCCGACCCCGCACGGAGACGTAAAGATGACGGTTAAGCCGGGAACCCAGCCCGCCACGAAGATGAGACTCCGCGGCAAAGGCCTTCCCAAAGGCAAGGAAGAGTTCGGTGATCTCTACGTGACACTGACGGCGGAATTCCCGGAAACAGTCAGTGCCGAGGAGAGAGAGTTATGGAAGAGCCTGGCCGGAAAGAGCGCGTTCAGGCCCCGGGGGTAGCGTTCGGAAAGTCGGACCAACTGCTTGAGCCGGCTCCCCTCTCCCCTGCTCCTCAAAACCCGAGACCGGGAGGCAGACCGAGCCCGGCCGTGAGTTTGCTCATCTCTGCCTGGCTCATCGCCTTACCCTGAGCAATGGCCTGCTTCACCCCGCTGAGGACGAGATCTTCAAGCAGCTCGATGTCTTCGGGATCGACAAGGGCGGGGTCGATCTTGATGGAGAGAACGTCACCAGCTCCGTTGGCGACGACGGTGACCTTCCCCCCGGCAACAGTGGCCTGCACTTCTTTGGAAGCCAACTCCTCCTGCATTTCACCCATCTTTTTTTGCATCTGCTGGGCCTGCTTCATCATTTTGGCGATGTTCATAAGTATTCTCCGGATGGTGGTGCGCTTGGCAGGATTCAGGATTTGATAATGCGCGCCTCAAACGTCTGGAGCGCCTCCTTGATAAGCGGATCATTTTTAAAATCGTCGCCGGGAGCGTCGGTCCTGTCAGGTTCGAGAGTCTTCGACACCTCGGCAGGAGGCAACGGCGGCGTCTCCTCTGCGGCTGGTTCAGGCAGGTCATCATCGATCTCCACCATGGCGACAGATTCGATGTCGGCACTCACTTCAATCGTCAGTCGGATCGGAGCTGGAGCAAGAGCGGAAATCTGTTCCTCGATGTCCTTTTCATAACGGTTCAACGACTCACGGAAAAAACGCTGCTGAGGCGAGAAACCAATGACAAAGGTCCCCTCGCCGTGGCTTATGAACGAAGCGGCGGAAAGCCACGTCTCGAAGAGCGGTCGAACGTCGATGAGCGCGGCACGGGCTGCCTCCCAGAGGGCGGCCCCTTCGAGTTTCACGGCCGGACTAACTGCGGGAGCCGGTAAAACTGCGGCCGATGGCTCACTTGCCGGTGAATTACCCGATTCAGGGGCGGCTGACCGGCTCGCCTCAAGATTTTTGAACGAATCCATGAGAGACCCTCCGACGAGCCCCGCTTCCTCGTCGTGCCCGGAAACCGCTTTTTCCGCCCCGCGCCCGCCACCACCCCCGATCGGAGCGGCCACCACCCGGTCCGCCGGGGGAACCGCAGCGGCGGCGGCGCGACTCGCGGAAAAATCTTCTCCGCCGGGCAATTGCCCGGCAGCCGAAGCAGCCGAAGCAGCCGAAGCAGCCGAAGCAGCCGAAGCAGCCGAGGAAACGAGAGCAATGACATCATCGAGGTTCGGCTCGGAAACTGCTTGGATCGCTTTGATGACACCGATCTCGAAATGGAGCTTTTTATTTGCCGCCCACTTCATCCGCGCATCAGTCTCAGCGAGCAGGTCGATGAGCTTGAGGATGCGGTGGGTGTCGATAAGAGCTGCCTGCGCACGGATACTCTCGCGCACCTCGGCGGGAACATCCCCGGCCTGGGCCTTGGGATCGACCTTCATTACGAGAACGTTGCGGAAGTGCCCGATGAGATCGGCAAAAAGGCGCGAGAGATCCTTTCCCGACTCGGCATGCCCGTGAATGCACTCGAGCGCAGCCGAATTGTCGAGTCGAAGGATCATACCGCCGAGGGCGGCGATGGCCTCGGCAGAGTTGAAACCGAAAATGTCGAGGACATCGGATTCCCCGATTTTTTCGCCACAGAAGGCAACGAGCTGGTCGAGCATGGATTGGGCGTCGCGCATTCCACCCTCCGATCCCTTCGCAATCGAATAGGCGGCCGCCTCGTTGAGCTGCAATCCCTCGGCTTTTGCGATATGGAGAAGGTGATCGGCGATAATGTCCGTTGGGATGCGCCGCAAGTCGAAGCGCTGGCAGCGGCTGATGATGGTCGGGAGAATCTTTTGCGGCTCGGTTGTGGCGAAGATAAACTTCACATGGGCGGGAGGCTCCTCGAGCGTCTTGAGGAGAGCATTAAACGCCGCCGTCGTGAGCATGTGAACCTCATCGATATAATAGATGCGGTATTTGCCTGAACTCGGCGCGAACTGGACTGTTTCGCGGAGGTCGCGAACGTGATCAACGCCATTATTCGAGGCCCCGTCGATCTCGAGGACGTCGAGGCTGTTTCCCTCGCCGATCTCTTTGCAGATCGGATCATCGGGATCAAAATCGGCACTCGGCCCGCCGGGACAGTTAAGCGCCTTGGCGAGGATACGGGCGGTCGAGGTCTTTCCGGTACCGCGCGGCCCGACGAAAAGATACGCCTGGGCGATGCGGTCCTGGGTGATCGCGTTGCGAAGGGTCTGGACAACGTGATCCTGCCCCAGCACGTCGTTGAAAGTGCGGGGACGGTATTTTCTGGCAAAGACCTGATAGGAAGCGCTCACGCGGACACTTTAAAGAAGAATCACGGAAGGAAAACGAAGAATCGCAGAAATTTCACGCCGCCCCGGCGCTACTCTGACGCCCCGCGATGGCGCTTGAAGCGGGTCAGAGTCTCGTCACGCTCCGTCTTGTGATCGACGACGGGAGCAACGTAGTCGGCGCAGAGCCTTGCCCCGCCCTCGGGGGCGGACTGGAACCGCTTCGGATCGACCTTGGCGAGTTCGGGTAGCCATCGTTTGATATACTCCCCCCGCGCGTCGTAGGTCGCCGTCTGCGTCCAGGGATTCTGGATGCGAAAGTAAGGGGCCGCGTCCGCCCCCGTTCCCGCCGACCACTGCCAGCCACCGTTGTTGTTCGCAATCTCCCCGTCGAGGAGATGCTGCATGAAATGCGACTCACCATAACGCCAGTGGATGTGGAGATCCTTTGTCAGGAACATTGCCGTGATCATGCGGACGCGGTTGTGCATGTAACCGGTTTCGAGGAGCTGGCGCATCCCCGCATCGACGATAGGGAAACCGGTGCGACCCGTTTTCCAGCGTTCGAACTTGTCGCCTTTGTCGGGCGCATCCCAGTCGAGCCCCCGCCAGTCGGGATTAAAGTCCGTCTCGAGGACTTCCGGAAAATGGTAGAGAATGGCCATGAAAAACTCGCGCCAGGCCAGCTGCTTTTGAAAGGCCTGGATCGAGGCCCGCTCAGCGGCACCGGGTGCGCTCGCGAGGGCCTCGTGCGACCGGTAGAAAACCTCACGCACCGAAATGGCTCCGTAGCGCAGGTCGGCCCCGAGATGCGACGTGGCGTCAGCGGCGGGGTCGTTCCGCTTTTCGGCGTAGGTGCCGATCGCGCTCTCGACCGCTTTTTTTAATCTGGTCCGCGCCGCCTTTTCACCGGGCTCGATCGCAAGCGGATGCCCGAGCGTGATCCCCCAGTCGCTCAAGACAGGTGCTTCCCCCGTCGCCATTCCGACCGGAGTTCGCAGCGTGCGAACGGTCGGGACGGGGGCACTTTTTTTCAGGGTGAACCAGTTTTTCGAATAGGGCGTGTAGACCTTGTAGGGATTTCCCGATCCGGTGAGGACCTCGTGAGGTTCGTGCAGGACCGCATCCTGAAAATCGTGAAAGGCGATCCCGAACTCCCGGCAGAGCTCCCGCACCGCCTTTTCCGTCTCACGACCGTGGGGATCGGGATCGCGGTTCACATAGACAGCCTCGGCACGGCTCTCTCGGATAAGCTTTTCCAACTCCGCGACAGGGGCACCGCGACGAAATAGGAGACGACCGCCGGCATGCGCCATATTTGCCGAGAGCGAGTCGAGGCAGCCGCAAAGAAAAGCCTGCCGCCCCGGCCCGGTCCAGGCATGCGGCCCCTTCCACGTGCTCGCGATGTAGACGGGCACGACCTCCTCCGCGTCGGCGACGGCCTGCGAGAGCGCGACATTGTCCGAGAGGCGCAGGTCACGGCGGAACCAGTGAATGACAGTCTTGTAACGGGACATGGGATTTCTTACCTACGTTCGCCGCGACGATGCGGACGGCGGACTCAGATTTTGCGCTCACACGCGGATGGCCATCGACTCCACCTGCTCACCCAAACGGACGTTCGGTCCGAACGTCCCTACCCGCGCTGCGTGCGAAAGGTCGTTTCTTGACAGCTCCGAGCAATGGCTTTATCTCCAATAAGTCGCCCTTCTCCGCATGAATCGCCGCCTCCTCGTCAAACCCGTCGCCGCGCCGTCCCTGATGGCGTTTACCTGCGACCTCTGCTGAAGTCTGTCCTCCCGTTTCTCCCTCTCTCAGCAGACCCGCCGGATCTTCTCCTGCGGGTTTTTTGTTTTCCGCAGGCCGAATTCCCCAGCCCCCCTCTCTCCTCTTTCTTACATGCACACTCTGACTCCACGCACTATCCTCACCGAAGGTCGCGGCACACTTATCCTCGCTTTTCCCCTCATCTTCGGCCAGGTCAGTCAAATGCTCGTGGGCCTCTCCGACACGCTCATGATCGGTCGTCTCGGGGTCGTCCCGCTCGCTGCCTCGACCTTTGCCAACACCATCCTCTATCTGCCGCTCATGCTCGGAATCGGAATGAGCATGGCCGTCTCCATCCGCGTCTCGCAGGCGCGGGGGGCAGGCGACACGCAAATGGCGCGCGAGTCGCTGCGCAATGGTCTCCTAATCGCCATCGTCGTGGGAGTTTTCACCGTCGTGATCGCGTTCACGGTGATTCCCTTCTTCGGATACTTCGGGCAGGAACCCGATGTCGCCGACGCCGCCGGTCATTATTTTCTCATCGTCGCCGTCTCAATGATCCCCGCGATCGGGTGCATGACGGTGAAAAATCACGCCGATGCGATGAACCATCCCTGGCCCGCCTTCTGGATCATGCTAGGCGGGGTAGCCCTGAACGTGCTCCTCAACTGGATCCTGATCTGGGGCAAATTCGGCGCGCCCGCGCTCGGTCTAGAAGGGGCCGGAGTCGCCACTCTGATCGCACGATGCGCCACTCTGGCCTATTTGATTCGCTGGTGCCGCCGCTCCCGCACGATGCACGACTGGGTGCCGCGCCACTGGTTCAAACTGCCGCACGGTCCCTCGATCCGCTCACTTGTGAAAGTGGGTCTGCCCGCCTCGGTCCAGCTCCTTGCCGAAGTGAGCGCTTTTGTTGCCGCCACGATCGTCATCGGCACCATCGGCAAAGTTGCCCTCGCCTCGCACCAGGTCGCCATCACCTGCGCCGCGACGGTCTTCATGGTGCCGCTGGGCCTCTCCATGGCCATGACCGTCCGCATCGGCGAGGCGTGGGGGGCAAAGGCGCACGAAAGGCTCAGACCGCTCGTCGTGAGCGGCTGGATCATGGGGGCCTGTTTCACTCTCTGCAGCGCCCTCACCGTGCTGTTTTTCCCCAACGTTATCGCCGGATGGTTCGTGACCGAGCCCGAGGCCCGCGCCCTCGCCGCGACGCTGCTCGTCGTCTCGGCTGCCTTCCAGTTTTCCGATGCGCTCCAGATTATCTCGATGGGCGCCCTCCGCGGTCTCGACGACGTCCACGGCCCCGCCTGGATCGCCGTCTTCGCCTACTGGGTCGTCTCGCTCCCGATCGGATGGTGGTTCGCCTTCCGCCTCGACTGGGGTGCCTCGGGGATGTGGTGGGGCATCACGATAGGCCTGACGGTGACCGCAGTGCTGCTCGGGAGGAGGCTCTGGCTGCGGACCCGGGTGGCGTGAGGCGACAAATCACCGTCCCCATTGGACTTGTTCGCGCTCTCGCATATCCCGGGAAAAAGACGAGGCTGCCCTGAAGTTCGAATCTATTGATGCCCTTTTCCGCTTCTTTTCATTACCCTTTTTCTTCCCGTCATCCTCACCGCAGCGGCCCCGGTCAATAGCGTCCTTCCCCTACCTCGTCAGCGACGCCCGCTAAAAAAGGTCCGGCACGGCGGCGCCCTTGTGAACTATGCACTCTCATCGCCATGGGCATCGATCTCGACGGCAAGCGCACCATCCTCGGCGTAGGCGTTGCATTGCCGGAGGAACAAGCCAAGCTCACCGGTGCGCAACCTTGTCCTGGAGTGCTTCGGGGCGATCCTACTCAAGCGGTCGATGAAGGAATACCTTCGCAAATGGAGCTTCACTCCCCGGAAGCCATTTCGGAAGGCGTGGCAGCAGATTTCCACAGCGGCGGGGACGCTACTTCCGCCTCACCGACGTGCATGGGCGGGTCGTGAGGGACACCCTCGCATGAGTATTTCAAAGAACACCGGGGGCCTTCGCTGAACGATCGAAGTTGATCTCGTCCGGAGCGATCGCCCCGCCCGAGACGATGAAGGTCATCGCCTCGTCGAGGGTCCAGTTCGTCGAAATGAGATTCGCCACCGGCACAATTTCGAGGTAGCCCGAAGTCGGGTTCGGTGTCGTCGGCACGTAGACGGCGGCGAGTTCGCGACCCGTGTCCTTGTCGCGGAAAGTCCGCGTGACGAGACCCACCGTCTTCATCTCGGGCGTGGGAAAATTGATCAGCACGACCCGCTGCACGTCTCCCTTGGGCTTGTCTCCGAGAACGGAGATGAGCTTTTTAACCGACCCGTAGATCGTCTTGACGAAAGGAATGCGGTGAAAAACCTCCTCAAAAAAATGAAAAAGACGCCGCCCGATGAAGTTCGTCGTGAACCAGCCGAGGAGGAAAAGGCTCGCGATTACGAGGATGAAGGCAACGATTGAGAGAGTCATCTCGGACTCAAGCATCTCCGCAATCTCGGGGAACCGCGGAGCAGCCTGCTTGCCGAGCCATTTTACGACCGGAGACCCTATCCCTGAAAGCATATTGAAGAGAAAGGAAAGCACAAGCCAGGTAATCCAAAGAGGAATGATGGAAATCAGACCGGTTATGAAGTAGCGCTTGAGAGTATTGTGATGACGATGGTCGTCGTGCAGGAGGGTGTCTTTCATCTGGAGCCCCCCACTGTCCCACAGTGATCCGCTTCCGACAAGAGTTCTCCGGCGTCCACCGCTAAAGAGATCGGGGTGAAATCAGGGATATTTTATCTTGAAAGCCCGGGCTTTTTGCCTGTCTATCTTAATGCAGCGCCGGGGATTTCCGAATGAGCGATACGACACCTCCATTTCCGGATCACAATCCGCCCGACGGGATTCCCGCCCCACCGCTGCCGCGACCCGATCTCAGAGATATCAAGCACGAGGGTCCCACCTACGGATCCGAAAAGTCTTCAAAGAAGAGAAAAACGAAGACACGAACTCACCCTACTGACCCCTACGAACCGTTGAAAAGGAAAAGAGGCTGCGGCTGTTGCGGATGTCTTGGCGGGAGTCTTTCCGTCTTGATTCTTCTTATCGTCGCCTTCGTCAGCGCCGCCACCTATTTCGGCCCCGGCCGCTTCGTCGCCGAAGGGTATACCGTCGTCAATCTCAAGGATGGCGAAGCTCACGTGAACGCGGCACCCGACGAGCCGACCCTTTACATCGGCCGGGCGGTAACCTACAGCGCCCCCCTCACAAGTGTGCCTGTCGCCATCATCGCCCGCGAGATCACCGTCAGCGGGGACTTCCTGAAAAAAGTCAGCCTCACCGGGGCCAAAGTCACCGCTCTCTCCACGGCACGCTTTGCCGAGAATCTCAAGGTCTACGCCGCCGAGTTCATTGATCAGGGCATCACCCTTAAAGGGGAACTCTCCGGCCGGGTCATGAAGAGCCTCCCATAGAAAATCCCTAATTATGATCGAAATCAACGCGACCTACCAAGGCCAGTTGCGCACCTCGGCACAGCACGGGCCCTCGGGCTCCATCGTCGAAACCGATGCCCCCGTCGACAATCACGGTCGCGGGGAGCGCTTTTCCCCCACCGACCTGCTCGCCACTTCACTCGGCACCTGCATGATGACGATCATGGGGATCTTCGCCGAGCGGCACGGGATCGATCTGACAGGCACAAAAGTAAGGGTCCTCAAGGAGATGACTCCCGAACCGCCGCGGCGCGTTGCGAAACTGACCATCGAAATGACGATTCCCCTCCCCGCCGATCATCCCAACGCCGGCGCGATTGAAAAAGCCGCCATGACCTGCCCCGTCTTTCTCAGCCTCCATCCCGACATCGAAAAGCCGGTAACCTTTCACTGGGTCGGGTAGGACGAGAGGAAGGGGTTCAGGGGTTCAGGGGTTCAGCGGTTCAGGCTCCCATCCCTTAAAACCTCAATCCCTTAAAACCTCAATCCCTTAAAACCTCAATCCCTTCCCCTCAAGCCATCACCTCCCGAATGGGATCCGCTCCCTCGACGCCGACGAGTTTGTGGTCGAGGCCTCCGAAGAAAAAACTGAGTTCATTCGGATCGAGACCCATCAGGCTGAGAATCGTCGCGTGGAGATTTTTTACGTGGAAACGATTATCGACCGCCATGGAGCCGAGTTCGTCGGTCTGTCCCACCGAGACGCCCCCTTTCACCCCGCCGCCGGCCATCCACATCGTGAAACCGTAGCTGTTGTGGTCTCGTCCGGTTCCCTTCTCGTATTCGGCAGTGGGCTGGCGTCCGAACTCGCCACCCCAGACGACGAGGGTGTCGTCGAGCATGCCGCGACGCTTCAGATCCTTGAGCAATCCGGCAATGGGCTTGTCGGTCGCCCCGGCGTGAAGATTGTGATTGTCCTCGAGATCGCCGTGAGCGTCCCAGTTGTGATCATTGTGGGCCCCGCCCGAATAGATCTGGATAAAGCGCGTCCCCCGCTCGACGAGACGTCGGGCGAGGAGACACTTGCGGCCGAAGTCCTCGGTCTCCTTGCGATCCATCCCGTAGAGGGCCTTCGTCTCTTCGCTCTCCTCCTCCACCGCGATGGCCTCGGGTGCGGTCGCCTGCATGCGGTAGGCGAGCTCGTAACTGGAGATCCGCGCGGAGAGATTGGTGTTGTCAAAACGCGGCGAGAGATGGCCGGCATTGAGATGATTCAGCGAATCGATGAGCAAACGCTGTTCACCCGCCGCCATGCCGTCGACATGCTGGAGATTGAGAATGGGATTCCCCTGCGAACGGAAGACGGTGCCCTGGTAGCTCGCCGGCATGAAACCCGAGGTCCAGTTCTTCGCCCCCGAGATCGGACCGCCGCTTTGATCTAACATGACAACATACCCGGGCAGGTTTTCATTCACCGAACCGAGCCCGTAGTTCACCCAGGATCCGAGCGAGGGATGCCCGCTGATGAGCGATCCGCTGTTCATCATGAGCAGGGCCGAACCGTGGATGGGCGAGTCGGCCGTCATCGAATGGAGGAAGGCGATGTCGTCGACGCAGCCCCCGACATGGGGGAAGAGATCCGAGACATGCTTGCCACACTCGCCGTATTGCTTGAATTTCCACTTAGGCTCGACGATGCGGCCCTCGTTCTTTTTCCCGCCGCGGCCGAAGGTCTTCACCTCGATCGTCTTTCCATCCATGCCGTACATGTTCGGCTTGTAGTCAAAGGTATCGATGTGGCTGGGACCTCCATACATGAAGAGGAAGATGACACTCTTCGCCTTTCCCTGGATCATGGGCGGACGACTCGCGAGCGGATTCGCCGTCGAGGTCGTCGCTCCGCGCAGCTCCTTGAAAAATCCTTCGCTGCCGAGCAGC
>DIVG01000036.1 GCA_002422425.1 Akkermansiaceae bacterium UBA6138 | reverse complement strand
AAGGAGGGTCTGCGCGAGGTCGCCCACGGAAATCTCGACTCCGGTGGCGATGTTGATCTCCTCGCCCTCAACCCCGTCGGCCAGGGCGATCCGGTAAAAGCCTTCGGCGGTGTCTTTGACGAAGACGAGGTCCCGGGTCGGGGTGAGCGAACCGAGACGGATTTCCCGGCTGCCCCCGAGCAGCTGGGTGATGATCGCGGGGATCACCGCCCGGGCCGACTGCCTCGGCCCGAAGGTGTTGAAGGGACGCACGATCGTGACCGGGACATTGAAACTGCGGAAGTAACTCTCCGCAAAACGGTCCGCCCCGATCTTGCTCGCGGCGTAGGGCGACTGCCCCTGGTGGGGGTGTTGCTCATCGATCGGAACATAACGCGCCGTCCCGTAAACCTCCGAGGTGGAAGTAACGAGAAGCCGCGGAGTCCCCGCGTCGCGGACGGCTTCGAGGACGTTGAGGGTGCCGCGAAGGTTTGTCTCGAGATAACTTTCCGGGGCGCTGTAGCTGTAGGGAATGCCGATGAGCGCGGCAAGGTGCATCACGAGATCGGCTCCCTCGACCAGGGCCCGCACACAACGAGGATCCCGCACGTCACCGGGAACGATCTCAACCCGCTCGAGGACCCCGGCAGAGAGCTGGTCGAGCCAGCCGCGGTGCCCGAAGGAATTGTAGCAGGCCATCGCGCGCACCCGCCACCCTTCGGAAACCATTTTTTCCACGAGGTGGCTTCCAATGAAACCCTCGGCGCCGGTGATGGCAGCCAGTCTGTCAGGTGATACGGCCATCAAAAAGTGCCGGTTGCCCGACACCCTTCTCCTCTCTCGTGCGGGGCGCAAAGTCAAGTAAAAAGGGGCTAATCGCCGCCGGCGGAAACGAAGGCCGGGAGACCGTTGATCTGCCGATTTTCCGCCTCGGCGGGTTGCCTGCCGGAGGCCACGAGATGGCAGTCGCTTCTCTCGCCCGGGGAAAAGGGGAAGCCGGCGTCCTTGCGGAGAAGGGTGAAAGGAGTAGACTCTTCCGTTCGCCGGGTCGCCGCCGCCTCCGCATGGAGTTTTTTTTCGCCATCCTCTTTCTTGTCCTCTACTACCTGCGTCCTCAGGACTGGGTCCCGGGGATGGCCGGCCTCGAAATCATTCGCCCTCTCGTCGCCTTCTGGATCCTCGCCCTCGTCGCGGGCCGCTCGCGCCCCTCCCCGTTGCCGGGCTTCGCGCGAACCCCGCACGACTGGGCCATGTTCGCCTACCTCGGCTACATCCTCTTTTTCGGGGGGGGCTCGATCATGGGCTTGCTCCCCTTCCTCGCCTTCTACGCCCTCACCGTCCAGTCGGTCAACAGCTGGGACCGGCTCAGCCGCTATCTCGTGGTCTGGAACGGGCTCCTCTTCGGCCTCGCCCTCCTCGGAGTCCTCAGCACCGTGGGGATCGACCTGACTGGAGCGCAGGACTTGAGATACACTCAGATGGGGCGGCTCTCTCTCGGCACCTGGTTGCACAACAACCCCAACGCCCTCGCCCACAGCATCGTGGCGGCCCTACCCGCCAGCTACGTTCTTTTCTTCTGGAAAGGGAGCCTCACGGGACGAAGCGTGGTTTTCCCGCTCTTTGCCGCGGTCGTTTTTTACTGCGCCTGGTTGACCCAGTCAAAGGGCGGCTATGTCGTCGGGGCGGCCCTCCTCGTGATCGCCCTCATTCTCGGCCGCCCGCGCTGGTTCCAGGTCATCGCGGTCGCCGCGACCCTCACGGTCGGCGTTTCCGCCCTCAGTTTCCTCCCCCGAATGAGCGAGATGGGGAACCTCCGCGCCGACGAAGGCGTCCAGGGCCGTCTCCTCGCCTGGGAAATGGCGAAGACGGTCGCTGACACCAAGGCCAACGGGGAAGGCTGGAGGAAATTCCACGCGATGATTCCGTGGCGCGAGGGGAACCGCACCCTCATCGTCCCGAAAGCGACCCACTCCAGCTACGTCCAGGTGGCCGCCGATCTCGGTCGCTACGGGCTCTTCCTCTACTTCGCGGCCCTCTGGTGCGCCCTTCACACCGTGCTCTTTTTCAAATCGGCCGACACCGGGCAGGAACGATGTCGCCGCGTCCTCCTCATCTTTCTGTTTGGCAATATCGTCTCGGGCTGGATGATCAACCGGGAATACCACACCGAATATTTCCTCCTCATCGCCGCGACGGCGGCCCTGCACCGCTTGCGAAAAGCCGATGAACTCGAGGCCCTCGCGAAGGCGGAGAGCCCCGCTCTCGCCGCGGAAGGGCCGCCTGTGAGCGCGGCGCCAAAATCCGCCGACCTCGTCCGCCGGTCCCTCGGAACGATCAAAGAAGCGTGGCGCCCCCGCGAAACGCCGGCTTTCAAGCCCGTGCCGGTCTCCCTGCTCTCCCGCAAACCGCTCTGGAACCGCTTCGGCCTCTTCGACTTCGCGACCTCGTTCGCCCTGACCTGGCTCACGCTCGTGATGTGGGACTACATCCTCAAAAATCTCTGAGGCGGGTCCCTCCGCCCGCTCTCACCGGCCCGCTCCCGGCATCGGTAAAGCCCCGTCGCCCTTCCCTTTTTCGCGGCTTCGCGCGCCCCCTTCTTTCGAAAAGCAACGCCTTTTCGTTTGCGGCCTGTCACGGGTGCCTTACCGTTTCGGGGGTCCCGGCGGTCGGATGATCCGCGTCAGATTTTTTACCGGGCCGTGCGCCCCTTTCCTCGGCTCTCCATGCTCCAGGTCGTCATTCGATTCCTCACCCTCGACGTTGTTTCCGAGCACCCCGCGATTTACTGGGGGCTGGGATCGGTCTGGCTCCTCCTCCTCCTCGCCGCCTTCTCCAGCCTCCGCCGCCTCGACGTCCCGACGAAGGCAAAGGTCCTCTGGTTCCTGTTCATACTGGGGGTTCCCCTTGCCGGGCTGAGCTGCTACGCGGTTCGTTGTCTCATCAAGGGCGACTGGGGATTTTTGAAACCCTTCTTCGCCCCCTCGAGGACCGCTAACAAGGTGGCTCCCCGCTGAGGGGCCCGGCTCCCGCCTTCCCTCTTTCCGCCTCCTCCCCTCCATGGACTCCGCCCCTCGCCCCCAGACGCCGTTTGACCCCGTCAAAATCATCGCGCAGGCCTTTTCCTACGTGAAGCATTTCCGTCTGATGGTCATCATCCTCGCGATGGCCCTGCTCGCGGGCATGGGATACTTCCTCTACGCGACGCCTCTCTATCAGGCGCGCTCGCTCGTTTTTTTCCAGTCCTACGGCAATCCGGTGCGCAACGCGGAACTCCCCGAAACATCGGTGTCCGCCGGGGTCAACCGGGCCCTTATCGGACGGCTCCAGTCGCAGCAGGTGCTGATCGCGGCAGGCAAAAAACTCGGGCTCGTCGGGGACGAGGCGACCTTTGAAGCCCTCCTTGAACAGGTTCCGAAAGTGACCGTTTCAGCCGTGGATGTGCGGCATCTCGAAATTTCCGTGATGGCCTACACGCCCGAGGTGGTGAGGAGTTTCGCCCCGGCTCTGGTCGAAGCCTTTCAGGAAATCCAGGATGCCGGTTGGAAGGAGTTCCGCGACGACGCGCTCGATCGCTACCAGCTCCAACTGACGGAGCTCGAAAAGAAGGTCGCGGAGAATGTCGACTCCATGACCTCAATGGAGCGGGACCAGAAATTCACCGAGATCACGATCGAGCAGCAGAACCTTCTCCAAATCCCCAAGCAGCTCGTCGAGACCCGGGAACGTCTCACGCGGATGGACGCCCTGCGGAAAAATCTCGAAAGCTACGAGCGCGATGAGAGCGCCGATCACACCATCACGATCCTCTCCCTGCTCTCCGATTTTGAAAACGAAGCCGAGGTGGCTGTCGGCAATATCATCAGCCGCCCCCTCGGCGGGAGTCGCACCGGTGTCGCTCCGGCCGCCGCTCCCGGCATCCAGGTGGTGACACCAGCGAATGTCGAGGTGCTCGAACCATGGCGGGATCTTGAACGGGAGCAACGTTCCCTCGAAAACCAGGGGGAAGAGTTGTCGGCGATCCTCCTTCCCGAACATCCCCGCATGAAGGCGCTGAACGAGCGCCTCGAAAACGTAAAACGCTCGCTCCAGACCGAAATGCGGGTGCTGCGTGAAAAGTTCGAACTCGACTACCGGGGACTCACCGGGAAGCTGGCTGAACTGGAGCGGCGCATCCCCGAGTATCAGGAAGTCACCGAACTCGTTGGACGGACCTCGATGGAATATACCACGATAGAGCAGGCCCAGGTCATGTGGGACAAGGCCCGCGAGCGCCTTGCCGAGAAGTTGGCGGTCGCTACCTTCACCGAGGACTTCGATTCGATGCAGCTCCGCTTCAAGGGCCACACGAGCCTGCGGGACAAAGTGCCCGTCTCCCCGAACAAACGGAAGCTCGTGACCCTCTCACTCCTCCTCGGTCTCGCCGGCGCGATCGGCATTCCCACCGTCCTCAACCTCCTCGACACCTCGGCGTCGTCCCTGAGCCAGCTCGAGGACTACATCGGCCTCAAGGGGATCGGCATCGTCCCCCTGACCGACCCGGATTTCCTTGAGTCGGTGCACCGCTCTCCCGCCCAGGGGGCGACGGTTCCCAATTACCTGCTCGAGTGTTTCCGCGTGATTCGTGCGAACATCGGCCTCGATTCGAAGTTCGAGGGGATCGCCTCGCAGGTGATCCTCATCACGAGCGCGCGCCCCCAGGAGGGCAAAACTACCCAGGGCGCGAACCTCGCCTGGGCTTACCATTCGATGGGAGAGAAGGTTCTCCTCGTCGATTGCGACCTTCGCCGGGGGCGCCAGCACGTGCTCCTCAACCTCGACAACGGAGAGGGCATGTCGCGAATGCTCATCGGCCAGGTGACGCCGGAAAAGGCGACCCTCCCGACGGGGCAGAAGGGCTTCGAGGCGATTCCGCGCGGCCCGATCATTCCGGGCGCGACCGAGCTGCTCTGCCAGGAGGGATTTTTCAAACTGGTCAAATACTGGCGGACCCGCTACGACCGCATCATTCTCGACTGCCCCCCGACTCTCGGGCTGAGCGAGTCGGCGTCTCTCCAGCGGCTCGCCGACGGGGTCGTCCTCGTGGTGCGTTCGGAAAAAACCTCGATGAAGGACGTGCGCGATGCCGTCACGGTGCTGCGCAAGACGGGGGCCCACTTCTTCGGGTTTGTCCTCAACGGCGTTGATCTCACGAAGGTCGGCAACTACTACCAGTATTATTACTACTCGGCTCCGTATTACGACCAGTTTGAAGGGGATCCTCCGGAGACGAGCGGACATTCCAATCCGCCTTCGCATCCGGAAGACCCCTTAGCGCCCTGGCAAAGGGGGTGAAGCACCCGCGCGCCGAGAGGAGGGGCCGAAAGATCGGGCCTCTCACGGGAGCGGGTCGCGTATTTCCCCTTTCTCATCTCCGGGAGAGGTTCAGGACTGTCCTCTCGTTCCGCCTCGCGGGGCAACGCCCCTCACGTGAGGTCTTCGCGGAACTCAAGATAATCGCGGTCCCCCTCGCGCCGCCCGCCGGTGAGGATAATCTTGACGGTCTCGAGGAGGATAAAAAAGTCGAGGAAGATCCCCATGTGCTTCATGTAGTAGAGGTCATACTCCAGCTTGCGCGCCGCGTCCTCAACCGAGGCGCCATAGGGGTAGTTGACCTGCGCCCAGCCGGTGATTCCCGGCTGGATGAGGAGGCGCTCGCGATAAAAAGGGATCTGCGCCGAGAGCTCTTCCACGATGGATACCTGCTCCGGTCGCGGTCCGACGAAAGACATCTCTCCCTGCAGGACGTTGATCAGCTGGGGAATCTCGTCGATGCGAAAGGTGCGCAGAAACCGCCCGCACGGAAAGATGCGATCCCCCTCCTCATTGGCCCATTTTCCGGTTCCTTCGCCGCCTCTCACGTGCATGGTGCGGAGCTTTAACACGGTGATGGGGCGGCCGAGGCGGCCGGCCCGGCTCTGACGAAAAATCAGCGGGCCGGGCGAAGAGAATCTCACGAGGAGCATCCCGAAACCGAGAAACGGGGCCAGTAAAACAAGGAAAAGGGAGGCAAGGACAACGTCGGAGAACCGCTTGAGCTTGCGGATGTAAAAGAGCTGCGACTGGGTCGAAGCCCGGAAAAGCCAGGCATCACTGATAACCTCGAGGGGAACCGCGTGGTAAAGGTCCTCGCAGGCATCGGAAAGCGGGAGGATCTCGGCCCCTTCGTAGCGCAAACCCCGCAGGAAGAGGGCTGTCGCGGGGTCCTGAAAATGGCTGTCGCGAACGAGGACGATATCAAAAGAACCCGGTTCGGCGGCCGCCGCGAGCTCGTCGATCCCGCCCATCACCGGAAGCGCCGAGGTGGCCTGATACCCTCGTCCGAGAACGATGCCGAAGGTCTTCGCCCGGGCCCCCCAGAACTCGTAAAGTTTTGCCGCGGCCCGTTCGTCCGCCTCGCTCGTGACGAGGCAAAGGAGGGAGTGCATGCGCTGATGGCGCCGCCGCATCACGACCCAGTGCCGCAGTGCCAGCAGCGGAATAAAGATAAGGAGGGAGGCGAGGAGGACCCCGCGACCGACCCGCGAAGCGAAGACGATCGAACCGGTCGCGAGGACCGTCGCGATGACCGCGAGGATGCCGACGAGAAGCCAGCGGGTGTGACTCAGCCAGTCGTTCGGCAGGTGCCTTGGGGAATAGAGGCCGCCAATGTAGAGGATCGAGGGAAGGATGATCGAAGCGAGTCCGACTCCCGGCCCGTAATCGACCAGTTTTTGTACGGAGAAGGCATCAAAACGAACCCAGATCCCCAGAAGAAAGGATACCCAGACGAGCAGGAAATCCGCGAGAAAGAGGAATCCCGCCCAGCGCAGATGCCTCGACTGGCGCTGAAGGCCGAGACTCATAAGGAATGAGGGGTTTCCCTGCGGACGCCCCCCCTGATAGCAGGCCCGGTGGTCATCTAAAAACCGAACACTTTTTCCGGAACCACGATGATGTCCCCTTCCCCGACGGGAGGATCTTTTGCCAGTCCCTTCTCGATATCGAGCAGGTTGACGGGAATCTTCCGCTTTTTACCCTCCGCATCGTTGCGGAGAAGGTGGACGTTGGCATGGTCCGCAAAGCGGGAAAGGCCGCCCGCGATCAGGATCGCCTCATAGACCCCGAGTTGCCCGCTCGGGGGAAGGGCGATGCGATGCTGTCCCTGCCGGGCGACCTTGCCGTTGAGGTAGATGGTAAGTTTCGGCGCGGGAGCTGCCGCCGCCGATGCTGCCGCCGCCGCTTCCGCCGGAGGGGCCGCTCTCCCCACCCGATCGAGCATGACCGTGGCTTTTTTCAGATGACGAGCCTGCAGCTCGGTCTGGATCCGTGAACCGGCGCTATTAACGGAAAGCCCCGCGACCTGGATGCGCCCGACCGCAGGGATGATGATGTCACCCTGCTCGCGGACGGAGTAGGTGCCATTGAAAGCGTTATCCTCCTCCACAAAAAGCTCCAGCGAGTCGCCCGTCCGGATCGAACCGCCTGCCGAAGAGCGGGGCGGGGCGGGCTTCGCCTGGGCCGGGACCCCGGCCGGATCGGGAAAGGGAAGGCGCGGCGGCGGGTAATCCGACGGAGAGGCGGGGGCCTGAACGGGGTCGGTCGATTTGCAGGCCGGGAGGAAAAAGATCAGGCCTGCGAGGGATCCTGAAACGAGGGATGGGAAGCAACGGCTCATGAGATAAATAAAAAAGGGGAAGGGCAGTCCGGGACCGGGGGATTGACGCGATCCACCCAATTTCCGGCTACTCGGGAAAACGCTACTCGCGAGGGGCTGGCGTGGCGGAGGGCTTCTCTGTCGCCCCGTCTGCCGACGATGCGCCCGGGGCATCCACCATTGACCAAACCTTCTCCACGTTGTTGTTGATGAACTCTTTCGCGATCGGCTCTGTTCTCACGGTGATGAGGAGGTGATCGAAAGCGCTCTGGTAGAGGGGCGAGGACTCGCTACCGTTCCCTCCATCGGGCACGTGGGAGGCGACCACCAAAAGGCGAAGGTCACCTTCGAACTGGGGAGAGACCTCGACCCCTTCAACGTAAATGGTGCGGGGAATGCCGCCCGAGCGCTGCGCAGAGTCGTAGGTCCACTCGAAACGCCTTTTCGAAGGATCGCCCGAATCGAGAAGCAACTCCGTACGAGCCGCGTCACGCCAAACCCGAAGACGTCCGGAGATCGCGGTCTCTCCGCCTTCGAAGACGCCGCTCGAGGCCTCGCGATTGACTCCAGTCACTTCAAGGCCAAAGACGAGGGTGCCGGGAAAGTCGCGCTCGTAGGTCTTGAAGCGGATGAGAAGACGGGAAAGCTCGCCCACCCCTAGCTCAAGCCCGGGAGGCACAAACTCATGAACGCCCTGCCCGGCGGGAGCCGTATTGTCGAAAGTGCCGTCGTAATCCAAATCGGCGTCGAGGTCAATCTTGGACAGCTTGGGGGCGGTCACCTTCCCCGCTTCGTCGACCGGAACCCGCAGACGCGGGTCATGGGAGCCGGGATCATCCAGCGCTGTCTTGCCGGGGAACGCAGCGCTATCGGAAAAATTTGTAGAAGTCGCGCCCGATATCATCGCGCCACCCCCTACTTTTGCCGGCGAGGCCACCGATTCGAGGGCCGACGGAGAGACGAGCGGCACGGCCCCGGCGGTATCGTTTTCCTGGGCGTTCGACTGACCCGCGCCGGAGTGAAGAAAGGCCGTCACAAGGACGATGCCGCCAAAGGAGTGGAAGAGATGTTTCATGAGATGCCTGGGATGGGTTGGTGCCTTGAATGGTCGATCGATCTCAACCCCTTAGAAATGCCGCCGCACTCCCGCCATGTAGAGATCTTCGTAGAAAAGGTCGCTGTCTTCGTGCTGATAACGGAACTGAACCGTCGAGTAGTTCCCGAAACTCCAGTTCAGGTTTGCATCGAAAAGGGAACGCTCGCTCTTTTCCCCGTTGAGGGTGTTTTCACGATACTCGATGATGTAGCCGAGATCGCTCGTGACGCGGTCCGAAATCTGGAAACTGGCGCGGGCCCCCAGCATCTCGCGTTCGTATTCGCCGCCCGTGAGAGATCCGCTGAGGTATTCGTCGGATGACCACTGGGCAAAAGCACGGAGCTGGATCCGCTCGGACAGTTCATGCGAGACGTGATACTGGACAAAGCTGGAGACGGTCGAATCAATCGAGAAGTCATTTGAAAAATAGTCCTGGCCGAAGCGGAGACCGTGGGAAGTGCGCGAGTTGATCTGGTGGGCCAACCCAATATTCCAGAGCCAGTTTTCCCGCTCGACGGGCGAACCGGTCGACCAGAGGTAGCCGACCCGCGCGTCGAGGCGGACCTCTTCCGAAAGACGGCCGCTCCCGCCTGCATAGACCGTGCTGTAGCTCGTGTCGAACTGGTCGTCCGACCAGGTATCGTAGGAAAACCAGGGGGCGAAAGGCACGGTGTCGGGCTCGGCCCCGTAGCGCACGCCGAGATGGTCCCGGAAGGAATGGTCGTCCCCCGCCCCGTCGCCGACATACCAGTAGTCGGTATGATCCGCTGTCAGCGTAAGACGCCATTCCGGATTCATCAGGGTCGTCGCGGCGGCGCCCAGGCCGGTGTAGAGAAAAGGGTCGTAGGCAAAACCGCCCCGATCATCGTAGCCGAGGAACCCGAAGGAATAACGCCCGGCCCGTTCGTAGGCATCGCTCCCGAACAAACGATTGAGCGATCCCGCCCCGGCCTCCGCGTAGGCCATGAGTTCCCATGAGCCGTGCTCAAAATTGTATTGAAGTCTCGCGAAAGGACCGCCACCGAGGCCCGCCCGGATACCCAGCTCGTTCGTCCCGAAGAGGTAAATCAGCTCGCCGTTAGCCGCGAGCGTGAGCGAGGGGGTGAGCTCTGCGGCGACCCGAAAAGCGAAGCTCGCATAACCGAGGAATCCGTCTTCTTCGCCGGGGCGGAAGACGGCGGGGCCGTTGTAATCGGAATAGAGGAAACCGGTCTCGACCCAGAGTGCCTGGAAATAGACGTTACCCGCCTTGAAATGGGCGCTGTCCGGGTTGAAATCCCGCATGAAGGGGAACAGCGAAGCGCTGAATTCGAAGCTGGAGTCCGTCACATAAGAGCCCTCCCCGTCCAACGGCACCATGCCGTCGTAGTAGTAGGACTCGGCACCGCCCCCTCCCTCGCCCGCGACGAGATACGGGTCCGCATCGGGATCGACTTCGTCCCCGGCGGCGGCGGGAGGGTCAGCCGCACGCTCGCCCTCTGCGCCCCTCATCACCGCCGCCGCCTGCCTCGCCGAAGCGACGACGGGCCGGGCTACTCTCGCCAGGGACGAGCTCACGGACGCCGACGGCAGCGCCGGAACGTAGCCAAGCTCCGCCAAAACCCCCAGGTGAACCAACACGCTGAGAGTGACGACGAGGAGGAGCGTCTTATTTCTTCGTGAAAACATCAGGCATCCCCCGAAGATATAAATCTTAGAGATGTCTTCACGTTATGGACTTCTGTCAGGCGGTTTCATGGCGATAAGGAGTACGGTGGGGGCATTAATTATCGCCTTTTTATCGCAAAAAGTAAAGGGGGGACACCCCGCCTCCGGGGGATGTCTCAGCAGCGAACAAACGACTTACGCCACAAGTTGGGCTTTAACCTCTGACCGTTAACGACTTGGGAGACAACAAGCCAAACCGCGACCGCACCCGGGACGAAAAAAAAAATGGCCTCCGGGGAAGCCCTCCTCGGAACAGACGGAAAAGGGGCGAAAACGAGCCGTCACCCGGCTGAAAAAAGGCGAAAACGTCACTTGCGGCCCGGAACAACGAGCTCTTCCCGGACCGACGCTAACCATCCCGGGAGCGGGCAGTCCCCGTGGCGGAATCCCGGTCGACCCCGGTGGGCGGTCGCATGAGAAGTTGCAAAAGCGCGCTTTCGCCCTAGGATGCATCCCTTCCCTGTTCTGGGACCGCATCAGGCTCAGAAGGAGTCCGCATGAAATCCGCCGACAAGCGAACGACGAAAAATAGCAGCTCGACAGCAACCGGGTTCACCATCATCGAATCCGTTTTTGTAATTATAGCCATTGTGGTTATTTCATTTATTCTCGCCGGGCTGTACGTGCGTAGCACGAGGCCCGCCGCCCCCTCCGTGCCGGCGGGAGAGACGGAAACCCTTCCCCCGGCTGAAGCCATCCCGGCCGGCGGGGACGCCCCGGAGCCCGAGTGAGTTACGACACGGGCTTCGCTTTCGGGCGCCTCCAAGAGTCTGATTCCCAACGGCGCAATGGCGAGCAGGAAAAACACCGGGCCTGACGGAACCGCCGGATTGTTTCTGAAGAGGTTGGGGCAGACTCTTGCCGACGATGAGGCCCGCGGCAAGTGCATCGCCCGTCTCTCCGGCGGCTTGCGCCGTTTCGTGGGCACGTCCACTTTCGGTTATGCCCTTCTGCTCGCGGGGCTCACGGTCGGGTTTCGCTGGGTCGGCGAAAAGAATCTCACGCTCGCTTTTCTCCTTTACCTGCCGCGGAGCCTCTTTTTGCTTCCGGGTCTTTTTCTTCTTCTTCCCGCCCTCCTCTTTCACCGCCGGTCGGCGCTGGCTCTCGCGCTGAGCTCACTCCTCTTTCTTTTCGCGGCGATGGGGCTCCGTGCGAAGGGAGAACCCGGGGCAAGCCCGGCCGTCTCCGGTGAATCTCTCACCGTGCTGACCTACAACCGCGGCCAGCACATGAACCAAAGCCTGAAGCCTTTCAAAAACCGGGTCCGGCCGGACCTGATCCTCTTGCAGGAAGCCCCGGGGCGCGCCTCGGGCTACCTCGCGGACGACGACTACAGGGATTACGCCCACGCGGTGGATCTAGGTGAATTCACCCTCCTGAGCCGCTATCCCATCCTCGGGTCGGAACTGGTGGTGCTGGAAACACAGGCACCCTCCCCGCCGTTGGCGGCGCGCTTCGTGATCGACTTTGCCGGGCAACCCGTCGTCGTCTATTCGGTCCATCCCGCTTCCCCCCGCGACACCCTGAACTACTATCGACGCGGGGCGTTTCTCTACGGAATTATCGGTCTTCCGGGAACACCGTGGAGCGAACCCAGACGGGTGAACCAGGCCTACTGGGACCGGCGTATCGACGAGGCGGAGGTCCTCCTTGAGCGGGTCGCTTCCGAGTCGTTCCCCGTGATTCTGGCAGGAGACTTGAACGCGCCCGCCGGAGGATACATTCACCGCCTCTTCCAGGACCAGCTCGAAGACGCCCACGCGACGGCCGGCCACGGATTCGGTTACACCTTTCCGGGGACGACCCGCTTCCCCCTGAGCCTCGGAGGTCCGTGGATGCGGATCGATTACCTTTTCGGCAACTCCCACTGGGAGACCACCTGGTGTCTTACGGAAAAAAAACGCCCCTCCCAGCATCGCGCGCTGGCCGCCCAGTTCCGCCTCAGGAAATAATTCCCGTTCGTTAGCCCCGGTGAAGGCCTCACGGAAGAGGCGACTCGTCACGGAACCGGTAGACGTCGAACGCGCGTCTCGCGGTGCGCCGCCACGAAGGAACCGATCCGATCCGGGTGAGTCGGCCATCGCCGGGAGTATCGAGCCGGTCTCTGGTCGCGCTCCAGTGCCCGGGCGCGTCAGAGAGGACGTCATCGATGATGAGATACCCGATTTTCCCGTTCCGGAGAATGGCAAAAAATTCTTTCTCCGTCTCAAACGCGAGACGGTAGCCCCGCCCCATCCAGTCGCTCGTCGAGAGAATTTTGGATCCTCTCGCCACCTGAAGTCCCGCGGTCCGGATCTCCAGTGCGGCCGCCGCTATGACCGCCCCCTCCCCCGTCGCATTGGAGACCACGAGAAGACGGACCGGCTCACCGGCAACCCCGTCGGCGTGATCCTCCCCGACCGCGAGACGGACCGCCTCGCTCGCGCCGGTGTAGAATTTTTGCACGGATCGGGCCGTTTCCCCGAGGACGGCAAGAGCAAACGCCGCCACTAACACCTGCTGCCATTTCCCGGGAACGGCGGGGGAAAGAGCCTGCACCGCGCCCGCTCCGAGAAGAAGCAGAGACGGGATCACGGGCATCAAATAACGATGATCGAGCCCTGCCGGTACCACAAGCGCGACCCCCAGACCGCCCATCAGGAGAGCCCAGAGAACGGCCTCTCCGTGGCCCGCCGGTTGCTTCCGGACGACTCCGCGGTGGAGACCGAAAAGGGCGGCCCCGGAGAAGGCGGCAAAGCCGGTATACCCGGCTTCCCGAACGATCGCCCCGCCGTAGAACGGCAGGGCGGAGCGGATCCATTCGGTAAACCCGATTTCCTGCATGCCTTCGCCGGTGATCCCCGCCGTCAATAACATCCAGGGAAACGCAAACAAGAGAACGGGTAGCGTCGCGAGCCAGAGACGCGGGGCGAGAAGGAGCCGGCCTTTCCCCGAAAACAGGAGCGCAAGCGGCGGCAGCAGGGCAAGCCCCATGCCCGACCCTTTCGTCAGGATGGCGGCGGCGGCCCAACACCCGAAGAAAAGGGAGTCCCGCGAACGTCCCTCTTGGAGGAAGCGGAGAAAGGAAAGAGCCGCGAGAAGACTGAAGACCACGAGGAGAAGATCAGCCATGACGATGGCCGTGTAGGTCCGGGTCTGCGGCAGGGCGACGTAAAGAAAGGCGATCATGACGGCTCCGCTTTCGCGGCGGAGAAGCCGGCGCCCGAACACGAAGAGGAGGAGACCGGCACCGGCACTGAAAAAATTCATCAGCACCAAAAGGGTGGCACCGGTGCGGAAAAGCAGCAACGCGGGGGCGACGACGAGGTAGAACCCCGGCGGGTAGTGCCCCAGGGCCACCCTGGGAAAGCGCTCGTAATACCCTTCCGCAAAACGCAGCGGATGGGGATCTTCAAGAAAACCCCCGGCGAGGTAGTCGCGCACCATCAGGCTCGTGACCACATGCGCGGCCTCGTCCGCATGGCCGCCGAAGTCACTCCGCCAGGCCCCGCTCTGAATCTGAAAGGCGAGGGAAACGAGGAAAAGCCCGGCGAAAACCGCCGCCGGATGGCATAGCGGTGAAGATCTTTTCTCTGGCAATGGCCCCGTATGGCATGAACGTTCCCGCACTCTGAGAATAAGGATGGATCCGGAAATTGCGCAAGGTCGGAAACGGGAAGAGAGCCTGCCGGATCCCGGCACCGCCGCTCCGGCGGAGTTTGACGCCCACGCGGCTGACTACGACAGACAACTGAACCGCGGGCTCCGTCTCAGCGGGGAATCGAAGGACTATTTTGCCGCCGGGCGCATGGAGCGCCTCGGGTCGCGCCTCGCGGAGCTCGGATCACGGCCCTCGACCGCGCTTGATTTCGGATGCGGGACCGGCTCGGCAAGCCCTTATTTTTTTGAAATCCTCGGCGTGACTTCGCTCCTCGGAATCGATCCCTCGGAGAGCTCGCTCGATGAGGCCCGCCGAGCCTCGGCAGGCCGCGAGGCGGTCTTCGCAACCAGCGCCACCGGTCGGGAGGCGACCTGTGATCTCGCTTTCTGCAACGGCGTCTTTCACCACATCCCGGTGAAGGAACGGGCCGCGGCTTTCGCGATTGTCAGGGAGACGCTCAAACCCGGGGAACTGTTCGCCTTCTGGGAGAACAATCCCTGGAATCCCCTCACCCGCCTCGCGATGCGTCTCGTCCCCTTCGACAGGGAGGCGATCCCGATCTATCCTCACGAGGCCCGACGGCTCCTTCAAGAGAACGGCTTTGAGATCCTGCGGACGGACTATGCCTTTTTCTTTCCGAGATTCCTTTCGGCCCTGCGCTTTCTCGAACCGTCGCTGAGGGGGGTTCCGCTCGGGGCCCAGTATCTCGTGCTTTGCCGCAGGGCGGACTGAAGACGCCCTGTCTTCACGCGTCCCGCTCCTTATTTTTCCCGGTAAAGAGGGGGGCTTGCCGGACGAGGACCTCAGCGATCCCCGCTCTTCTGAAAAACGTGCAGCCCGAGCAGGGCGATCGCCAGCATGAGAGGAAGCCCCAGCAGATGAATCCCGCCGATAAGGACATTGGCCAGATCGAGATTGGCGAAATTGTTGGAGAACCAGTTGAGCACTACGCCGCCGACAAGAACAAACTCAAGCACAAGGATGAAGAGGAGCAGGAAAAACAGGGGCGCCTCGCCAATCCCGATGATACTGGCGGTCAGGGCGGTGGGTTTCTCACGCTCCCGGAGGAAGAGCATGCAGCTGAAAACATAAAGCTGCATGCCGGTAATCCCGGCGAGTAGCAGGAGCGCCTTCGAATGCATATCGAAGATATTGAGGCCCGCCACTTCCGTGGGCCCCTTGGCCATGGCGAGGATCTGCAACACCGTGCTGAGGACGACGAGGACGACGCCGCTAAGCTCGAAAAGGCGCGGACGCTCCGAAAGAATGAAGAGGAGGTGCCGCATCCCGTCTCGCCAGGTGCGAAGGTGAGCGACCCGGCCCTCAGGACCACAGCGCAGCCCCGAGCGAATCTCGACCGTTTTTGCCCGGTGTTTCAGCGCCTTGATGAGTAACTCGGAGGCAAACTCCATGCCGCTGGCGCGGATTCCCCAGGTATCGTAGGCCGATTGACGAATGCAGCGGAACCCGGAATTGCAGTCCGAGAGCCGGCCCCCGAAAAGCACATTGATAAGCCACGTCAGAACCGGCGTGCCGAGGAGGCGGTGGAGCACCGGCATGGCCCCGCGTTCGATTTTTCCGCGCATGCGCGAAGCGATGGCCATGTCGGCATTTTCCGCCACCGCTTTTTCGTAAAGAGGGAGCGCATCCTCGTAAACATAAGTCATGTCCGCATCGGCAAACATGACATAAGTGCCCCCCGCCGCCGCGATCCCGCCGCGGAGCGCCGCCCCATAACCGCGCTCCATCACCGGGACGACTCGCGCTCCCTGCCCTGCTGCGAGAGCGGCCGACCGATCGGTGCTGCCGTTGTCGGCAACGACAATCTCATAGCTGAGCGAATCGCCCGCCGCATCAAGGGACTGCTTCACCGCCTCGATGCAGGGAACGATGGTCTCTTCTTCATTCAGACAGGGAAAAACAAAGGTGAGGTCCATGGAGGGGCGGGCAAAAAGGATGGTGAAGGGCAGAGGCAAGGAAGCCTGCATTCGGGGCTTTCCACAACCGAAAAAACACTTCATCGCCGCGAGGGGTCGAATCCGACCCCTCGCGAGGGGCAGGTTCGACCTGTAAATTACCCCGCCGCTCAAAAGGCTGTTTGACGAAGGCCGAAGCAAAGTCGATAAATTCAGAGGCGGAATCCGGTAGGGCCCGTCCGGACACAACGGGTCCCGGAAAGAACCTTTTTGCCCTTTGCCGCCTGCCGTATGGCCGACCCCTCTCTTTCAATCGCGGCTGCCGTTTTCTGGCTGAGCCTGGCCCTTCTCGGCTATGCCTTCGCGGGTTACCCGGTCCTGCTGCGCCTGCTGAACCTGACACAACCACCACGACGGGAAGAAGCCCCGCCCGTCGGCCCCCCGCCCTCTCTCTCCTTCATCGTCGTCGCGCACAATGAAGAGTCCCGCATCGAGGCTCGCCTCCGCAACCTCGCGGCCTCTGCCTGCGAAGGGGAGCGGGAGATACTGCTCGTCTGTGACGGGTGCACCGATGCCACTGCCGCGACCGCCCGCCGCCTCGATCCGGGGTGTCCCCTTCGTGTCTTCGAACCGGGCAAACGCACCGGCAAAGCGGCCGCCCTGAATCTTGCCGTGACCTTCGCGAACGGAGAGATTCTCGTTTTCGCCGACGCGCGCCAGCGCTTTGCCCCTGACGCGGTCGCCCGACTCGTGGATCGACTGCTCCGCGATCCCGCGGCGGCGGCTGTGAGCGGTAGCCTTGAGATCGAACCCTCCGTCGGCGGTCCCGCTGCCGGAATCGATCTTTACTGGAAACTGGAGAAGTGGATCCGTAACGAAGAGTCGAAACTCGACTCCGTGATCGGCGCTACCGGGGCCATCTACGCGATGCGGCGCACCGACTACCGTCCCCTGCCGGCTGACACCCTCATCGATGACGTGGTCCAGCCGATGCAGGCCCTCGTGCGGGGGCGACGTGTCCTTTTCGAACCGGGGGCAGTCGCCTACGATCCCCAAACTCTTGAAACCCGCCATGAGCAACGGAGAAAAGTCAGGACGCTCGCCGGCAACTACCAGATGCTCTTCCGGCACCCGGGATGGCTTCTGCCTCAGGTAAACCGCTGCTGGTGGCAGTTGCTCTCGCACAAGGTTCTGAGACTCGGGGGCCCGCTCTACCTCACGGCCTGCCTCGGCGCGTCGGTCGCTCTCGCGCCGTCCTCGGGCTTTTTCCGGCTCGTCCTCGCCGCCCAGATCCTCGCCTACCTCGCCGCTCTCGCGGGGATAAGCCCCGCGCTTCGCCGCTATCGCCTCTTTTCCCTCCCGGCGGGATTCCTCTTCCTGCAAGTGCAGTCCGCGCGGGCGTTCTCTTATTACCTGCGGTTCCGTCGGGACGGCGGAAAGGGTGCCTGGTAAAAATTCTTCCTCTCTCTTCCTGTGCGTGCGATCGACAAATGGCTGCTCCCCTACCTTCTCCGGCGGTGCCCCCGGACTGACGGAACCGTCCGCCTCTTCATTGCGGTCTGCGACCACTTTGAGCCGCTTCACGACACCGACAAGGCCGGCGCCCTCGGACGGGTGGAACGCTGGGCCGAGCAGTTCCCGCGTTCCATCGCCCCCTTCCGCGATGTCGAAGGCCATGCCCCGAAACACACGTTCTTCTATCCCGTCGAGCAATACGATCCCGACCTCCTTGCCCCCCTCGCCACCCTTTGCCGAGCCACCGGGAGCGAGGTGGAGATCCACCTCCACCACGACCGGTCCACCCCGGGCGAGTTTCGTGAGGCCCTCGAGCAGGGAAAAGAAAACCTCCTTCGCCATGGTCTGCTCTCTCACGACCCGTCCGGCCGGACCCGCTTCGGCTTCATCCACGGGAACTGGGCCCTCAACAACACCCATCCCCGGGGCGCCGGCTGCGGCATCGACAACGAGATCGGGATCCTTCGCGAAAGCGGCTGCTACGCGGACTTCACCATGCCGTCTGCCCCGTCCCCGACGCAGTCCCGCCTCGTCAACCGCATCGCCTACCTCGCCGATCGCCCGCGGCACCGCGCCTATGCCGACGCCATCGAATCGACGCCAACCACCGGCGGCGCGCTGCGCGCGGATGGCGGCCGGCTCCTCGCCATACCGGGGCCTCTCGCCCTGAACTGGAAAAGGAGAAAGTGGGGACTGCTGCCGCGGCTTGAAAACGGTGACCTCACCGGAGCCAATCCGCCCACCGCCCTGCGCCTCCGCCTCGCCTCGCGCCAGGGAATCTCGGTTCAGGGAAGGGCCGACTGGGTTTTTGTGAAGTGGCATACCCACGGCGGAATCGAGTCGAACTCCAACGCGCTTCTCGGCGAACCGATGCGGCTCTTTCACGAGAGCATCAGGCACCTTGGGGGCCTCGAGATTCACTACGTCACCGCCAGGGAAATGGCGAATCTGGTCCATGCCGCCGAAGACGGTGCCGGGGGCGACCCCGCGCCCTATCGCGACTACCTGCTTCGGCGCACCGGGCGATGAAGCTTGCCTACCAGCAGACTCCCTCGTAGGAGGCGGTGACCCCCTTGAGGGCCCGCCACCCGTTGACGTCAATGAGGTGATGTCCCGGGTAGTCGCGCAGCAAAGGCCCGAGTTCCTCCAGGGCGATACATTCCTTGGAAACAACGATCGTTCGCGGCTCGCCGTCAGCGAGAAGAGACGTCGGATCTTCGATCATGAGAGACGCCAGATCGGGTAGGCGGGCATCCGCAAAAACCCGGTTTGCCCCGATCAGGTTCGCAGGCGAAACTGCCGGGTCAAATATTTTCACCTCATACCCGCGCAGCATGAGCTGGGCGGCGAGCTCCAGCATCGCGCTGCCGCGGAGGTCGTCAGTGCCTTCCTTGAAGGCGAGTCCGAGGAGCAAAACCCCCTTTCGGCCCCTTCCCTCGATCCGTTCGAGCACGGCTTCAAGATGCCGCCGGTTACTTTCCATCAAACTGTCGAGCATCGGCACGGAAACCCCCAGCTTGCGGGAATGATGGACGAGGGCGGCGACGTCTTTGGGCAGGCAGGAACCGCCGAACGGCGTTCCCGGCTTCAGGTAGTAGGGGGAGATGTTGAGCCTTGTGTCGCGGCAGAGCGCCCCCATGACCTCGCTCGAATCTATCCCCAGCTCTTTTCCGATGCGCCCGATCTCGTTTGCGAAGACCACCTTCATCGCGTGGAAGGCATTACACGAGTATTTCAGCAACTCGGCGGATTCGACCGCCACGATTTCGGTCGCCTCGTCCAGCATCGCCGCGACCGGAGCCACTGACTGCCCCGGTGCAAGGACCCCGATGACCGAAAGGCTCGGATTTCGGAAATCGGCAAGCGCGCTGCCCTGCCTGAGAAACTCCGGGAGAAAATAAACCGCAGGCGGGTTTTCCCCTTCTCCGAGGTGGGCAGCCGCCAGTCTCCGCGTCGAACCGGGCAGCATCGTGCTGCGATAGACGACGGAGTGAGGTGTCCCCTTCCGCCGAATCGCCGCGCCCAACTGGGCCGAGACCGTCTCAACGTAGCGGAGATCGAGCGCGCCCGAGGGGGCGGAAGGGGTGCCCACACAGACGACGGAAATGTCCGACTCCCTCACCGCCTCGTCCACCTCCGGCGTCGCCCTGATACGACCCGCAGTCCACTGGGCCTGGAGAAGCTCGTCAAGACCAGGCTCACCGATCGGGGCCTTTCCGGCATTGATCTGATCGACTTTGCCCGGAGAGACATCACAGCCGATCACCGAACAGCCGCGCTCCGCCAGTGACGCGGCGGTGACGCTGCCGACATAGCCCAGTCCGAAAATACTGATACGGGGATGAATCATAGGTAAAACGTTTGAAGAAATCCCCGCGAGTCTAACGCAAGACGGCGGAAAGGATCGAAAATTCGACGGGATTTTCCTCCTCTCCCGGCAAAACCCGCCTTAACGCCATCGTTACGGCCTAAGGTCGCCCCCGTCCGAAGAGGAGGTCGAAAAAACGTCGACGCTCCGGCGGCAGGTCAAACTCCACCGGCAGATCACGCACCGGAAGAGTCGCCGGGTCGGGTGACGGGACCAAAGGGGACAACGGCTCCGGCAAAGTGATCACCGGATCATCACGAGAAGGAACCTGCGGCAGCGTCACGCCATGTAACTCCGGCTCCGCATAGACGGCGCGCAATAGCCCCGCAGCGATCGGAGCGGCATCTCCGCCGCCGCTGAGCGGCTCTCCGTCCCTGCCATGGGTCACCACGGCGAAGGCGATACACGGATCGATGGCGTCGACCCAACCGACGAACCACGCCAGGGACGCCCTTTTGCCGTCATTCGACCACTGCGACGTTCCGGTCTTGCCGTAAACATCGGGGGTCTTCATTCGCGCGGAGCACGCGGTCCCGGCCGGATAATTGACCACGCCCCACATCCCGTCACGAACCAGCTCGATGTCCGCCATCCTCACCTGCAACAGGCGGGCCGCCTGCCCTTCATGCCGTTCGATGACCGCTTCGGTCCTCGCATCGATCAAGCCCTGAATGAGGCGGGGGCGAGGCACCCGCGTGCCGTTCGCGAGACCGGCCATGGCCAGGGCCATCTGGATCGGTGAGATGAGGACGCGCCCCTGACCGATCGCGTAATTGGCAAGGCTGCGAGGGTCGTTGTAGGTCTCCGCAGCCGGGATATGGCCCGCCGAGACGGAGGGCAGCGGAAGGTCCGGGGCCTCCCCGAAGCCAAACCGGTGACTCATCGCGGAGATGGGAGCCGCTCCCGTCTCCAGAGCCGCCTGGTAAAACCACGTGTTGCACGACCGCAGCATCGCATACGTCACGTCCATCATGCCCTCATCGCGCGAATTCCAGTTCCTGAAAATCCGCCCGGCAATAAGCATCTCTCCCGGGCCCGCGAACTTCGTCGCGGCCCCGCTGATTTTTCCCGAACTCATTCCCGCGAGCGCGACGAACGGTTTAAAAGTCGAACCGGGCGGATAAGCACCGCTCACGGCCCTGTCAAAGAGAGGCGCGTCGCCCGCTCCGGAGAGGGCGGCATACTGCCCGGCGGTGATCCCTTTCCCGAAAAGGTTCGGGTCGAAACTGGGATAGGAAGCGAGCGCAAGAACATCCCCCGAAAGGGCATCGACCGCGACGAAGGCCCCCGGCCGACCGCTCGCCTGCAAGGCCTCCATCGCGAGCCGCTGCATCTTTAGATTGAGCGAAAGGATCAGGGTCGCACCCGGAACGGCCTCACGCGCAACCTCCTGGTGCAGGAGCTTGCCGTCCTTGTCGAATACCCTGATCACTTCGCCCGCCTCGCCCCGCAAGGTCTTATCGAGCGTTTTTTCCATCCCCGCGCGCCCTTCGACGAGGGGACCGAGATACTCCTCCGCTGCAACCGGGCCGTGCTGGTCCGGGAGGGCGACGCCGGTGTAGCCGACGAGATGAGCGGTGAGGGCGCCTTCGGGGTAGTGGCGCACGTAAATCCTGTCGACAGAGCAGCCTTCGGGCAGATCCAATCGCACTTGCCGCTCCTCGTCCGCGGACAAGGCTTCGGTGAGCGCAAGCGGCAGGTGCGGGCGGTTTTCAAAATGCCGGCGGATCTCGCCGTCCTCCAGCCTCATGAGGGGAATTCCCGGGCCGAGGCGGGTCGGCAGCGACCGCACCCACACGACCGCCTCGCCGGCCGTCGACGCCACTGCGGGAAGCCTGACCACGACCCGCGACGCGACCCTATTTTGTGCGAGGGGAAGCCCCTCTCTCGTGACAATGAGGCTTCGCGGGGCCGGAACACTAAAACGTCTCACTTCGAGGGCAGATTCCGTTCTCATCGGAGTCGGACCATAGTCGAGACGCGGGTAGAGAATCTCCCGGCCCTCCCGATCGACCACGGTTGAATCAGTTCCATCGACCTCCACTTCCGCCGCCCGAAGCCCCGGAGAGAAAAATACCGCTCCGAGCCACCAGGCAAGGCCGACGAGGACATATTTCGCCCGGAGGATGGGAAGGGCTCGGCTCACGGCAGAAGAGGATTGTCTCTCAGGACACCTTATGATCATATCCCCGCCACCGCAAGGGGCGACGCCTTCGGGACCGGGGGCCGGGGGCCGTTCAAAGGAGCGTTTCGAGAAGGCGATCGCGCGAGGCGAGAACCTCGTCCACCGTCACCCTCGGGTGCAGTTCCAATACGAGCAGATGATGAGAGCGAACGTGACGAGCGAGCCCCCGAAAATCGATCGTTCCCGCTCCGATCGCCTGATGATCTCTCCCCGACGAGTCAACATCGTGCAGGTGAAAACCGGCAAGGCGGTCCGTGAAGGACTCCAGCAGGGCGTCGGGATCGAAGAGACCGAGCCGACGCTTGATCTCGGCGTGACCGGTATCATGCCAATAGGAAACCTCGTCCGCGCCGAACCTTTTCACAAACGCCGCGAGCCCCTCGTCGGGCGGCAACTCGAGCAGCCCCTCACGATTCTCCACCGCAAGACGAATCCCGGACGCGGCGGTTTCCGCGAGGAGACTCCGGAAGTTCCCCTCGACCCGGGCCAGCGCCGGACCGGCTTTCTTCGAGAGTCGCTTGAGCGCCCTCGCGTGCGCTCCGCCCTCCTCCGCCCCGCGCTCGAGCGCCTTTGCCGGAGATCGGAAACGGAAAAAGACGCTGCCCGAGTGCAGCACGACATGGGAAGCACCGACTCGTCGGGCGAACTCAAGGGTCTGCAGGGAGTGCCGCATCCAGGCACGGCTCTCGATCCCCCGACGGGCCGAAGGCTGGTAGAGATTGGGAGCGGCCCGGTCAACCCCGCCGGGCAGAGGGCAAAAATTGTGAACGCTCGCGACATCGACAACTCCTTCATCGACGGCGCGCAGGATCCCCGGCACCAATGATACCGGTATCCCGTGACTCAATTCGATACGGACGAAACCGAGTTCCCGCATTTCGGCGAGCATGGCATAGCCGTCAGTGTGACGGTGCGAGCACCAGCAGGTCGAAAGCGCGAGGCGATCCAGGAGGGGCGATGACATGAGCAATTGCAAAAAGTGAGGGAGACGGGATCGTCAGCGGTGAGGCGGGACTTTTTTACCGCCCCGGCGACCCGGCCTTTTTTCATTCCATCTCCCTCCCTCTTCAACATGGTTAACTCCTCCCGGCGCGAGAGCAAGACCCGGCTTCTTCAGATTGTGGATAGTCTCCATCAGGGTGGGATGGAAAACATCATGGTCCAGGTCTGTAACCGGCTCGACCCGGAGCGCTTTGATGTCACGGTCTGCTGCCTAAGCCGCACCGGCCCCTTCGCCGAAAGACTGAGACCCGGAATCGAGTTGATCTCACTCGACAAACCTCCCGGTTTCTCCCTCCGGGCCGTGCGTTCCCTCGCATCGCTGATCCGCAAAGGTAAGTTCGACCTGATTCACACCCATCATCTCGGTGGCTTGATCTACGCTGCTCTGGCGAAAGCGAGGCCCGCCTCGTGGAAGCCGGCTATCCTCCACTCCGAGCACATCATCCTTTACGGCGACGAACTTTCCCCACGGCGCCTCCTGCAACGCAAGCGGCTCTACCCCCTCGCCTCCTGCGTCTTCACTGTCTCGACCCAGCAACTGGATCAGCTTCAGCACCTCGGACTGAAACATCGCCACCAGTTCGCCCTCCGGAACGGCGTCGACGAGCATCGCTTCCGCCCCCTCCCCCGCGACGGGCGATCTGAACATCGCCAACGACTCGGTCTCGATCCTGAACGATTCTGGGTTGGCAAGGTGGCGAGATTTGCCAAACTAAAACGCCATCTGGCTCTCATTGAAGGTTTCGAAAAAGCCGCCCGGACCCTTTCGTCCCCGGGTCTCCTCCTCCTCGGTGACGGAGGAGAGGAAAAAGAGCGAATCCTCGCCCGGATCGCCGCGAGTCCGTTCGCTGATCGCATCGTCTGGGCCGGCCTGCAGCAGGATCCCGTTCCCTGGTATCAGGCCATGGACGTGCTCGTGATCGCGTCGGAAAGCGAGGGCATGCCCAACGCGGCCCTCGAGTCGATGGCCTGCGGCATCCCCGTCCTCGCCAACGAAGTCTGCGGCGTCCGCGAGATTTCGGGCGACGGGTTGCATTCCTGGATTGAAGATCTGGCCTCTCCCGAACTCATCGCCTCGGCCCTCGCGCGGATTGCCTCGCTCCCTCCCGAAACTCTCGCAACGGCGGGGCAGGCGGCCCGTCTTTATGCGGAAAAGGAACTCTCGCTCAACGCGATGATGGACCGTTATGACCGCCTCTACTCCGGCGATTTCTCACGTGCGGCAGCTACGCCTGTTTCTCCTTCATGATTCCCCGACTCAGACACCACCTCGTCTCTGATTTCGTGAGGGTCCGGCAGCACTGGCGCGCGCACGGTACCCGAACCACCCTCGCCTGGCTTGGTTCGCTTGACTCTCCCGTGAGTGTGCAATTTCTCAAATATGTCGTCTTCGGCGGTATTGCCTCAATCGTCCACCTCGGAATTTTCGCGGGACTCTCTCACACCGTCTTTCCCGCTCATGATTACCTCGCCGTCGGTGAGCTCGCTGGTGCCCTCAAACAACGCAACGCCATCATCAGTAATCTTTTCGCCTTTCCGGTCGCCGCCTCCGTCAATTATCTCTTCAACATTGCGTTCATTTTCACCGCCGGGCGTCATTCACGAATCCGCGAATTCACCCTCTTCTTTGTTGTCTCGCTGGCGAGCCTTGCCGCCGGGCTCCTCTGCGGCCCCTTTCTCATTTCACACGGCCTCAATCCCTGGATCGCCCAGGGCGGGCTCATGGTGAGCTCGACCCTGGTGAACTTTCTCTGCCGAAAGTTTTTCGTCTTTCTCAGGTGAGGCGAGACTGAGGCGAGCCGCCGTCTCCCCCATCAGGCGATCGCCCTGTCAAAGCCCCGCCTTCAGTCCGTCGAGCTCACGAGCGAGCGGACGGCTGATGAGCATTTTCAACTTCGACTTCGGCCCTTTCAGCTCCTTCGCGAGGATGTCCTCTTCGGTAAATCTCGCCAACAGGATCTCGCCGTCGGTGGAGCGGTTGCGATCGTAGGAGATGTAGATCGTCCCGTCTTCGGCCTGAAATCCGTCGGGATAGGAAATGCCCTTCCGCTCATCGAGCATCAGGCCGCCCTGCCAGGTTTTGCCTTCGTCCTCGCTGAGCCAGGCGGTAAGCTGACTGCGGCCTTCGTGGGTCTCGATCGTGGCACCGTGCTTGATGAGGAGGATCTTCCCGGAGGCGAGACGACGCACGTGAAAACGCGCCACGGGATGATGAATCGCTGAAGGCGTCGGCTCGGTCCAGATGCGCCCCCCGTCGGTCGAGACGGTTTCCATGATTCCCTTCGCGGTTCGGGCGAGCATCCAGAGGGAACCATCCTTCCGCTCCACGATCATGTGTTCGTGCCAGTCGGGATTCGGAAACGTTGCGGCCCCGCGACGTTCCCAGGTGGCGCCTTTGTCGGACGAGACGAAGACATTGGCACCCCGCAGGGGATCGAGTTCGGTAAAGCAGCCTTTGAAAACATCGAGCCCTCCCCGTTGATCGAGCGAGATTGGAAGCATCCATTCACCGGTTTTTAAAACGACGGGCTTATTGAGCGTGACACCGTGCCAAAGGCGGCGCGGGGCTGACCAAACGGGTTCGTCGGCATCGGGGTTTTCACAGATCGTCGCCCAGACCCCGCCGCGCCCGTCGAACATATCCATGCTCTGATCGAAAATCAGCCAGACTCGCCCGAGCGGATCGGTCCAGAGGTTGCCGACGAGGATGCTGCGTGGGCGGGGAAGGTTCTTCGACTGCGCGTCGATGACGAGACGGGGCTTTGACCAGGTCTCGCCATCGTCGTCGCTTGAGTTGACGACAAAGAAGGCCTCGGGGCTGTCTCCTCCAGCGACCCAGGCGGCCCAGAGTCGGCCTTTCGGCGTGCGGGTGATCCCGATCGTCATGCCGTAGTCGAGCTGATCATAGTCATACTTCGGCAGTGGCGAAGCATTGATCACGGGCGGGATCAGGGCGAGGTCGGCGACTTTTTCGAGGACTTCAATTTCGAAGGCGCGAACCTGATCGGGGGTCATGACCGCGAAAGGAGCTTCGGGGGTTTCCTCCGCCTGAAGAAAGAGAGATCCTGACAAAACTACATAGAAAAACAGAGAGACGGGTTTCATGGCTTTTGAGAAACGAGTGTTTGGTAAGCGTGACGAAGAATGGAGAGATCGGAGTCGACCGCGATGCGGGTGAACCCGCGGTCCGCGTAAGCAGCGACATCGTCGGCATCACGCACGAGGATCCCCGCCTCTTTGCCGGCCGGGCGGGCCGCCGCGAGGACCTCGTCGAGGCATTCCTCGTAGCCGGGCGATTCGCCGAACGGATTATGCTCGAGGTCGTGACGCAGATCGGCGGGTCCGACAAAGAGGACATCGACTCCCTCGACCCTGGCGATGGCTTCCGCACTTCCCACGCCGGCGAGACTCTCGATCTGCACCATGATGATTGGTTTTTCGGGATGTCCTTTCAACCCGTAGTCAGTCGCCCTCACCGTGCGCGAAAAGCCACGCCGTCCGAGCGGAGCATGACAGGCAAAGCGCACAATCGAATCGGCGGCGGCGGCACACTCGACCCGCGGGACCATGATACCGTCGGCTCCCCAGTCGAGGACGCGGGCGATCTGGTCGGGTGTCGGGGCACTGACGCGGACGATCCCTTTGGTGGGGGTGCCACGGAGTGCGCGGAGCTGATCGGGAATGCTCGCCTCGGAAGCGCAGCCGTGTTCGAGATCGAGAAGGACCCAGTCGAATCCGGCAAGGCCTGCGAGTTCGGCGATGACGGGTGATCCGATCGAGAGCCAGGTGCCGAGGGAGAGGGGGGGGAGGGTTTCCATTGTTAATTGGATTGGGCTTTCGTGAACGCTAAAAGTAGCATCGGCATCCTGCCGATGCATCGGCCTCGAACCGGCGGAACACCCGAACCGCGATCCTGCTCTGAGGAGATCGAGCCCCGCCACCTTTCAGAGCAAACGGGCCCTTCGGAGACTTCGGCGTCTCCACACGGGGCAAGGGCTGGAAGCCCGTGCTACCTCTCGCGGCGTGGCCTTTCATAAAACGGAAAAGTCGAGATCGTCGCGTAGTCCTCGAAGCGCGCGGGCAATACGCTCTTCGGTAAACTGTCTCAAATCCGCGCCGGAACCCCCGCGCCCGATCAGGAAAAAACCCGAGTCCCTTTCAAAGTAGCCCGCCCCGACGCGGATGACCGCCTTCACGATGAGGTTCCGGAGGAGGTGCAGCCAAAAACGGCGACGCCACTCCGCCGGGAGCGGTCTGACGTTTTGGTATCCCGCAAAGGCGCGCTCGAGGAAAGCCGCATCGTGAAAGCAGGCGAGGAGAGAAAGGTCATCCATTGAGTCCCCTGAAATCGCGTCGTCAAAATCGATGAAAGCGGCCACCCGATCACGGGGACCGAGGACATTCCATAGGGCCAGATCTTTGTGAACGAGGCAGCCTCGACCGATCTCGAGGAGAGAAGAATGTTCATCGATGGCGGCAACGATCTCCCCCCGCTGAGCGTTATTGAAAAATCCACCGGTGACGAGAGAAGCCAGATGGGCGTCGAGCCGGAGGCGGAAGTAATCGGCATACTCGCCGTGCCAACCGCGAAGTCCCCTGCCCTCGCGCCATGCTTCGAGATCAAAGGGGCCAAAACCGGCGGGACAAATTCCCTGCCATTTCGCGACGTTCTCCCCGATCGCAGAGGCGATGGCATCCGCGTCGAGCATGCCCGACTTTTGCCACTGATTCAGATCGGGAAACGCGATGCGCTCAAGAGCCTGCCAGGCGAAGGGCACCCGTGTCCGGCTCGCGTCGCAGGCATGGACGCACGGCACCGGCACGCCGGTTTTCGCGACTTCGCCGAGGATAGCGGATTCCATCTCCAGATAACCGTCGCCTTCGGGGCCGTTTTCGATCCGAAGAAACACCGGAGCGCCATCGATCTCCGCATTCCAGGTGAGATGATTCCCCTGACCAGCGGCCGGAGAAAGAGTGAGCGTCTCCGGGAGGAAATGATCTTCCAAAACGAAACGGATCGCATCTTCCGAAACTTCGTCGGCGCGCGGACGCGGTCCCGTGCCGTGAAAAGCGGCGGGACGATCACACTTCCAGTAATAGATATCGCGGCGGCTCATTCGGTTTTTCGTCTCTTCCACCAGGCCGCGACGAGGCCGCCGACGATGTTCTGCATGACGCCGCTGAAGACGGCACCTGCAGCGGCGAGAGGCATCGCGGCAAAGTGGGCTTTCGCGAGAGCCGCAGCCATGCCACCGTTCTGCATCCCGACTTCTATGCTGACGGTGCGGGCGACGGACTCGGGAAAGCGGAAAGACTTTGTCACGCCATAGCCGATGCCAAAGCCCGCAAGATGCAGCACCGTAGCGGCGAGGACGAGGCTCCCGAAGTTCGCCGCGATGGACTCCGCACTCGCGGCGACGATTCCGCCGGTCACGAGGGTAAAAGCGAGGACCGCGACGGTGGGGCCGCAGGCGCCGATGCGGTCGGCGGTGCGTGGAAGTTTCCAACGGATCAGGACGCCGAGAGTGACCGGCGCGACCGTGAGTTGCAGGGCCGAGAGGCACATGCCCCAGACATCCACCGGCACCCGGCTCCCGGCGAGTAGGCTGGTCCACATCGGCGTAAAGAAAAAGGCGAGAACCGTCGAACACAAAGTCAGGACCACGGAGAGCGCCACGTTCGCCTTCGCGAGGTAGGCGATCATGTTGGAAGCCATGCCCCCCGGACAACTTGCCACGAGGATGATCCCCACGGCGAGGCCGGGCTCGAGTTGCAGCACCGTGGCGATAAGCCAGCCGATCAGCGGCATCAGGGTGTATTGAGCACCGAAGCCCAGCGCGACCGCCCCGGGGATGCGACCGACGGCTTTGAAGTCCTCGATCTTCAGCGTGAGCCCCATCCCCAGCATGGAGGCCGCGAGAGCCCAGAAGATCCACGGTTTGTCGAACCAGAGCATCGTCTGCGGCCAAAGAAAAGCCACGACCGAGAGGCCGACGAGCCAGACCGTGTAGAGATTGTTGAACCAGGTGAAGAAGGATTTCATGGGGATAACAGGATGGACCGAAGGAAAATGACGAGGGCAGGCGAATCTTCACCTCCTTGAATTCCGCACGGATCGGGATATCATATACCCCATGAGCGCAATCGCTGCCGAGTTGGAAAAAAGGCTTCTGGAACTGGATGCGGATTCCGCCAGTAAGCTTGAGCGCGTCGTCAGGGATTTGATCGAATTCTCACGAGCGGAACCGGACAAACCAGCGAAGGATGCACGAGGATGGCCGGAGCGGTATTTTGAAGAAACCGCCGGGAGCTTTGAAGGCGAGACCCTCGAAGCGCCTGAAGATCCCCCTCCAGTTCCGCTAGGTGATTGGTGATGCGTTTTCTCGTCGATACCAACGTTTGGATTGTGTATCTGAAGAACCCGGATACGACTGTTCGGGATCGGCTCCAATCGACAGATCCGTCGGAGGTTGCCGTCTGTTCCATTGTTCGGGCCGAACTCCTTCATGGTGCGTGCAAATATGGCGATCCTGATGCAAGGCGTGAGAAAATTGAAAGGACCATCGGGATCTATCGTTCGTTTCCCTTCGATGACGCTGCGTCGGCCGCCTACGCCAATATCCGCCATCACCTCGAGTTGCGGGGGGAACTGATTGGGGGCAACGATCTCATGATTGCCGCGATCGCCATTGCCAACGACCTCGCAGCGGTCACCAACAACACGGGCGAATTCAGCCGCGTGCCACGGCTGAGGGTCGAGGACTGGAGCTTCTGACGGGTGCATGGTCATCGTGTGGGGCAGCCATCTGCGGATACATTCGCCCGGGGCGGCGGACGGTGGATGAGCGAACGAAGTTCGCTCTTTGACTGGCGTACTTTCCGCCGAATACATGGGCTGAAAGTCCAGGCTACCTTTCCCTGCCGAAAACAACACCGGCAGGAGGCCCGTGCGCCCCCTTCTTCCGTGGCCGCTCATTGCCGGTTCCTCCACTTCTCGTATTCCTTCGCTTCCAGGCCGGGATGCGTTGCCTGATTCGCGACCCTCCCGAGGACACTGCCCTCCGCAACGACCTTCCCGGCCATGATGTCCGCCTCGGTGATGCGGTGATAGGAGACGATCTTCGCACCATGGCGCTCGAAGTCGTGAACGATGTGAAGGACGCCATCCTGATCCTGTGTCGCATCGGGATAAGAGGTGGGGCGTTCGTCGAGGAGGATCTGATAGGGCCAGGTCGCACCGTCATCTTCGGAGAGGTAGGCGGTCATGTGCGTGCGCTCCGAGGGCTGGTCGATCGCGTTACCGTTTTTGATAAGGAGGATGTTTCCGGAAGCAAGTCGCTGGAAGAAGGTGCGCGACGAGGGACCGGCAATGCCTTTCGCCGGGGCCATCTCCGTCCAGGTTTTGCCCTGGTCTTTCGAAAAGGCCTCGCCGACTCCATAGGTGGTCCGACCGAGCATCCAGAGAGTGCCGTCCTTTTTCTCGACGATCATGTGCTCCTGGAAAGTCTTGTCTTTTTCAGGAATGATCGACTGCCCGAGGAAACTCAGCGTCTTACCCTCATCCTCGGAGACGAAGACATTGGCGTGGTTCAATTCCGGCCGCGGATGAATCATCGCGGGATCCATCGCGGCGCCTTTGGCGTAGCGACCGCGCCAGCCTTTCGGGCCCATGTGCTCGATAAGGTAGAGCCACTTTCCGTCCTTCGTGATGAAGGGTTTGTTTTTGGTGTAGCCATCGCAGAGGCGGACCGGTTCACTCCATTT